>NZ_BCPV01000064.1 GCF_001544135.1 Geobacillus zalihae NBRC 101842 | reverse complement strand
CGTGACCGTTTAGCCTTTTCCAAAATCTCTTCAAGTATCTCATACAAACTTTGGTTGATGTGATCTCGGGAGTCCATATTAACTGTGGCCTCCTTATTCTTTTTTCTTAAATTTATCCGGCTTTTTTTCATTAATGTAGTTCGCGAAAATCTTAAACAATTCTTCTCGTTCTGGGATTGTCAAGTGTTCCAATTCAAAGTACTTTTCCGCTAGTGCGCCGGTTTGTATCAACCGATGCGCTCTTTTTTTACGTTCACGTTCTTTTGCCAATCTTAATATTTGTCGTTTTCTTTCTTCCAGTTGTTCAATTCGTTTTTGCAGATCACTGATCGGACGTTTTTTGTCCATTGGATCCCTCCGTGTTTTGAGCACTATCGAAATATTTTTTTGCTTCTTCTTTGAATTTGTCAATCAACAATTTCGCCTGCTCGATATCTTCAATATCCCACGTTTCCATTAGATACTGACCGATTTCTCTTTGAGCTTGCTCGATGTATTTTCGCTGCTTCTCCTGCAATTTTTTGATCTGTTCCTCAATCTCTTGTGCTCTGGACAAAGGGTCTTTTCTTGCCATTTCATTCATCCTTTCTTCTTTGAATATTTCTTAAGAATATTTTACATGATGAGGAATTTTATGTCTATCCAAAATAAGAAAATTGTGGTATAATGAAGTCACGAATGAAATGAGTGCCCATTTATACCCCTTTCAGGGGTAAATGGGAACTCGCTTCGCTCGATAAAAAGTTTGTCTTCGACAAATGACCCGCAGGGGCTAAAAAAATTAAGAAAGGAGGAATGACGATGGCATACTTTCTATTCCGTACACAAATCATCAATAAAGCAGATCGTTCAGCCGTTGCTTGTGCTGCCTATCGAAGTGGAGAAGCATTGTATTCAGAACGGGATGGATTAACGAAAAAATACGGCCATCGTGACGTTCCTCCGGAAACTTATATTCTTGCGCCAAAACATGCTCCTGATTGGGTATACAATCGCGAACGCTTGTGGAATGAAGTCGAGAAAGTAGAGAAACAACATAATGCTCAATTAGCCAGAGAAATCATTGTTGCTCTTCCAACACAATTAACCAATGAAGAGCAAACACAATTGCTTTTGGATTTCTGCAAAGAGAATTTTTCGGATGAAGGAATGGTGGCAGATATCGCCATTCACCGTGATAAAAAACACAATCCACACGCTCACATCATGTTAACCATGCGCCCGTTTAACGAGGATGGAACGTGGGGGCAGAAACGCAAAAAAGTGAATGGGAAATCTGTTCATCTAACCAACTGGAATGATAAAGAAACGCTGCTGAAATGGCGGAAAAACTTCGCTGATAAGATCAACGAAAAATTTAAAGAAAAAGGAATCGATGATCGCGTTTCTCATGAAAGCTATGAGAAACAAGGAATCGATAAAGTGCCTCAAATTCGTCTTTCTCGTGAGGCATATCAATACGAACAACGAATGAAAAGAGAAGCTGAGAAACAAGGGAAACCATATGAACCAGTTACCTATTATGGAAAGCTAAATCAAGAAATTCAGCGCATCAACCAAGAACTAAAAGCACTAAAACAAAAAGAAAAAGTTGTATCCATTTCTGATTATCAAGAAGAAAAATCGCTCAATGAAACGATCGAATCTATTCGCAAAAATGCTTCTCTAAACGATGTAGAAAAAGCATCACTGCTTTTGGTTGCCAAGCGAGCAAAATCGTATGTTGATTTTGCTGTAGCAAGACGTGTGTATCATGATCTGGCCGAAGGCAATTGGAAGAAAAAAATCGACAGCCAGCAGCTGAAGCTGCGAGCGCTTAAGAATGTCATCAATAAGGCGTATCATGTGTATCAGCAAGAACCAAAACAAGTCATTCAATATGGTTTCTATCCTGGCAAATTTAACGAGCAGCTGAAAGAAAAAATCGCGCAACTCAAAGAAATGGAGAAATCCTTTGAAAACGAATTGACCAAATACGAAGCGGTTCTGAAGAAAGCCGAATTAGCACTGGAAGTGCAAAAACGGCTAACAGAAGAAGAGTTCCGAGTCTTGTATCCTCATGCCGGAGCTGACTTCCGGATTGAGGAAAAATATCATGCCGTCCAATACTTTAAAGACACGGGAAGCGTGCTGCCAGAGAGTGAAATTCCTGCTTATGCGACGAAGAAAGAGCAAGAGACTCATCGGATGCCAACCTTCGCGGAGCAAACCCGAAACATGTATCAAAGTCTCTTCGTTTTGAATCGCACGATTCAAAAGCAATCGAAAGAGCGCATGGAGGCGTTGAAGGTAAGAGACTTTGAGCAGGCCTTTGAAGCGAGCCGGAAGATCGAGCAATGCATGTTAAGAAAAGAAAAGATGAGCAAGGAGCTTGAGGAAAACAAAGCCGTCTTGCAAGCCATTTTGAGCGAGCATTACGGCAGAGATGTATCGATCACGAACACGGCAGCTTTGTTGCGGTTGCATGAGCTGGTGGAACGCGGCGAAAGCAGTAAAGACCTTGAGGCAGATTTACGCCGTATCCACGTTAGCGAACAACAAAAACTCGAACGTATGCCAAAACCTGAAACAGAAGTGCAGATTATGGAGTATCAATACCGGCAACATGTGGCTGATGGCTTGTTAGAAGCGATAGAAGAAGCGCAACGAGCGAATGATCGCAAGAAATATGAGAAAGATCCAACGAAGAAACGGCAACGCAGAAGATATCGTGGTCAAGAATTTGAACGCTAAGGGGGAGAGGAAATCACGATGAACTTAAAAAAAGATGCCTGGAAGCCGATATTCGCTAGTGTTG
Source organism: Geobacillus zalihae NBRC 101842 (assembly GCF_001544135.1). GTDB lineage: Bacteria > Bacillota > Bacilli > Bacillales > Anoxybacillaceae > Geobacillus > Geobacillus zalihae. Next base: position 17,934 of record NZ_BCPV01000064.1, on the reverse strand, counting down.
TGTTGACCGTTATAGCTGCCTATGTTCTGATGGGATTGTTTTATATGATCGGGAACGGAGGCGACTTAAAAGAAATTTTATTAAGACCGAAAGAGTTAATCACGTTTGTTTACACGGAAGAGAACTTAAAAACGGTTTTCTCATTGGCTCCGTTTGTGATTTTAGCAGCGCTGCTATACACTTTTCGGTCATCCATTATTGTTCCGAAGTTAGAATATGCTAGCGACTTTGGCTTGCATGGAACTTCCCGGTGGGGAACGCCGGATGAAGTCATCGACGGCAAGATGTTCTCGAAAAACAACTCGTATACGACAGACCCTGTTGACGCTTTTCAGATGGAAAAAGGGATTATCGTTGGCAAAGTGCCAAAAAAACGGGAACTTCTCATCATTCCGAGAAACACGACGATCGATAACCGAAATGTCTTGGTCATTGGTTCGTCGGGGTCTGGGAAAGGTCAATCATTCGTCTTTCCTAACATGATTAACCATACGGAAGAAACTATTATTGTGACAGACCCGAAAGGGGAAATATATGAAGCTACCCATCAGATCAAAAGGGACCAAGGATACAAAGTCTATCAGGTGGACTTTATCAATTTCGTCAATTGCGATCGATACAATCCATTAGACTACGTCGAGGATGATGAGGATGCTAGGGCAATTGCTAATACGATCGCTTCTAACTCGGTTGACGAAGGAAAACGCGATTTCTGGAGTGAATCAGCTGTCGCCTTTCTGTCAGCATTCATCCTGTACGTGAAGGAAAAATACAAAGACAAGGCCAATATGCGCCATGTCGTTGAAATGGTGGCGAGAGCAGGAAAAGATGAAGAATATTTGGATGAAATCATTAAAAATATGTCCCCAGACCATCCAGCGTATCATATGTTCACCCTTGCAAACATGAGCAGTGGAAACACTAGAGCTGGCATTATGGCTACCTTGGCGCAACAAATCTCCATTTTCGCAATGCAAAAGATCGCAAAAATGACTGCTAAGAGCGATTTTAAATTTCATGACTTGCAGAAAGAAAAATCCGTTTTGTACATCAAGATTCGCATGGATGAAAACCCGTTTGTTCAATTGACCGCCACGTTCTTTGAACAGTTGATCGCTGTTCTGTACGACATTGCTGACAAGAATCACTCGAAGTTACCGATTCCCACTATCTTTCTGTTGGACGAATTCGCCAACATCGGCACGATCAACAAATATCCGCGAGTATTGGCAACCTGTCGTGGACTTGGTATGGCCATGATGACGATTATCCAGGACATCGGACAGCTAGAGGACAAAAAACGATATGGCCCGGAAATGGCTCGTTCGATCATCAATAACCACGATACTCAGTTGTTTCTGCGAACGAAAGACACGAAAACAGCGAAATACTTTAGCGAACTCGCCGGAGAGACTACGGTGAAGCACAAACAGAAAAGTGCTTCCTATGGACGTAAGGAAGGCAGCAAAAGCATTTCAGAGCAATATGTAAAGCGCTCATTGATTACGCCGGGCGAACTTATGAACATGGACAAAAACACTTGTTATTTATTCGTATCTGGGGCTTACCCGATGAAGTTAGAAAAAGCGTGGCAGTTCGATATTTACGGCGATTTATTGAGCAACTATGAAAAATACCGAAGCCGTTTAGGATATACTGTGCCGTTGTGGAATGGAGAATGGGTATGGGATGAAGAAGATTCGGCTGCCCAAGACATCCAAGAAGTCAAGCAAGAGTTAGAAGAGTCGGATGTGGTATTGCTTAACGAAATGATCGATGAGATCAATAAGATTGACGAAGACGAAGAGGACGAAGAGATTACCGAAGAGGAATTGAGGGTATTACTTGGCAACGTTGAGGATGAAAACGAAGATGAAGAAAACGAATCCGAAGAAGTGGGAGAAGCAGAAGAACTACAATCGATTTTAGATGAAATTGAGGAAGAATTAGACGCATTCGATGAAATGGAAGATGAGATCACCGAGGAGGACTTAATGGAGATCATTGAAGAATTCAGCGAATTCAGCGATGACAGCGAAGGAGAGCAAGAAGAAAGCAATCAGAAAATCGCCGACGAGCTGCCAATTTGAAATCGATAGGGGGATGCTTTCATGATCGTCATTCTTGCAGAAAAACCCGACCAGGCACGAAAACTCGCATCACCGTTTCCACATACCAAAGGAAACGGTTTTCTTTCTATTCAGTCGTGTAAAGAATTTCCGAACGGGGCAACAGTGACCTGGGCAATTGGCCATCTAGTCGAGCTGAAAGAGCCAGAGGAATACCGTCCGGAATGGAAAAAATGGGACTTGGCCACTTTGCCGATTATTCCTGGGCAGTTTGAGTACAAAGTGTCGAAGGATAAAGCCAAACAGTTTCAAACCGTTAAGAAGCTGCTTAAAGAGGCTGATGAAATCATTATTGCGACCGATCCAGCCAGGGAAGGAGAAAATATCGCTCGTCTGCTTATCCTCATGGCCGGATGCTCGAAAAAACGGATTAAGCGCTTTTGGACATCATCTCTAACCGAAAATGCCATTCGAAAAGGGTTTTCTGAACTGAAAGACGGGAAAGAAACCATCCATTTGTTTCATGAAGCCCAGGCGAGACAGATCGCCGACTGGCTAGTAGGAATGAATGCTAGTCGGCTCTATACGCTGCTTCTTCAGCAAAAGGGCATCCGGGATGTATTTAGCGTCGGACGGGTGCAGACTCCCGTTTTGAAACTGATTTACGATCGCCAAAAAGAAATTGAACACTTTCGGCCGGAACCGTTTTATGAACTAGAGGGGCAGTTTACAGTTAAGAACGGAACATACCGAGGAAAACTAAACAAACGTTTTTCGTCTCCCGATGAATTGTACGAAGCTGTCAGTCCCGACATCACGAAAGAGCAACAGACGTACCAAGCAGTGATTAAGAGCGTACGAATCAGCGAAAAACGAACACCAGCTCCGAAACTGCACAGTTTATCAACGCTGCAAAGCAAGCTCAACCGAACCAAAAAGTTCAGTCCAACGAAAGTATTGGAGCTTGTGCAATCTTTATACGAGAAAGGATATGTATCGTATCCTCGAACCGATTCGCAATATATCACCGAGGAAGAATACACCTACTTACAAAAGCATGTGGACCAATATCAACAGTGTCTAGGCATTCATGTTCCTATTCGTTCGCTTCAGCCTTCTAAACGCTATGTAAATCCAGAGAAAGTGAGCGATCACTACGCCATTATTCCAACAGAAAAAGTCCCTGACACTAAGGCGTTTGAAACTTTTTCGTCTGACGAAAAAGAAGTGTATTACGAAATCTTAAAAAGCGCCCTGGCTATGTTCATGACTGATTATGTTTATGACGAAACCGTCATCATTACTTCTGTTGGAAAACAAGAATTTGTCACTAAAGGACGAACAGAGAAAGAGATGGGATGGAAGGCTCTGTATCAAAACGAAAAAGACGAAGAAAGTGAAGGGGAACAAGTAGCTATTTTACCTGAAGTTAAAGAAGGAGAATCGGCTAAAGCCGATATTTCCGTTAAGCAGGGGATGACTCAACCACCAAAGCCGTATACCCAAGGACAGCTTATCACACTAATGAAAACAGCCGGAAAGTACGTAGAAGATCGGGAGATGAAAGAAGCGCTGAATCAGGTTGAGGGGTTAGGAACCGAAGCCACAAGAGCAGCCATTATTGATACCTTGATTCAACGGCGACTAATCGAAGTAAAGAAAAACCAAGTGTTTGTGACGAAGAAAGGAGAAATCCTTTGCGAAGCAGTCAAAGGAACTATCCTATCCAAACCAGAAATGACAGCGAAATGGGAGCTGTTTTTGCAAGAAATCGGGAAAGGCAACCGATCAAAAGAGGTGTTTATTGAGCAGGCGAAAAAGCTATGTTATGCACTGATTCAACAGGCTTCTCAGGATGTTGAACGTATCGATGCCAAACAGGCGCTTGAAGAGATCAAGAAGGAAAATACGATCGCCCCATGCCCTCGTTGTCAAAAAGGATACATTGTCGATCGAAAGACATTCTACGGATGTACAGAGTATGCCAACGGGTGTAAGCAGACATTTCCGAAGTCCATTTTAGGAAAAACCATCACTAAGACACACGTTAAGCAGCTTTGTGAAAAAGGAAAAACCAATAAGATCAAGGGATTCAAAGGGAAAAAGACCTTTGACGCCTATTTGACGCTCCAAAAAGGGGAAATCCAGTTCACATTCCAATAAACCAAGACCATTTGAAGAAAGGATGACCAATTATGTACGAGTACCATGAAATCCTGGGCAGCGAAAAGCCGATTTATCGCACTAAGCCGCCGGGTCTTAAGACCATTTCTGAGATTCCTTCAGGAGAATTTCTCATTGGTTATGAGATAGTAGGGTATCTGGAATATGAAGAGAACGGGAAAAAACTGTATGAGCCACTGTACGCCATAGTGAGGGATGAATCATGAGTTATTACCAACAATCGAATGAATACAAAGAAAAGCTGAACAAAATCCAAAAAGAAGTTGATCGAGCCATTGAGCGCATTTTCAAGAATGGAGAGTTTCAACGATACCTAGAGGTGGTTGCGAGGTTTCCAAAGTACAGCCTTCACAATGTCATGATGATTTTATCACAGAAACCCAATGCCACGTTGGTTATGGGATACAAAGCGTGGCAGGAGCTTGGCAGACACGTTCAAAAAGGCGAAAAGGCCATTAAGATTTTTGCACCGATCTTCGAGAAGAAGTTGCAACCCAAAATTGACCCTGAAACGAACGAGCCTGTCCGTGATGAAAAGGGGCGAACAGTGATGGAAAAGAAAGAAATTCTAAAAGGCTTTCGCTTTGTCAACGTCTTTGATATTAGCCAAACCCAAGGAAAAGAGCTGTTTGATATCCGAAAATTGATTCGTGAAGATTTAAAAGAAAGCGAGCACATTCAGTCGCTTTACAAGCATTTTCTGGCTCATTTGAATAAAAACAGAATTGAGGTGAAAGAAGAGGTATTGGACGACCCGAATACAAAGGGGTACTATGATCGAGCAAAGCACCTTATTCGTATTAATGCGTCTGTTGAAAATACTTCATTGAAATTCAAAACGCTCATTCACGAATACGCCCACGCTCAATTACATCATAAAGACAGTGACATGCAAAAATTGCCTAGAGGACACAAAGAAGCACAAGCTGAAGCTGTTGCATTTATCGTCTCCAAATATTACGGATTGGACACAGAACCATACAGCGCTGGATATATTGCGACCTGGGCTAAAGACATTCAGTTGGCGAAACAGGCCATGAAAGAGATTCAGCATGTCGCCCAGGGTATTATCCAAGAAATTGACGAGTTGATGAAAGAACGAATCAAAGAATTGCGTCAGATACATGAGTCATCTAAAGATCAAGACAAAAACAATAAAAACGAAAAAGATAAAGAGATGCAGCTGCAACGTTAATAATGAGGTGATGAATATGGAAAAGACAAAACCGTTCTGCAAAATGACCCCAGACGAATATTATGATTTTTTATGGAGTTACACGACCTTTGATAAAACAAGAGAGCAACTGATCGAAGACTTAGAAATTACGGAGGAAGAAGAAAAGTATCTTGACGAGGCCTTGAACTATTTAAAATCAAGGGTGGAAATCCATGAGAAAGAAGGACGTCCGAATCCTTCGTATGCTTTTTACTTAGTTGAGTATTTAGAAGAAGCTGTAGATGAAGGAGTACCAGAAGAAACAGTGAGAGAGATCGAAAAAGCGTTGGACGAAAACGATGAAGAAAAATTAGCCGACGCCGTAAAGAAAGCGTGGGGAATCCGTGAATAAGAATGATTGGATGTCCATTCGTACAGGAGATATTGTGTTAGTGAGGGACTATCCCAATCCTCAATATAAAGAAGCACACGCCGCCCCTACGAAAACCCGTTTTGCTGTTGTGATCGGAAATTTCAGGGGCGGATACGCCACTCTTCCTGCCCACGCCATTGTCACTAAAGGAGGAAAAACAGAGCAGCCCTATTATCGATTAAAGGAAAACGAATTAAGAGTACCTGCCAATATTATTAGCGATCGAGCTGATATTGCTTTAAAAGGGGTGATTAAAGCTCATCGTTTTCCCCTTATCCGAAAGGAACAAATGATATTAAAAGTTGGCAGCTTGCCCTTAGAAACGAAGATACAATTAATTGATATTCACGAAACGATCAAGAATCGCCCGATTCATGTTCTTGAAATGGAGAAAGAAAATCCTTATTATGCAAAATTCATGGGTTTTTTCAAAGAAGTCACACTGGCCGAGAAAATGCAGTTTATGCGAGATGATCGCGGGAATCATCAATACGAGTTTGTGAGAAACGAAGAATTTAGAGTGAAGGCGATTCAATTGTTGGAAAAGAGGAATCATTTACATATTCTATCCGTACAGTTAGAAGGAGATAAAGGCACTTTCACGCACACTTTTGCCACAAAGAAATCGTTGCAAGAAATTCGAGAAGACTGGAAAGAACCGAAGAAAGCCAAGGAATGGATTCGGGAGGATGTGAAATTTTATGCTTTATGGAAGAATCCGTTCTTGCAATTAAAACCTGACCCACAACCCCATCCCGATAAATATCAATCGTTAGAGAAATTCCGAGAAAGATCAAGCGTACTAGAACGATAAGAGAGGTTCTTTCGCTATAAAAGCAATATTCTTTAGTCTTGTCCTGGCGCATTTTTAGGCCGTTGCATTAAAAAATGCAACAGGCTAAAAATGCGTTTTATTTTTTTTACCTCCTTCCCAAGTACGCTCCTTCCTTTGCCTCACCCCATTATAATTTTTGCTTGTTAGGAAAGAAAAAAGCGGCCTCCAATGCCGCCGATCCTTCCGGTTTATTGCGATAAATCATTCATTTCACTACATAACCACCGTTTCACAAACTGCGCTGCCGTTTATCCATTGCCTGCGATGCGGTTCATGAATCTCCCCGTAGCACATCTCAATCCATTTTGCATTTTTGAGTTGGTCAATGCAGAACTTGCGGGAATGAAACACAGGAATCTGATGTCCGGAAAGAAGATGGATCGTGGTGCACTGGGGAGATCTTTGCCGGAACTGCTCAATCTCTCTTGACACAAACCACCCTACACGGCTTTGTCGGCCGACCGGCTCGCGAACGTTAAACGGAATGATGGTAAAGCCATACGACAATACGATGGGAACGAGCTGCTTTTTCCCCACCAACTCCCCATACCGATGGCGGTTGATCGAAATGCTTGTGCCAAAGAAGGTCAGAAGCCGCTTCAAAAACAGACTCGATTGCACGTCAAGCAGCTTAGTTTCCCCGCTCCTGAAAAAAAGTTTGACCGAATCCCCTCTGTTTTCCACGTTGACAGGGATAAACGCCTGGCCGGCATAGGCGAACCGCTTTACCTCTTCCCAGTCCAACTTTTTTCATCCCCTTCTTCCCCTTAACGCTCGGGGTGAAATTTGTCGAAAATATCACATTTTTAAGTACAATATACCCCTATTTGGCAAAAAAATCAAAATGACAAAACATTATCTTTCAGCTCGAAAACAGCGATTTTTGTTCTGAAAAACGCCGATTCGATTAATTTGTGCTTTGAAAGGCAAAATTGGCACTGGTATCTTAATTTTATGTCAGACAAAAAATGTTGAATTAGTGAAAGTCTGGAGGTATAATAAACACAAATAGTGTCGGACAAAAAATAGAGGTGATGGCGATGATGGAAGGAAGATGCTATGAGCGGCACGATTTTCAGGTTCTCGTCCTTCAGGAATTCGGCAAGCGGCGCCCTCGGTCCCCAGAGGAAACAAAGAGGCTGCAGGAAGAGTACCTCCGGCTTCTTGAAGAAATTCCCCGAATGTGGGAAGAATTCGTAGAGAAACATAAAAACATTTATGAGCGGTTCGGATACCTCGATGTTGTCGTCCATGATGATCTGCGCGTCGAACGCAAAAAGCTCCAACGTGGACGCCCAAAAGAAGAAAAGTCCAAGTCATATCGCATTACCGTGCGCTTGGACGACGAGCTTTACGAACTTCTCCAGAAATACTGTCAGACAAAAAACATGTCGGAGTCAGAGGCGGTGCGGCAACTCATATCGGAATTGAAGTGGAAGCGTTTCTAACGCTCTTATTTTTTGCAATCTTAAGAGGTTGGTCAAGAACTGACGTTCCCGTGAAATGGTTCGTCGCCCTTATATTATGGGCGTCAGCCTGCTTGCTCCCGCGACCATAAAGAAAGAATAAACCAAATTGGTTTTGTTCCAATACCTCATTAGATTGGTGGGGGGAGTCCCGAGGGTTTTGGATCTTGGTGTTGTACTTTGATAGAGATGAAATGAAGAGATAAAGCAGCTGAAAAGGAGGGAAAAGAGGGATTTTATGCTTGTTTTGAAAGACACATCTTATATGACAAAAACAGTGACTGATCGGTATTTTGAAGGTGGATTAGAGAAAGATTTTGCGGAAAGATTGTGTGATTAATTAGCACAATGTTATGAATGCAAAATCAAAAGAAAGAAAAGTTATAAACCGTAGACTTGTTGAAATAGTGGATAAGTAAGCCGAGCGTGAACTACAACTCTATAGACGACGAGGGAGAGACATAGATGTCGCGGTACAATGCACAGCAGTGAAAGAAGAAGATCCATCTGTCCTCCGTACTGTCCACCTCTGCCTACATAACTTCTGTAGGGCGGGCCAGACCGCACCCTTTATTGTCGCAACAAGGGACAACAGACAACGCCAAGACAGGACGACTTTCCCTTGAGAGTGCTTCTCCATTATGCAACAACAAAGCGAGGCGCGACAGGTGTCTTGTTGAGAGACAGCGGGTGGGGTCTCCTGTCCCCCGATACTCGTTTGAGGGAGCCCATGAGGACGCAGAGGGTCGCGGCAGAGAGGAACCACGAAGACAACGTGGAAACTTGCTGTCCCCTGCAAGGACAGTAGACGCCTCGGAATTGTCTGGCATGTCCCTATGAGAGAAAGTGTGTCGCCGCAATCTTCTCCCAAAGGGAGATTTGTTTGACACAATTTTCTCTACATCCCCCTAAGGAAGGACAGTAGACATCATATCATTGTACTCGGAGGAAGGACATAATGTCTCTTGTGAATTAACTGTCAGACGATAAATGTTACATACCCTTGGAGGTGTCGCCATCCTGAAAAAATGGGTATTTAAGCAGCATTTTTTGGAATGTCCCTTGATCTTTGAAGGGAAGAAATTTACGAGTTGTGTAGTATTGATAGTAACATCGTTGATGAATGACTGTATTGATTATGTCCAGAAACACCTTATCTTTGGGATGTACGATTTTTGAACACACGGGACATTTCAGTTTACCGATAATACCGAACATTTTTTCGCCTCCTGTTTGTTTTCTATACTCCCTCTTAGCTCAATTGATGGTATAATCTTCTTGAAAAGTAAAAGGGGGAGTTTTCAATGAGGAAAATCAAGATGCTGATGGTAGCTGTAATTGTATTTATGATAGCAATACTACCGGGGATTGTAACAGACGCAGCCCCAAAAAACATGTATGTACACTTCATCAATGTTGGGCAAGGTGACAGTATTTACATTAAAGCGCCAAATGGAGAGGACATTCTCATTGATGGAGGAAATAAAGATGGCAGTGATGTCGTCGCCTATCTTAAAAAGCAGAAGGTAAAGGACATCGAAATCATGATCGCGACTCATCCAGACGCCGACCATATTGGCGGTCTTGATGAGGTTCTCAAGGCTTTCCCTGTGAAAAGTGTGTATGCTCCAAAAGTCGGTAATACAACGCAAGCATATAAAGATTTCTTGGTCGCTGTGAAAAATAAGAAACTTACCATCAAAGTTGCTAAAGCAGATGTTGTTCTGCCAATCAAAGGTGTGACTGCTAAGTTTGTTGGCCCTGTAAAATCGTACAGCACTAGCGATACAAATGACTGGAGCGCTGTCCTAAAAGTGACCTATGGCAAAAAGTCATTCCTGTTTACAGGTGACGCCGAGACTCGAGCAGAAGCGGATATGGTTAAAGCGAAAAAGGATTTGCGCGCTGATGTGTTGAAAGTAGGTCATCACGGTGCGAAAACATCGACCAGCGCGACACTTTTAAAAGCTGTAAAACCAACATATGCGGTAATTTCGGTTGGCAAGAATGCCTATGGCCATCCAACATCGGAAGTTTTAAATCGGTTGAAATCTTATAAAGTCAAGGTATTCCGTACCGACAAACAAGGAACGATTATCGCAACAACCAACGGGACAACACTTACCTTCAACGTAAAACCAATTTATTAGAGGTGGTTAAATGAAATATATCATTGATCGCTTCGAGGGTAAATGGGCAGTTTGTGAGGCGGAGGATGGCAAAATGATCGATATTGAGAAAAGCAAGCTACCCAAAAACGCCCGCGCCGGCGATGTGATTGTACAAGAGAACGGAAAGTTCCGAGTGGATAAAAAAGAAACAGAGAAGCGGTGGAAAGAGATTGAAGAGTTGATGAATGAGGTGTTTGAGGAGTAACACCTCATTTTTTTATATAAACGATTTTCCCAAAACAAGGGAGCGCTGAGGCGTTCTTTGTCTCTGGCATGGGACCCCCCTGTCTGTTAGAGTCATCTTCTGTCCTTCAGTGAGAGGCGTGTGGCGACTAATGATGGGTGGTTGGCGGCTCGTCATTGTAATGATGGAGAAGATCAACCTTCGTGGACTCAATCGTGGACTCAATCAAGGTACGAAGCGAGTGGCCGCTATCGTGGCGACTGCTGGGCGTCTGTTGCCCGTGGTATCCATTCGTCCGATGGCTGAAAGCCGGATCACTGGATAAAAGAAGAACACCGCTAAAAACCGACCTAATGCGCTCATACAGACGTTTTTGGGGAAAGGGAGGCTTTGTAGGATTGGATGATGCAGGGCAGACTCAATCAAGGGACGCGTCGGAGACATAGGATGTCGCGGAAATGCCCCCTTGGCTGTGTGGGCGAGGAAGTGGAAGTGCGCTACAAGCGGTGTGGCGAAGGATACCAAGCCTTCTTCAGCGTTCAGCCGGTCAATCGGGTTGTCATCCCCGCCGAGTAGCAAATCTTCCGGTATGGACAGCGGCTCACACAAGACTTCATCGATGCCCTTGACGGACGACATGTGTCTCGGTTCAGTGAGACGCGATCGAGCGGCAACGGCACCGAATCATCGGATAATGCCAGCGCCCCTTGACGCAACTGTCCGTCTTGTTCCCACAAAACGAGCCGGACGGTAAGCGTCGGGATTAGGGGCGTGATGTCATTGACGTCACGAAACGCCGGATGGGGGGAGAACGAGACACCATGGGTATCCTTCGTGGCGGCGTCTGCCTCCTCCTGAGGACATCCCAGAGTCAACACAGGACATCCACACGACCCCCAGAGTGTGCGGTGACACGGCCAGCCAGGACAAATCGACCTCCGGCTTTTTCGGTGGCGTCGGAGTTAACCGGGGTCAAACCAGTAAACCAACAATGTCACCCTGATATATTGCTGTTTTTTCTCCCTTTTCCACATACAACAATATTAAAACTTTGGCAACGCCTCCACCGCATCCGCCAAATCACTGTAGCTGTCCTTTAAGTACCGCGATGTGGTAGCGATATGGCTATGACCGGCTAGCCGGCGCACCTTTTCGATATCGTTGTTCGTCGCTTTTAACATCCACTTACAAAACGTATGCCGGAACATATGGAGCGTGAGCTTTTTATTCGGTAGGATGTAGCTTTCAATCATTCGCTGCATTCCCCTTAGTAAGAATTTCAGTGATCGTTGACTATAAAAGACATATGGAGATGCTGCAACATAAAGTTTCTTTTTTTGGCCATTCCCACTCGAAACGGATCCAGTCCATGATCGACGCATTCGCAGCTGGCATAGAAACTTTTCATGTCGATACATAAAATTTTATTTTTTGGCAGACGAGAAATATCAAGCAACATCGACGCAAGACCCCCTTTTTAAGAACATATGTTCTATTTACGAATATATGTTCTTATATTTTGTTAAAAAAGTCAAGATGTTATTGGGAAAATAAGGTGTTATGATGAAGAGGAGCCATATGTTTATTAAAAAAGACCGGATACATCCGGTCTGGTGCTTATAGTACTTTATATCGGGAATTGCTTGTTTCGTATATGGTTCTGGTGCAAAGAACCTTAGGCTGATTGTAAGTAATTGTCAAACTTAGACATACTGATACTACTAATCTAAAAAAGGGCATGATTAGTATAGAAAAACAAAATTTATCCAAATAAAAACATCATCAGCCCTAAATCATCCATATTGCTCCATAATCCGTAAGTTAGCAGGAAATTCATGTCCTATGTTTTTTGTGAATTTTCTTCGCACCAGAACCGCATAATTCAATACATCCCATATATATGTTATTATTTTTGATAGAAAGATTACTGATAGTTGATAGGAGAAAACAGAATGAAACCACAGGCTTCAGAAGAAATTAGAACTATGGTGAAACCAAAACCAATATTGAAGTGGGCTGGCGGAAAGCAACAAATGCTAGACGTGTTGTTGCCACAAGTACCAAAACAATATAACCGATATATAGAACCGTTTTTTGGTGGAGGTGCTTTGTTCTTTGCACTCACCCCAAAAGACGCAATTATTGCGGATTCTAATCCTGAACTGATAAACCTGTATCGTGTCGTTGCTGACAATGTCGAAGAACTGATTTCAATTTTGAAAGAAATGAAAAATGACGAATCTTTCTATTATGAGGTTCGAGGTCTTGACCCAGATTTACTGTCTCCGGTTGAAAGAGCAGCTCGAACTATATATTTGAATCGGACTTGCTACAACGGATTATATCGAGTGAATCGAAAAGGACAATTCAATGTTCCTTATGGGAAATACAAAAATCCAAAAATCTGTGATGAAGAAAATCTTCGTGCGGCTAGTAACGCACTTCAAGACGTCCTCATTGTTGAAGGCGATTATAAAGACGTTTTGAGAGAACACGCGAGACCGGGCGATTTTATTTTTCTCGACCCGCCGTATCTGCCCGTTGGAAAGTATTCTGACTTCAAAAGATATACGAAGGAACAGTTTTACGAAGAAGATCATATTGAACTTGCCCAAGAAGTTGACAGGCTTCATGAGTTAGGGTGTTATGTCATACTGACAAACTCGAATCACCCTTTAGTTCATGAACTGTATGGAAAATACGCAATTAGCGTTCATAAGACTCGGAGAAACATAAATAGCGACGCTTCAAAAAGGACAGGAGAGGACGTCATGGTAAAGGTCGAACCAAAACAACGTATTTTTATCGTTCCAGAACCCGTCAAACTCCCAAGCCAAATGGACAAATATCCTCCGACTCGTTTTATGGGGAGCAAACAGAACCTTTTAGAACATATCTGGTCTGTTGCTTCTCATTTCCAGTTCGATAGCGTTCTGGATCTGTTCAGCGGAAGTGGCGTAGTTAGTTATATGTTTAAAACTCAAGGAAAGCAGGTTTTCAGCAATGACTATATGGCCTTTTCGCATTACTTTACAAAAGCGATGGTCGAGAATAGTTTTGTAACCTTAACCGATCAAGATATAGAGCTTTTGTTTGATAAGTCAACTCCACGTGATAACTTTGTTTCCAAGACATTCAAGGACCTGTATTTCAACGATGAGGATAATGAGTTTATTGATACTATTCGTGCAAATTTAGACAGATTAAAAAACGAATATAAACGAGCTATTGCTATATCAGCACTAGTCAGAGCGTGTCTTAAAAAACGTCCTCGAGGTATTTTTACTTATACGGGATATCGTTACGACGACGGTAGACGCGATTTAACTCTGACTTTACAGCAACAATTTCTCGAGGCGGTAACACAAGTGAATGGAGCAGTTTTTGATAATGGGAAAATGAGTAAATCTCGTTATGGTGATGCAATGGATTGTCGACAAAAAGCAGATTTAGTTTATATTGATCCACCTTACTACAGTCCATTGTCAGATAACGATTATGTTCGTCGCTATCATTTTGTTGAAGGAATCGCTCGGAACTGGAAAGGAGTAGAAATGCAATGGCATACAAAAACAAAGAAATTCAAGAGCTACCCTACTCCATTTAGTTCCATCAAAGGTGCTCATGATGCTTTTGATCTTTTGTTCAAACGCCATCAAAACAGCATCTTGATAGTATCCTATTCCTCTAACTCGTTACCTACAAAAGACGAAATGCTTGCTTTGATGGCTAAATACAAAAAAAGAATCGAAGTTGTGTCCATAGATCATAGATACTCGTTTGGCAACCAAGGACATAAAGTTGGAGACAACAACAACCAAGTTCAAGAGTATCTATTTGTCGGATTTTAGGTTTTATCGGGGGAACAATTCATGACGCAAAAAGCATGGTACATCGGCAATACAACTGTGCGCAACGCTAAACGTTTGAAAGATGGATTGAGAGTCCTCTTGAACTCTCCACTGCATGGGAACCTAATCGGAAGAGAAAAAGAGCAGGAGTTTGCCAAACTCCTTCATAATGAAGGTATCGTTTTTGTTAAAAGACTCAATGATTCACCAAGTAGTGATGCCAGCGACGTAGGAAGAAAATGGCGTGCTGCTTTAATGCAGCTTGGATTTATCAAACCCTTTTTTGCAGATGATCCATTTACGATCACTCCAAATGGAATGAGACTCGTGGAATCAAGGACTATGCCTAGTGAACAGGAATGTTTTTTGCGAGCATTACTAGCCTATCAAATTCCTTCAGACATCGAAAGATCTTTTCACGAACCTATTTTTAGCCCGCTTCGCATAGTCCTGGAAATAATAGCTGCGTTAGAACGTCGGGGGTTAGAAGCTGAAATTAGCAAGCACGAGATGGCCTCAATTGTTCAACTAACAACGTCTTTAGAAGAAATTGATGATGTGGTCAATCGCATTGTTAGATATCGTGAGAAACTTGCTACAGCTACTAGTGCAAGGATGAGAAAAGAGTTAATTCGAGAACATCTACAATCAGTTGTAACTGCGAGTCAAAGCGCAAATACGCTTATGGATTATGCTGACTCGAACTTCCGATATTTGAAGTTAACCGGTCTTTTTGTAGAAAAGGGAAACAAACTTCGTTTTGCAAGCCATAAAAAAACCATCATTGAGCAAATTCTTGAAGAACCATACACTCCGATACCAGAAAGTGAGTATCTTGAGACACTTTGGAATGGAGCAAAGCTACCTACCGACAATGCTCCTAAGGCTATCGAGGTGATTCAGACAACAGCTCAGCTTCTCACAGAAAGTGGCCAAACAGTAGAACTTCCTAACCTTGAAGAGATGGGAGTACCTGATCTCTCTCGTTTGCGCCTTGAATTGGAAGATGATTGGTTGAAAGTTCTTGAAAAGCAGTATGCGCAAGATCAGGCTAATCAATGGCAGGATATATTGCAGTATCTTCAAGCCTTAACTCAACCAATTCGACGTAATAGTATAATTCCACAAGGAGAAGGTGCTGCATATTTCGAATGGTCAATTTGGCGAGCCTTTTTAGCAATAAATTCGCTTTGTAATGAGCCGTGGGAAGCAAGGAGATTTAAAGTTGACCAAGACTTTCTGCCATTACATCCAGCCCCTGGTAATGGACCAGATATGATTTTTGAATTCGATGATTTCGTTATAGTAGTTGAGGTCACTCTAACGCAGTCTTCACGTCAAGAGGCTGCGGAAGGGGAACCAGTACGTAGGCATGTTGCGGAAATAGTAGATCACTATGAACAACATGGGAAGCGAGTTTATGGACTATTCCTTGCAAATAAAATCGATACAAATACTGCCGAAACCTTCCGAATCGGTGTGTGGTATCGACCAGACGATTCGCGAATGGCCTTAAGAATTGTTCCTTTAACCTTAGAACAGTTTATCCATTTATTTGAAACTGGATTCCGAATAAACGGACGATTGGATTATAAATTGTTAGAACAAGTGCTTCGTGACTGTCTCGTTGAAAGCAATAATGACGCTCCAGAATGGAAACGGAGAATACAACAACAAATCGATCGGACCGTACAACGCTTAAACTCCATTACTTAACAAATTGATCAAATCACAAAGAAATGAGAGCAGCAAGAATTGACGTTAGCTCTCATTTCTTCTTTTAATATTACAACTTTATTTAAACTTTACTTATACAAAAATGTATACACTTTTCCATAACCAGTGGCAAATACTTCTTCTTTTAGAAAGATATCATCTGCTTCCTTACACCAAATATTTAAATTCGTTTGACCTGGCCGCGATGTATAACTAAATTTTTCACAGTAGATGAAATCATACGTAAGAGAATTATCAGGGACAGTACAATTCTTTAATGACACTGTCTCTCCTTCCCAGGAAGGTGAAACTTGACAAAATACAATATCCCCATTTTCTGAGATAATAAGTATCATCTCTATATCTGTAACAGAAATTAGTCTCGATGATAAGACACTCATAGAAATTCCCCATTTTTTTGAAAAAAACGATATATTACTTACAAAATTGGATTGAATCCTTTTTAACTGCTTTTCTTCAATCGATCCCGTAGGTAATAACAAACGATGCGCAAAATCGTTTGCATCCCTTTCCCATTGCAGATTAACATATTGATTCCACGGTGTATATTGATTAGAAAGCAACTCTTCTACACGTTCATCCACTAAAACATTAGTTCCATTTGGAAAGGAGTGTTTTAGAAGATGACCGATCTCATGTGCTAACGTAAACTTTTGCCTATTTGTTTCTCGAAAATTACAATTCAGTACAATCATTCCCTTATCAGCCGATTCACTTTTGATAGTAAATGCTTCTATGTTATGAGGTAATTCTACTGTCTTAACCAATATATTTAATTGATCGCATAATTCAAACGGATCAATAGGTGATTGTACTTTTGTTTCTCTTAACAGTGATCTGACAATCATATCATTTGTAAATCCTTCTGGATATTGAAGTTTCTTTATACTGTGATTACTTTTTATTTCAGTATGAAAGGCATGAAGAATTTCCTTCCATGCCTCAGGCTTGATTTGGCTGTAGTCTTCATTCATATAACGGTTTGATCGTGCTACCAACTTTAAAGGAATTGGAATATCCTCTGCCAAATCACTTATTTCTTTTGCTGTATTATATAATAAAGCTCCAAGGGGAGACGGAGCATCTACAGAAGAACTAAAAAAAACTCTGGCAATGTGTGATGGTTCAACTCGTTCTTTTATTTTTTTCATTGTCAATAGTTGAAAAGCTAACATACGTGTAGTTAATTTCAAATTATTGTTTGGAATTGCTGACAGCAATTCATTGATAAAATGATTACTAATTTCCTCGCTATTGTTCACTAAACCGATTATCTGTTTGGTAAGAAGGTTCAAAGATCGATCCAGTTCAGGTTTGAGAAAGTAATCTATCTGCTCTATTTTACATGTCTGTACTCCTTTTATCATGGTCAAACAAAGATGTAAGATAGTTTCTAAAGATGAATCTCCCCATTTTAATTGTATATCACCTTTGAATCGTCCATAATCAGTTAATATTTTTATCCATTCTTTACGATTTTGAGGGAAACGATTAAATACATAAGCCAGTACTTTATCGTCCTTAAAATCTCGTTGACACCAGATAGTCAATGCCCGTTGAGCGAATCCAATTGGTACAGGAGGATATTTTTCTTTTATTTCTGCCAATAATAAAAAAGCCCCAATTGAAGTTTCTTCTGCATTTGCTGATCGGAAAAGTTCCCACAACAAATCCTCATAAGATACTCCTCTTTCATCTTTTGCAAACCAGCTTGCAAATGGGATTATTCCATAATATATATATGTATATTTACATATATTGGATAATATCTTCTTTTTATCAATAGGATTCTTTTTATTAAAGAAATCATCAATAATTCCTTTTCCTGTTATCATTATTTTCTCCCCT
>NZ_BCPV01000063.1 GCF_001544135.1 Geobacillus zalihae NBRC 101842 | reverse complement strand
GGATCGGCAGGCGGCGGGATGTTCACCTTGCAAGACAGCGAGATGCTCAAGCACTTCATACATCGTCAGCTCCGGGTACATCATAAACTCTTGCGGCAAATAGCCGATCTCGTTTACCCGTTTTACTCTCGTGCCGGTGCTGATCCGTTCCTCCCCCAGCAACACCTGTCCGGCATTGAACTCCAACAGTCCGGCCACAATGCGCATCAACGTCGTCTTGCCGGCGCCGTTTGGTCCCAGCAAGCCGTACACGCCGGAGAGGGTGAGGGAGACATCGGATAAAATCGGCTTCTTTTTCACGATTTTCGTCAATCCTTCAATGACGACCGCCAACGCCGTTCACCTCCTGCATCATCTCAAAGATGCGGTCCCATGTCCAACCGTCATCCATGTTCGCATACCATGTCCGCAAACATTGTTGTTTTTGGTCGACATCCAGCGGCTGAAACGCTTGATAAATGGCTTCAATTTGCTTCTTGACGGATGACGGCTGCGACTCGAACCACTCACTTTTGGAGCTCCAGTCGATCACCGAAAGGCCTTGTTTTTGCATCAACCAGCGGGTGGCCAGCGAAATCCACTCGTTGTACATGATCCGCGATCCTTTCGGCGGTACGGAAAGCCGAAGTATTTTTTCGTAAAAATTTTGTTCCATAATATATTGATCGATCCCATATAAGTCATTTGTGTTATATACAAGATGATCGTTTGCGAGAAAGGAGGACAGTCCGAAACTAGAGAAGACAATCTTGTTCGGCAACGATGAAACCGCCGTTGATGCGATTTGTTGTACATGACGGAATGTTTTTTCCATCTGGTGGATGACCGTCGGCGCCCGTTCCGCCATGTGCGGCCAATCGGCCGGGTAGGTGATCTCATATCCTTGATCGACGAGTTGATGCCCTTGCCCTTTGATCAAGGTGACCGCTTGCGCCTTCCCTCGGTAAACCGTCCCCCGCTTTGGCACATTGCAAAACAGCACATCGCCGTCTACGTTCAAGGTAAACGTATATGTTTCGTCCGGAAAGAATTGATCGGTGAATGCCCCGCCCCAAGCTCTCGTTCCCGCTACTCGATATTCGTAGGTCCGATACATGTGTGTAGCTCGTTTTTTCGGATACCACGCTCGGTCCGCCAGCAGGACGATGCGGCCGTTCGTGTACGGAATGAGCGCCGTGTCGACGATCTCATAGGAAAAGGTGAGCGTCGAGGTGCGTTTCGGCAGCCACACGGTCACGAGATCGCCGTTTCTTGTAAACTTGACGGGCTGATGGTCCGCTTCAATCGAGTGGAGCGGATACAAATGGTACAGTTGAAACGTGGGCCGGTTCGTTTCCAACTGGGACAAGGCCACGCGCACGACCGCACGCGATCCATGCAAAGAAAGGTCATACGACTGGATACGGTAGCGCAAATCGGCTTTCGTCTCTTGTTTCATCTGGCGGTATTCCTCGAGTTCGGTCGTCTGATCGGCCCGAGTGAACGCCTTGGTGTTCGTTTGCAAGGAGTGGTAGGCGGTTAGGACGATCAGAAACGGGAAGACGAGAAATGCTTTCAAGACGGCGTTTCGCTCCTTTCTCGTCTGCGTAAAGCGGATCGACGACAACAACGCCAACCCGACAAGGGAAAGAAACCACGCGGCCCATTTCCATTCCCCGCCGCGGTCGACCTCAAACCCGATGTAGGAATCATACGCTCGTTGAATCGCGTGTTTTCCGATAAACAGCAGCGACGCCCAGTCGCGGGCATGAACAGTTTTGGACAGATCGATGAACAGCTCCGTCGTCATCGGTCCGGTCAGGATCCACACAAGCAAAATAGCGAAAAAACTGACCTTTTTCGTTTCCAACAGCAGTGCGATGATGACGCCGTACAGGACGGTGAGCACGAGCGGTCCAAACTGATAGACGGCGAGAAACCGAAGCAGCGACCAATACAGATCCGAAGGCTCCACCCCAACGAAGAGATACACGATTGAAAAAACGCCGCAGCTCATCATCAGCATGATCCCTTGGTACAGCGCATGAACCGCAAGCAAGGCGCTCATTTTCTCCAGCAAAATCCGGTAGCCGTCGGCGAACCATGACGAAACGCCGTAACGAAGTTCGTTGGAGTAGAGAAGGTAGAACCACACGATGTAAAAGAGCGAAACGATTTGAACAAGCATGAACACTTCATGAGGGATATCCCCATAACTCTCCATATTGTACGGATCGGTAAAAAATAGTGTAAACCGTACGGCCAGCAAAAGAAAAAACGAGAAACTAGCACCAATGTATAACTTGCTTTTCAACAATCGTTTCCAATAAAAAACAAACAGCCATTTCCACCTCATCGCCGATCAACCGCTTTCTTTCCAAGAAGTTGACAAAAGAAAAAATGCGGTCAGGGACCGCTTTATTTTTTACGCGTATCCCTGACTCCTTTATCATCCGGATTCGGCATCGTTATTTGACCGTAATGGTCACGTATCCTCTTGAACCAACCGTTTGACCAACAATTTGGCCATAATATTTATCGCCTTCTTGTTGTGTAAAATTGCGCGTTTCTTCTTGCCTAGGATTGAGCCAGTTGGTGGAGGCGACGACGCTGTCGGGCCACCAATCAATCGATTTGTAAGCATAGCCTCTCGTTTGGGTATTGGCACCATTATTTACAGCATGAATATTCCCTGTACCATTTGTATTTGCTCTAATAGTTTTTGTATTGCTGTAAGTACTTGACCCATCTAAAAAGGCTGTTGCGGATTCTGCTCCCGCTGCACCGGCAGTGGCTATTACTGCTGCTGCAAGCGATAAAGATGCCCATTTTGATTTCCATTTCTTTTTTCGGTTCACGATCATGTTATCCCTTCTCCTCTCCAAATATTATATCGCTTGTTCTCGTCTTTACTGCGGTTCCAGCTTCATTTCGTAAGAGGCTATGGAACCAATAACGATGAGCTTTTCCATTTTTCATTGTTGTTTCCTAACACTCTTTTTCACCTCCTTTCAAAGGCAACTAATTTTGCATTATGAATTTGATAAATTGAAAGATCAGTAAATCCATTCTCAATTCGGTTGCTCAAGATCATATAGTTAGCATCCACAAAATCATGACGTAAAAAATGGTAAAAGTGTTCTAAGTCTTCGAAGTCAAAGTGTTTCGTCGGCTGATCGAAAATGAATACTGTGCGATTTAGCGACTGTCCAAGAGAAACAAGATAAATCAGCCGTTGAAACATCGTCAATGAATCGATGGATGCATGGGAAGGGAGGCGATATTTTTTCCATAGTGCCGATTGCTGAAAAGGACGATTCAGCCATATCGAAATATCTTGCAAACGATAGTTTCTCCACAGTTGGTGGTAGTTCTCAGGAATCACGAAAAATACGCTTTTATTCGTTTTTCCTCTTGCTTCCTGTTCATCGAAATGGATTTCCCCTTCATCGATAGGATGAAAGCCGGCAAGCGCTTTGGCGACAATATCTGTGCGAATGTGATTTTTGGCTAGAATGATGGATTGGGAAGGAAGATTGACGGAACAATGATGCAAAATAAGTTGGCGATGGTGCTTAATGGTCACGTTTTTTAATTCCATCATCTGTCTCCTTTCCCCCTTTCTTGTACTAGATGAATCAGTATGTTTTCTTTTTCTTTCATCGATAATGCCTTGTAGTGTTCCCACGCTGTTGAGTTAATGGAGGCTTTTTCTGCTAATCTGTTTTCATATCCGATAGATGGAATATGTAGTTTTTCCATTAAATACAAGCCGACAAAGAGACTGATCTGTTCGTTTTCGAACAATCGGTATGGGATGAAAAACGCAGCCAACTCCTGAATATGTTTGGTTGCCGGAGTGCCATTGACGTTCAAGAACGGATCAACATAAAACGTGTAGTTTCCGTCAGCCACCGTGCTGTCGTACAGCGAAAGGTTTGTGGTGTTGATGCTTTTTGGGATGATTGAGATGCTCTTGACTTCTTTTGTGCAATAATCTGTATTTGCAAGATTCGGAAATACGTGACATAGTTCATTGCGGATGGAAACGAGTTGATGCTTCAATTCCATATAATTTCTTGTTGTAGTGAGAAATGGTTTATAAACAAGGAAACGAGTATGTTGCACTTGAATTTGTTTGTAAGGACCATTGATCACGGAGAGACAAGGGGGATGGCCCCCATGCCAACGGTACTTTTCCTTTCCGACAATCATGTTGACTCGTGTACATGTCTTCGTTTCCACATTGGAATGAAGCGTTCCGGATGAGTCGATATCGTAAAGCGTTGAATCCATGGACTGCGGATACCAGTTGGCTTCAAATGGCAACAACGTGACGCCCGATATCAACGGATAAAAGGTTGAGCCGAACGTATGCCGATAATAGATCGTCATGGATGGGGCGCCGTTGGTCTGCACCTGAACAACGTTTCCTTGTTGTTGAAAGGGGAAACGCTTCCCTCCGCCTTGGATGTGATCGATTTGAAATTGCTCGTTGATCGAAAAACGAACGGTGTGTTCTTTCGGATGCAGAGAGAGTGTGGCTTTGATCGGATACGTGGATTTCGGATTCACCTCGATCTCCTTGATTTTCCAATATCCATGCAACGGGATGTTCTTGGGCTGAGCCTGATGTTTAATTTGTTGATAGAGTTTGACGTCGTTTGCCAACAGAATGTCATCCAACTGGAATTTTGATTGTGCATGTTGAAGGAAAAATGTTACGAAAATAACGAGAGTCACACTAGCCGCAAGCCCCGCGAAGGATCGCCGCATGCTTCGAAAAACGCCATAAACGGCGATGGAAGAAAGAATATACGCCAATTTGATCAGCACGCGTTCTTTTTGGAAGGTTAGGCTGAATAACGGGTCAATGTAAGGCCAACGATGGTTTCCCCACAAGGAGAAGGATGGATTGCGATATTCCAAAGAAAACAGCACGATGATCCACAAAACAAACACACCAACGAGCAACATCGCTTTTTTCGAAGAATGATAGGCGTAAACAGCGCCTGTGGACAATCCGATCATCCACGCCCATAGAAATGGGAGAAGAAAATGAATCAAACCCGTGGTGCTAGTTGAGTGTCAGCGCTCAACCAGCCCTAGTGTGACCAAGGAATAAGCCAACAAGATGCCATCGAGTGCCACTTCAAACCCGGCCATGGAATTCGCTCGAATGTCGGTGATCCGGTATTGGTCTACGAGAATCGAAAACACCGTCTCGATGACTTTGCGTTTTTTCCTGATCCATTCTTCCCATGCCTTGGATGGGCCGTGCTTTTGATTGTGTCGAGACGGTGTCCAGAACGCGGCTTGGTGTTCTTCGTACAGCTTTTCTCGAAGAGCGTGGCTGATGTACCCTTTGTCCCCAAAGTTGTAGGGATGAGGGATTTGAGTCATCACCGTTTCAGCGGCTTTGACGTCGTGGCAGGACGCTTCCGTCACGACATAGCCCATGGCCAGCCCTTGATTGGTCACTTGAAGATGCAGCTTGAAACCGTAGTACCATTGCTTTTTGGAAGCACAATACCCCATATCCGCGATCCCTCGAAACCGCTTGACGCGCTGCATTCTTGCGGGATGGCACAACGGAAGAGGCAAGCTGTCGACGACCGCATAAGCATGGTGTTGGCCACGTTTCGCCAGCTCATGACGGATCCATTTGATGGCGAAACCAAGCGCCCGGCAGCGGCGGTTGTATCGGGAGCGTTCAAGAAACGAGCCGTTTGTGAACAAATTTCCCGTGACAAAACGATGCCAGGCTCGTTCGGAAGAAAAGCCCAGCAGCTTCCCCAAAAGGTGAACCGCCATGACCACTTCGTCTTCTTGCTTGACCAAGTGACGGTTGCGGCGATGAAGATACATTTGAATCAACGACAGTTGGGCAGAAACAAAACAGAAAATAGCGGCATATTGTTTTTGAAGTTTGGCTGGATCTGTAGTAAAATGAAAGTGCTCTTGCATGGGGGATCTCTCCTTTCGAATGTTGGGTGACACTTTCATTCTACTGGAGATCCGCCAGCAAGGGCTATTTTTATGCTTGATCAAGTTTATCTAGCACCACGGGTGAATCAAATACAATGGAAACAGAAAAGTGAAAAGATCCCAACCCGCTGCATAGTTGGCCACCACCGCACCGGCGATGATCCCGGCCAAGGCCAGTTGCCAAGCGAAAAAATAAATAAATGCGATCAAAGTTTGGCAGAAGACGATCTTTTGCGAGGTTGGCATGATGTCATTCATCGCGATCCAGTGAATTGGAGTCGAAGTGAACAACGAAACATGCAAACGGAAGCTGAAGAGCAGCCAGACAGCCATTCCAATCGGAACCAAATATTTCGTATATAAGATCCATTCCGCTGGATTGGTGGTATGGGGATTGAGGCAAACAAACATCAAAACCCCAGAAAATACGAATATGAAACTAGCTTCTGCTTTTAAGCGGGACGCCATTCTTGAAATGAACACCCATTTCATATGGAATGCCCTCTCTAATCATGAATTTGAAATGTTTGTAAAATTCAATGGCATTATAAAAAAAGAAGAAGAAGATGTCAACCTTTTACATGGAAATTAACAGTATATTCACAAATAATAGGAAAATTGCGCTATAAACCTTATAATTTTAAGCAAACGTGTGGTCGAAGATAATGGAGTAAATGCGACGGAGGCTCATGAGACACGGAGTTTGACAGAATTCGTTCAACTATAGAATTGATTCAACTACACAACTATATACATGCAACATGAAGAGTTAACCTCTCCGTTATCCTGCACACCCTAAGCGCTGCATCATTTCCTCTAAAAATCTTGTAGGCTCAACCCGCAGGCTGCGCCATGGGGGAGGAAGCTCGTTGCAGGAGAAGTCAAATGTTAAGTTTTCAATGAGCATGTATATAAATTTATACACTGCAACATTCTGCACTTTTTCTTGACAACCCCCCTGATCCCTTTGCGCTTTTTACACCATCGTTTTGGTTTTTTCCTCCACCAAAAGCAAGCGGCAAGGCCGCCAGGAAGGCAGCCTGCCGCTTTTCGTTATGCGGAATAATGTTCGTTCACAATGTGCGCGCAGCGCGGGCAAAGCGTCGGATGGGACGGATCTTGTCCGACAGCTGGAGTCACCGTCCAGCACCGCTCGCACGTCTCGCCTTCCGCCGGGCGGACGAGGACGGCCACGTGGTCGAGCCGCTCGGCTTCGGCCGGCGCGGCGTCATACGGCTCATCGGCGATCGAAAAGGCGGAAACGATGAGAAGCTGGCGCAAGTCGGCATCAAGCGACGCCAATAGCTTCCGCACCTCGTCTTTCGGGTAGACGATGACGCTGGCCGTCAGCGATTTGCCGATCACTTTTTCATTGCGGGCGTTCTCGAGCGCTTTGAAAATATCATCGCGCACGTCCATAAACGCATCCCATTTCGCCAGCAGCGCTTCTTCGCCGTCGATCGCGATCGGCTCCGGCATATCGGTGAGCTGGACGCTTTCGACGTTTTCTCTTCGATTCGGGATATGCTCCCACACTTCATCGGCGGTATGCGGCAAAATCGGCGCGATGAGCTTCGCCAACGCGACGACCGTTTCATAGAGCACCGTCTGCACGGCGCGGCGGGCGCGCGAGTCGGCCGCTTCGATGTACAAAATGTCTTTCGCCATATCCAAGTAAAACGCGCTCAGCTCGACGGTGCAGAAATGGTTCATCTCATGGTAAACCGCGGCGAAATCGTAGCTGTCATAGGCCTTTTTCACTTTGGCGATCAGCTTGTTCAACTTCGCCAGCATATAGCGGTCGACTTCGCCAAGCTCCCCAATCGGCACGGCGTTTTGGTTCGGATCGAAATCGAATAAGTTGCCGAGCATAAACCGGAACGTGTTGCGGATTTTCCGGTACACTTCCGACACTTGTTTTAAAATATGGTCGGAGATGCGCACGTCCGCTTGGTAGTCAACCGACGCGACCCAAAGGCGCAAAATATCGGCGCCAAACTGTTCCATCACTTTCGCCGGCACGACGACGTTGCCGAGCGACTTGCTCATTTTCCGCCCTTCGCCGTCCAAGACAAAGCCGTGGCTCAACACGCCTTTATACGGCGCTTTGCCGGTGACGGCAACGGCGGTGGACAGCGATGAGTTGAACCAGCCGCGGTATTGGTCGGAGCCTTCCAAGTACAAATCAGCCGGACGCACGAGATCGTCGCGTTCGACCAACACGGCTTGGTGCGACGAACCGGAGTCAAACCAGACATCCATAATGTCCGTTTCTTTCGTAAAGATGCCGTTCGGGCTCGACGGATGGGTGAATCCTTCCGGCAGCAAGTCTTTCGCCTCGCGCTCAAACCAGACGTTCGACCCGTATTGGCGGAACAAGTTCGACACATGCTCAATCGTCTCATCGGTGATGATCGGTTCACCGTTTTCGCCGTAAAAAACCGGAATCGGCACCCCCCAGGCGCGTTGGCGGGAAATGCACCAGTCGCCGCGGTCGCGCACCATGTTGTGGATGCGGATTTCCCCCCACTCCGGAATCCATTTCGTTTCTTTAATCGCCTGAAGCAGCTCGTTGCGGATTTTATCGATCGACGCAAACCATTGCGTTGTCGCTCGGAAAATCGTCGGCTGCTTCGTCCGCCAGTCGTGCGGATACGAGTGGGTGATAAACCCGAGCTTCAACAAAGCGCCGACTTCCTCAAGCTTCTGTGTAATCGCCTTGTTGGCGTCTTCGTAAAACATCCCGGCAAATCCCGGCGCTTCCTCGGTCATATAGCCGCGCTCATCAACCGGGCAAAGGACCGGAAGTCCGTATTTTTGCCCAACGAGAAAGTCGTCTTCCCCGTGGCCCGGCGCCGTATGGACACAGCCCGTGCCGGCGTCGGTCGTGACGTGTTCGCCGCACACAACAAGCGAGTCGCGCTCATAAAACGGATGTCTCGCCACGACGTATTCAAGCTCTTTTCCTTTGACCGTTTTGACGACCGACCATGCGTCCCAACCGATTTCTTTCGCCACCGATTCCGCCAAAGCGGCAGCGACGACATACCGTTTTCCGCTGACATCGACAACATGGTAATCCAAATCCGGATGAACCGCGATCGCCAAGTTCGCCGGAATCGTCCACGGCGTCGTCGTCCAAATGACGATTCGCTCATCGCCCTCAAGCACGCCTTTGCCGTCTTTCACCGGGAAGGCGACATAAATCGACGGCGAACGCTTGTCTTTATATTCGATTTCCGCTTCGGCGAGCGCCGATTCGCTTGACGGCGACCAATAGACCGGCTTCAACCCTTTGTAGATGAGCCCTTTTTTCGCCATTTCGCCAAATACTTTAATTTGCTGGGCTTCGTACTCCGGTTTGAGCGTAATGTACGGGTTGTCCCAGTCGCCGCGCACACCGAGCCGCTTGAACTGCCGACGCTGGTTGTCGATTTGTTCATACGCGTATTGCTCGCACCGCTTGCGGAACTCGGCGACGCTCATCGATTTGCGGTCGACGCCTTGCTTCGCGAGCGCCGTTTCGATCGGCAGTCCGTGCGTATCCCAGCCCGGCACGTACGGCGCGCAATAGCCGTTCATCGATTTGTAGCGGACGATGATATCTTTTAAAATTTTGTTCAGCGCATGGCCCATATGAATGTCGCCGTTGGCATACGGCGGGCCGTCATGCAGGACAAACAGCGGCCGTCCTTTCGTCCGCTCCTGCACTTTCCGGTAAATGTCCATTTCCTCCCATTTTTTTTGCATCTCCGGCTCCCGCTTCGGCAAGTTGCCGCGCATCGGGAACTCGGTTTGCGGCATAAGCAGCGTCTCTTTGTAATCCATCCTTGCTCCTCCTTCGAACGATAGATTCCAAATAAAAAACCGTTCTCCCCCGGCAAGGGACGAGAACGGTCTCGCGGTACCACCCTTCTTGGCCATGCAAACGACGCACAGCCCACTTTTCATTCGTAACGGGAATGACGCGCCATGGCCTACTTGATGTTCAGCATGGAACTCCAGGGTGATGTTCACTCTTGCGCCGATGCCAGGCTTCCACCATCCCCGGCTCGCTGCGACCGGTCGTACAAGAGCTACTGTCCCTTTCATCGTCGATGGCTATTTCGCTATTCATCCTGAAAAAAGCCAACCGCCTCCCACGGCGGCTGATGCGGCGATTTTTGCCAATTATTATAACCGAAACGTCTTCGGTTCGTCAAGGCTGTGACAGCGGTTCTCTCGCCCCTTCTTCCAAATCCGGCGCCTCATACTCCATCAACTCGTCCCAATCGCGGCTGTTGATCATATCAAGCTGGGCCTCGACAAGCATGCGGAAACGGGCGCGGAACACTTTCGACTGCCGCTTCAGCTCCTCGATCTCGAGGGCGATTTTCCGCGATTTCGCCAATGCATCGCTGATGATGCGCTCGGCGTTTTTTTCCGCCTCTTTAATGATCAGCTTCGCCTCTTTTTGCGCATTCCGCTTCACTTCTTCCGCTGCTTCTTGAGCAACAAGAATCGACTTGTTGAGCGTCTCCTCAATGTTCGCAAAGTAGTTCAGCTTTTCCGTCAGTTCGGCCACTTTCTCTTCCAGCTGCTTTTTTTCACGGATGAGCATTTCATAGTCTTTAATGACTTGATCGAGGAACTCGTTCACTTCGTCTTCATCGTACCCGCGAAACCCGCGGCTGAATTCCTTGTTGTGAATATCCAATGGCGTCAACGGCACAACGGCCACCTCCGTCTCCATCATTCCTTTTCTTCACTTTCATTCGACACGGTTTGCCGATTTCCTGCCGTCATTTGCTTATTTTTGTCGGCCGATCTGAACGAGCCAGCGCTCTTTTTTCGTCGGCCCTTCCACCGAAAACAGCTTGCAGCGGCCAAAACCGCGCGCCGACAGGACATCGCCCGGTCCGCAGAGGAAATCCGGCTTGTCCACCACCTTCCAGTTCACTTTGACGAGCCCGCTTTCAACAAGCGCACGCGCTTTCTCGCGCGCAAGGCGAAACGCCTGAGCGAGCACAGCATCGAGCCTTAGAGAAGACACCGTGACCGTTCCTTCCTCCCACGTTTCGGCAAGCGGCATGGCAGCCGACAGCGGCAGCGGCTCCAACGCCACCCGGGCTTTGCCGATCATTTCGATATGCAAGCGGACGTAGTCGGCGACCTCAGCAGCAACAAAAAACTGAATTTCCCCATCCCGAACGAGAATATCGCCAAACTTGCCGCGCCGCAAGCCAAGCGACATCAGCGCCCCCAACACGTCGCGATGTTCAAGGGAAACGAATTTCGCCGGATAGCGGACGGCAAACAGCACAATGCCATAATCCTCTTCCTCAGGGTCGATATACGGCGGAGCGAGAAACGCCCGCTTCCGCTCGACAAACGGGGCGCCTCCGAAAAAAAACACGCGCACGTCTCCATCGCCGCCCGTGATGCTTTGCACGATTTGCTGCTCACGCGGATCGAGAAAATCGGTCAGCTTCGGAGCGTACTGACGGCTCACCATCTCCTTCCACTCGAGCACTTGATCAATGAACGGATGTTCCTCTTTGCGAAAATGCTGATACAGCTCCACTCGACGTCACCTTGCTTTCATGGAAGAAAGAAACCCACAACGGATTCCTCTCTGCGAGTTCCGCCCTTCCGCCTTTTTGCCTGCCAGACGGAGAGCGGCGGCGCCGTGCGCGCAAAACGAAGCCTAAAACTGCGACTGAAGAATGTCGAACAGGGCGTGAAGCCCTCTCGTCGCGAATTCAAGAACGATAAGCGCGACGATTGGGGAGACGTCAATGATGCCAAGCGGCGGAATGACGCGCCGAAACGGCTCCAAATACGGCTCGCAAATGGCGGCGAGCATCTGTCCGAACCGCGTTTCGCGCGCATTGGGAAACCACGACATTAAAATATAAATGATCAGCGCATACGAGTACACTTGAATCACTGTCGTCAAAAACGTGAGTACATAATCCAACGGCTACCACCTCTTCATCGGTCTGTCATCCTCGCCGTCGAGCGAAATCGAGCCGCTGACGTCGACGTTTTCCGGGGTGCATAAAAAAATTTTTGTGCCGACTTGCTGAATGTCGCCGCCAATGGCGTACACCGTGCCGCTTAAAAAGTCGACGATCCGCTTCGCCTGCTCATGCTGGATGCGCTGCAAGTTGACGATGACCGCGCGCCGGCTTTTCAAATGGTCGGCGATCTCCTGCGCCTCCGCATACACCCTCGGCTCAGCAAGCACGACTTTCGCCGATTTTTGCACGCTTTGCAGGCTGACGACGTTCGCCTTGCCTGCCGTCTTCGGCAGCGCCTCTTCTTCCGGCTGTGGCGCCTCATATTCTTCTTCATAGTCTTCGTAGTCTTCTTCTAAAAAATAATCACGGAATTTTTTCATCAATCCCATCCGGTTTCACCTCCTACAATGATCCAACAAGCGCGCTGCCTATGCGCACAAACGTCGCTCCTTCCTCGATGGCGATCGTGTAATCGTTTGACATGCCCATTGACAGTTCGGTGCATGGGGCATGGGCCATTCCCAACGCCTGAACGCGTTCCTTCAGCATCCGCAATTGGCGAAAGCAAGCGCGCAATACCGCTTCGTCGTCCGTGTGCGGCGCCATCGTCATCAATCCGACGACTTCGATGCGCGAAAAGGCGCGAAGTTGTTCAATAAACGGAATCGTTTCTTCGGGGGCGAGCCCGTGTTTGGTCACTTCCCCCGACACGTTCACTTGCACAAAACATTTTACTGGCCGCACCGCCCGTTTTTCAATTTCTTTCGCGAGCGACAAGCGGTCGAGTGAATGAATGTAATCGACTTTATCAATAATGTCTTTGACTTTGCGCGACTGAAGCGTCCCAATGAAATGCCACGTCGCTTGATTTCCGATCCGTGCATGCTTTTCAATCAATTGGTCGGAGCGGTTTTCGCCGAGGTCGGCAATGCCGGCGTCAAGCACCTCCATCGCCCGCTCGGCATCGACATATTTAGTGACCGCCACGATGCGCACGCCGGCCGGATCGCGGCCGACGCGAGCGCAGGCCGCCTCGATTTCTCGGCGAATGGCCGCCAAGTTGTCGCGCACCGTCATGCCGTCTCCTCCCTTCGGCCGATAAACGCCAACATCCTTCCAGTCGTTCCGCGGTCGCGGCGGTGGGAAAAAAACAACGCTTCCTCACAGCTTGTACAGCGTTCCGACACATAAATATGGCTGTTCGGAACGCCAGCCGCGATCAACTGAAGCCGATTGGCTTCCTTTAAGTCGAGCGCATATTGCCCTGGGCTTGTTTCCCGCCATGGCAACGGGCTTTCCGGAGGAAGCGTCGGGCGCAGACTGTCCACGACACGGTCGTCAACCGTATAACAGCACGGACCGATGGCAGGTCCGATGGCAACATAGATGTCGCTCGGCGCGATGTGTTCGCGCGTTTGCCAAAGCCGCACCATGTGACCAGCGATGCCGCCCGCCGTTCCCCGCCACCCGGCATGAGCAAGGCCGACTAACCCAGCAGATGGCGCCACAAAATAAATGGGCACACAATCGGCAAAACAAAGCGCGAGCAACACCTCCGCTTCGTCTGTATACAACCCGTCGACCCCTGGAACCGCCGTGGCGAAATCTTGCGCTCCGTTCCCCCGTTCGTTTTTCGTCACCTTCCGAATGTCGGCGCCATGCACTTGTTCACAACATACCCATCGCTCAAGCGGGAATGAGAGCCATTGCGCCAAACGCCCGCGGTTGGCGACAACAACCGTGCGATCGTCGCCGACGTGCAGCCCCATATTCAGCGAAGCGAACGGCCCTTTGCTCTCCCCGCCATGTTTCGTCGTCAATCCAGCGACGGCTCCAGCAAACGGAGGCGCACCGCAGCGGAGCCAGCCGCGGGCTTCTTGTTGAAAAATGTCCGGCATTCACGTCAACCCTCACGCTGCTTTTTGTAGTTTTTTATCACTTTTTTTCCTATTTTATCATAGTTTGTTTGTCCATGATAACCTTTATTTGCGATTTTGTCGAAACATTGCTGTCAACCCTAGGCCATCCTCGGGATTCAATCCGTATCATGAAGGCGGACTAAAATCACATCGGCTCCGATTTTGACGATGTTCTGCCATGGAATGACGACCGCCTCTTCGCGGCCGAACAGCCCGAGCATCTTTCCGGCGCCTAAAATAATGAGTGAGCGGATTTTTCCAGTATCTAAATCAATATCAATGTCCCCAATATTGCCAAGCTTCTTCCCATTGGCTACATTGACGACATCTTTCGTCTGAAATTCGGAAATTCTCATCACGATTTTTCTCCCCGCCTTTCCTCTCCCTCTTTTTCATCTATATGACGCCGAATGAGCAGTTATGTGCCAAAGAAAAAGGCTGCACCTGCAGCCTGTCACACTTGGATGTTTTTATTCATTTGCCGGATCGCCGCTTTTTCGAGCCTGGACACTTGCGCTTGGGAAATGCCGATTTCCTCGGCCACTTCCATTTGCGTCTTTCCTTGGAAAAAGCGTTTGCGGATGATCATTTTTTCCCGCTCATTCAACCGCCGAAGCCCTTCCTTCAAGGCGATTTCTTCGATCCATTGGCTGTCGCGGTTGCGCTCATCGCTCAGCTGGTCCATCACATAAATCGGGTCGCCGCCGTCGTTGTAAATCGGCTCAAACAACGAAACAGGATCTTGAATGGCATCGAGGGCAAAAACCACTTCCTCATGGGCGACGCCGAGTTCTTTGGCAATTTCCTCGGTTGACGGTTCTTTCGCCGTCTCGCTCATGAGCCGCTCTCGCACTTGCAACGCTTTGTAGGCGATGTCGCGCAGCGAGCGCGAAACGCGGATCGGGTTGTTGTCGCGCAAATAGCGGCGGATTTCGCCGATGATCATCGGCACGGCGTAAGTGGAAAACTTCACGTTTTGATTGAGGTCAAAATTATCAATCGATTTCATAAGTCCGATGCAGCCGACTTGAAACAAATCATCGACAAATTCGCCTCGGTTGTTGAAGCGCTGAATGACGCTCAACACGAGGCGCAAGTTGCCGTTTACTAATTTCTCTCTCGCCTCCAAATCCCCCTCATGCATCCGTCGAAACAGTTCACGCATTTCCTCATTTTTGAGGACGGGAAGCTTCGAAGTGTCTACGCCGCAAATCTCGACTTTGTTCCTCGTCAAGTTGTTCCCTCCCATCAGGAGATGCTAAGTCGTCAGTTTTCAGTATCTCCTTGGAAGGGAAAAATATGCACAGCCTGTCCGACGCGGAAAAAGCGGCGGAATTTCGCTCCCGCCGCCCGCTACATCATTTTATTGAATTCTTTGCGCAACCGTTTAATGATCCGCTTCTCGAGCCGCGATATGTACGATTGCGAAATGCCGAGCAAATCAGCGACGTCTTTTTGCGTCTTTTCTTCGCCGCCGGAGAGGCCAAAACGCAATTCCATAATTTGCTTCTCGCGGTCGCTCAGCTGGCGCAAGGCGTTTAAGAGCAAGCGCCGGTCGACATCCGCTTCCAAATCTTTCGTAATCACGTCGTCTTCCGTTCCCAATACGTCGGAAAGCAACAGCTCGTTGCCATCCCAGTCGATATTGAGCGGTTCATCAAACGACACTTCCGCCCGCACTTTGTTGTTGCGGCGCAAATACATTAAAATTTCGTTTTCAATGCAGCGCGACGCGTATGTCGCCAGCTTGATCTTCTTCTCTGGGTTGAACGTGTTGACCGCCTTAATGAGGCCGATCGTTCCAATGCTGATCAAATCTTCAATGTGAATGCCGGTGTTTTCAAACTTGCGCGCAATGTAGACGACAAGACGCAAATTGCGTTCGATCAAAAGCGATCTCGCCGTGTCATCGCCGGCGGCGAGCCTGGCGATCAGCTGCTCCTCTTCTTCTTTTGTCAGCGGCGGCGGGAGGGCTTCGCTGCCTCCGATATAATAAATTTCATCCGCCTTCAAGCCGAGCTTGGCCAAAAACTTATACAGCCAGTACATGAAACGAAGTTTCCACTTTTTCATGAAAATCCCCCTTCTAAACGGATCAAAAGCGAGTATGATATACTAACAAAACCTACGAAGCGGTCAGCTTTCTTCCCGCCTGCACCATTTTCGGATGGACGATGCAGTCGTACTCCCCATCCGTCGACAGCGGATCAGCGCTTAGCGCCACAAGCCCTTGCGCTACTTCCAACCATTCGTTTTCGTACCGCAGCATAATGCGGTCTGGCTTAACCGCCGCCATCATTTGTGGACCGCTGCCGACCGCACGGTACGGAATGAGACGGAGGCGATGGACCCACCGCTCCGGCGGGGAAGCAAGCATCATGGGAGAGCTGAGACAACCCAGTAGCTCCTCAGGAAGCACGGCCTTTGCTTTTTCCTGTTCGACTACCATCACCGGCGTTTTTGTCAACGGATCGACGAGCTGGTTGCCGCTGTCAATCAAGCCGCGCAGCATAAGCGGCCGCCCGTCCCATACGATCTTGACCTCAATGATATGTTCAAACCGCAGTTTTTTTTCGCGAATCGCCTCCACCCTTCGGCGGGAAAAAAGCCATAAAACCGGAAACCCGATGACAACAAACAGCCAGCTGACCGGATCGCCCGCCCCGGGATGATGCATGAGAAGCATTCCTTGGCGGACGGACAGTTGGTGCGCGAAAAAATAATGAACCGCCAGCATGCCGCCGCCGACAGCGAACGTGGCAAAGTAAAACGCCAGCATATTTTCAAGCAAATAGCGCGGGCGCTTAAACCCGAAGGCGGCCCACACGATCAACACGGAAACGGCTGCTTTTACCAACGGGTGCTGGGCGATGGCGGAAAACGGGGTAAACAGCAATATGACAAGCAGCGAACCGATCAACGCCCCAGCCAACAGACGCCACCAGACGATCGGCCGCTTGAGCATGAGCGCCGTCAGCCAAAGAAGCAACGCGTCAAAACAGACGTTCAACAGCCAAATCACATCGAGATAGACGACCAACCGTCAAGCCCCTCCCCCGCCCATATCGGCTTTGTCTGAAACAAGTATATAGCACCTTGCGAGGGAAAGTCTGTCAATCGGTGGCGGTGAAAAAGGAGATGTTTTGTCAAAACAGGGGGAACCACGGCGGATCAAATCGGCCGGCACGAAAGCCTAGCCCGCCTTCTCTTTTTCGCCCTTTCGTTGCGAGAGAGCGGGCGGCCAACGCGAGAAGTTTTTGGTCCTAATCGGAAAAGCGAGGCTGTCTCAAAAGATCGTCTTTCTTTAAGAGAGATACAATATATTGTTTCACCAAAGTGCTTCGTGCACGTTCGTGCATGCATCTTGTGATGAAGAAAGGGTGTCCCGTTGCTTTTGGGACACCCTCGTTTCGCCATCTAGCGGCGGCGGTTGCGGTTGCGCAAGAAAGCGGGAATGTCAAGCGGATCTTCTGCTTGCCCCGAGCGGAGCGCCGCATAGTCTTGTATCGGCTCTTCGCGCTTTTCCCGCTTTGACGCCGGCGCCGCTTTCGGCACAGTGCCGATGCCAATGCGCGGCGGCCGCGGCTGCGAAGCGACGTTTTCGTTGAATCCGGTCGCAATGACCGTCACGACGATCTCGTCCTTTAAGTCCTCATTAATAACGGAGCCGAAGATCATGTTCACTTCTTGGTCGGCCGCCGAAGCGACGATATCGGCAGCCTCCTGCACTTCGTACAAACTTAAGTTCATGCCGCCGGTGATGTTCATGAGCACCCCTTGCGCGCCGTCGATCGACGTCTCCAACAGCGGGCTGGAAATGGCTTTTTTTGCTGCCTCAGCCGCTCGGTTTTCGCCGCTGGCGATGCCAATCCCCATCAATGCCGAACCTTTATTCGACATGATCGTCTTCACATCAGCGAAGTCAAGGTTGATCAACCCCGGCACGGCGATCAAATCGGAAATGCCTTGCACCCCTTGGCGCAGCACATTGTCCGCTTCGCGGAACGCCTCAAGCATCGGCGTATTTTTGTCGACAATCTCAAGCAACCGGTCGTTCGGAATGACGATGAGCGTATCGACCGCCTCTTTCATGGCGGCGATGCCGCTTGCGGCCTGCGTCGCCCGCTTCCGCCCCTCAAACGTAAACGGGCGTGTAACAACGCCGACCGTAAGCGCCCCTAACTCGCGCGCAATTTGGGCGATGACAGGCGCCGCCCCAGTTCCCGTGCCGCCGCCCATGCCAGCGGTGACAAACACCATATCGGCGCCGCGAAGCGCTTCTTCAATTTGCTCTTTGCTCTCCTCAGCTGCTTTTTTTCCAACTTCTGGGTTCGCCCCCGCGCCCAAGCCGCGTGTCAGCTTCGCCCCGATTTGCAGCTTGATCGGCGCCTTCGACAAGTTGAGCGCCTGTGCATCCGTATTGACCGCAATAAACTCTACACCTTGCACCCCATGCTCAATCATCCGATTGACGGCGTTGTTGCCGCCGCCCCCGACTCCAATCACCTTGATCGTTGCCAACTGATCGACTGTTGTCTCAAACTCCAACATGGCCAAATCCTCCTAAAATTTCAATCTCTATTCAAAGAAAGAACCAAAAAATCTCTTGACCTTCTTCCCAAAATGGTCTTCTTTCTTTTTCGGTTTCGACTGCTGTTTTGGCGAGGAGCGCTCGACCGGCTCCACCGCAGCGGCAGCCGGGACCGTTTTCCCTTGCAGCTGCGCCTGCCGGTAGGCGAACTTGAGCAAGCCAACGCCGATCGTATACTGCGGGTCGCGCACACCGATATAATCCGGCATGGCAATGCGGACGCTCGTCCCTAAAACGACGTGGGCCAGCTCAAGCAACCCTGGCATATTGGCGACGCCGCCGGTCAGCACATAGCCGCCGGGGAGATCGCGAAACCCGAGACGACGCACTTCCTGCTGAACCATTTGCAAAATTTCTTCCAGTCTCGCCTCAATAATATCGGCGATCTCCAGCTGGCTGAACTGCTGGTGTTGATCGGTGCCCATGATCGGCACGCTGAACACTTCTTCCTCCGAAGCGTAGTCGTAAAATGCATGTCCGTGCTTCAGTTTGATTTTTTCGGCATCGTCCGTTGTCGTCCGCAATCCGATGGCCAAGTCTTTCGTAATGTGCTCCCCGCCGACCGGCAGCGAAGAGACAGCTTGCAACGTCCCTTGCTCAAAGACAGCGACCGTTGTCGAGCCGCCTCCCAGGTCAACGAGCGCCGCCCCCAAATGCCGTTCGTCATCGGACAGCACGAGCGAACCGGCCGCCAGCGGCTGAAGACAAATATCGCTGATTTCCAAGCCTGCCCGCTCCACACAGCGAAGAAGATTATGTAATACCGTCTTCGCACCCGTCACCATAGTGCCTTCCATTTCCAAGCGGACGCCGAGCATGCCGCGCGGATCATGAATGCCGTCCAACCCGTCGACGATAAACTGGCGCGGAACGACGCCGATGATTTCCCGATCGGGAGGAATAGAGACAACTTGCGCGGCATCGATGACGCGGGCGACATCTTCATCGCTGATTTCCCGGTTTTCGCTCGCGACGGCGACAATGCCGTGGCAGTCATGGAGCTGAATATGGCTGCCGGCCACCCCGACGATCACACGGCGGATCGATAAACCGACCATCCGCTCCGCTTGCTCGACGGCCCGTCTGATCGACTGCACCGTTTTATCTATATCAACAATCGCCCCTTTTTTGAGCCCTTCCGCTTTGACATTGCCCACCCCGATAATATTGATGGAGCTGCCTAGCATTTCCCCGATGATGACTTTCACGCTCGATGTTCCGACATCCAGGCTAACGACGATCTCATTGCTGCTCATTTTTTGGCATCTGCCTACTAAAAACGCGCCGGTGCCGGCCGGCGTTTCAGTAAGCAGCGACACCTCCTTTTTCGGCTGAAATTTCCCATCTCTTTGTCTATTGGTCTATGTCTAGTTTGCGAGTTTCGCAACAACACGATATTTTGTTTTACCCTATATAATTCAACACGCGAAAACACTTTCCCTGTCTTTTTCCTAACTTTTTTCGCGATTGTACCGCCGCTTGGCCCACTCAGCAAGCCAAAGGCGGCGGATGATGGCAATGTTTTGAAACAAGCGGACGCCGAAGGCGAACACAGCCGCTAAATACAAGTCTACACCAAGATGCACCCCAAGAAAAGTTAAAGTTGCGGCCAGAACAATGTTGAAAAAAAACCCGGTTATAAATACGGTTTCGTCGTACGTCCGCTGCAGGTGGGCGCGCCATCCTCCGATTAATGTATCAAAGGCGGCCAAAATGGCAATCGACAAATAATGGGAATATTCATCGGGAACTTCCCAGCCGGCGAGAACGCCGATGGCAAACCCAAGAAGCAATCCGAGAAGCGGAAGCCACATGCTATTTCTCCTCCTTGCCGCCGTTTTCTGTCTCCATGTATTTCACATCAGGGCGGCTAGCCGCGGGCGGAATGACAACGAGCGGCTGGGGCTTGGATATGGACAGCTCCAAGTTTTCCACGGCGAAATCATCGCGGATCGGCGAAACGGCGAGCCCGCTGTACAGCTTGTCCGCATCATCGGCGATTGCTCTCACTTCGACTGGCAGCCTCACTGAGCGGCTCCCGACTTTCGTTGCGCCATTGACATCGCGAATGGCCGTCCGGTTCGTCAGTCGTTCACCGTCGATGGCGATTTCTTTCGCCCCGTATTTGTTCAACTCATTCACTAACCGTTGCAATAGCTCGGGCGATACGGCGGCAACGGCCGGACCAACGTAGCCGGCCGCCGAAAACGGCGCGATCGTCAACACGAGACCGCTTCCTCTCACTTCTGTCAGCCCGGCTTCTTCCCTCAGCTTCGCGACTGTCGCTTCAAGCTCTGTCGCGCCGCCCGCCTCGTGTTCCCGCCGGTAGCGGCGCAATGTTTCCTCGTAACTCTCTAGCTCCTCAAGCAGCCGTTGTTCAAGCTTCTGCTCTTTTGTCAAATCGGCGCGCAACTCCCAAATGTCGCGCGTGTCGCGTCCTTCCGGATGCAGCGTCGTCCGAAGCCCGACGGCCA
The DNA here is from genome assembly GCF_001544135.1 of Geobacillus zalihae NBRC 101842. Taxonomy (GTDB): domain Bacteria; phylum Bacillota; class Bacilli; order Bacillales; family Anoxybacillaceae; genus Geobacillus; species Geobacillus zalihae. Next base: position 800 of record NZ_BCPV01000063.1, on the reverse strand, counting down.
GCATCACACCGAATATGGCAGCTACGCCGGCAAAATAGAATCGATTTTTCCGTTCCAATGCGCTTTATCGCCCCTTTCCGCCCGTTTTACGGCTCGGGCGCAAACACCGGATCCAACACGATCGCTCCTTGCTTTTCCACTTTTACGTCGATATGGTCTTCGACAAGTTCGTCAACGATGCCGCCGGGAAGCTCTAGAGCGGACATGAGCACGTCCGGATTGCCAATGGCCGAAATGACAAACGGAGCGGCATGCTGCGTTCCATCGACCTCAATGACTGGGCCGTTGCAGACGATGTATGAACGGTGGGAAATGCGCTGCCCATTAATCGCGACCGCTTCGGCGCCGGAAATGAGCAACTCGTGAACAACTTTCCATACGTGCTGTTCGTGAACGATATAATTGGTAGCGCTCGCTTCAGAGGGGATATAAGAGGAATCGGAAAGGGTGACTGCTACACCTTTCCCTTTCACCCTCGCTTTTCCGACATGCATGCGCAGCTGTTCCGCTTCTTTTGCCAATCCGGCCTCGTTCTCCTGCTCCTCGGCCAGCTTCTTCTCCCACGCAGCCAGCTCCTCCTGCTTTTTGACAAGCTGCTGCTTGAGCGACCGGTTTTCTTTTTGCAAAGCAAGAAGCGCCGAGCGATATTCGTACTCTTTTTTCCACTCGCTGTCGCTCCATTCGCGGCGGGATGCTTCGTTTTTCGCATGTTGGTACGAGAACCCGAGCATGGCGCCGAAGATCAAGCAGATCAACGTCAGCAGGAGGCGGCTACGGGCTTGTCGTTTCATCGCCATCCT
>NZ_BCPV01000062.1 GCF_001544135.1 Geobacillus zalihae NBRC 101842 | reverse complement strand
TGTGAGTTATGTGCCCAAATGATAAATTTTTCATTTGGGTATATTTCCTTTGCTAAAAATTCTAGGTTTTTTGCCATCAATGCATCCCGATACTCAAAAAGTTTCGAGAAACTTTTTTCTAAAGTTGCTTTCAAATAATTTAATCTATTTTCCATCGTCCGGAGGACAATTTTATAAATCTTGCTGCCCGGAAAACAATGCTGTTTGAGTTCCTCAATCAATTCCATGCCCTTACTTTCCATCTCTTCCCTTATATTTTGACGCATTGAACGCTTGATTTTCCGTTTATCGGCTGCAATCAAAACCTCGATCGCCCGCTTTTCAAAATCGACAAACTTCTGTTTGGTCGGACCCGTTAAATAAGACTCGAGGAATTCCGAAAACAAATTCTCCTTTTTTCCTTGATAAACATCCACACCCGTAAAATACAGCGGCCGCTCCTGCTTCATTTTTTTCATATAGTCAAATAATCCAAGGACAAATTCATTTTGCCACACACGCCCAATGGTACCCGCCATAAAACGTTTAGAATCAAGTTGATCAGACAGATAATCGCCGATCATACATGGTCCCAATTCGCTTTCAAAGGCAAGTACATGAAACCCCAATTCTTCATGAAGATATTTAATCAGGCTCACTTTTGCTAGACTGTATTCTTTGACGCAATGGCTGCTCTCCCCAAGGAAGACAAAGCGTTTATGTTCCAAAATCGGCTGAAGAAACTCAAAATGATAGCGGTCCATATCCCCTATATCGATACTTTGATGTTTGACTTCATTTATAAAGAAAGTGATCATTGACATCCCCCAAACAACGTTGAATTTCTGATGACTGCATGTATGCCATCAACGGTCGGGTGGCAAGCAGTGTGATCGAGAAATCAAGCTTTTCATTCGCCCTCGTAATTTGTACAGACCAAAACCGATAACGGCTCCACTCATGTTCAAAATGATATCATCAACATCGAGGCTTCTTTCACTAGGGTATTCAGCAAATTTTCCATCCATCAACGCTGTCATAAATTGAACGGATTCAATGCCGCTCGAAACCAGCAAGGCAAGGAGAAGAAACGGTTTGATACGTGCAAAATAGGGATGAATCAAAGGAACAAAGATGCCCAACGGAAGCAACAGCAAGACGTTTCCCCAAATATTCACAGGAGTGATGCTAGTTTCCAAAATCGTTTTAAACGGGATTAAATTATAATGGGGAAACGCCTGTTCCTCTGGCGGCAGCACTGGTTGGGTCATAAAGCGCCAATAAGGAATATATAAAACCGTATAATACAAAACAAAAAACAAGTAAACATAAAAGCAAGCGTGAATCACCATATTCAACCCACTCCATTGCCGCACCTTGGACACACTCCAGCATACAAACACAAAGATGGGCAATAGATTGAGACAAATATGAATGAACACAATCCAGACCGATATGCCAGGAAAATTTCCATAGACATGATCCCAAGTCTTGAGACAAGCTGCCATGACAAAAGGAATAACCGTGATGGTTTTTCGAATCATTTACTGCTTCAGCTCCTTTATTCTTTGCTTGTATTCCCTTTTTAGTTCCTTGTAACCGTCTTCGACTGAAATATTTTTATTTAGTATAATAGGAAAATATTCCCTTTCTAGTTCGTGGAAAATAGAGAGTTGTTCCAGAGTCATTGATTCTTTAATATAAGGTCCTTGTTTTCCATAATAAAATACATTTTTTACATCTATTCCTGGATATAAGTTTTCATAGGCACGAATAGTGTCTGAATCATAGTATGCAGGAAAATTTCCACCAAATGTATTTCCCTCCTTATAGATTATTGATAAAGCATAGTCCTTTCCCATAGCATATCTTATAACTTCCCAAGCCAAATGCTTTTTCTCAGATTGATTAGATAATGCGATATTATGAACTTCAATACTAGCCATTTCTGGTTTATTACTATAATAAGGAGCTGGATAAATTCTAAATTCGAACTTAGCTGGATTAAATCCTAGTCCTAGATCTGCCCTTGCTTTTTTATACAACCATTGAAGTTCGTGAGGATAAGTGATTCTCATTGCCACTTTACCTGTAAAAAAAGCTCTGTCTTCAGCCATATTACGTACTCCATATTTTTGATGCATTGTTATAAACCATTTAAACCATTTCCCCCAAGACGGATGGTTATAGATCTCTTCCTTCTCCTGAAGTGGAAGCTCAAGTGGAGTGGTTAGAAGTTGAAAGTCCATAAATAATCCTTCTTCTCCTCCAGGACCAAATGAGATAGCATAAATTTTTCTGTTATGTGGATTTAGGTTCTTCCGATTAATTTTTTCAGCTATAGATTCCAATTCTTCCCAAGATACTGTTTCTTCTGGAATAGGCACCTTCAAAGTCTTGAAAATATCAAGATTAACAACTAATAGCTTTGTAGAAAAAGTTGGGGAAAGAAAATAGTAATGTCCATTCCCAGCCTTTTTGGCAATATCTAAAACCGGACTGTATAAATTTTTAACATCTATTCCACTCTGTCCAACCATAAATGTATCCAATTCAGTTAACAGATTTTTTTTAATCAATTTTTCAAAATAAGGGGTTGGCACCCCTGCAATTAAATCAATCTCTTGGTCCTTAAGTTTTTTTTCAATAGCGCTATGTATTTTAGACCAAAGGTGCTTATAATCATGTTTAATAGTATCATCCCAAATATAATCAAGTTGAATTTTGATGCCTTTTGCTTTTTCAAACTCCTTAGCAAACACTTCATACTTATCCCAATCACTTTTTAAGAATATTGCCATTTTTACATGCTCTTCTTGCCTTGAACAAGAAACGAGAAAGAAGGTCGTGAATAATGCTAAGAAAATATAATATACTCTCATATATTTTCTCACTCCCTCTAGCAATGTTCATATATCAAGGTTTCTTGGCGTCTCAGGGGGTGTCAAAAAAATTTTTTCCGACAAAAACCCATACACACATTTTCATTATTTGTTGATATATAACCGTCTATGGTGCGCTTCGCGTTCACTTATGGATATTTTTTACTTAAGAGGGTGTATGTGTATACGTTACACCTTGGATCGCTGCGTTTCTGATGAGGACAAACCCTCCCATGTCTCTGGGCATCCTTGTGCCGACATTCCTTCGTTCGATCTCTTCATCAGGCAGAGGCCGACTAAGCTCCTATAGGGACTCAAAGTCGAATATGAAATCGTGTGCCAGCTTCTCCGTGTCATCCACCCGATTGTTCAGACCGTTCTTTTCACGAAAGGAGGCGGCTCTAGGCTGCCTAGGCTTGGAATGGAGAAAAGATATCTTGCATCATTCATTCTCCATTAAACGCTTGCTGTTTCACGCAAACCGCGTATAGAACCTTCCATAGCTTTACTGCATAACACCACGATCGATTGCTTCTTACGCAACGGGTTGACGGGGCGTGTCATATAGTACTGGTGTGAGGCCCGGAACGCTTCGTTATAGCAAATCAATGGCATCATCATCCGAAAGAGAAGGGCGCGCAGCCGTTTTCGTCCTCGCTTCGAGATTCGCTTCTGTCCTTCCGATTTCCGATAACAACTCCATGATCGTCGCCTCTCCTAGTCCCGGAATCGTTTAGAGCCGTTCGTATTCGACGGTCGTTTGCACAAGGGCCGTCAACTCTTCGGTCAAAGCAGTGATCTCTTGTTCCAATTGGCGATACTGGCGGACGAGCGTGGCGATTTCGATACGGGCCATCGGTTTCCCTTCCGTGATCCCAATCGCATAGTGTGAAACCTCTATCAGCTTTTGAATTTTCGGTTTTTGCGGACATTTGAGTCCTTCTCTTTGACGATACCGCTCCATGAACCCTTCGACCGTCTGATCAGCGACATCTACCGGAAATGGCGTGTTCTCTAATATCGCTAATGCCATTTTGCCAAACGACGGGAACACCTGTAAAAACTCAGGAAAATAGCGATCGAGCCAATGAATCATTTGATTGTAGATGATATTCCGTTCCTTGAACAGCGACTCTCGAAACGTGCTTCCTGTCCGTAATTCCGCTTTCACCTCGTGGAAAATGCGGAGATAGCTAAAGCATCCATCTTTGATTAGTCTGGCGATAACGAGGGCATCTTTGGCATCGTGCTTCGTTTGGTAAGTTGTCGTCAAGCTCTTTCGACCGTTTGACGTGCATCGGGTTGACCATCACCAATGGGATCTTTCCTCGAGGAAATAGGCGAGGTGCAACCAGTTATGCCCGGTCGGTTCAATACCGACGATGATCTCCGTCTTGCCAAATTCTCTTTTGCTTCTTCAATCGACACGTAGAATTGTTCGAATCCGATTCGCGATTGGAACACAGGAAACGGCTTTTTCAGTTCTCTTCCTCGTTCATCCACCATGCTGCGTAGTGTTTGTGTTTGGCAATATCCATTCCAATCACTAAAATTTGTTCTGTCACTTGTTCAATTTTGCGATTTTGTGTACAATTCATCTTGTAGTCTTCCTTGGTCTGATGTTGGTGTTTGGTGTACCCCTACATTTATACTAAGGGGCTTTTTTCTTTCAAGTCCCCGAAAACCTTTCTAACAGGAATGCTCCTAAAAGAAAGGGACATGATCTCAATTCATAGTAGCTAGTACTTAATCTATCTTTCTAGTCAGAGATCATGCCCCTTTATTTCCAAACTATTCATATTAAAACATAGGCTCCGCAAAAGCAAAAAATATTTAATAATAAAACTTTCCAGAGGCTGTTTGAGGAGTACTCTCGTTATATGCATTTCTTAAATATGCTTTCTTTTTCCCATTATAACCATTCAAGTCATTTCCTGTATCAATAGAACCAGCCCCATACTTCCAACTTACTTTTAAAACGGTTCCGTCTGTTGAACGAATTTGATAACCGACTCCGCAAGCACTGTTACTATAATACGGAGCTTGAGTTCCAATAAATCTTGCTTTGCCATCAAGTTCAAATGTTTGTCCGTATCCACCACCAAGATAAACCCCGTAATCAAAGTAGTTAGAGGCATAATTGTAAGTAGCAGCATCTACTAGACTTACACTTCCCATTAAGAGTGCGCAACTTAATGCTCCTCCAGCTAAAAACTTTTTGACTTTTTTCATCTTGGGTTTCTCCTCCCTTACAAATATTTTTCCTATTCAACCTGATTATACCTCCACTTTCCCCCCCTTTCACCGCCAACTTGTGTCGGAACCCCGCCATTTTTGGGCGGTGCGCACGCCAATTTTGGCGGACTAGACAAAAACGCCCTCATCCATCCGATGAGGACGTTAACAACATATAATGCTCTGGAATGAGTCCCAATTGTTTTGCTTTTTCCACCGCTTCTATCCGAGAAGATACACGCAATTTTGAAAAAATACGCGATAGCTGTCTTTCTAGGCTCCGCTGGCTCATGCAGTGCTTTCTTGCAATCTCTTTATTGCTTAAACCGTTGGCAACCTCTATCAATATATTTTGTTCAAACATGTCGAGCGCGATATGTTCCACCTCTTCTTCCATCCTAGCTTTCACTTCGAAAAGCCGCAGCTGGCGCAGTACATGCACAGGAATGACCGCCTCATCTCTTAACGCACAGCGAATCGCCGTCACTAATTGCTCGCTTGATGCGGTTTTACTGACAAAGCCTGTAATGCCTGATTCAATGAAATAATTTAAAAAAGGAACAATATCATATCCGGTATAGATGACAATTTTCGCATTTGGCTGTTTTTGGAGAATCCGCCTGCTTAATTCGATACCGCTCATATCCGGCATACGCCAATCAAGCAAAAACACATCATATGTACGTTGTTCCATCATCTGTTCCGCTTCTGTGCCAGATGTAACAAGTTCTACTTGAAAATCTTGTTCGCTCTCGAGCATATTCTTTGTCCCTTCACCAACAAGACGATGATCATCGACAACCAAAATGTGAATCATCTAGTCATTTCTCTCCTTCCTATGCTTATAATGGAATGGTGATCCGTATGTCTAGCCCCTCGCCAAGTTGTGATGTCATCTCGCATGTTCCACCTAAGCCTTGCACACGCTCTTTTATGCCAAACAAACCAAGCTTTCCATCATAATGATTTAATTTTTTCATGTCTATACCTATACCATTGTCAATATAATGAAGTTGAACTTCCTCATTTTGAACCTCCAATGTTAGTTGAATGTGCGATGCCTGCGAATGTTTCAGCGCATTGTTTAATAATTCTTGGATCATCCGATATACGGCAAGTTCTCGTTCTTCATCTAATTTGGTTGGTACATGAATATTCCACTCCACCTTGATATTTGAACGCAAATGAAATCTTCTGATTAATTCGGCTAATGCTTCTCTTAATCCGACTTGTTCCAAAAACGGCGGTCTTAATTCATGGCACGTTTCTCTTGTTACATCAATCATATCTACGATTTCTTCTTCGATATTGTTTAGCTGCTTTTTCATTTCTTCCATACGCATATTTTGAAAACGCAAACTCTCCACTTTCCGTTTTAAAACAATTAAATCTTGAAGAATCGTATCGTGCAGATCAATGGCTAACTTTCTTCTTTCCTTTTCCGACCATTGAAAGATCAAACGAGTGAGCCAAACAGAATGGCTTCTTTCCTTTAAGCTGTCTAACTCTTTGATGAAATCCTCTACTTTTAACATATTTTCAATCGTGATGCTGGCATAATAGACAATGGTGGATAGCCAATCTTTTTGTTCTGCCCGAAATGGAATGGAATGTTTCTTTTTTCCTATCAATAGTAAAGGACTTTGTCGGAATGAGCCTACAAAAACCGCAAACAAACGCTTATTTTCAATCATTTTTCCAATCGAAAGTGGTTGACCATCCATCTTTTTGATTAACTTCATCCACTCTTTTTCATCGCAATGAAAAGGGGCTTGCCTATTTTGGACCGCCAATTGTACAAAAGCCAGATTCTCTATATCTAATACTTCCCTCACTTCTTTTTCCAAGCATTGGATGACTTCTTGCATATTTCTTTGTTTTTTTAATGCTTCACCGATTCGATATATACTTTCTTGATAAAAGTTTTTTTGTACATATAACTTCGTTCTTAATGTTCGATCAAAATATCCTTTTGAATAGAGAACAAGGATATTGATTACATAAATCAGTAAAAACAACAAAGTGAGTTCAGCAAATCTCCTTGCTTCATGAACAAATTTGGCATAAAGCAATGTAACAAGAAAAGCCGGAAATAATGATAAAAGAGCATAGTATACAAAGTGATTGATGGAAAACTGCAATCGAAATAGCCGATCCGTACAAATCAAATAAAGAAAGACGGAAGGCAACACAAAAAACGAAGTAACGGTTAATTCAGCTGGTAGTACCCATTTTCCAATGATTAGAACGGGGAGATCATAAAATAAAACAAATGGTGCGGCAGATAACCCAATTGCGAAAAACACCCCTTTAACCGTATGTCGCTGTTCATCTTTTTTAAAATAAACGAATCCTTTTCCTAACAAAGCGAGAATGATGACCATGTTGATAAAAAATGTCGTCAATAGCACTTCCACTTCACTTATCGAACGAAACGATATAGACATCAGTGAAATAATAAACATCACAAAGTTAAAACCATAAAGAGAAAAGACGATTTTTTTCGCAAACCATACTTTCTTTTCTTTTTCAAAATAATGATAAACGAAATGCAAAAAGACGGCAGGCAATATGAAAAATATACCGTTAAATATTTGCCGCCCAAACGGTGCATATTTCGCTGATAAGCTGGCACTGATATAACAAATCCCTGTCAATAATAAAAAATAGATCAGCACGGTTGCCGATTTGTCATTCGGCCGCAGACGAAGCAAAAAAATGCTTAAACTAACAGCGAATAGAAAAAAACCCGCCGGCAAGGCAATATAATACAGCCATTGTTCCGTTCCATGCGATTGATAGTCAACCGTCAATGTTTGGATTTGATTTTCTCTCTGAATTGTTATTGTTTTCGCTTGTTCAATTGTTTTGTATTCCCGTACAGTAAAATGGGAGAGCGGAGGCTTTCCATCCACTTTCAGCACTTGATCATGAATATGAATACCATGTTTTTTTGCCCAACCAAACTCGTAAATATCATTAACAATAATATCACCATTCTTGTTTTCTATTACATCCATACCAATCAATGGATGCCTAACATTTAAAATGGTTAAATATAGCGCTGCAATCAAAGCAACAACCATCGCAATGACTGTTCGATTCATCTTTACCTACTTCCAATATCCAAGCAGCTCCGTCGATTCACTAAATACCTTTACAACCGCTTTTACCTCTAACTCACTTAAACCGATCAAGCTCACCGTACCATTTTGTAATTTTTCGATGACTTCTGGATGTTCTACTAAAAAGCGAATGATTTCTTGCATCGCAGATCTCCCTCCAACATTACAAAATCATTGTTTTCAGTACGGATTTGTACCTATCGTCTACATCCAGTTTCTCGATTTCTTGCAAAGCCTTTTCCTTGTAAATCTGGCTTATCACTTTAGCATAATAAAACGCTCCTTCCTGTTCCATTTGCTGAAGTGCTTTTTCTTTTTGGACATACATCCGATCGTAGTCTATATCGTTGTTGAAATACTGCTTCCACAAGTTATTTTGTTTGCTTTCTAGCATATACAAAATCGGAAGCGACTTTTTCTTTGCTTGAATATCCGCTTTTTTATCCCAGTTGTATAGCGCATCAAGATCATTGTCGATTTGTGCCGCGATGCCGATGTAGGAAGCATATGTTTCAATCGCTGCGATGTCCTCATTTCCTGCTAATAATGCTCCGATGACACAAGCCATCGCAACAAGAGAGCCTGATTTTTTCTCTACCATTTTTAAATAATCTGCCTCTGTTTGTACGTCACACCCCACATCAAGCTGTTGTCCGTGTACACTTTGCAACAAGCAAGACGTAACATATGACAGTGCCTTTAATTTTTTATTACTAGAAATCGGTACATTCGCAATCGCTTGCTGACCAAGCAGCAAGAACCCGATCGCAATATGAAGAGGAATAGCTGTATCCTCGAAACGATCTTGATCGACTATATCATCAAATAAATCCCCAGCAAGCACGATCAATTCAATAGCCGCTGCGATATATGTTGAGTGATCTCCTTGTATCGAAAACAAGTCATAATGCAAATAAGCCAACCGCCCAAACAACAAATCGCTCTCTTTCATATGTTGCTCGATTGCCAAGAGCATGTGCGCTTTCAGTTGCGGTTCCGACATAAATTGTTCCACGATTTCTTTCATTTGTTTCGCTATTTTTTCTTTTTCACTCATCCTATCGCACCTTGCACAAATATTTACAAATAATATTGGACAAATTCAATGAAATTCCTTCCTGAAAAATAAAAAGACTTGTCGAAAATTGTGACAAGTCTGGTAAAAAACATCATCCATGTGTTCTTTTCTTATAAAAACATTAGATTGAGTCATTAATATGAGAATAGCACGGATCTAACAGTCCTATTCTTGCGCTTATGCCAGTCAAGAACCGCCTAGCATGTTCCCATTATGAAAGGAGAATGAACATGGAAGAGTATATGTTAGAAACCCGTCATATAAGCAAAGCATTTGGGAAACAACTCGCGGTGGATGATGTATCCATAAAAGTCAAGAAACATACCATTTATGGATTGCTCGGGCCAAATGGAGCGGGAAAATCCACTCTTTTAAAAATGCTGACAGGGCTGTTGCGTCCCACAAAAGGGGAAATCGTCATCAACGGCCATCCTTGGAGCAGAAAAGTCCTGAAAGATATCGGCGCACTGATCGAATCCCCGGCTCTTTACGGCAATTTAACAGCCTATGAGAATTTACTCGTTCACGCCAAATTGCTTCATTTGCCCGACTCGCGAATCCAAGAAGTTTTGAACATCGTCGGCTTAGAAAATACGGGGAAAAAGAAAGCATCTCAATTTTCCCTTGGCATGAAGCAAAGGCTAGGAATTGCCAAAGCTCTTTTAGACCATCCAAAACTGCTCATTCTCGATGAACCGACAAACGGATTGGATCCATTAGGCATCCAGGACTTGCGAAAACTCATTAAATCGTTTGCCGAAAACGGGATCACCGTCATCCTATCGAGCCATATTTTGTCCGAAGTCAAACAATTAGCCGATTACATTGGCATTATTCAAAACGGGAAACTCAGGTACGAGGGGAAAATAGACGAGAGTCAAGATCTCGAAAAACTCTTCATCGATGTCGTGAACAAGCAATGAAGGAGGATGGGAGTCATGCTCAATATGTTCCAGTCAGAACACTTAAAATACAAGCGAACGTTTGCCAAAAAACTTGTATTCATCGCTCCGCTTTTCTTTGTCCTGTATGCCATGATCACCATGCCAACCATGAATTCAACGCGCCATTATTTTGAATACACGGTATTTAATTGGTGGCCGTTGATTTTTGTTCCCATTGGAACGGCCTTGACTGCTTCCCTTTCAGTGTCAAGGGAGAAAAAGTCAGGAAACGATAAAGCGTTGCGTTGTCTCGACATTAGCATTGTGCGCCTATGGTGGAGCAAAATCGCCGTCATCGCCTATTATATGTTGCTCTCCACTATCGAGCTGATCGTCCTGCTTGTTTTATTGAAATGGTTTTTGCCCAACAGCCTCTCATCCGCTACGGTCGCGGTGTTTGCCAGCTTGGTCATTTGGATGAGTTCTTTAGCCTATATCCCGATCGGATTATTTATCGCCGAGCGGTTCGGGATGGCAGCCTCGATCCTTGTCAGTGTCATCGGCCTCGCCTTAGGGGTCGTCATGGCTGCACAGCCTTACTGGCTGTTCATTCCATGGAGCTGGGGAATGAGGATGATGTGCCCGATCGTCGGGGTTCATCCGAACGGCGTTCCTTTGGAAAAAGGGAATCCGCTATTGGATCCTTCTGTCATTCCAATAGGCCTAACGATTGCCCTTGTCATGTTTCTGTTGTTATCTTTTCTAACCGCCGTTTGGTTTTCGCGAAAGGAAGTGCATTGACATGTCGTTTCTTCGCCTTCTGTCATCCGAATGGATCAAAACGAAACGCACAGCAGTTCGGATCATGGTCATCATCATACCAATCCTGTATCCGCTCTTTATGGTATGGTATTTTTCGCACTACCGACATTCCGTGTTTTGGCAGGTGAAAATCTACCAAGGTTTTTTCGAAGTGATGACCGTTTCCTTGCCGATCATCATCTCCTTGCTTACCGGACTGATGTCCTATCAAGAAGAAAAAGCAGGAAATTTCATGAACATCTTGGCCGGCCCTGTATCCAAAATCAAATGGTATGTTGGCAAACTCACGCTGCTCATCTTCATCGCATGCGCGGATATCTTGCTGGCGACGATGGTTATGCTCTTTGGAATGAAATACGTACTCAACGTCGCGCCCATTCATGATCACTTATTTTTGCAAGGAGCCCTGCTCTCCATCGTGGGCTCACTGATCCTTTTTTCCTTGCATCTGTTCATCAGCCTTGCCTTTGGAATGGGAGCATCGATTGCCATCGGGAGCGGCGGATTTCTCATTTCCGCCCTTATTGGCGCAACGTCCTTAGGCGATCATATATGGAGCTATGTTCCTTGGGCTTGGGGTGTTCGCCTCTCACAATTTCCGATTTTGATGATGCCCGAAGTAAAGCAAGCATTGGGGGCGCAGTTGTTCAATTCCTATTCGCTATCATTGTGGGAAGGAATGACCTATGCCCTTCTAAGCTTCATCATCGTGACCATCATCGGTTCAGTCTGGTTTCATCGTTGGGAAGGAAATAAACCACATGAATGAACAATCACGGTTCTCTTTCAATGTGATGTTCAAAAAGGAGGTTTCAGAGTGGCGATGAAAAACTTCCTCTTACTCCTCATGTTGGTCGGAATCCTCTTTATAGGAGGTTGTTCACTTGTCAGCGACTTAAAAAAGACAGCCACACAAAATATGGAGATCGATCGGAAATTGCCAAAATACGAGTTGAACAAAGACAATTTGCAAGAAATTCACTATCAAGGCCGAACGTACATCATTCAGGCAGCAAGAGTAGATCGACATCAACTGAACAAGCCAATCGGGAAAGTAACGGAGACGATCACCATCAATGAGCATCATCAAATTTTGAGCAAAAAAGAACTGCGAAAGATCGAAATCATTCCCGATCAAAAAGACGAAAAACGGACTCACTTAAACTTTGGCTGGGTATACAGCATCAAAGGCGTAAACCCGGACAAAGAAGTGGCTGTTACGGTGAACCACCAATTTCTCATTGCGAAAAGAAAATAAAGGCTCAGAGACTGGCAGCTAGGGAAATCGTAATCTCCTTAGCTGCCCCCATTCTCTACAGCAGCGGAAAAGCCATGAGATGGAATGATCAATCAGCCAGCTCCTGAATATAAAATTCAACGGTCGCTCCGCCTTTTTCATTGTTGTATGCCCAAATTTCGCCGCCATGATGATTGACAATTCGTTTAGCAATATACAGCCCTAATCCAACATGATGTTTATACTGCTGATCTTGGTAAAAAGGCTGGAACAACAAAGACGTATCGCTTTCTTTAAACCCCGTTCCGGTATCGGAACAGCGAAAATAGATTTTACGCTCATCCCCCTCTTTTTCATCATGCACTTCCAACTTGATTTCTCCGCTTTTGGTAAACCGCAAGCTATTGTATAAAATATTGTCCAACACTCTCATTAACATCGCTTCATCAAGGATGTAACATGATTTTTGCAAATTCACATCAAAGCAAATGTTGATCGATTTTTGATGATAAACCATTGTTGTGATCTCTCGTTTTTTCTCATCAAGGATTTGCCTTACATCCACTTCTTTTGCATTCAGTGAGAAGTGGTCATTCTCCACTTTATAGAGCAACGACAAATTATCTGTCAACATGGTCATCTTCCCACAGTTTTTGCGAATAATCTCTAAATGGGGAGTGAGATCAAAGTGGTCCAACTTTCGCAAGTCTTGAATCAAATCAATTTGTCCTTGGATGACCGTCAACGGGGTTCGGATATCATGCGCGATCGATGATACCATCATTCTCCGTTCGTCATCGGTCTTGGCTAAACGTTCCACCATTTCTTTCAGCGCACTGATCATGGTATTAAAGGAATCCTGGATTTTCATAAATTCTTTTCTTTTCAACCCTGAGACTTGAAAATCAAAATCCCCGCTTGCAATGTGATCAGAAGCCTGAAGCAGCAACCTGACATTATGAAACAATGATTTGTACAGCCTTGATGTAAAGAAAATCAAATAGACAATAAAAAAGATCAACGGAGAAATAAGGAGCAAAGCATAAATCAACACGGCTCCGAAGCGATGTTGATTGTTAATGATAAACCCGAAAGGCGCTTTCAACACATACACCGCCTGAATGGCGTTATCATGTTGAACGGGAATGAACCGATACACATAGCTTCCTTTTACAATCTCACGGTTGATCACTTTGCTCATATCCACTTGACCGTCTACAATTCCGCGATCGCCATACAGATGCTTGCCGCTGATGTCTACAACTTCTCCTTTTATCTTTTCGCTGTAACGATGGATGGGAATGAGTCTCCCCTTGAAAATAGCTTCTTCGTTTTCTTTCACCTTTTTCTCAATCAAATCCAAATCTTTCACGAAATAATTGGTCGGTTTCACCACATGGTTGGTGGTTAATGTCATAATCAAATAGATGATGCATATATAAGTAAAGGCCGAAGTAATCGCCGTTGCCAGCACAACTTTCACAACTAACAAATAAAAATCTCGTTTAATCGTTTTATTGTTTTTCATCGGTCACATCCCATTTATAACCGAGCCCATATAATGTTTGAATATAAGAGGTGTCTGGATCGACGGCCTTGATTTTCTTTCGAATATTTTTAATGCTTTCTGTAACAGTGTCTAACTGGCTGTCGGAGTCAATCCCCCATACTCGTTCAAAGATTCTTTCTTTGGAGAAAACAACCTTTTTATTGAGCATCAACAACTTAACAATCTCATATTCTTTTTTTGTTAACGGTAATTTCTTTCCTTTACAAAAGACTTCGTTAGCCAAAAGATCAATCGTCATATTTTTAGAACTCAAAAGATATCTCTCGTTCGAACGAATCCGTTCCTCCCTTCTTAAATGGCAATCAATTCTCGCCTTTAACTCCTTTAAGCTGAATGGTTTAGTGATGTAATCATCTCCACCGATCGCCAAAGCTTGAACCTTATCTTCCTCCAGCGTTTTAGCACTAACAAATACAATAGGGTAATCAACCCGATCACGAATGATTGTACACAGCTCCATTCCGTCAATTCCTTCCATCATGATATCCAACACAATCAAATCAAAATCGTCGTTTATCATCTTCAACGCTTCTACACCGCTGTGGACCGTTTCTACCTGATAATGATGAAGCTCCAAATATTGCTTGATTGTGCAGCAAATATCTTCATCATCATCAACAAGCAAAATCTTCTTTTTGTTCATGTTTTGATCCCCCCATACAGTTGAATAACAAACTGATTTCATCCCCTATATCCTGAATCTCATGTCACCGATGCCTTGTTGATAGAGACATTTTCACATTCAAAATAGATTAAAATCATAAGATTTTTCTAATGTTTCGGTATGTACCTTTTGGAGAAGATCGTACCGAACTCTCTCAAAGCATGTCATGCTCTCTGTTGAAGGAAGAAATCAGCAAATCGGGCTATTTTGGTGCATGTGAAAACACGGGAACCCCCCACTTGCCTATAATGAATCCTTCCCATGATAGTGGGAGTGCACAAGAGGCGGTGTCGACTAAACAGATAGCATCTTTGTCTTTTCATGACAGCGCGTTCGAAAGCAGAGGGATGAGGGAATTCGAATTTGGCTTCAGGAAGAAAGAATAGCTGCACTGAAGCTCCCTGCACCTAAGGAGGATGCAGGGAGCTATTTTGGTTCACTCCATAATCCCATCTTTTGATTGTCCCATGAACACGGAAGCGGCACCTTCGCACAGTTGGTTGTTCAAGATGGCCACCCCCTCGCGAATTTCGACATTACACACATGACAGTCATTCTGCCGTAATATGGGTCATACCCGTAATCACCCCTTCATTCATCGAATATACTTCATGGCATAATGACTGAATGTCCACCTTGTTGTGAGACGTCAACAAAATAGTGCAGCCTCTTTTGTTTTCCTCGCGAATAATTTGGTACACTTGGTCCACCGATTTTTCATCCAACGCATTCATTGGTTCGTCGAGCAGCATCAGCTGCGGCTTCTCCATGATGCACTGTGCAATGGCCAGTCTTTGTCTCATTCCAAGAGAGTACGCTTTCACCGGCCTTTTATCATGCGGATCCAACCCCACTCGCTCGATTGCCTCTTTTACCTCGCGCTCGCCGATTTTGTTTTGAATCATGGCTAAAAAATGCAAATTATCGAATCCTGAGTATTGTTCAAGGAAACCTGGTTTTTCCAACAAAACAGAAATATCGCTCGGAAAGGATACATCTTGGTGCAACGTCTGGCCGAATACCGCCACCGTGCCGCTGGACGGCTTCACAAGTCCGCTGATGACTCGGAATAACATCGTTTTTCCCGATCCGTTCGGCCCGACGAACCCATAAATCTTGCCTCTCTCCAACTCTAAGTTGATATTGCGCAAAACTTCCCTTGATTTGATTGTTTTGGAAACATTGGATAAGACGATCGCCTTCATATCGAAAACCTCCTAGATATAATCCGCATGCTTCACTCTCTTTATCGTCCAATACCCGAACACAACGATCGACAAGAGCTCCACCATCAACGCCGACCAGAACATCGAGCTGCTCCGCACGAGATCCGCCATGCTGTAGTACAAAGGAATAAAAGGCGTTGGCATCTTCACACCCACAAAAAACAAAGCGAGAATGACAACATTCGCCAAGTGATAGGTTGCATACACGTTCAACAACATCCACACGCTGGCGTGCCAATACAAATTCACGGCGATGCTAACAAACATGAGCACGAGCGAACGGTCAAACGAAAACGCCATATGCGACACAAAGAGGCCGAAGCCGCCAGTGATCAAAAACGACGACAAGACATATCCCACTGTAAACAGAACTCCTGCCAACAATCTAGCCATTGTATACGACGTCGTATCCCTCAACAAAATGAACAGTTTATGTTCAAAATATTGATCCCGCTTTTTCCAAACGATTTGGAGCAACACCACATAGCCGAAGCAAATCATCAGCCAATACATCCAATTCGAGGTCGTCACCGCTCCGAATAAGCGGGCGAACAACTCCGATAGGTGTTGGGAGGAAAACGCCTCTGACCAGCTGCACATCAAAGTGCCCAACAGCGGGAACAGGAGGCAGGTGATGACAATTCTTTTGATATCCATTTTGATCAAGGTAAACTCCAAATCCATCGGTTTCATAACAGATCATCCTGAACATAATAGTTTTTTCGGCTTGACGAAAGGCAAATGAGATAGACTAACAGCAGCAGCACCACAATGAGAACGAGGATGGTCCAAACAGGAGCCGCCTGTTCACTTATGTAAAACAAATAAGGGAGCATATGCACCGTGAACATATCCAATACAGCCAGTATGATGACGGCAGCGAAGGCGAAAAAGCGGTTCCCCCCAAAATCAATGAATGCGACAAACAACAATCCGTATATCGCGGTGACGAAAAAATACATAACAAGAAAATAGAGAAACGAACTTTTATCCTCACTATGCGGCACGTACAAAAAAGCCGCATGGGCGTTTGGCATATGGGGGTAGATGAGGAATTTCACAAACATTGTACATAATCCTCCTGCTACAGCAACCCAAAGGGACACGCCCCCCGCCAAAACGACGACCAACAACGCTTTATGCAGCCCGATTTGTCCCCGGGTGCGGTATCGTCTTAAAATCACCCACGCGTTCGTTTGAAGTGTTGAACCTAAAAGAAATAAAAAAACAGGCAGATGAAAAAACTCATACCGATAGAGCAAGATAAAATCTTTAAGGCTGTGCCATTTCCCCACTACCACCATTCCTAGCGGCAAGATGCTCACCACCATCAACAGAGCCATGACGCCCAAAATCATTCGGATAACGGTGCGATGCAACAGCAAATCTTGCCAAACAAAAAAAACAATCTGTCTAGAGAACATCTTCACTCTTCTTCACTCCATATGAAAATACCCCTACCGCGATCAACAATTGGAGGATAAACACGATGACGATTTTCCAATAGGACAATCCTTCCACTGGTTGTGAAGGGATTAAAAAATTAAACGGATCCCAGGCCAATTGGTTGGTAATGGTCAGCGCTGCCCAACAAACCATATAAATGATTTGTGGCATCAACGTGATCAAATACCGATTTTTCAAGAATAAAGAAAAGGCTAAACCGAGACAAACGTAGCCACCGGCAAACAACCCGCCAATGACATAATACGCGAGAACATACCAATAAGGGGAGATCTCCAATAAAGGAGAAAAAATGCTTTTCTTTTCCCCTTCAAATGAATTGTCCGGCAACGGCAACGTGCCATGGACCAATTGCCGATAAGCCTGGGAAAAGCTCGAATAATCCCAATGGTTCGTCAAAAGATTCACCAGCACAACTCCCAGCACAAGAGGAAGAAGGAATAAGAAGAAAGCGCTGATATAGGAAAACACAAATTTCCTTCGAAAATAGACTCCCCTTCCCATCCGTGTCAATTGATAATGAATATTTCCGCTCTTTCGCTCACGATCAATCGAATCTACCAATGGAATGGACAACAATAGTGGAAAAAGGAAGTAATATAAAGAAGAGAGTACGTTAAATCGGAAGCCTCCTAGACCAACCCATTCAAGGTGAGGCGATGCCAAGGCGGAAACATTAGGATTGTGGTGGTAAATTCGTTCAAACAGCTCCACATTTTCACGGTAATCTTTCACCCCCAACACGACAGCGCCAATGACGAGCAACAACAGGCAAGCTGCGCTGATATAAAAGTTCTTATTTTTCAGAAGTTTAAGCAATTCCATATACATACAATCATCTCCTAATTCTTCTGTTTAAGGACGGTCTTCTTCATTGAAATTGAAGAAGACCGTCCCTGACGAAGAAAACCTCTCTCTTGTCCAAGTTGACTGAACATATCTATAAAATCGATCAATTGTCGGGGTAAAATTTGCCTGCGATATCAACTGTAACGTAAGTGAAGGATGCATTTTCCGCCACTAATGAAACTTTTTTGCCAACAGCGCTTTGGTCGACAGTGAAATAACGCGTGTCATTATCGGTTACATTCAGCGCGGTTGGCGACACTTTCGTGGAGCCTTGCTGAATCCACATATTCGCTTTATAATCGCTCCCAACAACCGAATTTTCCACTTTGCTTTTACTGTTTGTCGCTTTATTGGCGCTTGCTAATTCTGTATCGGCTTGAAAACGAGGGAGAACCCCCGCATACGTCACATAAGATGCGGCGCTGACTCCCCCTACCACAATGAATGTGGTAGAAGCAAGCAAAGCAGCAACCATTTTACGTTTTTTCTTCATGATTCGATCCCCTCTCCCTTAATATATTTTAAAATAGGCTCTTCACCACAAAGTGTACTTGACAAAGAAAGACGATTATGATAGAGAAAATCAAAACAGCATTTTTCCTTTTTATACCACACGTCTCTTTGAGCAACATTGCTATCATGTTTGTCTTTAAAAGTCAAGTACATCTTTTGGTGATGAACCTTAAAATACAGGACCGGTCCCATGGGATATTATAACAAAAAAAAAAAAAAAGAAGTAAATACGAAAAATTAAAACAAAATGGGTGCATCACTGTAACCTTGAATCGGTGATCAAGACGGGTTCACGCCCCCACAAGAAAATTTGATCAATCAACCAAATATTACATCTCGGTTCTTCACCTAATAGGTGAACATTCGAAATAGAGTAGAGGCCTCTGCATAATTGAGAGTTTCCCGGCATTTCGGGTACACTTCTATCACGGATTCAGGTGGAACGTACTTGACAAGCGAGGATAGTCTGGAGTCTCCGTGTCCGGAAAATCTGATGTACTGATTTTCCCTTGCAAGTGCAGAGAAGGCGTGTTCTGAGATAGCTTTGCTCTGCAAATCAAAAAAGAGCGCCCTAGTTTGTCGATTAGGGCGCTCTTTCTATTTTCTAAATGGTTCTCGCTTCGTTGCTTCTACTTCACCCCCACCGTCTGGCTTTGACGAATGGCTTGGCGCAAGTCGTCCAAAATGTCGTCGATCGCTTCCGTGCCGACGGACAGACGCACAAGGCCCGGGGTGACGCCGGCGGACAGCTGTTCGTCCGGGCTCAGCTGCTCGTGCGTTGTGCTGGCCGGGTGGATGATGAGCGATTTCGAATCGCCGATGTTGGCCAAATGGGAGAACAGCTTAACCGAGTCGATCAGTTTTTTCCCGGCTTCGACGCCGCCTTTGATTTCAAACGTAACGATCGCACCTTGCCCGTTTGACAAATACTTTTTCGCGAGTTCATGTGACGGATGGCTCGGAAGCCCTGGATAGCTGACGGATTCGACGGCTTCTTCCTCTTCCAAAAACTTAGCAACAGCGAGCGCATTTTCGCTATGACGCTGCATCCGCAAATGGAGCGTCTCCAGCCCTTGCAGCAGCAAAAACGCGTTAAACGGCGACAGCGCCGCTCCTAAGTCGCGCAAGAGCTGAATGCGTGCTTTCGTGATGTACGCCGCTTCGCCGACGGCATCCACATACACCAAACCATGATAACTCGGATCAGGTTCGGTGAACTCCGGGAACTTGCCGCTCCCTTTCCAGTCAAACTTGCCGCTGTCCACAATCACACCGCCGATCGAATTGCCGTGCCCGCCGATGAACTTCGTCGCTGAGTGGACGACGATATCGGCGCCGAATTCAATCGGCCGCAATAAGTATGGACTGGCCACCGTGTTGTCGACGATGAGCGGAATGGCATGGCGATGGGCGATGTCGGCGACCGCTTCAATGTCAAGCACATCGTTTTTCGGGTTGCCGATCGTTTCCGCAAACAACGCTTTCGTTTTGTCGGTGATGGCCTTCTCAAAGTTTTCCGGGTCAGACGGATCGACAAACTTCACCGTAATGCCGAACTTGCGCAGCGTATGGGCGAACAAGTTGTACGTTCCGCCGTAAATGGACGACGACGAGACGATTTCATCGCCCGCCGAGGCGATGTTGATGATCGAATAAAACACCGCCGCCTGCCCCGATGACAGCGCAAGCGCTCCAATGCCGCCTTCAAGCGCCGCGATCCGTTTTTCGAACACGTCGTTCGTCGGGTTCATAATGCGAGTGTAAATGTATCCTTCCTCTTTCAAGCCAAATAAATTGGCTGCGTGCTCGCTGTCGCGGAATACATACGAGCTTGTTTGGTAAATCGGCACCGCCCGCGCGCCCGTTTCCGCATCCGGTTTTTGCCCGGCGTGGATGGCGAGCGTCTCCGGGCGGAAGGTTTGTTTATTGCTCATCGTTTCCTCTCCCCTTTTTGACCCTTCGAGATTTCATATCCTACTAAATCAATTGGTTTTTTCTTATAAAAAATCTATCATTCGATCACAACGTTTGTCAATTGTATTTTTTTAATAGTGCAAAAATTTTTATTGAAAACAGAGCCTGCCGGTGGGCAGGCCTCCTATTGTTTCATTATCGTTTTCCAATTTCCTCTACTAACAGCTTATTGACAAGCGGCGGATTCGCTTGTCCTTTCGTCGCTTTCATCACTTGGCCGACAAGGAAGCCGAGCGCGCGGTCTTTGCCGTTTTTATAGTCTTCGACCGACTGCGGGTTGGCGTCGAGCACTTCGAGCACAATTTTGCGCAACGCTCCTTCGTCGGAAATTTGCACGAGCCCTTTTTCTTTGACGATTTTCTCTGGGTCGCCGCCGTGTTCGACGAGTTCTTTGAACACTTTTTTCGCGATTTTCGACGAAATCGTGCCGTTTTGGATGAGTTTGATCATCCCAGCCAAACTTTCCGGCGTCAACGCGATGTCATGGAGCTCTTTTTGCTCGGCGTTTAAGTACCCGGATACTTCGACCATGAGCCAGTTCGACGCCAGTTTCGGATCGGCGCCGTTTGCGACCGTTGCTTCGAAGAAATCCGCCATTTCTTTGGTCAGCGTCAGCACTTTGGCGTCGTATTCCGGCAAGCCCCACTCTTCGACATACCGCTTCCGGCGGGCGTCCGGCAGCTCCGGAATCGAGGCGCGGACGCGCTCTTTCCATTCGTCGTCAATATAGAGCATCACCAAGTCCGGCTCTGGGAAGTAGCGGTAGTCTTCCGAACCTTCTTTGACGCGCATGAGGATGGTCGTTTTTGTCGCTTCGTCAAAGCGCCGCGTTTCTTGGCGGATGACGCCGCCTGAAAGCAAAATTTTCTCCTGCCGCTTCGCCTCATACTCGAGCCCCATGCGGACGAAGTTGAACGAGTTTAAGTTTTTCAACTCCGTTTTCGTGCCGAATTGGTCCGATCCGATCGGGCGGAGCGAAATGTTGGCATCGCAGCGGAGCGATCCTTCTTCCATTTTGCAGTCGGAGACGCCCGTGTATTGGATGATCGCCTTTAATTTTTCCAAGTAGGCGTACGCCTCTTCCGGCGAGCGGATGTCTGGTTCCGAGACGATCTCGATGAGCGGCGTCCCTTGGCGGTTAAAATCCACGAGCGAATAGCCGTCGCCCGTATGCGTCAGCTTGCCGGCGTCTTCTTCCAAGTGAATGCGGGTGATGCCGATTTTTTTCTTTTTCCCGTTCACTTCGATTTCGATCCAGCCGTTTTTGCCAAGCGGCTGGTCGTATTGCGAAATTTGGTACGCTTTCGG
>NZ_BCPV01000061.1 GCF_001544135.1 Geobacillus zalihae NBRC 101842 | reverse complement strand
GGAGAGGAATGCGCGTTCCCCCCTTTCTTTTGTGGTATGATAGAATAAAGACGTGGAGAAAACCGTTCAATAAAGGCACTCCCATAACGGCTGCTCGATGGATGGAGTTGGTTGCAGGAAACGTTGCAACCGTCAAACATCGAGCGTAGGTCTGTCTGTTGTGTGTGGAAGCCAAGTACTGCCAACAGACACTCCCATCTCCAAATGTTCACTTCGACACGGTTCGGTTGGTCAAAGGTCATCCGGAAAAAAGGAAGGGGGAGATAAAGATGAAACCGGTTCGTTTGCGCGGTCATCATTTGCTTTGTGTGCACGGATTTCGCGGCATGGGCTACAGCCCGTCGTTCGTGGAAAAAATGTGGGAGATCGTGGCCCGCATTCGCGATGAACACGACGATTTCCCGATTGAAGTCGTCGCGGCGCTCGATGAGGCGTGCCTCGCCTGCCCGCATCATGGGGAGACAACGTGTGAAGCCGGCCCAAATTCCGATGCCCACGTCCGTTCACTTGACGGAAACGTCATTCGCCATTTAGGCTTGGAGCCAGGCAACGTGTATTGGAAGTCCGAACTGATTCGGCGGACGGCGGAACGGGTCAAGCCGGATGATTTGGACGAGTTATGCCGCGACTGCTCGTGGCTGCCGTACGGCGTCTGCAAAGAAGGAATCGCCAACGTCCGCCGCGGCAATGTGGCGCAAACGTGAGAAGTGATTTGCGGAAAAAGAATCGAAGGACGATGGGAACACGGCGCTGCGCTGAGCCGTCATTCGTTTGTCAAGGTGGGGGGCCTGTTGCAGCGGCATCTGTATATATAGATGCAACGAAGAAGTTTAACATATCCTTGACGGAAAAGCGGTTTGTCCATTTTCGACTGTCGAGGGCAAGCCTGTAGCTTGGAAGACCGAACAACCATCCGCTTCACAGACCTATACTGGGGCTGAAAGCGGTGTTGTTCGGTCGCTCGACAGTCGATCCAATGCTCGGTAAAAGCGGCAAATGGTAAAGCTTCAAATGGCATCTATATGTTTTGAAAAGAGTCATGGCCGGCGATGGCGGCGTTTTGGGACGTTCGCGGAAATTTCTAAAAAATGAATAGTTCCATGGGCGGAAAAATGTGATATGATAAACAATTATAGAGACTTTCGACAGAAAGGGTCATGAACGATGAAAGTAGCCAAATTCGGTGGAAGTTCGGTGGCGAGCGCCGCGCAATTCCGTAAAGTGGCCGACATCGTCAGCTCGGATATCGAGCGCCGCATCGTCGTCGTGTCGGCGCCGGGGAAACGGTACAAAGACGATGTGAAAGTGACCGATATGCTCATCCAGCTGGCCGAACAAATTGTGGCTGGCGAGCCGCATGAGGAAACAATGGAAGCGATCGTGAAGCGGTATGCTGACATTGCCAATGAGCTGGGGCTGGAAGCCGACGGCTTTTTGGCCGAGCTTGTCGATGACTTGCAGTCGAAAATCAGCGCCTATCGAAGCGAGCCGCCTCGGTTGTTTGACGCCATGAAAGCGAGCGGCGAAGACCATAACGCAAGGCTCATGGCGCTCTATCTGCAAGATTGCGGGCTTGAGGCGAGCTACGTCAGCCCGCTTGAAGCCGGCATCATCGTCACCGATGAGCCGGGCAACGCCCAAGTGCTGCCGGAGTCGTACGACAAACTGAAGCAGCTGCGCGAACGTCGCGGCGTTTTGGTCATCCCGGGATTTTTCGGCTATTCCCGATCGGGCCATATCGTCACGTTCCCGCGCGGCGGGTCGGATATTACGGGCTCGATCGTCGCCGCGGGCGTGAAAGCCGACGTGTATGAAAACTTTACCGATGTCGATTCGATTTATTGCGTTAACCCATCGATCGTCGCCGATGCGCGCAAGTTGAAGGAAATTACGTATCGGGAAATGCGTGAACTGTCGTATTCCGGCTTTTCCGTCTTTCATGACGAGGCGCTGGAGCCGGTCTACCGCGCCGGCATCCCCGTTTGCGTAAAAAACACAAACAACCCGGCCGCTCCAGGCACGTGGATCGTCGCCAAGCGCAATCATATCGACGAACCGGTCGCCGGCATTGCAAGCGACACTGGCTTTTGCAGCATCAACATCAGCAAATACTTAATGAACCGTGAGATTGGCTTTGGCCGGCGTGTGCTGCAAATTTTAGAAGACGAAGGCATCTCCTACGAACATACGCCGTCCGGCATCGACAACATGTCGATCATTTTGCGGGCAGATCAACTCGTGGATGGAAAAGATGAGCGCATCCTCGCCCGCATCCGCGAGGAGCTTGCCGTCGATGAGGTGACGATTGAGTACGGCTTGGCGCTCATTATGGTCGTCGGCGAAGGAATGGAAAAAACGATCGGGATGGCGGCGAAAGCTACGACTGCGCTCGCTGACGCCAACATCAACTTGGAGATGATCAACCAAGGTTCGTCCGAAGTGAGCATGATGTTCGGCGTCAAAGAAGACGTCGTCAACGAGGCGGTTCGCGCCTTGTACAACGCCTACTTCCAACAGGCAACCGTAAGTCACCTTTCCTAACGCGAAACAGGCGTCCGAAACTCGGGCGCCTGTTCTTATGTACCGAGAAGCCCCCGCTTTCACGCGATCAGCCGAAGGGGGGAATGAATCAGCGTCTTCCATCATGGATGTCCCCCAACGCCGCTCAAAATATGTTGAAAGAAGGACTTCGTTGGAACCGCCAAGTCACAGGGACAGACGGGGATGCTCTGGCTGGCAGTCTGCCTTATGGCAGGTGTCCCCGAGAATCTCCCATCTCTAAGCGTTTGCGTAGGTGGGAGAACGTTCAAGCGCTCTAGGCCGAGCTTTCTTCTTTTTTCGCTCGTTGGCGTACATAAGAGCGGCATGTTCGGAAAATACTACCAATGTACGTCAAAGAAAGCGGAAGGGAGGAAGAACGAATGCGGCAATGGCTAGGAATGGCCGTGCTTGTCGCTGTTTTCGCTTCGTTTCCGGCTGGAGCGGCGGCCATCAGCCGAAGCGAGCTGGAGCAGTACGCTGAGAGTGTCGGCTGGACGGTGAGCGACTTGTTGGACTATTTAGATCGATACGGCTTGACAGCCGCCGATTTTCGCACCATGGATGAACTGAAACAATGGCTTGGCACGCCCATCACCGACGAGCGGCTTCATGCCGTTCTGCGCCGGCACGGGCTGACGGTCGAGGAGCTCGAGGCGCTGCTTGGCCAGTTTGGCGAAACGGTGCAAGACTACACATTTGTCGAAGACTTAGACCGGGCCATCCGTTTTTACTCGCAGCACAACGCCGCCATGCAGCAAATCAACGACTTGCTTGGGGTGCTCGGGATGACGGAACAAGAAGTGCGCGCCTTCACCCGCCATATCGCCTCGCTTGACGACCCGCAGGTAGCAGAGCGGCTTTTGGCGCTTCGTGAGCGGCTGCGCCCGTTTGCGGAGACGGAAGGGCCGTGGACGGAAACAGAGCGCCGCAAACTGCGGGCGATGTGGGAAGAGGGGCTTCGCCTGCTTGAGCTTAAGGCGGACGTGCCGGACATCAAGACGGCCGGAGCGAAGCCCATCCATGTTCGCTTGTACACCCGCCAAGGCGAGAAGGTCGCCGATATCGCCATAACGCGGGAGATGCTCACATCAGGCTACATTGTCCGCGCGGGGGAGAAAGGCATTGACGCCGGGCTGCTCGCTGTCGAGATGAAAGGAAAAATGTATGGGGAAAAACTGCCGGAGACGGCGTCGCCGTATTTGGCCTATACGTTGGCCGGACTGATGCTCGCTTCCGCCGGGTTCCTTCTTTACCGGCGGGTCGGGCGGCTGAAAGGGTGAAGGAACGTGAACGGCAAGCCCGCGCAGTTTTCGTGGGGGCGCCGGGCCGCCCAATGGGCGGCGCTTTGGGCGATCGTCATCGGGGCGGCGACAGCCGGTTGGAACGGCTATTGGTACACCGTCGGTCGGATGGCGGTCAAGCGGGATGCCCCTGCGCCTTCCTCACCGCCGGCCGCAAGCCTTCCAGCGGAACGTTCGGCGCAAAAAGACGCACCGCTTGGCGTCTACCTTGGCGAACTTGCCATTCCGAAGCTCGGGGCGGCGATTCCCGTGTATGAAGGCGTTCGTGAACAAGAATTGCGCCGAGGCGTCGGCCATTATCCGGCGAGCGATTGGCCAGGGGAAAAAGGGCATGTCGTGCTATCCGGGCACCGCGATACTGTGTTCCGCCGCTTTGGCGAGCTTGAGATCGGCGAT
This sequence comes from Geobacillus zalihae NBRC 101842, assembly GCF_001544135.1. Lineage (GTDB taxonomy): Bacteria > Bacillota > Bacilli > Bacillales > Anoxybacillaceae > Geobacillus > Geobacillus zalihae. The sequence continues at coordinate 17,800 of NZ_BCPV01000061.1, read as the reverse complement.
GCGCTTATCATTCGGACGGATCGCGCCGCCATCCATTACCGCATCGTCAACATCCGCATCGTCGATGACGACGACCGGACCGTTTTGGTCGAGAAAGCGCGCCCAACGCTGACGGTGACAACGTGCTACCCGTTTCGCCTCATCGGCCGCGCTCCGAAGCGCTGCATCGTCACCGCCCGCCCGGTTCGGGTTGATGCCCTGGCGTTTCCAAGAGGATGATCCACTTGCCTGCAGGAAGGCAAACAAAAAGGCTGGAAAGTGCGCTCTCCAGCCTTTTACCTTTTCCGTTCCTGCGGCGCCTTGGCATCGATTCGCTCATGCATTTGCTGGCGAAACTCTTGAAGCAGCGCCTCGCCTTGCAGCCCTTTCTTGACAAGGCCGGCCAGCACGACTTCCGCCAAATGGGTGCGCCGCGGGATCATCAGCCCTTCCATCAAGACGCTAATGTGGCCGTTCATTTTCGTGATCGAACGGACGGCGACGAGCATGTTGGCCGGGTCGTTGCTCGTGTGGGTGATCGTCACTTGCAGTTGAAACTCTGGACGCCGCTGCAAGCTCACAAACATTGGCTCATAGTCGTCATCCAAATACGCCTCCACGAGCCAGCGGTTTTGCCCGTCTTCTTTGTTGATGATCAACCCGTCAATAAACGGGATGTCTTGGCGGTGCATGTCGTCGTCGATGACCGAGAGCCCGACAAGCTTGAACGTTTTCATCTCGTCCACCTCGTTACCGTTGTCTTATCCAAGATTATAGCACAGGCGGACGAGGGAAGAAAAACGGGATGCCGCCCCTCCTGCTGAAAAACGATCTGCATATTTTCCGTCGGATGGCAAAAACGCCATTTTGCCCCGCCATTGTCGACGAAGATTTCGCCTTTTTCGCTGAATTGTATCCATAGAGTGCGCCAAAAAATGCAAAAATCGCGATTTTACGACCCAAAACGAGATTCGTTATCATAAAAGTGCGGTGGAGGAAAGGGGGGATGCGCCAACACATGATCAACCAAGTCGTGTTGGTCGGCCGGTTGACGAAAGATCCCGAGCTTCGCTACACGGCCGAAGGGGCTGCCGTCGCGACTGTCACACTGGCGGTGGCGAGAAATTTCCGCAACGCGGAAGGGGGGATTGACGCCGATTTCGTTCCATGCGTTTTATGGCGGAAAACAGCGGAACATACCGCCAATTATTGCCGAAAAGGTTCGATGGTGGCGGTGACGGGGAGAATCCAAACGCGCCGCTACGATAAAAAAGACGGTCAACGCGTCTATGTCACCGAAGTCGTCGCGGAGTCCGTCCAATTTCTCCACTCCGGAAAGAAACCAGAATGGCCGGAGCACGTATAGTCGTTTCCCCATACATGCCTTTCAAAGCGAATCCCCAAGAGAAAGAACGTGTCCCCAAACACTCCCCCAACGGATGGCGCTAGCACGTCGTTGTTAGCGCTTTTTTCAGCATGAGGGGAGCTACATGAGCTCGGAGCACTCTTTTACGATCGTCACGATCATCGTTTCGACATGTTTTCGCTTTTTATCCGGCAGCTTCGCGAGCGCGTACACCGCTTCGCTCATCTCTTGGTTATGAAGCAAGTAGTCCAACGCCGCCAGCACTGTTTCGTGCACGTCCGCCGTTCCGTACATGTCCGTCACTTCGCGCAACAGCTCGCGCTGGCGCGTTTCGCCGCCAAGCAAAAAATCGGCGCTGACATCAAACAACTGGCAGAGCTTCTCAAGCGACTGCACATCGGGAAGCAAGCTGCCGTTTTCCCATTTGCTGATTTGCGAACGCGATACATTCAGTTGCTCGGCCAGCTCTTCCTGTGTCCAGCGCCGTTCTTTTCGCAATCGTTTGAGCGTTTCCCCAAGGTTTGTCATCGTTTGTCACCACGCTTTTCATCATTACTCTTTAAAGATAGAAAAGCGCGGAGGTAATGGTTGTTCCTTTTTGGACCATTTATTTCTTCGTTTCCAAATTAGAACATATTTGTCGATTATTCTGTCGTTCGGCCTCTTTTTTGCCCAGGAAGCACATAGTACAATTAGTTAAAAATGGGAAATTTATAAGCAAAAAGAGGGGGTCAAGGTGAACATCTATCTTGCCGATTTTGTCATTTGTGAACGAAACGGGCAGAAGCATACGCAAAAACTGTACCATATCTATATTAAGGAAATGAAAAATCCGTTTTCCGTTCGGCTGAAAACGATCGCCCCGGCCAGTTTCACCGATTCGCTGCGCTCGCTGAAAAACGAAGGTGGACGGATGCGTTTTGCATCGGAAGGCGAGGCGCTGTTTCGCACGATCACGTGCTCGTCCGAAGCTCAGCTCTATTTTGTGTTTAAATGCACGAGCCAGTTGTACATGTTCATCGTCAAGCTCGACCTTCGCCAAAAAAAGTTTACCGTCGCCCTCTACGAGTGGAACGAACCGAAGCAAAAATACATCCCGATCCGCGTTGACGAATGGCTGGCGATGGAAAAACAGCTCATTTATGAAGTGCTGCAGTCGATTTACCTTGTCGATGATCGGCGTGTGTCGCACTTGTTCGCCAATCTGTCGCGTCCGAAACGGGGAACACCCCATTCCGGTTCATGATCTTCTTTCTTCTCCCAATGGAAAAAAGCATTTCCTTTCATGGCTTTCATACGATATACTGAAAATATAGAACATTGCCGCGCCTCATCTTGAACATCCACTCAGGACAAGACGACAACAAACGAAAGGGGCGGCGAAGGGAGAGGACGCGTCCGTGAAACCGAATCACGCCTTCTTTGCCGCTGCCATGGTTTCGTCCTTTTTTCTTGCCCCGGATGACAGCCAGGCGGCGGAATGGAAAAAAGGCATGAGTTCCCCCGAGATTGCACAAATCCAGCAGCGTTTAAAGGAACAAGGCTTTTTTACATACCCGAAAGCGACCGGCTACTTTGGCGCCATCACCGAAGAAGCGGTCAAGGCGTTCCAACGGGCGATGAACCTGCCGACGACCGGCATCGTCGATGCCGCCACCTACGCGAAGCTGAAAAAGCCTGCGTCAAACGACACGCTCGCCATCGGGTCCCGCGGCGCGGCCGTCCGCGATTTGCAGCGCTGGCTGAAGCAGCTCGGCTATTTCCGCTATCCGCAAATCACCGGCTACTATGGCGCGGTGACCGCCGATGCGGTGAAGCAGTTTCAACGGGCGAACGGGCTTCCCGCCACCGGCCGGGCGGATCGTGGGACGCTTGAACGGCTGAAGCAAAAAGCAACAAGCCAGCCAGTGGAGTCGTCTGACGTGTTGACAATCGGTGATCGCGGCGACGACGTCCGCAAGCTGCAGCAGCAGCTTAAACAACTCGGCTACTTTACCTATTCGGACATCACCGGCTACTATGGGGTGCTGACCGCCGACGCGGTCCGCCGCTTTCAACGCGACAACGGCCTGCCAGTGACCGGCGCGGTCGACAACCAAACCGTTGCCCGCCTCGCGAGCGCAGTAAAAGCGAAAACGACCTCCCCTGCACCGATCGAACGCGAGCGTCAAGCGGTTCGCCTCTCAATCGGCGCGCTCGGCGACGACGTCAAGCGCATTCAGACGAAGCTCAAAGAGCTCGGCTACTTCTGGACGGACATCACCGGCTACTACGGCACCGCCACCGCCGATGCCGTCCGCCGTTTTCAACAAGCGGCCCAACTCCCCGCAACCGGCGTTGTGGACGGCGAAACATACGAGCGCCTGATCGGACAAGCCCCTGCGGCGAAGCTGGACGTCATCGAACTCGTCGCCGATGCGGCTGAGCTGCTCGGCGTCCCGTACGTTTGGGGCGGCGAGACGCCGGAAGAGGGATTTGACTGCAGCGGGTTCATTTTTTACCTTTTCCAGCAACAAGGCATCGCCGTGCCGCGCACCGTCGCCTTGATGTGGAATGCAGGCGCATCGGTTTCCGCCCCGGAAGTCGGCGACATCGTCTTTTTCGCCACGACCACGAATAGCCCGTCGCACGCCGGCATCTATATCGGCAACGGCCAGTTCATTCATAGCGGCGCTTCGACCGGCGTGACGACGAGCTGCCTCGACCAACCGTATTGGAAACAGCGGTACTTGGGGGCGAAGCGGTTCTTTTAGCATGCTATATAGATGCAACGAAGAAGTTTACCATATCCTTGACGGAAAAGCGGTTTATCCCTTTTCGACTGTCGCAGGCAAGCCACAGGCTTCTCCGTCACGCCTTGGCGTGACGGAGGACAGAACAACCGCCTGCTTCACAGACTCATATATGTGTCTGTGAAGCGGCGTTGTTCGGTCGCCCGACAGTCGATCAAACGCCCGCTAAAAGCTGCAAATGGTAAAGCTTCAAATTGCATCTATATAGAACGACACCGATGACCAAAATGAGGAGGAAAACGAAGATGAAACATGCATTCCAAATGGCAGCCGCCATCTGCCTCGCCGCCGCCATCGCCCTCGGAGGAAATGGACAAACAGTTGACGCCGCCGTCCAATGGGGGCAAGTCCAATGGAAACAAGGCATGATCGGCAAAGTCGTCATTTTGCGCGACACGCCCCTATACCGCTTGAACGGAGCAGCATGGCAGTCCGCCATGACGGCGAAACAAGGGCGCGAGTATCGCGCCTACAGCCAAAAACGGGCAGGCGGCGCCGTCTATTACAGCCTCGGCGGCGGACTGTATGCCAAACAAGGGGATGCCATCCAATACGTGCCGTTCACCAAAGACGAACTTCTCGCCCTTGTCGCCCGCTCATTGAAAGGGCAATACATTCTTCAGGCAGGAAATGAATCCGTCCCGTTCGTCATTGAGCGGCAAAAAGGAAATCGTCTGTTCGGCTGGTATTTATACGGCCAAAATATGTCATTGCCGCTTGAAGGCCGCATCGACGGCGCAACGGTGACGCTCTCCATTTTCTTCAACGACAACGCCGAAGCGATCGCCGACTCGATCTCTTACTTAAAAGCGTACAACGTGCCGAAGGAAGAGATCGAAAAAATCGCCGAACAGCTCGCCAACAGCGGCGATTACGCCATGCAGCTGCAATTTTCCATCACGAACAGCCCGGAACAATTCGCAGGACAGTTCCGCTTTCTCGATTTGTACCTGAATGACCGCTATGACGTCGTCAAAATGACGCTTGGCCAACCGATGGACGTCACGGTGAAGAAAAACGATTGATGTTTTTGCACAAAATGTTTGCCAACCAAAACCATCAAACTGCCAAAATATTGTTCTAAATTTCTGTTACAGGCATATTCATATCAATGTCGCCATCGATGGCAATAATTTCAATGGCATATTCTCTAAAAAATTTGTATTTAGGACTAGAATTTAGAAGAAAAATGTATTATTATAGGAGACGTAGAGCATTGAGGAATTATGCTCAAGTGCTAGCAACAGATGCTAGGCTTTCTAATCAGCCCAGCATCTAGCCGTCAAGGATGATATTGGTTGATGTTAGCACCTTTTAGGCAATGAATCTACTAAACGGCAGCCGTTTAGGATCATTGTCTTAAAGTTTCATAAAAATGAAGGGGGATTTTAGGCTTTATGGACAAAAAGAAAGCAGTCAAACTCGCCACAGCCAGCGCTGTAGCAGCGAGCGCTTTCGTCGCCGCCAACCCGCACGCTTCCCAAGCAGCAACGGACGTGGCGACGGTCGTGAGCCAAGCGAAAGCGCAATTTAAAGCAGCGTATTATGCGTACAGCCACACGGTAACGGAAACGGGCAAACTCCCGAACATCAGCGACGTATATGCCGCCTACAACAAAGCGAAAAAAGCGTATGAAAACGCGGTTGCTGTCGTGAACAAAGCCGGCGGCGCGAAAAAAGACGCGTATTTGGCTGATTTGCAAGCTACATACGAAACGTATGTATTCAAAGCCAACCCGAAATCGGGCGAAGCGCGCGTGGCTACGTACATCGACGCTTACAACTATGCAGTCAAGCTTGACGGTCTGCGTCAAGATCTGGCGAAAGCTGTCGAAGCAAAAGACTTGAAAAAGGCAGAAGAGCTCTACCACAAAATTTCGTACGAGCTCAAAACGCGCACGGTCATTCTCGACCGCGTCTACGGCCAATCGACGCGCGAACTGCTTCGCTCGCAATTCAAAGCCGAAGCGCAAAAACTGCGCGACAGCTTAGTTTACGACATCACGGTTTCGATGAAAGCGCGTGAAGCGCAAGACGCCGTCAAAGCCGGCAACTTGGACAAAGCGAAAGCCGCGCTTGACCAAGTCAACCAATATGTATCGAAAGTAACCGATGCGTTCAAAGCCGAACTGCAAAAAGCAGCACAAGACGCCAATGCGGCGTATGAAGCGGCGTTGCCTCCAAAAGTGGAAAGTGTAACAGCCGTTAACGCCAAAACGTTGGAAATCAAATTCAACAAAGCGGTCGACGCTGCAACGGTAATCGACAACAAAGGCACAAGCGATACGTCCGATGACGTCGTGAAAGCGACTGCTATCACACTCACAGCGATTGATGGTCAAGGATCGGTTTCCACCGTGAAAGCATCGTTGAGCGATGATAAGAAAACGCTGAAGTTGGTGGCTGACGGCAGTCAATTTTTCACGAAACGTTATGTCGTCGACATTAAAAATGTCAAGACGTTGGATGGCAAAGATGTTCCATCCTACACGACGACGATTGACACAACAGATTCGGTACGTCCGAGCGTTCTGTCGTCCTCTTACGCCGACAACGGCTTGACGCTGAAAGTGAAGTTCTCTGAACCTCTTGCCAGCGTAGGAACAGTCAAACTGTACGACGGAACAACTGAAATTTCGGTTTCTCCGAAGTTCACGGCTGGCGACGATGAAATGACGATCAATCTCGCATCTTCATCTGTGCCCGTGAATAAAGACTTGACATTGAAAATCTTCGGTGCTGTCGATTACAACGGTAATGTGATCAATCCAAACCCAGCTGAATTGACAGTCAAGAAGACAACGGTTGATACAACGAAACCAGTCGTTCAAAGCATCGAAGCCGTCAACACGAAAACCGTCAAAGTGACATTCAGCGAAAAACTGTTGAGCGCTCCGACCATCAAAATCGGTGGCCAAACAGCATCTGTTTCGGTTGATTCGACCGGCTTAGTCTACACGGCAACGTTGGCGAATGCTCTGTCGGATGGTGTGTATGCAGTTGAGGTAAGTGATTATAAGGATTTGGCAGGTAATCAAGGGGATACGTACACGAAAGTTGTTCAGCTGAAAGCAGATACCACAGCGCCGAAATTCGTCAGCAGCCAAGTAGTAAAAATTGACGGCGTCGAGCATCTTGTCTTGACATTTGACGAAGAAGTCACGACTGGCAGCAACATTACAGTCGTTCAATCGAGCGATAAGTATATTGACGAAAACAATGTACTTAAGGCTGTCGGCGCAGATTTGAAAACAACTAGCGACAATTTCAAATTATATCTGCCGACAGATGGAAAATCGAAATCCGTTGCTTTGAATATTTCTTCCTTGCCAAAAGGCACGTACACCGTGACGCTGCCGAACGGTTTAGTAAGCGATTTGGCTGGCAACCCATATGCCGAGCGTAAACAAATTACGTTCGTTCGCGGCTCTGACAGCTTAACGACGAAGCCAGCTCTTGATCTAAACTATGACGGCAATGGTGTTAAAGCGGACAACAACAACGAATTAGTATTTGCGTTCACGCAAAATTTGGACGCTTCTGCATTGAACTTGTCCAACTTCAACATCAACGGATTGGCGGTCACGAAAGCAGTCTTTGATGGAGATACGAAACACATTCGCGTGACGCTCGCCCCGGGAGCAAATACATGGACGGGTACACACGTCATTACCATCAGCAACATTAAGAATACGTCTGGGCTCGTCATGGATACCGTGACCGTAAGCGAATTTATGAAAGAAAACGTGGCTCCGACGTTTACGGCGACCTTAACCAGCGCAGACGTCATCCGTGTCGACTTTAGCGAACCGGTGGCAAATGCGACGATCAATAATGAACTTTCTGCTAACAATTTTACCGTAAAAGTCGATGGTAATCGTGTCACTGTATCGGGTGTTTACGAAGACAACAATGCTAATCAAGGAGTAAGTGCTTCGAAAGGATACAAAACGGTTTATCTGAAACTGCAGTCTCCTGTGAGCGACTTGTCCAAGCCGATTACGCTGTCCGCAACTGGCATTGTGGATGTGGATCAAACAGGTGCGATTGATAGTAATAATGTAGTTGGCAACAATGTTTCCGATGCTGTTGTAAACGTGGCAAAATAAGGCTGGAGTGTATAGCAATGTAGCAACCCTCCCATGAAAGTGGTGAACTCACTTTCATGGGAGGGTCTTTTGTGAGATTCTTTTTCAAATGATGTATCATCAGGGAAACAACTGAATTTTAAAGTTCTTCATCAAACGTTGTCCTTGACGGGCTTGCATCTGTAAGGAAAAATCAGTGAATAATAACTGTGATGTGCCATGATTCCAACGATATCTTGCTTGTCAATGACAAGTTGTGGTGACGAATCACTTTTTACAAAAAGCTGCCTCGTTGACGTTTCGACCACCCTATTGCTTTATGGTGCAAAATGTACTAAAATTTACAAGTGAGAGGTTGTCGATTTTTGCAGAATGAGGAGAATTTACGCATGCATGGAAAATGGGACCGATACGTGTTTCTTAGTCTGCTAGTCTTGCTCTTATCAGGAATCAGCTATGCTCACTGGAAAGGCCAACAACAGGACGAGCAGTTTCAAAAAGACTATGCTGAGTATCAACAGGCGGTTCAGTTGATGCAGCAGGGACGGGCAGAACAGGCTTTGCCGTTATTGCAGTCGTTGCTGGGCAAATATCCGGATCGTTACAACATCATGCGCACACTTGGTTTGGCGTATGCGATGAAAAATGATTTTCAGAAGGCGGCTTTTTATTACGAAAAAGCGATTCGAAAAAGACCATTCTTGCAACAAGATCCGATTTTCACGTTGCAATTTGGCGAGATTCTGTATTACAACGGTGAGTATGCGAAAGCGAAAGCATACTTGGAGCAAAGCAAACAACTGCCCGGATCAGAAACGTATCATGCTAGAATCGATGAACTGTTGTCTCAAATCCAGCATCAGAAATCATCATAAGGTGAGAAGCGAACATGTCTGATTGGTATAAGTATTTAAATACTGTAGATGAGCAAATTCACTGACATAAATTGACAACTAAACAAAAAAGGAGACATGAACCCGATTCCTTGGTTAGAATAGATGTACCACCAACTATCCACAAGGAGGTTCATGTCTCATGAATAGATTAGCACATCACCAAGGAATCCACAAGTTTTTCTTCACGCTGGGGTTGACGCTGCAGCTTTCCAAACCGGTCATCAAGCATCTCATTCATATTGTCGATGCCTTGACCACCAAGGGATTCTCGGGAACATTGACTGATATTCATTACTGGAGCTTTCATCCGAATCATCGAACGACGCTCAGTCACTTTTTCACGAAAAGCCCTTGGAACGAGGAAAGGCTGCTTGGGAAGCTTCAAGAGTGGATCCTTTCCCAGGTCGAACGACTGGCCAAACGGAAGAATCAACCCCTTTTTGTTTCGATTGATGATACGATTTGCCAAAAAACAAAGCCTTCGTCACGGGCTGCGCACGCCATTCAAGGGTGCGACTGGCACTACTCGCATAAAGATCATCAATCGATCTGGGGGCATTCGCTCGTTTGGCTGATGGTGCACACCTTCACGCAGGCGTTCCCATTTGCGTTCCGCCTGTATGACAAGAAGGAGGGAAGAAGCAAAATCGACCTGGCGATCGAGATGCTTTCCTCGCTCAAGGTGAAGCGGGCTCAGCCGGTGTATGTGCTCATGGATTCGTGGTATCCGTCCAAAACGCTCATTGAAGCCTGCTTGAAACAGGGATTCCATGTCATCGCGATGCTCAAGACGAACCGGATTCTCTACCCAAAAGGCATCGCCATCCAAGCCAAGCAGTTTGCCCGCTATATCGAGTCCAAAGACACCCGCCTCGTCACGGTGGGGAAGGAGCGTTATCGCGTGTATCGCTATGAGGGGGCCATCCATGGCCTCGATGACGCGGTGGTGCTGCTGGCTTGGAAGGCGGATCAGCCGATGGCGCCGGAACATCTTCATTGCATCTTGAGCACCGACCGGGAACTCGGGGACGAAGACATCTTGCGTTACTATGCTCAGCGTTGGACGATCGAGTGCTTTTTCCGGCAGGCGAAAGATCAACTGAAGCTGGATGGATACCGGGTCCGTCACGTTCGGGCGGTAAAACGGTATTGGGTGACCGTTTTATTGGCTTGCGTGTACAGCATCGCCGAATCCCGACAAAACCTCTCCACCGGGCTGGAGCTTCTTCGGTCGCGGAAAGGCCATAGCGTCATAGAGTTCATTTATGACGCTGCAAAGCAAGAGATTCCTATTGATGTGATCAAAAAACAGCTCCGTATCGCATAAGGGGTACCCTGTTTGTCTCTCTAACCATGGAAATTATTGTAATGAAAAATGCTCATCTACAGTGTATAAATTTCGTTCCATGAAGCATATGCCTCAGTCCGTTTCCGATACTCAATGGACAGTCGAAAACGATCCGCGTCGGACGAAATTTGGAGCGTTTTTGCGGAAAACGAGCTTAGACGAACTGCCTCAGTTCTTCAATGTACTGAAAGGGGATATGAGTGTGGTTGGTCCACGGCCTGAACGTCCTTATTTTGTTGAAAAGTTTAAAGAAGAAATTCCGAAATATATGATTAAGCATCATGTTCGACCAGGGATCACTGGATGGGCTCAAGTGTGTGGACTGCGTGGCGATACCTCGATTCAGGCGAGGATTGAACATGATATTTTTTATATAGAGAACTGGAGTTTGTGGCTAGATATTAAAATCATTTTACGTACAATTACAAATGGTTTAGTGAATAAAAATGCTTACTAAAAAAGGTAATCGAATAGGGAGGAGTTCGATGAAAAATTGTATGAGAGTATTCGGGTTCTTCGTCATGCTTTCGCTTGCCTTTTCCATCTCTGCGCTAAAGACTAATATGGTATTTGCCAATTCACCGTCATATTTGCCGTTTGATAGGCTGGTTTCTAGCGATATTACTGACACGGATGGTAAACAAATCTATGAAATTCATTTGAATCAAGCAGGTAGGATGGTTGTCCATTTTAACTCTTACATAAACGGAGAAGTGAAAGTCACGTTGGAAGACTCAGACGGAAATGAAGTTTTTCACGAGTATATTGAGGGAGGCAATTCAATCAACCCAAAAAATGGTTGAAGTGGGAAGATCTCGAGGCGGGGACGTATTACATTAGGGTGGATAAATACATGAATTATACAGGGAAATACAAGATCCATGTTGAGAGCCCTGATTTATTGCCTGCCCCCCCCCCCCGACTGTAAATTTGGTAAGCAATAAGAGCAATGTGGTGAGAGGAAAAACAGTGCCAAATGGAACGGTTTCTATAAAAATCAACGCAAAAGTATATATGGGGAGAAGTGATGCTAAAGGTTTGTTCAATATCAAGATTACCACACTTGCAGCTGGGACTAGACTTTACGTGACAGTCACAGACAAGTACGGTTATACGAGCAAAGAGCGGGTCGTGATTGTAGTGGATCGAATCCCTCCGGCTCCTCCCACTGTCGATAGCATCACTAGTAAGTCCAAGGTGATCACAGGTAAAGCAGAAGCAAATGCTACTGTGATTGCATATGTAGGTAGTCAAAAAATCGGCAGCGCAAAAGCAGATAAATATGGGAAATATACCATTAAAATTACCCCTAAAAAATCAGGAACTTCTATTAAGGTGGTAGCTGTTGACGGATCTGGAAATCAGAGCGTGGGCAAAATAGTTAAAGTTAGACCGTAAAGGCAAGAAGAACAAGCTTGTCTGATGTTGGAAATTTGTAGGAAGTGTGCATATCTCCTGAATCCGTGATAAAGACACGTTCAAACCGCCAAAAAATTGATAAATCAACAAAATACTGCACGCGGAGTTCTTCACCGAATTAGGTGAACATTCGAAATTGAGTTGAAACCTCGGCACGATTGGGTTTTCCGACATTTTTGATACACTTCTGTCACGGATTCAGGTATCTATGCTAAGTATATCATTTAGGAATGAGTGGAATATTCTCGAATGGTGTCTCTTAAATTCCCTTGTGTCAAGTTCATGATCCATTTATTCGCTAAGATGTCTTTATAGCCCTATATTCTGCAAGGCTGAGATAGCCTGACTTTTCGCTTTCCATTTCCGTAGTGATGCTGCTAGTTGACTCCTGACAATCAGCTAGCTTCACCGGTGAAAACAAAGCTGGCAATATCAGTACTTTTACCCGTTTACAAAAATAAAAAAATCGATTGGCCCCAGCAACCAGATTCATCATTCGGATCATTTAACTCACCTGTGGTCCTAGTTGAGCCTTAGCGCCAAACTAGGGCCATGGGTTATACTTTATCTATTATATAGGTTGTAATAAAGAATTTCCGATCTCCATGTCCCGTCTTTATCACCTGACAAGCTGGCACGGTGACAAGAAGAGCGGACAATGCCATGTAAAACAAAATTGCAACTTATATAGTTCTTTTTTAACATCTTTCCGAAAGAAGTCTCCCACTTTGAAACGAAGTGAAAGTGGGAGATGAATGTCGGTTGGCGTCAGCCAACGAATAGGATAGAATATGGCTAGAACAGACACCTTCGGAACGAAGGGAAGCGTAAAGGGTTCTTGTGTGTGGCTTACCGTTCGGCGAACACACACAAGTCGCTTGAAGCCCCCATCTCTAAGCGAAGCGTAGGTGGTGGGTAGTTCACCTTATATTCGCATTCTAACAAGGTCAAAACGAAAGGTTTTTTATTTCGTTTTTCAGAATAACGCTTTGACCAACACAACGAGCGATGGCAGTCCTTTTTTACCATCGGTGATCCGGGGTGAGGAGTGATCGAGTGCGCGTTGGATGCACCCGTCTGGCAGCTCCAGCAAGCTGACGTTCGCATATAGAAATAATAGGAAAATAGCCTGCCCCGTTGGTCGGATCAGCTTGCGGTCTCCCGCGCCCTTTAGCGGGTGTTGGGTGTGATAAACTGGGCATCAAGATCCGGAGCGACGAAAGGCCTCTTTGTTCCTTGTGTGTCAAGGAGTCATTATTCGACATCGAAACAAAAAATCCTCCCGATTTTCGTCGGAAGGGTGCGAAATGTGAGCAGTCACGCTTCATTCCAACGATTTTTCTTCCTTTTGCGACAACATCCCCCTAAATTCCTCCCTTGACGTGCACTTTTTACCGCCCTTCTAAAAGAAACAAACAAAGATCATCTTATTTTTAATTACATGTCTGAACACTAACATAGAACCCCCCTCTTGTTAGGAATTAGTACTGTCCTCCTAATTCCGAAAAAAGGGAAAAATGGTACAATAAAAAGAGAGACAAGTCCGCGCTGGCTTTAATGGTGGAACTAAGGGAACGAATAGTTTCGTCTCCATCAATTGCGGTAGGGAGAGGGAGGGGCAGCTATGGAGATATACGTGGCGAGGCAGCCGATATTCGATGTTGAACGGAATGTGGTGGGGTACGAGCTGTTTTACCGAAGCGGTAAGGGCAATTTTTATGATGGGTTGAATGAGGACCAAGCTACCTTGGAAGTGCTGATTAACAGTTTTATGAACATTGGGATTGAGAAGTTGACCAATGGAAAGCCATGTTTTGTTAATTTTACAGAGAATTTGTTGAAATATGAAGTGCCCTTGCAGTTTCCGCCTGCTGCGATCGTGGTGGAAATTTTGGAGACGATCTCGATGTCAAACTGGCTTTTGTCTGTGTGCCGTAAGTTGAAGTCCCGTGGATACACGATCGCGCTCGATGATTTTGTGTTAGATGGCTCTTATCTTCCACTGTTTCCATACATAGATCTCGTCAAAGTAGATCTTTCTCGTGTTTCCATACAGGACGCATCGTCGTTCATGAAGATATCGAACAGGTTAGGAGTGAAATGGCTGGCGGAAAAAGTGGAGACGTACGAACAATTTTGGCGGGCTGCTGAAATGGGATTCGTGTATTTCCAAGGTTTCTTCTTTAGTAAACCCGTAATTTACAGGGATAAAGCCCTTCCGTTTAGCTCCTATCTATCCTATTGGGCGCTGTTGGGGCGTTTGAGCGAAGATGATCCGAATATTCATGAAATTGCAGAGATGATCGAGCGTGATCTGGCGCTTACGTACCGATTATTGAAATTGGCGAATTCGATGATCGTGTCGCATCGCCCAAAAATTAAATCAATCCGTCATGCAATCATGGTATTGGGCATCAATGAGCTGAAAAAGTGGATCTCCGTATTGGCTTTGCAAGAGTTGTACGATTTGCATGTTCAAGATGGGCAGAAGCATCTGTATGAAGAAATTGTCACATTGTCCTTTATTAGAGGAAAAGCTTGCGAATTGCTAGGGGACCTATTGGGCTATGAGCAGGACAAGGCTAGTTTGTTTTTAATGGGGATTTGTTCGCTGTTGGACGTTCTGTTGCATCAGCCATTGTCGGAAATTTTAGATGAGCTGAATATTCATGATGATATACAAGCTTGTCTCCTGCATAAAACAGGCCGCTTTTGTGTTGTCTATGACCTAGTTTGGTGCATGGAGCGAGGGGAATGGGAGCAGATGGCGCGCCTATGTGGGCGATTGGGCTTGATGGAGGATAAGGTATTGTCGTGCTACCAGGAAGCCATTGAGTGGGCTGTGCGGGTGCAGGGAATTTTGTAGCTGTGGCTATTTAGGAAAGAACGTACTTCGGTTGGTGGAGCGCCGACATTTGACTGGCACCACGTGTAAAAAATACACCGTTCTGCAGTGTAAAGTGCAGAGCGTAAGGTAAAGAAAAAATCTCGCCAGCTTTTAAACCTTTCCTCTGTTGTGGAAGTTGTGAACGCATAACTAAATGTTGACGGATGGAGAGGATGCTCACAATGCCTGAAGTTAATCGTAGCGAAAAATTGCGTGAAAAGAAAGGAGACGAAAAGATGAAGGTGCTCGAGTACCGCTTTGCCACTGCACCTCTGTTTCACTTCATTGCAAGCAAATCGATGGAAGCAGGCTTGCATGTATGTGATGGACGTGGAAAGCAAACCGTGCAGTTGTTTATGAATGATGCAGCTTCCGAGAAAGGGAAGAAGCGCATCGGAGCCATACAATATGAAGGAAGCAACGATTACGCAATGAAAGAGCCTTACATTGTCAGCTGGAGGTTTGAACGGGCATTGCTTCCGGATGGCCTCAAACAAGACTTGGAGGCGATCACGGCGTTTCGCAGAGATCGAAACGCAGGCCCGTCCATCAATCCAAACGCTCAGTCGATTGCTTTTAAGTTTGAAGCGTTGACGGATGCCGTCAAAGAAACGATTGAGGCGATTACGGCTGTTCTTCAGAAGCATGCAAGACGTTGAAACGGTTGCGCGCCTGGCGCTTTTCGATGGGTGGGGCGGTTTGGCTAAGACGGAGATTGGAAGGGAAACGAGGGATTAGGAGTGGCGCATGTATTTCAAATGAAAACGAAGCCGCATGGGTTTCAGCGGTACGACGAATTCATTCGCGATCAGGTCATTGGGATTGGCTGGCCGCTGATTGGCAATTTGAACGGCATAAGCAAAGATGAACTGAGAGAACGATTGCGCAATGTGTACCATTATTCGGGGACGAAGCTTGGCAACGCTCTTGGGGCGATCTGGACGTTTGTCCATACGATGGAACAAGGGGATATCGTGTTGGTTCGCCATGGCGCATGGCTCAGCATCGGCATCATTGGCCCCTATCGCTATGTGAAACATCTCGACAATGATATCGATGGGTTTTGCCACCAGCGATCGGTGGAGTGGAAGATCATCAATGAAAACGTTCGGTTGTATAATGAGAAGGTGCATGAAACATTGCGGAGCCCGGGAGTTGTGACAAAAAGCAAATATCCTGTACACGAGCTTCAACTAGGGATTTAACGGTGAAGCAGGAACTTTTGAGACATATATGAAAT
This sequence comes from Geobacillus zalihae NBRC 101842, assembly GCF_001544135.1. Lineage (GTDB taxonomy): Bacteria > Bacillota > Bacilli > Bacillales > Anoxybacillaceae > Geobacillus > Geobacillus zalihae. The sequence goes on along the minus strand of NZ_BCPV01000061.1, from coordinate 1,785 downwards.
GGTTCAAAGGTCAAAAATAGTCACTTCGTCTCACTTCTTCGCGAAGAAAATCATGGTACAATCATGATAAAGGTACAGCTAAGGAAACTTAGCGTCACAAAGCTACAGGGGCTAAGGGGAAACCTATGCCAGCCAGCTGCCATTACCAAAAAATAAAAGGAGGAATTGGTAATGTTGAAGAAAGGATGGCCGATTTTGGTGGCGTCGATGCTCGTCGCCTCTCCGGCGTGGGCGGCCGCCAAACCTGCGGGCAAAGCGCATGAGCGCGAAACGATGGTGAAGAAAGTGGAAGTCGTCGTCAAGAAGAAGACGGAACAAAAGGAAACAGAGGCGAAGAAAAAACAGGAATCGTCCAAGCAACAAAAATGGCTTGCGCAAAAGTTGGCGCAGTTACATAAAAAAGTAGGCCAAATTGAAGAGCGGCTAGACAAAGTGACCGCTCGCATTCAAGCATTGAGCGAAGCGGAATCGTCAACGGACACGCAAACGACGCCTGCTGATTCGTTGCCAACGGGCGAGCCGTCTGCTTCTCAACCGACAGAAGTCACAGCGGCAACTGACGCTCCGAGTGGACAAGCCATAGCGGCCAATGACGCTGCCGCTCCAGCTTCCAGCGGGCAAACGGTAACGGAGGCGCCGTCTCCGAATTCTCCACAACCTGTTGGTGAAGACCAAGAGGAACTCGATGAAGAAAAACAAGAGCAAATTGATGGCCTCATCGGCCAGCTCATCGCGCTGTCCAACCAGCTGCGGGCGGTGACGAATGAAATTCGCGCCCTTGAAAAGAAAGTCGGCGCCAACAACGCAGACATTCAGAAGGTAAAAGAAAAAGTCAAGGCGTTGAACGACCAAGTGCAAGCGAACAAAAAGGCGTTGCTTCAGTTGCTGTAGAAATCAAGGGAGAAGGCGTCCCAAACGTTGGGGCGCCTTTTTGCATTAACGGAAGGACGTCCTTATTCCCGTTTTTAAGGAAAAAATGAATTTAATCAAGAACTTTTGCATGATTTTTGACATAAACTAATCATATATTCCGCTTTTTGAGGAAAAATACATGGAAAATCAATTGTTCTCAGTTTATAATTGATTGTAGAAGCAAGGTCAAAAGTTTGATGAAAACTCCACACGGATCATCCCATTGAGCATCGCAGGGATGTTCAAGGTTGGATTCGTCATTTTAGATATACGGGAGGTGAAGTGTATGGTAAATACAAACAAAATTGTAGGTCAGAATGTCAAAAAATATATATATAAGTTGAAACTTTGTTTTACATCCAGTAGAGCGCCCGCTGCATTCTATCAAAATGACTTGTTATGAAGGAAAACAGAATCGAACAATCGGAAAATCTTTATTGCAACTTATATAGAAGGGAAAGGCATTAAACATTCATGGGTGATGGAACGCACTGGTATTAAGAAGACAGCTTATTATAATTTCTTGAAAGGCGAAGGAAATGTGGAGGAGTATGTTGCAAAGATCAATAAGCTGTTCCGCATTAACGATCCGTTCTTTTTTTACAAGGCAGATATGGAGTTAAATGGAAAAACGTTTGGCCGCAGCCGATCTGATTCATTTATGAATTATGTGGCCCTTTCGTTTCACGGTGCAGAGGACGAAGAATTCAAAAAGGGCATGCATCTTTTCAGCGAATTTGTTGAACTGATCGATGTGTTAAAATCAGTGACAAATTCCGAACATCCAAGGGGGTAGTCCATTGATTGCAAAAGACAATCTTGAAATGATTCTAGAGCATAACAAAACACATTTGCCGAAAATGAAAAGGGCAA
>NZ_BCPV01000060.1 GCF_001544135.1 Geobacillus zalihae NBRC 101842 | reverse complement strand
TTTTTGAGCATTCCGGATGGATCGTTTTCATCCACATGGAACTCGGCACAAGGCTCAGAACATCTCTTGATTTATGGAACTGGAACGATTTTGTGATCAACATTCAACGACAAAACTGATAATATCCCCTAATTTTTTTAAATCCTTTCATTCGAGATCACTCGTCATTACCGTGCATGCGCAGCCATTCATTGATCAAGTCAAGTGCGAATCCTTTTCGGTACAGGGCTTGGCGCATCTTTTGCTCATAAAGCGGCCGCGGGTGGTGCGCATAACGGCGGTGCGCTTTCTCCGCCTGAACACGGAGCGCCTCCCGTTCTTCTTGTTCAGTATGAGCGCCGCCATCCGCCAAAACGGCGGCAATCACCTCATGCGGAAACCCTTTGCGCATCAGCTGCTGCCGCACCCGTTCCAAAAACGCGCGAGCCGATTCAGCCCGGCGCTGTTTTTTCGCTTTTTCGTAAAGCGAGCGGGCGATGGCCACCTGTTCATCCAACGTATACTCCGCCAAACTCTGCTCGATCAAGCGGCCCAAAACACCGAGCCGTTCCAGTTCGGCACGGATGAGAAGCGGCCCTTTCGCCGCCGTCTTTTTTTGCGTGCGCACATAAGCCGCCGCAAACGCCTCGTCATCGACATACCGCTCGGCGCGAAGTTTTTTGAGCACTTCATCAATCACCGAATCCGGAGCGCCTTTTTTTCGCAAGTGTGCGGCGACCTCATGCTCCGAACGCATCCGGTGTGCCAAAAAGTAAAGCGCCTGTTGATACGCCTTTTTCACCTCATCGGCATACACAATATGTTGAAGCAGGTCGTCGCTGATCTCCATCCCTTTTTTCAAGCGGAATTGAAGCAATACATCTTGATCAACTGTCAATCTCAACGACGGTGCGCCGTCACGGTGCACGACAATCCAAAATCGTTCAGCATTTTGTTCGGTTGCGACAATGTCGGCAATCGTTCCCATTGTTTGTCCCCCTTATCTTTTATCGTATCATAAGCAGGAACTTCTGACACCAAAAGCGAAGTCATAATATAAACCAATGGAAGGGGAATCAAGATGCGCATCGCCATCAACGGCGGCACTGGGCTGATCGGCCAGGCGCTCGCCCGCCATTTTTCCAAGCAAGGACATGAGATCTACATTTTCACCCGCTCTCCCAAACCTTCCGAAGGCAGCATTCATTACCTTTCCTTCGACAACCACCGAAAGCCTGAAGTTGTCGATGTCGCCATTAATTTAGCCGGGGAGCCGCTCAATCGAAAACGTTGGACGGCGAAGCAAAAAGAGATCATCCTTGACAGCCGCCTTCGATCCACCGAAGCGATGGGCCGCTACATCGATTCACTGTCCCGCCCCCCGTCGTTGTTTATCAACGCCAGCGCCATCGGCATTTACGGCACTTCGGACTCCGCAACATTTACCGAGCAAACGACCGATTACGGCGGCGACTTTCTAGCCCAGACCGTCCAAGCATGGGAAGCATCGGCCCGTCCGATTGAGCAGCTTGGCATCCGCACCGTCTACGCTCGCTTTGGCGTCGTGTTTGCCCGACATGGCGGCGCCTTGCCGATGATGATCAAGCCGTACCGGCTGTTTGTCGGCGGTCCAATCGGCAGCGGACGGCAATGGCTATCGTGGATTCATCTTGAAGACGTCGTGCGCGCGGCCTCGTATATCATCGAACACGAGGAATTGTCCGGCCCGATCAATTTCACCGCACCCTATCCAGTGCAAATGGATGAGTTCGGCCGCATGCTCTCCCGCCTTCTTGGCCGTCCGCATTGGCTTCCGATTCCCGCTTGGGCGCTTCGTCTTCTCCTTGGCGAAATGAGCATGCTTGTCACCGAAGGGCAGCGCGTCATTCCAGAGAAGCTATTGCAAGCCGGCTTCCGCTTTTCGTTTCCAACGTTGGAAGGCTGTCTCACCGATTTGCTTTTGCCCCATGACCGACAAAAAATATCCAAAAAAAATTAACAAAAAAACAATTCCCTTTTCGCCTCCGATCGTGTATGATAAAGGAGACCTTAGGCTAGTTGTCGTCATAATCGCATACGGACAGGAACAAGGGGAAGGCAAATGGTGCGTCACCAGCGCTCGCGCTGGTCCTAGTGGGTTCGATTCCCACCCCGAAATTTTTTTAATGAAGTTTTAATAAAAAAATTTCGAGGGTGGGTTCCCGCTGGGAGGCTGCCCTCGGCATCCAAAGGAGGGATTGGCCATGTTGAAAAAACGCGAGCTGCAAGATTGCCATGCGCTGTACGAGCTGATGGTGCATCCGGACGTCTTCCCTTTCGTGCGCCAAAAAGCCAGCTCGTACGAAGAGTTTTTATTCATGACAAAACAGCTCATGGAGGCGGAAGAACGTGGCGAATTGATTTCGCGCACGATTTTAGACGAATGGGGAAACCCGATCGGCACAATCAGCCTCTTTGATATCCAAGATGGCGCCGGCTTTTTAGGCACGTGGCTCGGCAAGCCGTATCACGGGCTCGGTTACAATCGGCGCGCCAAAGAAGCGTTTTTCCATGAGCTGTTTTATGAGCTGTCGATCGAAACCGTGTTTTTGCGCATTCGCAAAGTCAACGTCCGCTCGATCAAAGCGGCGGAAAAACTGCCGTACGTCACGCCGGCCAATGAAACGCGGCGGGCGTTGCTCGAGCAAATCGGCGCGGATGTATACAATTTGTACGAAATTACAAAAGACAACTACACGCTCTATACAATGCGCCATCCTTCCTTTGCCCACAATGAAGAACAGCGCAAAGAGGCATAAGCCGCGGGAGAGCGCATCTGATGCAAAAAGAGGCTGTCCAAACGGACATCCTCTTTTTTACAGATTCGCGAACGAGAAAGCCCACGCTCTTTAGGCGTGGGATGAAAGTGAGCCGTTTTCTTCATATGGAAATGGCATCCTGTCATTGCTGCAAGGAGGTGAATCCATGCCCACGATCACCCTCAGGCTGGAACTGCACAAGCCGACGAAAGCCAAACAAGACATGTATGAACGGATGACAGAAGTGAATACCGCGTTTGCGAATTGGCTGTTGAATCATCCCGAGCTGAATCAAGCGACGAGCAAACTATTTAAAGAGTTTTCGTCGCAGCGGTTTCCTTCCGCCGTCGTGAATCAGACGATTCGAGAAGTGAAGGCCCAAAAGAAAAAACAAAAGGCAAAGAAGTTCCGAACATTCTGGTGTTGCTTTAACAATCAAAACGTAAAGGTGGAAAAGAAAGGAGCGTTCTACACGGTTTCCTTCCCCACACTGGAGAAGCGAATTGGCGTGCCAGTGGTTGCGCGCCCCTACCAAGAAGCGTGGCTGAATCGGCTGCTCGATGGAACCGCCAAACAAGGGGCCGCCAAGCTCTACAAAAAGAGAAAGAAATGGTGCTTGGCGATCGCGATCACCTTTGACGTGAAGCCGCGGCACGAAACAAAGGTGATGGGCGTTGACCTTGGGCTTCGCTATATCGCCGTGGCCAGCGTGGGAACGAAATCGTGGTTTTTCAAAGGGAACCAATGCGCCTTTGTGCGCCGACGCTATGCGGCTTTGCGGCGAACGTTGGGCAAAGCCAAGAAGCTCCAGATGATTCGCAAAATCGGCCGCAAAGAGTCCCGCTGGATGAAGGATCAAAATCACAAAATCAGCCGTCAAATCGTGAATGTTGCGCTCGCCAACGGTGTTGGCGTGATTCGGATGGAAGAGTTGACAGGCATTCGAAAGCGGGCAACATCGGCTAAAGAAGCAGGACGAAGCCTTCATTCTTGGGCATTTCACCAACTACAAACGATGATTGCCTATAAAGCCGAAATGGCAGGCATTCGGGTGGAGTGGGTGAATCCAACTTATACGAGCCAAACGTGTAAATGTGGACATCGAGAGAAAGCGAACCGAAACGGCATCTGCTTCCGATGCCAAAGGTGTGGATACACTCTCCACGCCGACTTGAATGGCGCCATCAACATCGCCAAAGCGATTTCGGGCTTCGCCTCCTAACCTAGCGCACTGGTCACAGGTGCGCCGCCCATCGGGGTACACTCTAACCCGATGGGACGGGGTGATGACACACCCCTAAACTTGGGCGTTGTCCGAACCAGAAATGGAGGAGGACGCGAACGACCCAAGAATCCCACGGCTTTAGCCGTGTGGAGTGTCAAGCATAAAAACGGCTGGTTTTGCGCAAAATGGAATTAAAGGAATATAGATGCAAAGCGAGGGAACAAGCGATGGCGGAAAAACGAAAACGCGAAAAAGCGAAGCATACGCTGACAAGCGCCCAAGAAGTAAGCTATGCCCGCGATTTTAAAATGGCGGACCAAGCGGGCGGCTATACGGCCAAAAAGGCGCGCCACTAGAAACGATTGCTATTTATACGCTGGCGCCGTCCATGCCATGCTAATGAATGAATCGTACGATTCACACTTCTTTATAGGGGGCATGGACGATGGGCCGATCTCGCGGACAACGGACGCGCGACAAAAACAAGGCAACTTTGCCGCAAGTGCCGAAACAGCTGAAATCTGACGGCATCGATGTGGAATACTCGGCAGAATTTGCCGACCATGAAGACCTCGAGGCGCAGGCGCGCGCGGCCGCTGCTGGCATCCGCCGTCAAGAGCGCAAACAGTAATCGAACATGGCGCCCGCTTTGATGGGGCGCCTTTTTCCTGTGAACCGCTTCCGCTTCGCTTTGCTTGGAGTGAGAGACTTTCTTTGTTCAACGCGTCTCTCAAGCCACGCTACACCGTCGCCTCGCCCTCGAGCTCCAACACTTGGCTGTACCGTTTGTAAAACCGCCCCAACTCCCCTTTGTAATGGTCTTTCCACGGTTTTTCCTTGCCGCAATAATGGATAAAAACGGTGTTTTCCTCAATCCAAGCTAAATCGTGTTTCGGGTTGGGCAAAAGCTGCAAAAAGTCATAATAGCGTGCGTCGTAGTTGTAGCGGTAGCAGTCGACCGGTTTAATTTTGTCCCAGTACAACCCGTTTAAGACGTCTTGGTCAGGAAGAACAAGCTTGAACCGGTTGTCGCGAATGAACTGGTAAATGTCCGCAAGCCGAACGTGTTCGCGCATCATCGCAATGTTCATCATCATCACACCCGTGTTGAAATACCCTTTCGCGTTCGGCGTTTTTAACCGCAACTTGTTGAACAAGTTTGCCACCTTCGTCGAATGGGTATGCTCAGCCGCAATGAACAAGTTCCCTTCAAAATCCATGTCATACAGCTCATCCATCGGGTTGATCGCCACAATATCCGGATCAAGGTACAAGACACGGTCGACATCTGGCGGCAAAAACAAATGCGCCGCCAGACGGTAATACATCTCCACCGTATAGTGGCGGAAAACAGGCGCATCATGAAACAGTTCTGGATCAACGTAAATCGGCACCAGCTCATGCCCCTGCCGGCGAACAAACTCGCCAAGCGCCTCAATCTCCTCCTCACTAATACGTGAATATAACAAGTAAAATCTGAATGGGCGGCGATTATGGCAAAATAATGAGTGCATCAACACTTTCAGCGGCGGCAGATAGTTGGCGTCTGTCGTCACTAAAACATGAAACATGCTCCATCACTTCCTTATCTCATCGATTCCCCTTTCTTTACAATTATATCTGAACACGGGCAAATGTTGCCCCCCTTTTGGCCTTGGACAGCAATGTTTTCCCATCATCCTTTTCGTTGGATCATATTTCCTGTCCATGATATAGTGGAAAGAGAACAGAAAAAGGGGGATTGGAAACATATGGGGAATGTTCGTTGGGTGTTGGCTCTCATTTCGTTTTTAGCAATCACACTTTTCTCCTGCAGCAAACCGCCATCGCCGCACGATGCATTAAAAACGTACACCTCCTACTGGACGAAACAGCAATTTGCGAAAATGTACGACATGCTCTCAGAAGAAACGAAAAAAACAGTCGGCAAAGAGCAATTTGTTGACCGCTATAAAAAAATTTACGGCGACATCCAGGTGTCTCACTTATCCGTTGCCCCAGTCCCTGTTCAAACTGATAAAAAAGACGGTGACAAAACGGAAATCTCCTTGCCGTTTTCCGTAAAAATGGACACAGTCGCCGGGCCCGTGCAGTTTCGCCACGAGGCAAAGCTTGTCAAAGAACAATCCAATGACAAAGAACAATGGCGCATAAAGTGGGATCCGTCTTATATTTTCCCACAGCTTGGCCCCAATGACAAAGTGCGGCTGAACATCACGCCGGGAAAACGGGGAGAAATTATCGACCGCAACGGCCAGCCGCTTGCCATGAACGGTACGGCATATGAGATCGGAGTAATTCCAGGGCAAATGGGCGACAATGCGGAAACCATCAAACAGAAGCTTGCCTCGCTGCTTGGCGTTTCGCCCGAAATAATTACAGAAAAGCTAAACGCGCCTTGGGTGCGTCCCGATTATTTCGTACCGATTCAAAAGGTGTCGAAAACTGATAAGCGGGTTGAGGAAGCTCGCCGCATCCAAGCCGTCGCCGTTAAAGAAACGCCCGAACGGGAATATCCGCTTGGCGCAGCAGCCGCTCATTTAGTCGGGTATGTGGGCACGATCACGAAAGAAGAATGGGAGGCAAAGAAAGATGAAGGCTACTCGCCAACCTCCCGGATTGGGAAACGCGGTCTTGAGGAGCTTTGGGAAGGGCGACTGCGCGCCCATGACGGAGCCCGCCTTTATATCGAAAAAGCGGACGGATCGACCGTGACCATCGCAGAAACAAAGCCGAGAGACGGCGAAACGATTGCGGTAACGATTGACGCCAAAGTCCAGCAGGCCATTTACCGCGAAATGAAAGGTCGCGCCGGCACAGCGGCGGCCATCCATCCGCAAACGGGAGAAATTTTGGCACTTGTCAGTTCCCCGTCGTTTGATCCAAACCGGTTCGTGCTCGGCCTTTCATCATCGGAATACGCAAAATGGCAAAATGACCCGCTCCGCCCGCTCGTTAACCGCTTTGCTGCGACCTATGCACCGGGATCAGCCATCAAACCAATTATTGCCGCCATCGCTCTTGAACAAGGCGCCATCACGCCAAAAGAAACAAAAACGATTCACGGCCGACGTTGGCAGCCGGATCGTTCATGGGGCAACTATTTCATCACCCGCGTCCACGATGGACCGGAGCGCGTCGACCTGACCAAAGCCCTTGTTTACTCTGATAATATCTACTTTGCCATGGCCGGCCTCGAGCTCGGCCCGGAACGGATGGAGTCCGGCCTTCGCTCATTCGGGTTTGGAGAAAAGCCACCATTTCCGTACCCAATTCCGGCGTCGCGTTTTTCCAATAGCGGGAGCTTGAAAACGGGACCACAACTGGCCGATACTGCCTATGGACAAGGGGAAATGCAAATGAGCATTCTTCACCTTGCCGCTGCCTACACCCCGTTTGTAACGGGAGGTGATTTGCTTCAACCGGTGCTCGAAAAAGGCCAACCGAAAACCGTCTGGAAACAAGGCGTCATCTCCAGCCAGACAGCCGCCATCGTCGCCGGCGATTTAGTCCGTGTTGTCGCTGATCCGAACGGAACGGCTCATGATGCTTACATCAAATCTATTCCGCTTGCCGGCAAAACCGGGACCGCCGAGCTGAAGCAGGAAAAAGGAACACAAGGAAAGGAAAATGGTTTGTTCGTTGCCTACCCGGCCGACCGCCGTGATCTGTTGCTTGCCCTGTTGATCGAAGGGGTGGAAAACGACGGCGGCAGCCGCTACGCCGTCAACGCAGCGAAGCGCATCTTTACTTCCCTCCGCTAGCCGATTAAGGCTGGCGGATGTTTTTTATACAAGTTAGATTATTTACAATTATCAAACAATATTTTATAATAAATGTATCGAGTCGTCTCCTGCCCGCTTCACCGCCCGGCAGATCAGACGGCTGGCATCACTGTTCATTGACTTCGCTACCCGTCACGGCAGCATTCATCGCTATGTTTGCCTTCCATTATTATTGAAAAAGAACTGTGCGGCCTGACGGCATTTCCGCGCCGGAATGCCTTCTCAGTCCGTTCAAGCCGGTTCCTGTCTTTACCTTGCCTGGGAACCGGCTTTTTGCATGTCAGGAAAGGGGGGAAACGAATGGCGGGAGCGCTTGATGGCGTGCGCGTCCTTGACTTGTCGCGCGTATTGGCGGGCCCGTATGCGACGATGATTTTAGGCGATTTAGGGGCCGATGTCATCAAAATCGAAGCGCCGGGCGGGTCGGACGACACCCGGTTTTGGGGGCCGCCGTTCCAAAATGGGATGAGCGCCTACTACACGGCCGTCAACCGCAACAAGCGAAGTGTAACCGTCGATCTAAAAACAGAACAAGGGCGGGAAACCGTTCGCCGTCTGGCGGAGACAGCCGATGTCGTCATCCACAATTTCAAAACCGGGACGATGGACAAATGGGGGCTTGACTATGAAGCGCTGTCCCGCCTCAACCCGCGCCTCATCTACTGCTCGATCACCGGGTTCGGCGAAACCGGTCCGCTCGCTTCGCTTCCCGGCTACGACTACATCATTCAGGCGATGAGCGGCTGGATGAGCATCAACGGCACCGCGGACACCGGCCCGCTCAAAGTGGGAGTGGCCGTCACCGACGTGTTTACAGGGTTGTATGCGGCCATCGCCGTCGAAGCGGCGCTTTTGGCTCGTGAAAAAACGGGGCGCGGACAAAAAATTGATTTATCGCTCTTTGACTGCGCTGTCAGTGCATTGGTGAATGTGGCGGCGAACTACTTAATGTCAGGTGACATTCCGCAGCCGCTTGGCAATGAGCATCCGAACATCGTTCCGTATTCAACGTACGAGGCAAGCGACGGTCCGATCGTCATCGCCGTCGGCAATGACCGGCAATTTCAGGCGCTTTGCTCGCTATTGTCCGACCGCTCGATCGGGTCTGACCCGCGTTTTCAGACAAACCCAGGCCGCGTCGCCCATCGGGACGAACTAAACCGGCGGCTGAATGAAGAAATCAAGCGGCGGACGCGCGCCGAATGGCAGCGCCTTCTCGCTGAAAAAGGGATCCCGTGCGGCCCGGTGCAAACGATGGACGAACTGTTTCGCCATCCGCAAACCGACGCGCGTCATATGACGGTCACCATGCACCACCCAACCGTCGGTCCGCTGAAACTTGTCGCCAGCCCGCTCAAGCTGTCTGGGACACCGGTCTCCTACCGGCTGCCGCCGCCGCTCGCCGGCGAACATAACAACGAAGCCGAAACCAGGTGGCAAAACGATCCAGAAGCCGAAGGCAACGATAACGAATCGCCATAACCAACGCGAAGACAAAGTTTCTGGAAACGGCCGGCTGAACGCCCGCCAGTGCACTGGCATGCAATGGAAACCGCCTTTACACAACAACGGATGCATAGGGGGATGGAAACGATGATGAACTTCGACTTTACACCGGAACAAGAAATGCTCCGGCAAACGGTGCGCAAATTCGTCGACAAAGAGATCATGCCGTATATCAAAGAATGGGACGAACGCGGCGAATTCGACCGCAACATTTTCAAACGGCTCGCCGAGCTCAATTTAATGGGAGTGTGCATCCCGGAAGAATACGGCGGCATGGGCATGGACTACAACTCGCTTGCCATCGTCTGCGAAGAGCTTGAGCGCGGCGATACGGCGTTTCGCACCGCCGTGTCGGTCCACACCGGACTCAATAGCCTCACTCTTTTGCAATGGGGAACTGAGGAACAAAAACAAAAATACCTTATCCCGCAAGCCCGCGGGGAAAAAATCGGCGCGTTCGGCCTCACTGAACCAAACGCCGGCTCGGACGTCGCTTCCATCCAGACGACAGCCGTCCGCGACGGAGATGACTACATTTTAAACGGACAAAAAACATGGATTTCCCTCGCTGACATCGCTGACCATTTTCTCGTATTCGCCTATACGGACAAATCGAAAAAGCACCGCGGCATTTCCGCCTTTATCGTCGAACGGACGATGCCCGGCTTTTCGTCGCGCCCGATTAAAGGGAAACTTGGCATCCGCTCTGGCAATACGGGCGAGCTGTTTTTTGACAACGTCCGCGTCCCGAAAGAAAACTTGCTCGGGGAAGAAGGCGAAGGATTCAAAATCGCCATGTCAGCGCTTGACAACGGCCGCTTCACCGTCGCCGCCGGCGCGGTCGGCCTCATTATGGCATGTCTTGAGGCGAGCGTTAAATACTGCCACGAACGAAAAACATTCGGCAAAGAAATCGGCCGCCATCAGCTCGTCCAGCAAATGATCGCCCGCATGGAAGCTGGTTTGCAAATCAGCCGCCTGCTCGTTTACAAAGTCGGCTTTCTCAAAAACGAAGGCCGGCGTTGCACGAGAGAAACATCGCTCGCCAAATGGATCGCCTGCGACTACGCGAACCAGGCGGCCGACGATGCCGTGCAAATCCATGGCGCCTACGGCTATTCGAACGAATACCCGGTCGAGCGCTACTTGCGCAACTCGAAAGCGCCGGTCATTTACGAAGGAACACGGGAAATTCATACGATCATGCAGGCCGAATATGTGCTCGGTTACCGCCAAGACAAACCGTTGCGCAAAACGCTGCCGGCATGGCGGCCGGCTGAAAACTGAATCACCAACGAAATCATGGGCGGCCAAACCGCTGACCCGCACCAAAACGCCGCTGCCCCCCATCAACCGATGAGGGGCAGCGGCTTATGGCTCTTTCTCCTCCATTTTGCAATATTGTTTGTACAAATCTTTTAGCGCCGCGCACAGAGCAGAATGGGCTTTCCCTAAATACCCTTCGTCAAGCTCGGCGAGCAGACCGTCGATGCCATCGCGCAGCGAATGGCCGCGAAGCAGGCGGGCCACGTAATCGCGCCCATGTTCAGTAGCCAGTGTGCACGATGCCTCCACGATCACCCCGTATTTTTTATCAATTTCCGCTGTGATCGTCAGCGTATCGTAAAGGCTTTTCGCCGCCATTCCGGCCGGCAGCCGCGCATGACCGGCGATAAACTGCGTTTTCATCCGCTTTCCCTCTTTCCTCGTCTTTCCTGTTGCTGTTATACCAGCTGCTATCTTATTTCGCGGCGTGCATCCATTTTCCCTGCCTCGTTTGGCGGTCAACGAAAAAAAGCCGCCGGCCAGACAAACCCAGCAAGCGGCATATCGTTGCTTTTTAGCGCTGCTGCACCGACGCAAGACGGCCTGCCTCCCAGTTCACCCACGCCCCGCTGTCTGGGTCAATCGAGGCGAGACGGAGCCAGCCGTTTTGCACTTTGCGACGAAACTCTTCATTTCTGTCGAGCAGCTGCTCGATATAATAGGACGGCGCTTCGATGATGACAAGCAACCGAAGCGGAGCATGAAACAGTTCGCGATCGGACGCGGCGACCGACTGCCATGGCAAGCCGGCTAACAAGTCGCTCCCGTTCCCTTGCATGACGCCGATGCCGCCGGTCACCGTCTGGGTCGTTTTATCGCCGCTCCCGTAGTAGTGCGGTGCGACTGTTGAAGCGTAATATTGCAAGTTAATCCATTGTCCGACGGTCGCCGGTCCGGCGATAATGCCGGCGAGCGCCTCACCGGTCGGATCTTCGCGCCAATCGTAGCTATGCAAAAACACCCGGCCGTTTAAGTCCTTTCCTTTTGTCAACTTGCGGCGGCCGATCAAGAACGCAGCGTTCCGGGCCAATCCCCATTCTGGACGGATCTCGCTCCAATCAACGGCGCGCCGTTGCGCTTCCGCCACCGGATCGCGCGGCGTCTGTCCGACATGGGGGAGCTTTGCCATCCGCTCAGCGTTCGCACGGCGGCTCGCTTCGCCAAGCGCCTGCTTCAGCTGTCGAAACGCCGCCTCAGCCGCTGCGGGCAACGGCGGCACATCAAGCCAGCGGACTTCATCGACGGTCGTAATATGTTCCGCAGCGACAAACACCGTTTCATCCGGAATGTTGATCCCTTCAGCCGCCAGTCCAGCGCGCACTTCCGGCAAGTTGGCCAACGCGGCGAATACGCGGGCGTTGAACGCCCCGGCCGCACCGCCGCACGCCCCGCAATCGAGCGCCGAAGCGTACGGGTTGTTGGCCGTCTCGCTTTCATGGCCGCAAACAACCACAAGCGGAGCGAACGAAGACGTCAAGCCAATGTTGACGAGCAGCTGCTTCACGTATTGCACTTGTTCCTCGGTTGTAAAGCCGATCGGCAGTCCAGACGATTCATCCTTTCCATGGCGGTGGAGCGACAAGTCCGTCTTCGGCTTATGTTCGGCTGCCGCTTCCGCCTGGCGGACGACCCGGCCAGCCCAAGCCGGCGCGGCGCTGCGGGCGAAGGTATGAAGGCCGAGCCATGGTCCGCTCATTTCCGGAAGCAATAAGCCGGCCAACATATGCTGTTTGATCTTTTTAAACGTCTGGCCGACAAAGCGGAATGCATCGCGCCGGCGACGGTACGGACGCGCCGCTTCCAAAGCGGCGGTTTCGTTGATTTCATGCTGCGGCGCGACGATCGCCGGGCATGACGGGTGAGCGTCATCGCTGTCAAGTGCGCGCGTTTGAATCGGCAAGCCGAAAAAGCCGGCGCAGCCATACGTTTCAAACGGTCCGGCCGCTTCCAAATGGCGGCGGAACGGCTCGGAACGGACATCGATGCAAAACAATAGCTGCGCTGCCGCCTTCTTCGTCTCATCCATCGGCTGATGCGCCAATACCGCTTCTTTCAATTTCGCTTCATACGTATCTTCCCACGCTTCAAGCCAAAGATGACACCGGTCAATTCGCCAAAACCGATCGATAAACGCCAACCAGGCGCGCTGCTCTTTGCCGGACAGGTTCCGCCAGTCTTCCAGCGTCATCCCTCCCCAATGCAGCCAAGCGGCCAACAGTGAAAGAGCAGCGCCGATGTCCGCATGATCCTCCCGTTCAAGCGGCAAATATGGCGCCACAAGCGTCCATTCAAGCGACAGACGGACCGCCAAATAGTCAATCAATCCCCGCAATTCGTCGCCCGTCCGGCGCGACTGCCATACAACCATGCCAGCCCAGCCGGGCAACGCCAACAAATGCGCCTCCAAGTAAGCGGCGGTCTCTTCCTCCTGTACGCCAAGCTTCATCAACGCTTGACGCAGCGCCTCTTCCCCGTCGTGCGGCCAATCGGCAAGCCGCTTCCGTTCCTCTTTCGAGAGCGCCGGGTCGGCGGCGATGAGCCGGCGCCATGCTCCGTAAAACCCCAGCTCACAATGTGGAAGCGCCCATGGCGCCGTGTTCGAACCATAAAACAGTTTGCACCATTTGACGGTTTGTTGGTCAAGGCGTTGGCTTACGCCGTGCAACGCGGCGCCCGCCGTCCGAACAGCCGCCGGACGCCATGCCGCCGCATGCGCCAGCTCCGCCAGTTCCGGCAGACGAAGCGCCTCGTTGGGCACCGTCTCATTCCAAAGGAGGGCGCGGCACATTCGCTCTGCTTCTTGGCGCCGCACCGGGAGCGGCTTGTTGTCAAGCCAACGCTGCAGCCGCCGCTCGACGAATACAAGGTCAATCTCCCCTTTTGCCATCGCCGCATGGAAAACCGCCATCGGCGGATACAAATCAATTCCATGCGCCTGCTGCAGGCGGTCGGCTGCGTCGGCAAACGTCTGCTCTTCAAGCCCCATCCACGGATGGCGGGCGATAAAGGCGGAAATCGGCCAAAGCGGCGCAACCGCCTTTGCCGCTTCGCTGACAAGCATAGCAAGCGGGCGGGCTTCTGCGCCGGTGGGCTTCGATTCCCCCGTTAGCCGTTCAAGCGGCATTGCACTTTTACTCATGAGCCATTCCCTCCTTCAGATAGGATGCCAAATAACGGGGATGCGCCTCCATAGCCGCTGGGCGCGGCTCCCCGAGATGAACGAGATGCATATACACCCGAACGGCAAGCGCCGATGTGCGCCGGTTTGCCAGCCAGGCAGCGGTCAATGCCGCCATCGCAAACAAGACGCCTACTGTCCATTCAAACGCGGCAGGCGGCACAAAAACCGTCGCTTCCCCCTGGCCGAGCAGCGTCAAAAACTGATGGCGCACCGTTTCCGAACCAAACGCCAACACAGCCACCGCCGCCAGGCCCATCCAGCGGCCTTCGCGGAAATCGGCTAGCCGTCCCCAAGCGACCGCCGCCGAGGCCCCAAGCAAAAGCGCGCTCAACAGCCGGGCCGGTTCGTGCGGAGCCGCCTGCCAAAACGCCCACCCAAGCAGCACGCCGAGGATGATGCCGCCCGGCCACGAACTGCCTGTTTTTCGCAATCCTGCCCGACCGACTCGCGGCACGACGGACCCGGACTGCAAAAAGAGCGTCGCTTTAAACAACCCGTGCAGCACTAAATGCACTACTGCGGCCCCGTAAGCGCCCAGGGCGCATTGCACAAGCATGACGCCCATTTGCGCCATCGTCGAACCGACAAGCTGGCGCTTATAGTCGACGTGAACTAAGCTGATGCCCGTGCCAATCAAAATCGAGGCAAAAGCGATCAGAAACAGCGCCACATGCGCCCATGTTTCGTGAAAAAGCGGAGAAAAGCGCCAAAGCAAGAGCCCCCCAGCGTTGACAAGACCGGCATGCATCACCGCTGACACCGGCGTCGGCGTCACGGCTGATTCCATCAGCCAGCGATGAAACGGCCATTGCCCAGCTGGGATAATGGCGGCCAAAATAAGCAGTCCGTTCATCACCGCCTTCTCCCAGGCGTCTAGGCGAGCAAGGCGCTCCGCCGACAGCGCAGAAGCAAGCTGCCATTCGCCGGCCGCCGTTCCGAGCCAGACGGCAGCGATGACGACGGCCAGCCAACTCAGGCTGAACACGACCGCCATTTGCCGGGCGACAAACTGCGCCGGCCTCCATTCTTTTTTCAATGCCGTTAACGCCACAAGGCCCATCAATGGAAGCCCCCAGCAGACAGCAACGAGGCGCATGTCGCCGCTTGCCCATGTCAGAGAAGCGGCCGACACCGTCCACGTCAACAAGGAAAAATAGCGCCGGTAAGCGCGGTCGCCATGCAAATAGCGAACGGCAAACCGTTGAATCGCCCAACTGAGAAGTGAAATATAGACGGCCACCAACCAACTGACCGCATCAAACCGCCACGGCCCGGCCTCTGCGTTGCCGGCGCCGATCCATCCGGCGGCAGCCGCCGCTCCCGGAAGAAGCAACAGCCAGACGTGCACATGCACATACCGCTCCGGCATGCGCGGATGCAGCCATGCGGCTGCGCTGATGAAAACGATGGCCACTGCGGCGAGCCATCCCCATATGAACCATTGTGCTGCCATCACATTCTCCTCCCCTCGTCCTTTGTCTTCGTTCGGGAGAAAAAAGAAAAAACCGGCTATGTCAATCAGGCAACGCGACCAAAAAGGCCGCACCATTGCCTATAGATTGCCCATAGCCGGTTTACCTTCAACCAATCGTGAGGCGATTGTTTGAAGATCTCCCGCTGTGCAACAGACACCGGTCGGTTTCCCTTCAACGAACCTAAACGACGTTTATGTAGGTTTTTTGAAGGACTCCCGACCTTATCGTTTCCATTTGATTCTATATTCACTATACAAAAGTTGTTTTAATTATACAACAACTTTGTCAACATTTCATCCATGAATTTATTTTGCAAGCTGCTTTTCTAAATCGTTGAACAGCTTGAAGACGATAATCCGCTCGCCCGTCCGGGTGCTTAAATCCGTATGGAAGCTCTTCACCTTCTCGCCGGTGATTTCAAAAATCATTTCTTTCAAGTCATCGACTCCAGACTCCACTAAACTCGTCCGCGACCGCTTCACCGATAACATTCCTTCTTTTGATTCGCAAAGCGCGTACTCGGCGGGCGTCAGGATGCCGTGCAACGAAACGATGATCATATCGCGCAAAATATCGGTTTTCACCGATACCGAACCGCGGCCAAGAAAATCTTTTTCCCATTTTGTCAATGCTTTGCTGATTTCCGATTCAATCGAACCTTTTGATTTGCCCATGCCTCGATCCCCCTTCAGCCAAACCGCGGCCTCCCCGCCGCCAGCCGTTTCATTGCACTGATAAACATAATTATAACGATAATCGAAAGGGGACGCTAGACAAAATCAACGGAAACGAAAAGCGAAAGCGGGTTCAATCCGCTTCCGCCCGCAATGGTTCAGCGTTGGCGGCAACGGAGCGTCCGCAGCCGATTGAGCGCCGCCGCCAGCTCGAATCGGCGCGGGCGGGCAAGTTCACCCGGATGCCCTTTTCGGAACGAAACGGAGCCCAAGCCTTGGCGATCCCATTGTTCTTCGATCGCATCGAGCAGTTGGCGGATGGTTTTCTTCCCGTCGAGCCATCCTTTTCGTTCCATATACAGCAGCGCCGCGGCAATCGCCCGCGTTTGGCTGTCATCGACCAGCTGCTCAAGCGCATAAAGCAATAGATCGGTTTGCCCGTACTGAATAACGTGCCGTCCGCGCGCGACGGCTTTTGCTTTTTTTCCTTTTTGGCTGTTCAAACTTTCGGGCAGCGGAATGCGCTCGTGAATGCGGCCGAACGACTCTCCGCCTTCCGCTTTCCGTCCCGACGGCATCTCTGCAGCGATCCGCTTCGCCTCCCCGGTCACATCAAACGGGACGTACTGCTCCATTTTGATCACGCAATCCGCGATGTCCAAGTAATCCCCCAACCCGCCGACGACAAGAACCGTCGAAATGCCGTAATCGCGAAATAGTTGACGCGCCTTGTCGATATACGGCGTGATAGGTTCGGCTTCTTTCGCCACGAGCGCCTGCATGCGCGCATCGCGGATGAGCAAATTCGTCGCGCTCGTATCTTCGTCAATCAAAAACGCCGATGCCCCGGCTTCAATCATTTCAATCATGCTCGCGGCCTGTGAGGTGCTGCCGCTCGCGTTTTCCGTCGAAAACTGCGTTGTCTCTTTGCCGTACGGCAACGCGCCAATGAGCGGCGAAATGTCAACACTGGCGACGCTCCGGCCGTCTTCGGCGCGAATTTTCACCGCCCCGCTGTCGGTGATGACAAACTCCCGCCCGTCGCCGGCGATATGGTCATACACGCCGTGCTCTAACGCCTGAAGCAGCGTCGATTTGCCGTGATACCCGCCGCCGACAATAAGCGTAATGCCTTTTCGGATGCCCATGCCTTTGATCGGTTCAGCGCGATGCGGAACGGGGATCGCGATCTCCAGCTCCGGCGGGCTTTGAAACGGCACCGCTCCACGTTGCAGCGGCTTGTCGCTCACTCCGCTCTCCCGCGGCAAAATCGCGCCGTTTTTGACAAACGCCACCAAACCATGCTCGCGCAAATAACGGCGAATGGCGTGCTGCTGATCGGCCAGCTCCACCGCCGGGCGGATGTCTTCTTCCCGAAGGCCGTACACCGCTCGCTCAATGACGGATGGAATTTGCTCGAAAAAGATGGCCTCGGCTTCTTTCGCCAAAATGCGCCGTCCATTCGCCGGCAAACCGACCGATAAACAAACCGTAATCGTCTCGTCAGCCACTTGCACCGCCGTCCGCTCGAGCACTTTTTGCCCCGGCGCATCAATCAAGACGAGTCCACTTTTTCCCGACCCGCGCGCCCGCAGCGGCCATTGCCGCAATGCATGATGGATACGGCGCGCTAGCACATCTTCACACCGGACGCGCCGCGGTTTCGTATTCGTCCACTCCGCTGCCAGCGCTGTTTTCGCCCGCGGCACGATCACCCGCACCTTGGACGGCTCAGCGAACGGATCGCCTTGCACGTGGTCAATCGCGAGCGTAAACAGTGGAAACGAATACGTCCCTTCGATCGTTTTATACGCTTTATATCCCTTTTGATCAATGGATCGCAGCCGTTGTCTGAGCGTTTCCATGAAACCAGCTCCTTTTCCTCTTCATTCGTTGCCTCAACATACCCGAGTATGGCAAGACAACCTATATTGCCATTTTGAACTGTTCACTCATTGCATTGCAACAACGATCCAATCTCCGTTTCCGACACAGGTTGCCTCCAAAAATACCCTTGCCCTCCGTTGCACCCCATTTCCTTTAATATTTGAATTTGCTTCTCATTTTCAATTCCTTCTGCAACGACATCGATCGACAATTGATGAGCCATCGTGATCACAGCAGCCACAATGGCTTGGTCATCAGCGGATTGCGGTAAGTTTTTGATAAACGAACGATCGATTTTTAAACGGTCCACTTTTAACTTCTTTATATATCCTAATGAACTATATCCTACGCCAAAATCATCAATCGCCAGTTTAACGCCTGCCTCTTTTAACTGGCTTATGTTTTCGTACACGACCGCACTATCTTGCATCATAATATGTTCAGTCACTTCAAATTCCCATCGACATGGATCATCTCCATTGCTTTCAATAATGGAAAGGAGCCGTTTAGCCATGCCTGGTATTTGGAAATGGGAAGCAGACAGGTTGATGGATAAATCCGCTTCGACCCCCCCTCTTTGTTTCCACATTTTCCTGTGCCGGCATGCCGTAGACAGCACCCACTCATCGAGTTTTGGCATCAATCCTATTTTTTCAGCTAAAGGAATAAACTGATCAGGGCGGATCCATCCAAGCTCTGAATTATACCAACGAATCAGCGCTTCTAGGCGAATCAGTTCCCCAGTGAACAAATCGTACTGCGGCTGATAATACAGAATAAATTCATCTCTTTCGATAGCACGATGCAAATGGCTTTCTAATATCGTTTCCCTAATTAAGCGCTGATTGATCGTTCGATGATAAAATTGATAAAATTTTCCTTCCTCTTTCGCATGATACAGGGCCATGTCCGCATTGCCGAGCAACGTGTTTAAATCTTCTCCATCAAAAGGAAAAACGCTGATTCCGATATTGGCGGAGAGAATAAACTCTCTTCCTTCAATCTCCAATGGTCGGGCCAACATTTGTTGGATTGTCCGCACATACGCAAGGATAGACTGATAATTCACCCGCGGCGCCACAGCGACAAACTCATCACCGCCCACGCGAGTCAAAAACAGCTTTTGATCTAATACTGTTCGAAAACGAGCAGCCATTTGTTTCAACACTTCGTCTCCCACCGAATGCCCCAATGAATCATTAATGTTTTTAAACCGCGCTAAATCAATAAAATAAACGGCCAGCAGTCGTTCCTCCTCTTTCGTCTCTTTCAGCAATTTAGAAAACTGCTCTCTTAAAAAACGGCGATTGGGAAGGCCCGTCAAATCATCATGGTTGGCCATATATTTGATTTGCTCTTCATACTGTTTCAAACGGGTAATATCCGTTCGAATCGACACGTATTGATACGGCTTTCCTCGTTCATCCAAAAAGGGGACAATGGTAGACTGAACCCAGTAGTAACTCCCGTCTTTCGCTTTATTTTTGATCTCTCCCCTCCATATCTTCCCTTTCCCGATGGTTTTCCACATATGTTTAAAAAATTCTCGGCTATGGTATCCTGAATTGACAATGCGATGGGTGTTTCCAATCAGTTCCTCACGGCTATATTGTGAGATGCGGCAGAAAGCCTCATTCACATATGTAATTTTTCCCGTCTGGTCGGTAATCACAACAATCGTCGATTCATCCAACGCTTTTTGAATTGACTCTAATTTTCTTAATGTATGTTGCAGTTTGGATTCTAGATCTTTCAACTCTTCCGGAAGAGAAGGCATAACATTCACCTCATTGTACTTTGAATTCTTATGCTCCAAATTTTAATGATAACGTATGACCATTTCAATGGCATAGCGCTGAAATACGTCATCGTCCTAAATTGTGTTGCATGAAACGCTTCTGTTTGAAAACATTGCTTTCCAATCGCTGACGCGATGCCGCACAGAAAGGATTCGATTGTGCACTGGGGAATAGGCAACATCATCAAAGGCAGACATCCATCGAGTAGGAGGAGGCGGCTAACCATAGCCATCAAGTTAAGAATTTGATCTTTTTTCAGTGCCAAAAACATGGTATCCTTTCTAACGAAAATCATCGTTGGAAAGGATTATTTTTTTGGGGATATGGTAGTGTGGGTTATGGATATAAATGACAAATAACCCTCTTCTTGAGGGTTATTTGGCATGCCCAGCATTTGGTTTTCTCTTCATCCTTTGATTGATTTTTCGAACATGCGTATCATCCTAAAAAATTTTATACCGCTAACTTGACGGGTATGCCGCAAAGCCCCCCCTTCATTACGTCCCGCAAAACGTCCGATACGGGCGGTCGGACGGCGGCGGCAGTTCCGCGTATTTCTCTTGCTCCGGCGAGTAGGCGTACGGGTCGGAAAGAGCTTGAAGGAGACGATTCATCACGCTGTAATCGCCGCCGTTGACCGCAGCGGCCAACGCCTCTTCAACCCGGTGGTTGCGCGGAATGACAGCCGGATTATGGCGGCGCATCCGCTCATACGCTTCTTCCCTTGACGCCGATTCTTGGCTGAGCCTTGTTTGCCAGCGCTCATGCCACTCGCGGAACTCCGAAGCGTCAAAGAGCGCCATTCCCGTATACTCGCCTAACGTCAACGCCCGGAACGTGTTCGTATAATCAGCGCGATGCAGCTCCATCAGCCGCAATAAATCCGCAATCAGCTCCTGATCTCCTTCCTGCTCCTCGGCAAGGCCGAGCTTCGCCCGCATCCCGCTAAGCCAATGGTCGTGGTATTGCTTCGGATAGTGGTCAAGCGCCCCTTGGGCAAGCGCGATCGCTTTTTCTTCATTCTCATCAAGCAACGGCAGCAAGCTTTCCGCAAACCTTGCCAAATTCCACCCCCCGATATACGGCTGGTTTCCGTATGCATACCGTCCTTGCGTATCAATCGAGCTGAACACCGTCGCGGGGTCATACGTATCCATGAATGCACACGGCCCGTAGTCGATCGTTTCCCCGCTGATCGTCATATTGTCGGTGTTCATCACCCCGTGGACGAAACCAACGAGCTGCCATTTCGCGATCAATGCCGCTTGCCGTTCGATCACTTGTTCAAGCAAAAACAAATAGCGGTTCTCAGCTTCCTCAAAACCGGGAAAATGGCGCCAGAGCGCGTAGTCAGCCAGCGCGCGCAGCTCCTCGGCCGTTCCCCATTGCGCCGCGTATTGGAACGTCCCGACGCGCAAATGGCTTGAGGCGACGCGGGCCAACACCGCCCCAGGCAATTCCGTTTCGCGCATAATCGTCTCTCCCGTGGTGACGACCGCAAGACTTCGCGTTGTCGGGATGCCAAGCGCGTGCATCGCCTCGCTCACAATGTACTCCCTCAGCATCGGCCCAAGCGCCGCCCGCCCATCACCGCCGCGCGAATACGGCGTCCGGCCCGAACCTTTCAGCTGAATGTCCACCCGCTCGCCGCTTGGGGTGACGTGCTCGCCAAGCAGCACCGCCCGTCCGTCGCCAAGCATCGTAAAATAACCGAACTGATGCCCCGCATACGCCTGCGCCAGCGGCTCAGCTCCGTCTGGAATTTTGTTTCCAGCTAAAACGACCACCCCATCTTCACTTCGCAACGCTTCCTCATTCAGCCCAAGCTCTGCGGCCAGCGAACGATTCAACACCGCAAGCTTCGGCGCGCGCACCGGCGTGGGGAGGACGTTGCTGAAAAAGCGCTCCGGCAGCCTTGCATAACTGTTGTCGAACTTCCATCCTGCGTCCAACATCGTCATCTCCTTTGCGGCCAAAACAGCCTTTTTATATGAGTTTATTGTACGGCAAAGCGGGCGGCATGATAAACCGAAAACGCGCGATCCTAAACCAAAAACCGAACCGTCAACGTTCGACGAAAACCACCATATTTTCTCTTTCTTTCTCGCCCCGTTTCTTTGTATAATACCTGTGAGGAGGTGAGAAAAAGTGGAAGAGAAAACAATCATTCAAGCGGTGCTTCAAGCGCTCGAACAGCATTCTGACAAAATCAGCTCGAAAATGCAGGAAATGGAGCAACGACTGCATCATGAAATGCAAACGATGGAACAGCGACTTCACCATGAAATGCAAACAATGGAGCAACGACTCCGCAGTGAGATGCAGGAAATGGGACAACAGCTCCGAGCAGAAATCCGTGCTGTTGAGACTCGGCTTGAGGCCAAAATCGACTCCCTTCGTGAGGAAATGCAACAGATGAACAGACAACTGAACGAACGAATCGACCACCTTGAAGAAGAATTAACAGATACTCAAGCCTCGGTCGAAGTGTTGACAACAAAAGTGCTCCACCACGACCGAAAACTTCGCCAACTGACCAAGCAAGCGTAACCCCTCTCAGTTAGCCAGCCATTTTCCCTGTCCACCCACGTCAAAAACCGCTTCCGTTTCATCTTCCATGTTCATCTTGATGAAACGGAGCGGTTTTGGTGTTCACCGAACACCTACTCCCTATCAAAAAATGAATCGCGTTCGACATAGCATACTCTCCATGCATAGCGCTTGTGCCGCTCACATGCTCTTCATTTCACCAAGCCATGCCGAAACGCGTAAATGACCGCTTGCGTCCGGTCTTGGACGCCAAGTTTGGCGAGGATGTTGCTTACGTGTACTTTCACCGTTTTCAGTGAAATGAACAATTCATCTGCGATTTGTTGATTCGTTTTCCCTTGCGCCATCAACAAAAGCACTTCCATCTCCCGGCTCGTAAGCTGCTCATGCGGCAGGCGCTCTTCTTGTTTCCGATAGTTTCGCATCACTTTTCCAGCCACTTCCGGTTCGAACACCGATTGCCCGTGGAACGTGGCGCGAATGGCGTCGGCAATTTCGCTCGCTTTCGATGTTTTCAATAAATAACTCGTCGCCCCTGCTTCGAGCGCGGCGAACACGTTTTCATCATCCAAAAAACTCGTCACGACAATGATCTTCGCCTCCGGCCACGCGCCGATGATTTCGCGCGTCGCGGCAATGCCGTCCATCGGTTCCATCACGAGGTCCATTAAAATGACATCCGGCCGCAACTGGAGGGCGAGCTCCC
>NZ_BCPV01000059.1 GCF_001544135.1 Geobacillus zalihae NBRC 101842 | reverse complement strand
TTACACAAACGGTTCGTTGCTTAGTTCGAGAGCCACGGCCAATTTCCCTTGATCATCATGGCCTGCTAGCAGCAACTGTCCTTTTTCTGTCCATTCCCAATGGGTCAGCCCTTCGGCGTACACCCAGCCAAGATCAAGCTTCAGTCCGACGCGATATGGCCCAGGGCCGGTAATCTTGCCGCGGGTGAAGCGAATGCAGGCGTTGCGGATGTAGGCGCCGACGGAATAAAAGCCATCGTTATGATGGGAGGCGTATGCTCCGTTCGTCGTTTCCAAATGAATATATACGTCGCGATTGGCAAAACGATTCAGCGCCTCTTGTACGGCGGCCGTGTCGATCGGTTGCAAGCGGCTCCCTCCTTGCTGTTTGTTTTTCTATTATTGTACATGACCGAGGCGTGTGAGCGGAACTATTTCGACTTCTATTGTATAATAAAAAAAGAGACACATCTTGGACTCATCCGCACCTACAAAGCGTTGAATGATGATTCAACGAAAGAAGGGTGATGATCGATGGGGTTTCAAGGCAATGGTGTCACGGTGTTGAATTTTGACGGCGTGTACCGGCCGCAAAAGCGGCTGTTTCAGTTCCCGCACGAATGGGTCGATCTCGCCGACGTGCCGGAGACGAATTTGTATTGCAGCGAAGCGGCGCTTGCTGAAATTGAGCGGCGGCTTGAGCGGCGGCGGAAGCGCGGGGCGGTGCTGATCGGCAGCGGCAACTACCATTATGTCACGTATTTATTGCTTAAAGAAATCAACGAACCGTTTACGCTTGTGCTTTTTGACCGCCATACGGATGCTGAAGGAGGGGATGATGTCATTTCGTGCGGCTCATGGGTCTCCTATGCACTTAAGCATCCGCGGCTGCAAAAAGTCGTGATCGTTGGCCCAACTGCTTCTTCGCATCAACTCCGTTTATCTCCGAAAATGACTGTTCTTCCATTTGATGATCATGATGAATGGCCAAAAGCGCTCATCGAGGCCATCCCGACCGGAAGCATCTATATCAGCATCGATAAAGACGCTCTTCGTCGCGAAGACGCGGTCACGAACTGGGATCAAGGAGTGATTCCGCTATCCCGGTTGCTCGCCTGCCTGCGGTTGCTTTTATTCCATAAAAAAGTGCTCGGCGTGGACATATGCGGCGAATACCCGCCCTCCGCTGTCGACATGTTCGACCCGCTTTGTCGCGAAGCGCGGGGAAAAAATGAGCAGGCGAACATGGCCATCTTGGAGACATATTTCCACTATGCGGCGCCGCATTTGCGGCCGACGTAATCGAGCGGCGAGAAGCGTGGGAAAGGCAGAACCGCTTTTGGTTTGGCGATCAGAAAAGCAAGGAAGACGCTGTCCCTTCGGATTTTGGCAAGCGAGCCGGCGCTTCTGCCGGCTCGATGGCCGAAAAAGCCGGGAAGGCCGCTGCTTGAGGGGATGAGCCTAGTTGTCAAAAGCCGCTCCCGTACATAATGCGAAATTGTTTTTCATCGGAGCGGACATCGCGCGGCTCGATGTGCATGCGGGCGACTTTGGCAAACATCGTTCCGGCTTCAATGGTGTCCAAAAAGAGTTGAAGGGCGCTTTCATCCCCCTGAACTTCCATTTCCACTGTTCCGTCATCATTGTTTTTCACCCAACCGGTCAGCTGCCGTTTTAGCGCTTCGTGTTGGACGAAGTATCGAAACCCGACGCCTTGCACGCGCCCTTCCACGATGACATGAACTCTTTTCACGCCGATGAGTCCTCCTTCATCACGGTTGTTCTGTTTCCATCATATAATAGATGAGGCGGAAAGTACATGAAAAGAGGAGCTTGATGGTTCAAGCTCCTTTTTTTACGGATGATAGCGATAATACTTGTTGTTGAATGAGCAGCACAAGCCGCGGGTGATCGCCTAGGTAAGAGCATAAA
This sequence comes from Geobacillus zalihae NBRC 101842, assembly GCF_001544135.1. Classification (GTDB taxonomy): domain Bacteria; phylum Bacillota; class Bacilli; order Bacillales; family Anoxybacillaceae; genus Geobacillus; species Geobacillus zalihae. Next base: position 21,613 of record NZ_BCPV01000059.1, on the reverse strand, counting down.
TGCCACTCTTTGTCGGAAACAGAGAACCCCTGCAACTTCCGTTCGATCGTTTTCATTAAGACGCCGGTAAACAATAAGTACGGGACGACAAACACACGCCGATACGCCGATGCATGGGCCCGTTGGAGCCCTTCATCAAGCGTCGGGCGGATGGCAGCGAGAAAACAAACGTCCACGTGCGGCACGTTCGTTTTTTCTTTTAAAAGCGCAGCGATGGCGGACATGTCGCGCTTCGTGTCTGGATCACTGCTGCCGCGGCCGACAAGAAGGATCATCGATTCGCCGTCAAGCGGTGCGGACTGTTCGCTGATGCGGTCGATCACGATGTCGATCATCGCTTCATGGACGCCGAACGGAGCGCCGCAGAGGATATCAACGGACGGATGGCGCCGTCTCGCGATGTCCAATGCCGCTGGAATATCGTGTTTGGCATGCCCTGCAGAAAGAAGGAGAAGCGGAACGACGATGACGCGTGTCGCCCCTTGGGCGACACAACGGTCAACGCCGGTGACAATGTCCGGTTCCGCGAGCTCGACAAAGCATAGCTCTTGAATCGGAATATCGATGACCCTCCGGCACTGTTCGACGAAACGCGCCGCTTCATGGCGCGCGGCGGCAATGCGGCTGCCGTGGCTGACATATAAAACAGCTTCCATCGCCATCGCCTCACGATGTTGCCTCAGCGGCTGCCGATGACGCAAGCAACCGTTCGAACCATTGAATGTTGGCCCGCAGCCGGACGACGTCTCCGATCATGATCATGCTCGGATTTTGGATGTTTTCTTTGGCGGCGATTCCGGCGATCGTCGCGAGTGTGCCGGTGACGGTGCGCTGAGCCGTTGTCGTTCCCCATTCGATGACCGCCGCCGGCGTCTCCGGCGCTTTGCCGTATTTCATCAGCTGGCCGCAAATGTATGGCAAGTGATGAACCCCCATGTAAATGGCGATCGTATCGATGCCTTTGGCGAGGCTTTCCCATTTGATCTCGTCACGACTTCCGTCGCGCCGATGCCCGGTGACAAAGGCGACGCTTGAGCTGAACGCGCGATGGGTGACAGGGATGCCGGCGTAAGCCGCCGCCGCGATGGCGGAGGTGATGCCGGGAACGATCTCAAATTCGATCCCATGTTTGGCCAGCGCCTCGGCCTCTTCGCCGCCGCGCCCGAACACGAACGGATCGCCGCCCTTTAAGCGGACGACCGTTTTTCCTTTTTTGGCATGCCAGACGAGCGCATGGTTGATCGTTTCCTGCTGCATGGCATGGAAGCCGGGCAGCTTGCCGCAAAAGATGAGTTCGGCGTCCGGCTTGGCATATGAAAGCAACTCTTCATTGATGAGACGGTCGTACAAAATGACATCCGCCTGCTGGATGCATTTTAATCCTTTGACGGTAATGAGTTCCGGGTCGCCGGGGCCGGCGCCGACAAGATATACTTTGCCCATCGTTGTTTCAGCCCCTTCGTGCATGATTCAGCCAGCCGCCGGAAAACGGCATGGATGCTCGGCTGCTTTTATTGTAAATGGTCTGCCTTGGGATGAAAACGACCTTGTCAAATGACCTCCCGTTCTTTTTTGGCAGAGGACGGGGGAATCAGTCTGTTTTCGCATCCGGGATCATTCCTCGCTCGCGCAGGTAGGCGAGCACTTGCTCGACACATTCGTCAACCGAATAACGGTGTGTTTCGATCGTCAGCTCCGGTGCTTCCGGCGCTTCGTACGGCGAGTCGATGCCCGTAAATTCACGGATTTCCCCGCGGCGAGCTTTTTGATACAGCCCTTTCGGATCGCGCTTTTCGCATTCTTCAAGCGGGCAGTTGACGTAAATTTCGATAAACTCGTCTTCTTCGACTAAGCGGCGGACGAGCGCCCGGTCTTCGGCAAACGGCGAGATGAACGCCGTCAGCACAAACTGGCCGCTGTCGACAAACAGCTTTGCCACTTCGCCGATGCGGCGGATGTTTTCCGTCCGGTCGGCGGCGGAAAAGCCGAGATCTTTATTGAGCCCGTGCCGGATGTTGTCGCCGTCTAAGACATAATTCTGAATGCCGAGCTCAAACAGTCGTCTGGAGACGGCATTGGCCACCGTCGATTTGCCGGAGCCGGACAGCCCGGTGAACCAAAGGATGGCGCTATGATGGCCGTTGCGCTTGCGACGATCTTCTTTTGTGACCGATGTGTGATGCCAAACGATGTTCGTGCTCATCGCCATCCTCCTTTAGCGCGCTGACGGGGCGACCGTTTCGCGTTCTTGCAGCCCTTTGATCAAGACGGCGGCCACTTCCGGGCGGCTGAACGTGCTCGGCGGCACTTGGCCGTTGCGCAGCATTTCACGAACTTTCGTGCCGGAAAGGACGACATGGTATTTCGCGTCATGCGGACACGTTTTTGTCGATGCCATCCCTTCGCATTTCGTGCAGTAAAAGCTATGTTCGAAAAAGAGCGGCGTAATGCCAAGCTCTTCAGCCGTAAAGTTCAAGAAGATTTTTTGCGCATCATACGTACCGTAATAATTGCCGACACCAGCGTGGTCGCGGCCGACGATGAAGTGCGTGCAGCCGAAATTTTTGCGCACCATTGCGTGGAAAATGGCTTCACGCGGACCGGCATAGCGCATCGCAGCTTGGAAGACGCCGAGGAAAACGCGGTCTTTCGGGTAATAGTTTTCCAGCAGCACTTGATAGCTTTCCATCCGGATGTCAGCCGGAATATCGTCCGCTTTCGTTTCGCCGACGAGTGGGTTTAAAAACAGGCCATCAACGATCTCGAGCGCGCATTTTTGAATGTATTCATGGGCGCGGTGAACCGGATTGCGCGTTTGGAAGCCGACAACGGTGTTCCAGCCAAACTCAGCAAACTTTTTCCGCGTTTCCGCTGGATCAAAATAAAACGCGGCGAATTGGCCTTTGTCGGTCCGTTTGACAAGCGTAATCTCCCCGCCGACATACACATCCGGCTTTTCAAACAGTTTGCGCACGCCTGGGTGGGCAAGTTCATCCGTTTTATAAACGAGCTTCGCTTCTTTCGTTTTGTCCGGGCGGTAAATGTCAGCAATCTCAATGACGCCGTAGACGTCGCCACGATAAACGAGTTTCGCCTTATCGCCGACGGCGAGCTCTTTCGCTTTTTCTTCTGTTACCGCGAGCGTGATCGGAATGCTCCAGACGGTGCCGTCAGAAAGACGCATGGTTTCAACAACCGCGTCGTAATCCGTTTTCGTTAAAAAACCAGTGAGGGGGCTGTAGGCGCCCGTTCCGATCAGCTCCAAGTCGCTCAGTTCGGCTTTGGAGAGCTCGATCGTTTTGGTCGCCTCATCAAGCGGATAGTCCGGATTCCAACGATTGATCAATGTGCCGCCATGCGGGATGCTTACGCTCATGTTCATAACCTCCTAGATTGATAGATGTTGTGAAATGCCGCTGCCATGTTCATGAGGCAAGCGCTCTTTTTTTAGGCTAATGACGCCAAGCAGACGCTCAAGATGGCGATGACCGTATAGACGTCGCTGTCAAACAGTAGCTTGACGATTCGGAATGGCGTCCGATTCATCAGCGACGCCTATCGAGGCCGCCGCGCCGCTTGCCCCGATGTTCATGGCGAAGAAAAAGGATGCGATCAAAGCAATGGCAAGGAGCATGTCAATGTTCTCTCCTTAGGCGAGATGGAGACCGCATTCCGTCTTTCCTTGGCCAGCCCAGCGCCCGGAGCGCAAGTCGTTCGGATCTGTAGCCGGAGCGGTGCACGGGGCGCAACCGATGCTCGGGTAGCCGCGGTCGTGGAGCACGTTGTACGGAAGGCCGTGTTTATACACGTAATTCCAAACGTCTTTCCACGTCCAGTGAATGAGCGGACAAACTTTAATCGAACGGAACTTGTCGTCTTTGTTAATGTACTCGACATGCCGCCGCGTCGGCGATTGCTCGCGGCGCAAGCCGGAAATCCACGCCGTCACCCCGGTCAGCACCTCGCGCAGCGGAATGACTTTGCGCAGCTCACAGCATTTGTTCGGGTCGCGTTTCCATAACTCGTCGCCAAACTGCGCCTTCTGTTCTTCCAACGTCAAGCGCGGCTGCTTCATCACGATGCGAAGCGACGGATATTTTTCTTTCACTTTCGCGATCGTATCGTATGTCTCTGGAAAATGCAGACCGGTATCCAAAAAGACAATTTCGGCGTTCGGTTTGACCCGAGAGATGAGATCAATCAGCACAATCCCCTCGATGCCGAAGCTGCACGCGTATACGATCTCATCGCCGTATTCGCGATACGCCCAGGCCAGGACGTCAAGCGCCCCTTTTGTTTCATTATCGGACGGAAAAGACGGTTTTTCCGCCGTTTCCCACTGATCATACGTGAGCATCGGTTTCTCCTCCTCACAAAATCAAAGAAAATCCACGTAATTAGTCGGATATATAGCGGCCAAACGGCAATTCGGCGGCAAAAATCCTTCCTTGCATGAATCAGAAAGAGCGGGAGAAAGGGAGCCCCTTATTTTACTAAAGATCTTCTTTAGCTGGAATTGGCACTTTGCTATAGGCGGCAGGTTGTCGGAGTTCATTGAGCCCATTCCTCCCTCACTCTCGAGCAACGTATGCAACGCATGTCATTTAATTGATTAAAATTTTAGCACAATTGACGATAATGTCAATCATAGTTTTTCGATAGGAATTGTTTTTATACGAAACAGCTGCATTGCCTGCCTAACAGCAGATGGGAGCGTTATTTTTTGCGCAGGCTTCCGAGCTCTTCGACAATCGCCTGCATTTCGCTTGGGCTGAACGTCTCGCGTTTCATCACCATCTCGTAAATGTCTCTCAACTCATCGTACCATTCCTCGGAAAAATGGGACGGCTTGATGGCATCCAAGTTCAGCACTTTCAACTTTTGCTTCAACTGTTCGATCATGTAGGCGACGTTTTCCGCCGACCGTTTTGATAAATCCATTCGTTTACTCCTTTCATGGCAAGTTACTATGTATTGTACCATAGGTGCAGGAAGAATGGGGAGAGATTGCATGGCTTGCTTTTCTGATGAAAAACGGATGATGTGGTAAAATGTAGGTGCACATGCATAGTGCCAGTCTAAAAGGTTGGTGAAACACCGCGTTTTCTTCAAAATGGTTGTCGTGAACGCGCGCAAGAGTTGTTGGCCCATTCGCACACGCTCCCCCGCTGGAGTTGTTTTGTCGTGACATCCCCGTCCTTTTAGGGCCAAAAAGGGCTAGATGAAAAGAAATGAAGGAAAACTAACGGTGGAAAGCACCGTGGACATAGAGAGAGGGGTGGCTGTTTGGATGATTAAAGTGCTGTTTGTTTGTCTTGGAAACATTTGTCGTTCGCCGATGGCGGAAGCGGTCTTCCGTCATTTGGTGAAAGAGCGGGGGCTTGACGGTCTGATTGCCGTTGATTCGGCGGGAACAGGCAGCTGGCATGTCGGTGAGCCGCCGCATGTGGGGACAAGAAGGGTTTTGACGGAAAATAAGATCGACTACTCCGGCATCCGCGCCCGGCAAGTGAACCATCGTGACTTGGAAGAATTTGATTACATCATCGCCATGGACGCAGCCAACTTGAACGATTTGCGCCGATTGGCTGGCTCCCGTTCGAAAGCGGTGCTCGCCCGGTTGCTTGACTTTGTTCCCGACCGGGAAAAAGACGATGTGCCTGATCCGTATTATACCGGGAATTTTGCCGAAGTGTATCGCCTCGTCCGCTCAGGGTGCGAGCATTTGCTTGAGAGGATCATCCGCGACCATCGACTTGGTGTGGAGGAAACAAAATGACTTTGAGGGCGGCGCACCCGTCTAGGGAAAAACGGGGAAGGAGGGCAGCCGATGGTCGTAAATTTGGCGTTCATCCGTGAGTTGGCCCGCCGTTTTACGGAAGATGAAATCCCGCGCTTGTCGGCGGAATTGGCATATTACTTTCTTCTGTCGCTCTTTCCGTTTTTGCTGTTTTTAATGACGCTGTTGGCGTATTTGCCGATTCCGCATGAAGATGTGCTTGCGCTCGTGCGGCAATACGCCCCGAAAGAGGCGCTTCACCTCATTGAGACGAACGTTCATCGCCTCATCGATGAGCAAAACGGAGGATTGTTGTCGTTTAGCATCATCGCAGCGATTTGGTCAGCGTCTAATGGCATGAGTGCCATTATGAGGGCATTCAACCGCGCTTATGATGTGCAAGAAGACCGGCCGTTTTGGATCGTACGCGGGCTGTCGATTGTGTTGACGCTCGGCATGATCATGGTCATCATCGTTGCCCTCGTGCTTCCGGTCTTCGGGCGGATAATCGGGCTGTTTTTGTTCTCTGCTCTCGGGTTGTCGCAACAGTTTTTGAATGTTTGGAATGCATTTCGTTGGGTGACGAGTTCGCTGTTATTGTTTGCTGTCTTTACTGCCCTTTATTATTTCGCGCCGAACAAACAGCTTCGTTGCGTCAACGTCGTGCGCGGTGCGCTGTTTGCCACCGCCGGCTGGATTGCGGCGTCGCTGGCGTTCGCGTATTATGTCAACAACTTTGCCGATTACACGGCGATGTACGGCAGCCTTGGCGGGATGATCGTGTTGATGGTTTGGTTTTATTTGTCCGGCATGATTCTTGTCTTAGGCGGGGAACTCAACGCCATGTTTGACTGTGAGCGCGAAGGGAAAAGACGGCAGCGTTAGCGTGCATAAACGGTGCCGAGGCGGGATATCGTAACAATGCAAGGGATCTTGGCATAGGGGGGATCAAGATGACGAAACATACGAAAAAAGACGGGGGCACGAAGCAAAAAGGAAAAAACAGACCAAAGCATAAGACGAGTGGCAGCGCCAACGGCCAAAACGGCTATCATTGAAAGAAGCTGTCTCAAAAGGTGGTTCTTCGTTCAACATACCACAACATATTGTAATATTGTGCCCCGGCGGTCGTTTTATGTGTATAGATGGAAATCAAAAAAAGGTGCCCTTCCTTTTTTGAGGGCACCTTTCCTTTCATGCAAACACAGGCACATCGAGCCGCTGCCGCTTTATTCAACGATTTCTTCGTGATGGTGGTAATAGCGCTCATAAATGTATTCAATTTCTGCATCAGTCATATAGGCGAGTTCCTCGCGCGACAATCCCCGCACTTTTTCGATAAACTCGATCATATTTTTCCGTTCCGTTCTGCTCATGATCGCCACTCCTTTATACTGTTTTAAAACAGAAACTTGATATCTTGGTTTTATTATATAACAGAGGGAACAAAATGGTCAACGATTTTTTTGAAAAAATAAAAAATAAAAAACAAAAAAACGGTCAAGCCGCTGTTTCCTGTTCCCGGCGGCTGACGAGGCAAATGGCCGGAACGAGGAGGACAGCGCTGACCGCAAGGAAAAAGGCGCGACTAGAGAGATCCACCACGCTGCCGGCAAGCGGCGGGCCTGTCATGCTGCCGAGACTGTATAGCATCCCGCACAACAAATTGCCGGCGGGAAGCAGTTCTTTCGGCAACAGGTCGGTCATATAGGCGATGCCGAGAGAGAAGAGCGAACCGGTAAACATGCCAGCGGTGAACAAACAGGCAGCCAACCCAACCATGGACGCACCGACAGTGAGGGCAATCAAAAAACAACCGGCGCCGGCCAAGAGTGCACCGGTGATGATCTCGCGCCGCCCGAACCGGTCGCTGAGCGCTCCGAGCGGAAGCTGAAAGATGATGCCCCCAAGCGAGAAGCATGGCAAGATGAAGGCGATCTGCTCAGCGCTCATCCGCTCACGCAAGGCGTACAGCGGGAAGATGGAATGAACAGCCGCTTCTAAAAAACCGTACGCAAACGGCAACAAAAGCGCTGGCCATGCCTGTTTCCAAGCGCCAATAAACCGACCGGCCGCCGACGAAGAGCGTTCAAGCGGCTTTGGTTTTTCGTTCGGCAGCCAAAAGACGCCGATCCAACCGGCGAAACTAAGGAGAGCAGCTAAATAAAACGGAAGCGCCTTCTCGACCGAAGCGAGTGAAGCCAACAGCGGGCCGATGGTGAAGCCGAGGCCGAACGCCCACCCATACAGCGACAGCCGCCGTCCGCGCTCCGCCGGCGGCGAAAAGTCCGTAATCCACGTTTGCGTCGCAAAATGAAGCATATGATCGCCGATGCCGATGGCAAAGCGAAGAACGAGCCAAAAGAAAAGAGAAGGAAAAAGTGGAAAAAGAATAAGCGAACATATTACAATGAAACCACCAAGGAGAATGAGGAGCCGATAGCCATAGCGTCTCAGCGGCCGCTCCAAAAATGGCGAAATGGTCAAGACACCGATATACAGGGCGGCGGCGTGCGCCCCGTTAACGGACGAAGAGACGCCGTTTTCATCAAGAAGCATCGCCAGAAGCGGCAGCAACATCCCTTGCGACAGACCAGAGACGGCGACAATCCCGGTTAAGATGGCAAAACGCATCGTGCATCCCCATTTCAGTTGAAATCGCCGGCCGATCAAACAAGCGAGGCCGGATGTTTCCCAGGGCGAATGAATGCCCTTATCCATCGTACATAGAAACGGCGGTCAATGCAACGAAAACAATCAAGAGGAAAGGTGGAAGAGAAATGAACAAGGTGTTTGCTTGGATGACATGGATCGGCGTGCCGGTGTCGGTCATCGGCGGGTTTCTTCATTGGCCGACTGTCTTGATGTTTGTGTTGTACTGTTTGACGATCATTGCGCTCGCCAGCTACATGGGGCGAGCGACGGAAAGCTTGGCGATCGTCGCCGGACCGCGCATTGGCGGGCTGTTGAACGCGACGTTTGGCAACGCGGTCGAGCTGATCATTTCCATTTTTGCCTTGCAGGCTGGACTCGTTGACGTCGTGCTCGCTTCCTTAACCGGTTCGGTGCTCGGGAACTTGCTTTTGGTGGCTGGGCTATCATTTTTTGTCGGCGGACTAAAATATAAGCGGCAAGAATTCAACATTTATGATGCTCGTCATAATGCCGGGCTGCTGACTTTTGCCATCTTCATCGCTTTTGTCATTCCGGAAGTGTTTACCATGCATATGAATCACAGCGAACAAGTCGCGTTGAGCGTTGGCATTTCGATCATCATGATCTTGCTTTACGCCGCTGCCCTTTATTTCCGGCTTGTCACCCATCGCGGCGTATATCAGCATAAATCAGAAGAAGTGGAAGAACATGAAGAGCCCGAATGGGGCAAAGGGAAAGCGACCGCCATTTTGGCGCTGGCGACGGTTGCGGTCGCCTATTTATCGGAACGGCTCGTTCACACGTTTGAAACGGTCGCTGAGTCATTCGGCTGGAGCGAGCTGTTTATCGGGATCATCATCGTGGCCATCGTCGGCAATGCGGCGGAGCACGCTTCCGCGGTTATTATGGCGTACAAAAACAAAATGAATGTCGCGGTGGAAATTGCCGTCGGCTCGACATTGCAAATCGCCATGTTCGTTGCGCCGGTGCTTGTGCTCGTTTCGCTTTTGTTTCCGGAAAAGATGCCGCTTGTCTTTTCACTTCCTGAGCTGGTGGCGATGGCTGCTTCCGTCCTTTTGATGATCGTGCTGTCAAATGATGGTGATACGAACTGGTTTGAAGGCGCAACATTGCTCGCTGCCTATACGATCATGGGCATCGGTTTTTACTTGCTGTAAGTGACTGCATCCGGGCGTTCGCCGTCCGGGTGTTTTTTGCGGGTGCGGGAAGTGGGGCGTCAAACGGGGAAAATTTTCGCCGCCGCGGATAAACGGCGCATTTTGAAAGAAACTAACAGTGAATAACGTGGGAAGAAAGGAGTGAAGACGATGAAAAAGTGGGCTGTTTCGCTGTTTGGGAGCGTGCTTCTTCTTTATGCGGCGGCGTTTTCGGCGCTGGCGGCTGCCGGCAAACCGGCGCCCGGTGCGGTGATGGATATATCGAAGGAAAATACGTATCCGAACCCGACGCAAGATTTGCCGCATTTGGAACCGAGCTCGTTTACAAAACAGCTGTTAAGATCGGCGAATGTGAAAATTGAGAATCCCGAATTGATCCATCTCTTTAATGAATCTTCGGCGACCGACACGCCATGGGCCATTGGCTTCAGGGCGACGATTTATTTAGGCCAATGGCCGCTCAATTACCAGTCGATCGAAACGTCGACGAACTGGGAATATCAAAAGGTCAACACGAATTTCCTTGATAACCGCGGCGGCGATACGGCGCAAAAGTTGTACTATAAACAAGAAATGCAAAAATACGTCCGCGGCGGGTTGACGGTGAAAGTGCCGAATGAAGACGCGGTTAAGCGGATGATGTTAAACAAAGCGATGGAAAAGACGAACTTGCCGCTCTCTTTCAGCACGGTTGTCGGCCTTGGCACGAAAAAAGACCAACCGTACAACGTACCGGCGAAAAAAATAGGTTATTTGTACGTGTACGCTCCGGCGGTGAATGAAAAAGGGAAAGTAACATACGGGGAAGTGTACGTCGTGCTCAAAGGAAACAAAAAGAAAATTGTCGTCAAAAACGTGACGACAAGAGGGGTTGGGGCGTGGATTCCGGTGCAGGATCGCCTGTACATGTCATATGTGGTGAGTGAACAGCCAAGATAAAACGTCAAGGAAAAGCTCCTTGACGTTTTTTATCGGCCAATGCGCGCGGACCGCTTCGTAAAATCGACGCCGCGGTAATACGTCTGCTTCACAAGAACGTTCGGTCCGAGGCAGCGTGCCGACGGGCAGTGGCAAAGAAGCTCCCTAGCAAGCTTTGAGCGCCGCCATTTGTCATACACGTCTGGCAGCGAATCGTGAATGATGTTGCCAAGCGGCGGTTCATCACCGAAATCGGTGACGATGACATCGCCGGTGAAAATATTGACATTGAGCCGTGAACGTCCGTCTGGATCGTTGCGCACGGTGACGTTTTTGCTTTCATACAGCCGCTTCAATAGGCGCACATCTTCTTCGTTGTCGCTGCACGGGTAAAACGGCAGCGTGCCAAACAGCATCCAGACGTTTTCGTCGCGAATGTCAAGCAAATGGTGAATCGCTTCGCGCAATTCGTCCAAGCTCAACGTCTCTAAAGCGCTGGCAAAATCGCTCGGATACATCGGATGGATTTCATGGCGCCGACAGCCCATTTCCTCGACAACTTGGCGGTGGATCGCTTCCAAGTGGCGGACGGTCCGTTTGTTTAACATCGTTTCCGCGGATACCATCACGCCGGCATTTGCCAGCGCTTTTGCATTGTCAAGCATGCGCTGGAAGTATTTCTCGCGTTGGGCGCGCGTCGGCTTCCGCTCCATCATGGCAAAACCACCTTCGACAAAGTCGTCGACCGTCCCCCAGTTGTGCGAGATATGGAGCACATCCAAATACGGAATGACTGGTTCATAGCGAGACAAATCCAACGTCAAGTTCGAATTAAGCTGCGTCCGCACCCCGCGCTCGTGCGCGTAGCGGAGAAGGGGAACGACGTATTGTTCGACGGATTTTAATGACAGCATCGGCTCGCCGCCGGTGATGCTTAATGACCGCAAATGCGGAATTTCCTCGAGCCGGCGGAGCAACATATCAAGCGGCAGCGCCTCGGGATCTTTCATTGTCAACGTATAGCCAACAGCACAATGCTCACAGCGCATATTGCAAAGCGTCGTTGTGGTAAACTCAATATTCGTCAGTTGTAGTTGTCCATATTCTTCAATATCGACGTACGCTTCCCAAGGGTCATACGCCGGCGTAATGGCCGGTATGGTCGATGAACGCATCACTTTCTCCTCTCTCCATGACAAAGTCCTATCGTTCATTATTAGCCGCCTTAGCAGCGCTTGTCAATCGTTTTGGATGTTTTGCCTCTACCCCATTCGTATGATGAGGATGGAACAATCATGAGATCGAAAAGAAAGATTTTTTACACAACGCTGGAAAACGGAGTATAATAGGAAAAGATGGGACAACTGCATATGGACGATAAACAGGGGAAGGGGCGTTTAGACAAATGGAAAAATTCCAGCAAAGCATGTATGACTTGATTGTGGAAACATCTACGAAGCTGCCAAAGGATGTCCGTCGAGCGATCGCTCGGGCGAAAGCGCGCGAAAACGCCGGCACGCGGGCGGCCATGGCGCTCAATACGATCGTCGAGAATATTCAGATGGCGGATGAAAACGTGTCTCCCATTTGCCAAGACACCGGCTTGCCGACGTTTAAAATCAAAGTGCCGGTCGGCGTCAATCAAATCGAAATGAAAAAAGCGATTCGGGCCGCCATTGTCGAAGCGACGAAAAACGGCAAACTGCGCCCGAACTCGGTCGATTCGCTCACCGGCAAAAACAGCGGCGACAATTTAGGGGAAGGCGTGCCGGTCATTAAATTCGAACAATGGGAAAACGATTACATTGACGTTCGCCTCATTTTAAAAGGCGGCGGCTGTGAAAACAAAAACATCCAATACAGCCTTCCGTGTGAACTCGAGGGGCTCGGCCGCGCTGGCCGCGATTTGGACGGCATCCGCAAATGCATTTTGCATGCGGTGTACCAAGCGCAAGGGCAAGGATGCAGCGCCGGCTTTATCGGCGTCGGCATCGGCGGCGACCGCTCATCCGGCTATGAGTTGGCGAAAGAGCAGCTGTTCCGTCCGGTTGATGACGTCAACCCGATCGAAGAATTGCGCCAACTCGAAGAATACATGATGGAAAACGCCAACAAACTTGGCATCGGTACGATGGGCTTTGGCGGCGAATCGACGCTGCTTGGCTGTAAAATCGGCGTCATGCACCGCATCCCGGCGAGCTTCTTCGTTTCGGTCGCCTACAACTGCTGGGCGTTCCGGCGCATGGGCGTGAAAATCGATCCGGCGACCGGTGAGATCATCGAATGGCTGTACCAAGACGGCGAAGACGTCGATTTTGCAAAAGAGTTGGAAAAAGCGGAAGCCGCCGCGGCGCTTGAACAAGGAGAGGCGCGCGTCATCGACCTTGTTCCGCCGCTGTCGGAAGAACAAGTGCGCCAGCTTCGCGTCGGCGACGTCGTCCGCATCAGCGGCGTCATTTACACCGGCCGCGATGCCATTCATAAATATTTGATGGACCATGACGCGCCGGTCGACTTGAACGGGCAAATCATTTATCATTGCGGCCCAGTCATGTTAAAAGATGAAGAAGGCCGCTGGCACGCCAAAGCTGCCGGCCCGACGACAAGCATCCGTGAAGAGCCGTACCAAGGCGACATCATGAAAAAATTCGGCGTCCGTGCTGTCATCGGCAAAGGCGGCATGGGCGCGAAGACGCTGCAAGCGTTAAAAGAACACGGCGGCGTGTATTTGAACGCCATTGGCGGCGCGGCGCAATATTACGCCGATTGCATCAAATCCGTGGAAGGCGTTGATTTGCTGGAGTTTGGCATCCCCGAAGCGATGTGGCATTTGCGCGTCGAAAACTTCACTGCTGTTGTCACGATGGATTCGCACGGCAACAGCTTGCATGAAGATGTGGAAAAATCGTCGCTTGAAAAGCTGGCCCAGTTCAAAGAGCCGGTGTTCAAGTAAGAGGGAGAGCTGAATTTCAAGCACATGGCTATTGGTATTCACAAGCTGATCCCGTTTTCTTCTCTGTCCCCAAAGCGCTCGCTTTTGGGGCTTTTTTTTGCAAAAAATGGCGCGCGTAAAGCGGTCAGGGGTGAAAACAATAAGAAAGAGGAAAAGATGGCGGCCAAGGAGGAACTAGGCATGAGATGGCTCATTTCTCTCGTTTTAGCGCTCGCGCTTTTTCCCGCCCCTGCTTTTGCCATAAGCAATGCGCCGATCCATTGGGGATTGAAGCGAAGCGAAAACCACGAGCCCCCATCGGCGGGAAAAGAGCTCGATGAGCTGCTCGCCAAATATGACGCCTTTTATTTAGGCGACACGAGCGAAAAAACGATCTATTTAACATTTGACAACGGGTATGAAAACGGCTATACGGCGCAAATTTTGGACGTGTTAAAGGAAAAACATGTGCCGGCCGCCTTTTTTGTCACCGGCCATTATTTGCAAACCGCGCCTGATTTAGTGAAACGAATGGCTGCCGAAGGACATATCATCGGCAACCATTCGTGGCACCATCCCGATTTAACGACCGCCAGCGATGAGCGGGTGCGCGAAGAGCTGGAAAAAGTCAAGGAAAAGACAGAAGAGTTGACCGGGCAAAAAGGGATGATGTACCTTCGCCCGCCGCGCGGCATTTTCAGCGAGCGGACGTTATCTCTCGCCCGCGACCTTGGCTATTATCACGTCTTTTGGTCGCTGGCGTTCGTCGACTGGCAAACCGACCGCCAGCGCGGCTGGCAATATGCTTACGACCAAATCATGAAACAAATCCATCCGGGGGCGATTTTGCTGTTGCATTCCGTGTCCAAAGACAACGCCGAAGCATTGCCGAACGTGATCGACGACTTGCGCAAACAAGGGTACACGTTCGCCAGCCTTGATGACCTTATGGCCAAAAAGACCGGCCTTCATCCGTGGCTGTTTCGCCCATAAGCCGCTTTCATCACTTGAGCACAAAAGCGGTACGAAACGTTTTGTGTCGGACCATTCGAAAACCCGCCTCGTTCTGTCAACCGAACCATATGCCGCTGCCTCGTCCTGCCAACAAGTTGGTTCGACGGGGCGTTTTTCGTTATAATAGGGGCACGGACAAATGAGAAAGGTGAGAACGATGTGGAAACGAACGATCACTGTGCCGGCGCCGTATGATTTCGCCCACGCGCTTGAACGGCTTGCATTGGATCCGCTCCTGGCGGTCGATTTAGAGCGGCGGCGCATCACCGTGCCGCTTCATCTCGATGGTTTAAAGGTGCCGGTCGTGATTGAAAGCATCGGCACAAAAGACGATCCTCGCTTTGTCGTCTCGGCGCCGCATCCCAAGCGGCAGGAAGACATCATCGAGCGCGTCTCTCATTTATTTCAATGGCGGACGCCGCTCGTTCTGGTGTATGATCATTTTCGCGCGACCGAGCTGGCGCCGCTGTTTGCCGAGTATGAGGGGCTGCCGCTTGTGCTCGATTTTGACTTGTATTTTTGCCTAATGAAATGTTTGATCCACCAGCAGCTTCATCTTAAAGTCGGTTACCGGCTCACAGAGCGGTTTGTGAAAGCGTTTGGCGAGGAGCGGGACGGCGTTTGGTTTTACCCGCGCCCGGAAGAAGTGGCCGCCCGTTCGTACGATGACTTGCGCGCCTTGCAGCTGAGCGGGCGGAAAGCCGAATATATCGTCGATGTGTCGCGCCTCATTGCCGAGGGGAAGCTGCGGCTTGATGAACTCGAGCAGATGGAAGACGGCGAGGTGATGGAGAGGTTGACCGCCGTGCGCGGCATCGGTCCGTGGACCGTGCAAAATTTCCTCCTCTTCGGCCTCGGCCGTCCGAACGTCTTTCCGCCGGCGGATATCGGTTTGCAGCGGGCGGTTGAAAAACAATTCGGGCTTCAACAGCGGCCAACTGTCAAAGAGATGGCGGCGCTTAGCGAGCGGTGGAAGCCGTACGCCAGCTATGCGGCGCTTTATTTATGGAGAAGTATCGAATGAGAGGGACCGATATGGCAAAGCAACAAATGAACATCAAAATCAAAAAAGGCGAGCAATTTCCCGTGACGATTCAACGGATCGGCATTAACGGCGAAGGGGTCGGTTATTTCCAAAAACAAGTCGTCTTCGTCCCCGGTGCGTTGCCGGGGGAAGAAGTCATCGTTGAGGCGACGGACATCCACCCAACCTACGCCGAGGCGAAAATCAAGCGCATCCGCAAGCGCTCGCCAAACCGCATCAAGCCGCCATGCCCGCTCTATGACCAGTGCGGCGGCTGCCAGTTGCAGCACTTATCGTACGAGGCGCAGCTCGAGGCGAAGCGCGACATTGTCATCCAGGCGCTCCGCCGCCATGCCCGGCGCCTCGATGTCGACAAGCTTGACATCCGCCCGACGATCGGCATGGACAACCCGTGGCATTACCGAAACAAAAGCCAGTTTCAAGTTGGAATGAAGGAAGGGAAGGTGCTCGCCGGGCTGTACGGCATCAACTCCCACCGGCTCATCGATTTATCGGAATGCCGCGTCCAGCATCCGCAAACGACGCGCGTCACGAACATTGTGAAAACGATTTTGCAAGACTTGCGCATCCCGATTTACAACGAGCGGACAAGAACGGGCGTCGTGCGGACGATCGTCGTCCGCGTTGGCTTCCATACGGGCGACATCCAGCTTGTGCTGGTGACGGCGACAAAAGACATCCCGCGCAAACAGCTGCTCATTGACGAAATTCGCCGCCGCCTCCCAGAAGTGAAATCGATCGTGCAAAACATCAACGGCGAAAAAACGTCGCTTATTTTCGGCGACGAGACAGAAGTGCTCGCCGGCGACGAATATATTCAAGAAACGCTCGGCGATTTGTCGTTTGAACTGTCGTCGCGTGCCTTTTTCCAGCTCAACCCGTTGCAGACGGTGAAATTGTACGACGAAGTGAAAAAAGCGGCCGCCCTCACCGGAACGGAGCGGATCGTTGACGCTTACTGCGGCGTCGGCACGATCGGTTTGTGGCTTGCTCGCGATGCCAAAGAAGTGCGCGGCATGGACACGATTCCGGAAGCGATCGAAGACGCGCAAAACAACGCCAAAAAGCATGGTTTCACCAACACGCACTATGTCGTCGGCAAAGCCGAATATTGGCTGCCAAAATGGGTGAACGAAGGCTGGAAGCCGGACGTCATCATCGTCGACCCGCCCCGCGTCGGCTGCGACCGGGCGTTGCTTGAAACGATTCTCCACGTCCGCCCGAAAACGGTCGTCTACGTCTCGTGCAACCCATCCAGCCTCGCCCGCGATCTCGATGCCTTGGCCGCACAATACCGCGTCGACTACATCCAGCCGGTCGACATGTTTCCGCACACGGCGCATGTGGAAGCGGTGGCGAAATTAACGCTGCAATTTTGACACTTCACATGGCTTCAGCCGTGTGGAGTGTCAATGGAAAATGAAATCGGGTTCTTCCACTCCTTTTTGGGAGAAAGAAGAGAGGGAGAAAAAGTGGGGGAATCATTGAAAAATCAAGGAAAAAGGATCAAAATGAGAGAAAAATGAGAGGGAGAAAGGGGGGAGAAACGCTCACGTTCTTCCCTTTTTTAAAACTCGAAACCAGTCAGAGTCAGCGAGAGGTAAAAAGGAAAATCGAAAACATCGAGAGGTTGGTGAACGAGTTTAGTTATGAACCCAAAATGTAGTTCACGAACATAAAGACCCGAAGAAGGGGGAATCTCATGGGGACTTATTGTATTTCGATAAGACACACAAATTGTTATTTGGTAAAGGTAAACGATTTTTACGTTGCCATAGATGCCGGTTGGCCAGGGTGCATCCGCCAATATAGAGAAGCTTTAAAAACTTATAACATTAAGCCAGAGATGATAAAATATCTGTTCGTGACACACTTCCATCCTGATCATGCCGGCATGGTAGAAAACATTAAGAGATTTGGAACTTCCTTTATTTTGTTTGAACATCAGGCACCTTATATTCGAGTGATGGAGAATATGCTCAGGAAGGATCGGTCCTATTTGCCATTAGATATGAATTCGAATGTTGTGCTAAGCATTGATGAAGCAGGGTTATTTTTCACAGAACATAACATTCCTGCACAGGCAATCAAAACGCCCGGACATTCTGATGATAGTATTTCGCTCGTATTTCAAGACGGCACTGCTTTTATCGGCGATTTATATTCCCCGAATTTAGTAATGGAAGACGATGATAAAAGCAAGCAAAGCTGGCATGATTTAAAGTTGAAAGGTGCAAAAGTCATATATCCGGGACACGGGAACGTTTACACCCTGGGTGTGTAAATCATGAACAGAGCACAAATGGAAAGCCATGCTCACCTTACTTAAATCAACCGCGGCACTTGTACTTAGATCAACTGCCGCAGTTCTTCGCTCATCTGCTCGACGAGTTCCGGTCTCCCATGAAACTGGGCCGGAGTGTTTTGGAAAAGCTGAATTCGCCATTCGCCATCCCGGTTTATGGCAACGATCGTGTGGTGGGTGTTGACCGCGGGATTGATATCGGATTTTCCAGGGGGAACCATGCCGGCGATCGCACGTAAAATAGCTGCCTGAGGATTCAGGATGTGAACGTTCTTCACTTTGCTAATAAACCGTGCGGTCGGGTGGTCTTTGAAAATCGAATCCAAGTGAAAGAAAATGTCCTCCGATCCCAACGCTAGACTTCCGTCAAAGCCGATCATCTCTCCGTCCGTTGCGAACAGTTGCGCCATATCGCGGGCGTTTCGGTTGTTCCATCCGTCCAACAGTCGTTGGTACAGAGCCTTAACCTCGTTGACAACTTGAGATTCCATCAACGCTCCTCCTTGTCAAGCAATACGAACCTGGTGTTTGCGGTTCTTCCTGTGAAATGAAAGAGACGCCCTGAATACAATGGGAGGAATCTCCATTGTGAGGGCAATTCCATTTTAGAATAGATTAAGAAAATGGTCAAAAATTTCCCTAAAACAATTCAAATTGGCAAGGCTTTCTGATATGGAAGCTATGACAACCTTGTGGTGCAAGAGGAGCCGATGCATGCTCTCTCGGTGAAAAAAATACGCCTCCGGTTGTAGGCAAAATATATCCCTGGTTCATGATGGAAAGAAGGGGACTCGGGTAAGATGGAAGACGAAAGGAGGCGAAAGGATGGCAAAAAAGATCGGGCTGTTCGTTGCCGGCGCGGTGGCGCTGCTTGTTTTGCTGTTTCATCTTGGGCCGCTTGTCGGGTTGGCAATCACGCTGGCGGTGCTGTACTATGCGTTCAAGAAATGTTTGAAAGCCCCGTCGACATTCGGGAAAGTGGTGTGGGCGCTCATTGGCTGTGCGGCGTTGGCGGCCAGCGCTTCGAATGTGCCAGCGCTCATCGCGCTTGTCGCGGCGTATGTGCTGTATGTCGTGTATAAAAAATGGAACGGGGTGAAAGACGAGCGCGTCGTTCCAGAAGCAGACGACCCGTTTGTCAACTTTGAAAAACAATGGGCGGAGCTGCAAAAGCATTATTCATGAAATCAATGGAAAAGGAGCGAATCGATGATGAGTGTGTTCTCACGCTTGAAAACGATCATTGAAGCCGATCTCCATGAATGGCTTGACGAAAAAGAAAAGAAAAACCCGATCGCGCTTCTCAATCACTATTTTGCGCCAATGTGAACAGGAAGTCGAGCGGGTGCGGCAGCTGCTCGAGCGCCAATATGTGCTGAAAGAGCAATTTGCCCGCGAACATCGCGAAGCCGAACAGATGGCGGAAAAGCGAAGCAAGCAGGCGGAGGTGGCGACGCAAGCCGGGGAAATGGAGCTGGCCGAATTTGCGCGGCGTGAACAAGCGCAATATGCGGAACGCGCGGCCCGCTTAAAACAGCTGCTCGAGCAAACGAGCCGCGAGCTGTTTGAGTTAGAAGCGAAATATGAGGAAATGAAGCATAAGCTAAAAGACATGCAGATGCGGCGCATGGAGCTGATGGGGCGGGAGAATGCGGCTCGGGCGCACTACCGCATCCATCGGGTGGTCAACGGGGACACCGGCCCGGCGTTGGCGGCGTTTGCTGATGCGGAAGTCTACCTTGACCGCCTTGAGCAGCAAGTTCGCTCCGATTATTACCGAAACACGATCGATGCGCGCATCGCTCAGCTGGAAAAGCAGTTGCAGGAAGGAAAATAACCGGATATGCTAAAGGCGTACATGGTTACGCCTTTTTCATTTTGGACAACAGGGGGCTCCCCACATGCTTGATCAACGGAAGAAAACTGACTATGTCAGTTGGGTTGTTTTGGTGACACTGCTCCTTTTTGCAATCGAAATTTCGTTTTTTCGCCCGGGCGTGCTGTTTTCGTTAAGTATATCGGTCTGTTTGATTTATGTTGGAAGGAAACAATGGCATCGGCGGAAAGGAAAATGGCTGTTTTGGCTTGGCTGCATCATGTTGGCCATTCATGTGTTCACGATGATGGCCGCTCGTTTTGTCATGGTCGCGCTGTTGGGTTATGCCCTTTGGCAATTGTTTCAGTCGAAGCGGCATCCGACGGTGATCCGCCCGACTATGGCTGAGAACTCGTATGGGGGAGAGGAAATCGTGCGCCGTCAACCGCTGTTTCAAAATGTATGGGTTGGCCGGCAAGCGACCCCAGAACGGGCGTATGAGTGGAATGATGTCAATATCCAAACGGGGATCGGGGATACGGTCATTGATGTCAGCTATACTGTGCTTCCGAAAGGGGAAGCGGTCATTATCGTGAGAGGGTTGATCGGCAACATTCGAATTCTCGTTCCGTACGAAATGGAAACACGGCTCGTTCATTCCGCCATTTTCGGTGTTGCCTCGCTGTTTGGCAAGGAACAGGAAAAAATGTTCAACGAGACGCTCATTTATCAAACTTCTTCGTATGATCAAGCGGAGCAAAAGCTAAAAATCGTCACCTCGATGATCATTGGCAATGTCGAGGTGACACGCGTATGAGCCGACCGATGCTCGCTTCTGTTTTGCTTGCGCTTGTGCTTGCTGTGGCGTTGCTCATTTCCTTTCTCTATTTCCTTCCGCCTGGAATGTGGTCGTCTTTGTGGGAGCAAACCGTGATGGGGTTGCCGTTTTTGTTGTTTGTGTTCGCTGTAAGCCTGTGTATGGGGATTGCTGTTGGACTTATGCTTGATTCCTTCTTTCGCAAGCAATGGCAAGCGGTTGTGCAGGCGCTTCGGCACATTGAACAAGGAGAGATGGGGGAGTTGCATCGGGAAGGGCCGCCGCCGGAACTGCAAGACGTTTGGCAACAAATCGCCAAGCTGCAAACGCAATGGCTCGAGCAAACGAAACGCGTGCAAAAATTAGCGGCGGAAAAGGCCGAACAGGAAGAGCGGCTCGTTGAGCGCATTCTGTCGGAAGAACGCACGCGGCTGGCGCGGGAACTGCATGATTCCGTAAGCCAACAATTGTTTGCCGCTTCGATGATGATGTCGGCCGTCATGGAAACGATGCCGTCGGACGATGAACGCCATCGGAAGCAACTGAAAATGGTCGAACAAATGATTCATCAGTCGCAATTGGAAATGCGGGCGCTGCTTCTGCACTTGCGGCCGGTGCATCTGAAAGGAAAATCGCTCCAAGAAGGGATGAACGAACTGCTGACGGAACTGGCGGGGAAAGTGCCGCTCGAGATGAAATGGAAAATCGAAGACATTTCGCTGGATAAAGGAGTCGAGGACCATCTGTTCCGCATTTTGCAAGAGTCGCTTTCCAACACGCTGCGCCATGCGAAAGCGAAGTCGTTGGAAGTATTGCTCATCGAACGGGACGGGTTTGCCATTTTGCGCGTCACCGACGATGGCGTTGGCTTTGATGTGGAACGTTCGAAAAGCGGCTCGTACGGGTTGCAGCACATGTATGAGCGGGCGGCGGAAATCGGTGGGATGTTGAAAATTGTCAGCTTAAAAGGTCAAGGAACGAGGTTGGAAGTGAAAGTGCCGCTTTTGCACAGGGGGGATGACCGTGATTAAGGTGCTGCTTGTCGACGATCATGAAATGGTGCGGCTTGGCGTGTCGGCGTATTTATCCGCCCAACCGGATATGGAGGTGATTGGGGAGGCGGAAGATGGAACAAAAGGGGTGGAGCTCGCCCC
>NZ_BCPV01000058.1 GCF_001544135.1 Geobacillus zalihae NBRC 101842 | reverse complement strand
TGGCAAACGGGTGGCGGAAGCCATTCGGGTGCGTTTGGAGGATAACGCCTATGTGAAGCGCCACCGGTCGCCGTTTGCGGCGGTTTCGGCGAAGGAGGGCGAACAGGATGTATAAAACGTTTTATTCCCTCTCGCGGGAGCCGTTTGCGAAAGAAACCGACCCGTCCGAGGCGTATCAAGGGGCGGCGTTTCAAGAAGCGCTGCGGGCGCTGGAGTACGTGAAGCGAACGCGGGGAATCGGGCTGTTGATCGGAGAGCCGGGGGCGGGCAAGACGTTCGCCCTTCGGGCGCTGAAAGAGTCATTGAATCCATCATTGTATCATGTCGTCTACTTTCCGTTATCGACCGGAGGCGTGATGGATTTTTACCGTGGACTGGCCTTGGGATTAGGAGAGGAACCGAAGTACCGCAAGGTAGATCTCTTCCGCCAAATCCAGCAGGCGATCGAGCGATTGCATCATGAACGACGGATCACGCCGGTGTTCATTTTGGACGAGATGCATTTAGCAAAGGATGCATTTTTACAGGACATCGCCATCTTGTTCAACTTTGAGATGGATTCGACCAACCCATTTGTCTTGATTTTGGCCGGGTTGCCCCATTTACAGGGGAAGCTGCGGCTCAATCAGCACCGCCCTCTCGACCAGCGGATCATCATGCGATGCCGGATGGGGCCGCTGGAGAAGGAAGAGGTGGCGGGCTGCATCGAGCATCGGATGAAACAGGCCGGGGCGAAGCATCCGATCTTCACCCCATCGGCGTTAGAGGCGATTGCCCTGCAATCACGTGGTTGGCCCCGTGTCATCAACACGTTGGCCACGACGTGCCTGCTGTACGGGCATCAGCTGAAAAAGGACGTCATTGACGAAGAAGTGGTGCGCATGGCTGCAGAGGAAATGGGGTATTAGCACGAAAGGGGCCAAATCGGCCTCTTTTGTGCTTCCTCTTTTTCATCGGTCCATCAGGCGCGCTGGAAATCTTCATCTGAAAGAGCGTGCAAATGTTCCGAAAGAATGTGCAAAATCCGCAATAATTCGCAAAAATTTTGCACATTATTTCCGAATCCGCCTGAAATAATTTGAAAAAGGGATTCTGAAATAATGTGCTAATTTACAGCGATGACATGGAATCCCTTTTTCAGACAGGCTTCGATGAGCGTTTGGGACGGATACCACGAATCCATGAGCACATACACCGGCCGATCCGGTTCCACCTTGAGTGAGGAAAGCATCTCGATCGCCAGGTCGATTTTGCTCCTTCCCGCCTTCTTGTCATACAGGCGGAACGCGAACGGAAACGCCTGCGTGAAGGTGTGCACCATCAGCCAAACGAGCGAATGCCCCCAGACCGATTGATGATCTTTGTGAGAGAAATGCCAACCACACCCTTGAATGGCGTGCGTTGCCCGTGACGAAGGCTTCGTTTTTTGGCAAATCGTATCATCAATCGAGACAAAGAGAGGCTGATTCTTTCGCTCGACCAGGCGCTCGATTCGGCGGAGGATCCACTCTTGAAGCTTCCCAAGCAGCCTTTCCTCATCCCAAGGGCTTTTCGTGAAAAAGTGACTGAGCGTCGTTCGATGATTCGGATGAAAGCTCCAGTGATGAATATCGGTCAATGTTCCCGAGAATCCCTTGGTGGTCAAGGCATCGACGATATGAATGAGATGCTTGATGACCGGTTTGGAAAGCTGCAGCGTCAACCCCAAAGTGAAGAAAAACTTGTGGATTCCTTGGTGATGTGCTAATCTATTCATGAGACATGAACCTCCTTGTGTGAATGGGTTTTGTGCACATCTATTTTACCCAAGGAGTCCGGTTCATGTCTCCTTTTTTGTTTGGTTGTCAATTTATGTTAGTGAATTTGCTCATCTACAGTCATCAAGTTTCTTTGGGCTTTAAGGGGGCCGCAGAAGGCTTCGGTTTCTTCTCGTATCTTTTGGGAAGAGAGGGGCGAGAGTACGTGAGTTGAGGATGGTGGAAGGAAAGAGAAAAGCGGTCATGGAAATGGATCATTCCTGAAACGAGCATTCCTGTTAGGAGCTTTTCCGGGGACTTGATCAAAAAAAGTCCTCTTGGTATGATGCAGGGGTGTCAAACAATACCTACCATCATGCCAAGGAGGACTTCAGATGAATTGTACACAAAATTGTAAATTAGCACATTATTTCAGAATTCACCGAAAGTTGTACTTGACTATTTCAGAACATGCATTCTTTGTACTTATAAGGAAAAATCAGTAAATCAAATTTTACGTACACGGTGGCTCAAGAAAATCCCCTTTTAACCGAAGGCGAATAGATGGATGTGGCGGATTCGGCCGACGGAACACCAAGGAGAATCTTTATGATCAAGAGAATAAAGTTTATACTGTCCACTTTGAAGAACAAGTGCTGCGCTTTTTAGACTACAAGGCGGTCAAGCTGACGATGTTGATTTCTTTGATTACGATCATTGTCGGGGATATCATCTATCGACGCACGTAATCGGATGCGCAATGTGAACGAAAGGGGACGCCGGGCGTTGGTGCCCGGCAAGTTTGTTTAGGCGCCAGACGGCGATGAGACGATCGCTGTCTTTTTTTGGTTCACGAAGGTCGGCGGCGAGAACCGTTTTGGTGTGAAAGGAGCTTCTGGCCCAGCAAGGCGCAAACGACAACACCGCTTCCAGCGCCGTGCATAGTCTGGAAGCGGCGCTATCGCATCGGGCGCGGCCGTTGTGAACGGATGTTGGCAGCCGTCAAAGCGGCGAATGCGAAGAGTGAAGGCTGCTTGCCGCCGTTTTTCCCCTTTCGCCCGCCGCCGCGATGGCGAAGGCTATCCGTGAAAAGGCGAAAACACGTTCCAGCGCAAGCCGATGGCAAGCTGGCAGCACGGGAACGAACCGGGCGGCGGCGACAACGTCAGGCGGATGCCGTCGGGGTTAAAATACACCTCGGTTTGCGAGCGGATGCCAAGCGAGCGGATGAGGCGTTTCACTTCTTCCGTTTTTCCTTCTTGGGCGGCCGACATGACCGAGGCCGCGAACGAACGGGACTCGGCCAGTTTTTTCAAAACGGTGGCAGCATCGTTCATCAGCGTCTGCGCCGTAGTGGCGGACTGGGAAAAGAGCGCCGGGTCGATCGGAGGGTACGGGCCGGCCGGCATCCGCGGGAACGGGGTGAACATGGCTGCTTGCGCCTCCTTTCCGAAAATGGAATCCGATATTACGATATGTGCAAACAGCCAAAAAGGAGCGAAGCCAAGCGGCGATTTCGCTCCTTCTTTATGCATTGCGCAGGTGGGACGCTACAAATAGCGCAGCCATAAATAGGCATGCGACAAAAGCAAGGCGATGAGCGTGAGCGGCGCGCCGATTTTCAAAAAATCAACGTACGTAAAGCCATGTCCTTCGCGCGAAGCGATGCCGGCGACAATGACGTTCGCCGAGGCGCCGATGAGCGTCCCGTTCCCGCCGAGGCAGGCGCCGAGCGACAAGGCCCACCATAGCACGTCAATTTGCGGAGCGTCAGGAGACAGCCCCATGCCGACCGCCATATCTTGAATGAGCGGGATCATCGTGGCGACAAACGGAATGTTGTCGATCGTCGCCGAAGCGATGCCGGACAACCAAAGGATGAAATAGGCGGCTGTGGAAATATCGCCTCCGGTGATCTCAAGCGTTTTTTCCGCCAATGATTTGATCAGGCCGATGTCAACAAGCCCGCCGACCAAGACGAACAGTCCAGCGAAAAAGAAAATCGTGCCCCATTCGATCGAATGGAAGACATCCTCGATTTCGTGCTCCGGCACGGCGATGAGCATGAGCGCGACCGCCCCGGTCATGGCGATGACGGCCGCATCGACATGAATGACGGAATGAAGAATAAAGCCAAGGATGGTCAGCCCGAGCACGGCGACCGATTTGCGCATCAGTTTGGCGTCTTGAATGTAGTCGGCATCGCGAAGCTCCATCAGCTTTTGAATCAACGTTGGATCGGCTTTCAGCTGCTTGCGGTACACAAACGCGAGCATCGCGACCGTGACGATGGCGATCACCGCGACGATCGGTGTTAGGTTGAACAAAAAGGCGTTGAAATCTAAATGCTTGTTCGCCGAGCCGATCATAATGTTTGGCGGGTCGCCGATCAATGTTGCCGTGCCGCCGATGTTCGACAACAGCACTTCGGAGATTAAGTACGGCACCGGGTTCACTTGAAGTATGCGCGTAATGGAGAACGTCACCGGCACGACAAGCAGCACGGTCGTAACGTTGTCCAAAAACGCCGACAGCAGTCCGGTCAACAGTGAAAGCATGATTAAAATGCGGACCGGGCTGCCTTTTGCGAGCTTGGCTGCTTTAATGGCCATGTATTGAAAAAAGCCGGACTTGCTTGTAATGCCGACTAAAATCATCATGCCGATCAGCAGTGTGATCGTTCCCCATTCAATATGGTGAGTAAACGCTTTCTCTGCATCGACGATGCCGAAGATGACCATAAGAGCGGCGCCCAGCAAGGCGATGACCGCGCGGTGAATTTTTTCCGAGATGATCATCGCGTATGTAATCAAGAAAACCGCAATGGCAAAATAATATTGAACGTTTGACACATGTGCGGCAGCATGATCCATTTGTACTCCTCCTTTTCCAGTTATGTCGTCATGTCGTGAAAACCGCTCCCACACGCTGGGCATGTCCAGTCGCGGCGCTCGCTCGAGGCTTCACGGACGTAAAACGTAAAGGAACAATGCGGACAAGGAATTTCGCGTACCCGATCGATCAGCATCCGCCGTTTCGGTTCAGCCGGGGCGTCGGTGTCAATGACCTCGACATGTCTGTCATCGCGCGATTCGTCTTCGGCGAGGATGGCTCCTTCCGCTTCCTCCTTCGTACGCCACCTGCCGCCGAGCAAGTGCTGCTCGAGCTGGCTGTGTGAGGAATGTTCAAGCATGTCTTCAGCCAGTTTCATGTACTGGCGGTCCGTCAGCCCGCTGAACGGAAGGTTCTTCTTCTGTTTTTTCCAATACGCCCGCAGTTGGTCTTCGGTGAAAATCCATGTGACAATCTGATGAATCACGACATTTTTCATCCCATCCATCCTCCTTTTTCTTGATCATATCATAGAAGGCTGGTGGTTTAACAGGAAATGCGGCTCAATCATCGCATTTTTTCAATGGATCAACTTTATCAGTGCTGCTCTTCTCTTCACTCAAGAACCATCGGTTTAGGGGAAATGATTGTTTTTCGCCGATCTTATAGAGGATGGGGAAGAAAAAACGATTGGCTTGAATGGGAAGCGTCCATCCGCCCTTCTTCTTTTTCGCCAAGGCTTTCGTTGATTCCTACGGCATCCGCCTCTTTTTCGCCATTTTCTGAAAAAAGAAATAAACAATCGCTTCTGCGTGATATAATAATAGTAAGACGGACGGCAACAGCGTGCCGGAAAGGGGGGAAGCGACGATGGACAGCCCGCAATATTTGTTTCTCGATTTTGAATTTACGATGCCGGAGACGAAAACAAACCCGAACGGGTTTTGTCCGGAAATTATTGAAGTCGGCCTTGTCGCGGTTGTGGACGATCAGATCATCGGCCAATTTTCTTCCTATGTGAAGCCGCTCCGCTTTCCGCAACTCACGGAACGGTGCAAGTCGTTTCTCAACATCACCCAAGAACAAATCGACCGCGGAATGAGTTTTTATGAGTTGGTTTCCTTGCTTCGGCAATATGACCGCGACCGCCCGACGACGGTGATGACGTGGGGGAGCATGGATATGAAAGTGCTCCGGGAAAACTGCCAATCCGCGCAAGTGGAATTCCCATTCACTGGAGAGCATCGTGATTTAGCCATGGAGTATAAGCGGTTTTTCGGCAACAAAAACCAAACCGCGCTGCGCAAGGCGGTGCAAGAGTACGGCAATGAGGCGGTTGGAAAAGCCCATTGCGCGCTCGATGATGCGTTCACCGCGTATACGATTTTCCGGCTGGTGGAAAACGACAAAAAATATTTGGCGAAGACAAAGCCACCGACGATTGGAGAACGGATTGATTTGACCCAGCTGCGAAAAAAATTCGCTTTATAGCCTGCTGCGTTGGCGGCGGCTTTTTTATGTTATAATAGAAAGTGGACGATTTTTTAGGCAGAAAGGTTGTTTCCTTATGTGGCCATCGGTGCTGAATTTATTTTTGTACTTTCCGGAAGACAAACGTGAATACATTCCCGCAGCCATTTCGTTTGCTGTCTTTTTCTTGATGGCGGTGTTCACGATGCGGCTCATCATCGTTATCTCCCGGCGGCAAGAGAGGGAAGCGAAGCAACTCGAAGAACAGCTGCTTGGAAAACGAGAGGAACGGAAGGAGCCGCCCGGAGTATAAACGAGCCCCCCTCCGGCAATACTGGCGGATAACAAGTGATGCTGGAGGGTGGTTCGTGTTGCGAAAAACGTACGGTGTGGTGTTCGCTGCGGCGCTCGTGTTGTCCGGCTGCGGCCAAGAGAATGGAACGAGCCGGACGGTGGAGATGATCAATGCGGACGGCGATTCGATCGGTACGATCGAGTTGACTGAACAGGCGGAAGGGGTGCGGCTGAAGCTTGACCTAGAAGGTCTCCCGCCGGGGGAGCACGCCATTCACATCCATGAAAACGGAAGCTGCAAACCCCCCGATTTCCAATCGGCCGGCGGTCATTACAATCCGGATGGGAAAAAGCACGGCCTTTTACACCCGGAGGGGGCGCATGCCGGCGATTTGCCGAACATTATTGTGAAGGATGACGGCACGGTCAACGTCGAGCTGACGGCGCCCAATGTGACGCTGAAAGAAGGAGAGAAAGGCTCGCTGCTTACAAAAGACGGAACATCGATTGTCATTCACGCCAAGAAAGACGACGGCATGACCCAGCCGGCGGGAGACGCCGGCGGACGGATCGCCTGCGGGGAAATCAAGTCGTCGTGAAACAGGGGCTCGCGCGCGGGCCCCTGTTTCACGTGGCCAGGGCAGCGCTTCGCATGGGAAATGCGAGAAACTGGCGGTCGCACGGCTTCTGCTGCACATGGTTGGCAGAACAGAGAACGGAAAGGAACGATCGTTTGGCTTCATTTGCTCTTTTGGTTTACATGGATGGAGGAACCCCGCAACGGATTCGGCGCTGCTTCTTTTCCCTTTCGCCATCCGCTTGGCCGCTCTTCTTTGGCGCAAAGCTAGCCTAGCGCCGCCGCCAGCCGCCGCAGCCCTTCCTCCAGCGTCGGGCGCGGGCAGGCGATATTCAAACGGATGAAGCCGACGCCTTCGGGACCGAATTTGCTGCCGAATTCGACGGCGAGTTTTCCTTTTTCAAGGAGCCGACGCTTCAGCTCCGCCTCGGAAAGGCCAAGGCCGCGGCAGTCGATCCAAACGAGATACGTCGCTTGCGGCCGGATCACGCGGAGCGGCGGCAAGTGTTCCGCTAAATAGGCAGCGGTCATGTCGATGTTTTGCCGCAAGTAATCAAGCAAGGCGTCAAGCCACGGTCCGCCATGGCGGTAGGCCGCTTCCGCTCCGACGATGGCGAACGCATTCAGCGTAAAAAAGCCGTGCCGCTGCTGGACGCGGCGGAACGCCCGGCGCCGCGATTCGTCGGGAATGATGACTTCCGCCGCCTGCAAGCCGGCGAGGTTGAACGTTTTCGTCGGCGCGCGGAACGTGGCGCTTTGCGCGGCCAGCTCTGGGTGGAGCGAGGCAAACGGCGTGTGTTTGGCTGGCGGGAGCGTCAAATCGGCGTGGATTTCATCAGACAGGACGAAGACGCCGTGCTTGAGGCAAAGTTCTCCCAGCCGTTCGAGTTCTTCTTTTGTCCATGATTTGCCTCCCGGGTTGTGTGGATGGCAAAGGATGAGAAGTTTGGCATCGGGCAGCTTTCGCTCCAAGTCGTCCCAGTCGATCGCATAGTTGTCTTCCTCAAGGCGCAGCGGACTGAACAGAAGCGCGCGGTCATGACGGCGGACGAGATCAAACAGCGGCCGGTAGACCGGGGAAAAAACGATGATGCGATCCCCTGGTTCGGAAAACGCTTCGATGGCGGCGGCGACCGCCGGCACAACGCCGTGGGCAAACACGAGCCAAGACGGATCGATCGTCCAGTCATGACGGCGTTCAAGCCATTGGCACACCGCTTCTTTGAGTGAATCGGGAATGACGGTGTAGCCGAACACGCCGTGCTCCACCCGTTGCCGCAGCGCCTCTTGCACTTCTTTCGGCGCGGGAAAATCCATATCGGCGACCCACATTGGCCATACGTCTTCGCGGCCGAACACGCGATGAACGTCATCCCATTTCACCGACAGCGTGCCCCGGCGGTCGATGACGCGGTCGAACGGAAACATGATCGCGCCTTCTCCTTTCTCAGCACGCGAACGATGCGGTCCTTTCCCTTCATCGAATGGAAACATTGTTGCATCTTCTCCCTTCTTTTTTTCGAATCGATGGCTTATAATGGGTTATATCATAGCATCAAGAAAGAAGGTGGATGGCGGCGGCATGGACGGACAACAGTTGAATCGGCTTCTTCTTGAATGGATCGGCGCCTGGGACCCGTTTGGCCTTGGAAAAGACGCCTACGACGTCGAGGCGGCCAGCGTGCTCCAGGCGGTGTATGAGACGGAAGACGCCCGCACGTTGGCCGCCCGCATTCAGTCCATATATGAATTCGCCTTTGACGAGCCGATTCCTTTTCCCCACTGCCTAAAACTCGCCCGCCGGCTGCTTGAGCTGAAGCAAGCGGCGTCCTGTCCGCTCCCGTGATGACGACAGGCGGCCGGTTTGGCGAAACCGACCGATGAAATGGAGGGATGCTGCGTGAAATTGAGCGAAAAAGAGCTGGAAATTATCGAAATATTGGAAAAAGACGCGCGAACGCCGATCGATGTGCTGGCGAAGATGATCGATTTGCCGGTCGAAGAAACGGAAGCGCTCGTCAAAAAGTTAGAAGAGGCGAAAGTGATCGTGCAATATACGGCGCTCATTGACTGGCGGAAGGCGGACGGCCGCGAGGGAGTGACGGCGATGATCGACGTCAAGGTGACCCCAAAGCGCGGTGTCGGCTTTGACGAGGTGGCGGAACGCATTTACCGATTCCCGGAAGTGAAATCGGTGTACTTAATGTCCGGCGCCTACGACTTATCGGTCGTGATCGAAGGGCGTTCGATGGCGGAAATCGCCCAATTTGTATCGGAAAAACTGTCGACGCTCGATTCTGTCATTTCAACGACGACCCATTTCATTTTGAAAAAATACAAACACGATGGCATCGTCTTTGACCAAGGAGATCAAGATCGCCGCATCGTGGTGTCGCCATGAAGCCGCAAACGAGAAAAACGTACGTGTCGGAAACGGTTGCGGGCTTGAAACCATCCGGCATCCGCCGCTTTTTCGACCTTGCTTCCACCATGGATGGCGTCATTTCGCTCGGCGTCGGCGAGCCGGATTTTGTCACGTCCTGGAGCATTCGCGAAGCGAGCATTTTGTCGCTCGAGCAAGGCTATACGTCGTACACCCCAAATGCCGGGCTCTTGGAGCTCCGCCAAGAAATCGCCGCTTATTTGCGCCGCAAGTTTCATGTCGACTACTGTCCGGAGACAGAAATTTTAGTGACGGTCGGGGCGAGCCAAGCCATCGACTTGGCGCTTAGGGCGATCATCAACCCGGGCGATGAAGTGATCATCGTCGAACCGAGTTTTGTCGCCTACGAGCCGCTTGTCGTGCTCGCGGGCGGGAAGCCGGTGGCCGTTTGCACGTCTGGCGAAGACAAGTTTCAGCTCAATCCGGCGCACCTTGAACGGGCGATCACCGAGCGGACGAAGGCGGTCATCATCTGCTCGCCGAACAACCCGACCGGAACGGTGCAGAGCCGCACGGAGCTTGAAGCGATCGCCCGTCTGGCTGAGGCGCACGACTTGCTCGTCATTGCCGATGAAATTTACGCCGAGCTGACGTATGAAGGAGAGTACACGAGCATGGCCGCTGTTAGCGGCATGCGCGAGCGGACGATTTTGATTTCCGGCTTTTCCAAAGGGTTTGCGATGACCGGATGGCGGCTCGGGTTTGCGGCAGCGCCTGACGAGATTTTGCAGGCGATGTTGAAAATCCATCAGTATGCCATGATGTGCGCGCCGACAATGGCGCAATATGGGGCGCTTGAGGCGCTTCGCAGCGGAGAGCGCGATGTCGCCGAGATGCGCAACAGCTACCGGCGGCGGCGCAACTATTTCGTCGCCTCGCTCAATGAAATCGGGCTGCCGTGCCATTTGCCGGGCGGTGCGTTTTACGCTTTCCCGTCCATCAAGCCGACCGGTTTGACGTCGGAGCAGTTTGCTGAGCGGCTGCTCATCGAAGAAAAAGTGGCGGTTGTCCCCGGCAACGTCTTCGGCCAAAGCGGGGAAGGCTATATCCGCTGTTCATACGCATCATCGCTCGAACAGCTGCAAGAAGCCATTAAGCGAATGAAACGGTTTTTGGCGCGCCTGTAACTGGGGATGTTCCGCCGTCGGCGGGACATCTTTTTTTGGGGTTTGCTGTCGGTCTATGTTATAATACAGAAACATAGACGAAATTCATCAATAGGAGTGTTTCGCTTGTCAACGATCAAACGAGGAGCGATCGTGAAAGGGAAGGTGACGGGCATTCAGCCGTATGGCGCGTTCGTCCAGCTTGAGGACGGCATGCAAGGGTTGATCCATATTTCTGAAATTTCCCATCAATTTGTGAAAGATGTGCGCGATTACGTCCATGTCGGGGATGAAGTGACGGTCAAGGTGTTGGACGTCGATCGAAAGGCGAGGAGGGCGAGCCTGTCCCTAAAGGCGCTCGAACCTGCCGGGGAAAAGGAAAAACGCCATATGCGCATGAAAATGCCGCTCAAGTCGGGGTTTCGCCCGTTGAAGGAAAAACTGCGCGAATGGATTGAGCAGTCCAAGAAAGAAAATTGGCCGAAACCATAACCCTGCGCCCCAAACGGTGAGAGTCCATGACGCTTTGAGGCCGGGAGAGGCGCAAAAAAATAAGACACCCACCGTCAGGCGGTGAGTGTCCCAATGGTTTTCCGTCATGTGCGCGATGTTTTCGGTTCAGTGCGCCCAAGCTCTTCGGCCGGTTTGAACAGCAGCGCCAAGTTGATCAAGCCGGCGATGCCGACCAAGCTGTAGATGATGCGCGACCAAACGGAGTCTTGGCCGCCGAAAATGGCGGCGACTAAGTCAAATTGGAAAAAGCCGATCAGTCCCCAGTTAATGGCGCCGATAATGGTCAACAATAGCGCAATGCGCTGCAATGCTCCCATCTTGTTTGCCTCCTTTGGAAAATTTCTTTTCAACTTATAGGATGAATCGCAGTCGTGAAAAATATGCATCGTTTGCCGCCAAAGCAGTTGGCTTTACAATCGGTGGCAGGCGCTGCCATAATAGATTCAGGAAAAGGAGGGCATCCATATGCAAGAGTTTATTTTCCGCAACCCGACGAAACTGATTTTCGGAAAAGGGCAGCTCGAACGTCTCAAAGAAGAAGTGCCGCGCTACGGCAAGAAAGTGCTGCTCGTGTATGGCGGCGGCAGCATCAAACGAAACGGATTGTATGAGGAAGTCATGAAGATATTGGGGAACATTGGCGCCGAGGTCATCGAACTGCCAGGCGTCGAACCGAACCCGCGCGTCTCGACCGTAAGAAAAGGGGTGGACATTTGCAAGCGGGAAGGCGTCGAATTTTTGCTGGCGGTTGGCGGCGGCAGCGTCATCGACTGCACGAAAGCGATCGCCGCCGGGGCGAAATTCGATGGCGATCCGTGGGAGTTTATCACGAAAAAAGCGCCCGTCACCGGCGCCCTGCCGTTTGGCGTCGTCTTGACGCTGGCGGCGACCGGGTCGGAGATGAATTCTGGTTCGGTGATCACAAACTGGGAGACGAAAGAAAAATACGGCTGGGGCAGCCCGTTTACGTTCCCGCAATTTTCGATTTTGGATCCGACGTATACGATGACCGTTCCGAAAGACCATACGGTTTACGGCATTGTCGATATGATGTCGCATGTGTTTGAGCAATATTTCCATCATACGCCGAACACGCCATTGCAAGACCGGATGTGCGAAGCGGTGTTGAAAACCGTGATCGAAACGGCGCCCAAACTGATCAACGATTTGGAAAACTACGAGCTGCGCGAGACGATCATGTACTCGGGCACGATCGCCTTAAACGGCTTCTTGCAAATGGGCGTCCGCGGCGACTGGGCGACGCACAATATTGAGCATGCCGTTTCCGCCGTGTATGACATCCCGCACGCCGGAGGATTGGCGATTTTGTTCCCGAACTGGATGAAGCATGTGCTCGATGAAAACGTCAGCCGTTTCGCCCAGCTCGCGGTGCGTGTGTTCGATGTCGATCCGGCGGGCAAATCCGAGCGCGATGTGGCGCTTGAAGGCATCGAGCGGCTGCGTGAGTTCTGGTCGAGCCTCGGGGCGCCGTCGCGGCTTGCGGACTATGGCATCGGCGAGGAAAACTTGGAGCTGATGGCCGATAAAGCGATGGCGTTTGGCGAGTTCGGCCGTTTCAAAACATTGAACCGCGATGATGTGCTCGCCATTTTGCGCGCTTCCCTTTAATGAGGCGATGCGGCGGCTTCGCGAATCGATCGATGATGGCGCCGGCTCGGCGACGGAATCTGCCTGAGCTGGCGCTTTTCCTATTTTCTTGGTTTGCCTGGGCGCGCTCCCGATCCCGCAGGACGGTGGAAAGGGAGGAGGGCGCGAAAAACAGCCGCCTCGCTCAAATCCATGGTTCTCGAATGAGGAAAAAGCACAACGTTGATTACGTTTCTTGAGGCGAGTAGCCTGAGCCCCCTAGAAGGCGGGTGAAAAACGAGTTTTGTTCGCAAATCGGCGGCGTTTCATCAGAAAAGAGAGCCGATTTCACAAGGTTTCTCTAATTGAAAAATGGCTGGGATAAGCTGTCTTTTTCGTTGCATCACCATCCCTCCAGACGTTACGCAAGGAAATCGGCACGGCGAACATGGCGAAAAATGAATCCGTTTTCAAAAAAGGTGGGCTGCTTGATTTCCCTTGTTTATTCCGCTAAAGTGAAAGAAGGCAATGATTCTTGAAGGGGAGGCGGAAATCGATGACCCACATTCGCTTTGACTATTCGAAAGCGCTCGCCTTTTTTGGCGAACATGAGCTTACATACTTGCGCGATGCCGTGAAAGTCGCGCATCATTCGCTTCATGAAAAAACCGGTGTTGGAAGCGACTTTTTAGGCTGGCTTGACTGGCCGGTCGACTATGACAAAGAAGAATTCGCGCGCATCAAGGAGGCGGCGAAAAAAATCCAATCGGACTCTGATGTTCTTGTCGTCATCGGCATCGGCGGCTCGTACCTTGGCGCGCGGGCGGCGATCGAGATGCTGCACCATTCGTTTTACAACGCCTTGCCAAAAGAAAAGCGGAAAACGCCGCAAATCATTTTTGTCGGCAACAACATCAGCTCGACGTATATGAAAGACGTCATCGATTTCTTGGAAGGGAAAGACTTCTCGATCAACGTCATTTCCAAATCGGGGACGACGACCGAGCCGGCGATCGCCTTCCGCATTTTCCGCAAGCTGCTTGAGGAGAAATACGGCAAAGAGGAAGCGCGCCGCCGCATTTACGCGACGACCGACAGCAAGCGCGGCGCGCTTCGGACGCTCGCCAATGAGGAAGGGTACGAGACGTTTGTCATTCCGGATGACATCGGCGGCCGCTACTCGGTGCTGACGGCGGTCGGGCTATTGCCGATTGCCGCAAGCGGCGCGGATATTAACGCCATGATGGAAGGAGCGGCCAAAGCGCGCGACGATTTCAGCTCCTCGGAGCTTGAGGAAAACGCCGCTTACCAATACGCCGCCATCCGCAACATTTTGTACAACAAAGGGAAAACGATCGAGCTGCTCGTCAACTACGAACCAGCGCTGCACTATTTCGCCGAATGGTGGAAGCAGCTGTTCGGCGAAAGCGAAGGGAAGGATCAAAAAGGCATTTACCCGGCTTCCGCTGATTTCTCGACCGATTTGCATTCGCTCGGCCAATACATTCAAGAAGGGCGCCGCGATTTGTTTGAAACAGTGTTGAAGCTGGAAGAACCGCGTCATGAGCTGATCATTGAAGCCGAAGAAAACGACCTTGACGGACTGAACTATTTGGCGGGAAAAACGGTTGATTTCGTCAACACAAAAGCGTTCGAAGGGACGCTGCTCGCCCATACGGACGGCGGCGTGCCGAACTTGGTCATCACGTTGCCGAAGCTCGATGAATATACGTTCGGCTACCTCGTCTACTTCTTTGAAAAAGCATGCGCCATGAGCGGCTACTTGCTCGGGGTGAATCCATTTGACCAACCGGGAGTGGAAGCATACAAAAAGAACATGTTCGCCCTCCTCGGCAAACCAGGCTATGAGCAGCTGAAGGAAGAACTGGAGAAACGGTTGAAATAACAATGTGTTCCATCACCAAGCCGCTGTTTTCTCGGAGGAGATGACTCGCGGCTCGACCCGAGTCGCGCCCAAAATGGCGGACGGAACGACGGAAAAAGCGCCTCTTCCCTTTTGCGGGGGAAGAGGTGTTTTGTTATACATGAACCGGGTCGTTCGGCCGCACAACGCCCGGGCGAGGGTTTATTGCTCCCTGCCGTTTTTCGCCAAGCGTCTGAAGCTGCCGCGGACAAATAATCCCCGCCGAACGGGAAACGATAAAAGAAAGGAGGGATTGTGCATGATTGAAATGCCATCGCGTTTGGAAGGAAAACAATTTCAACTGTACCATTTGGAAGAGCAATTAAAACCAATGGGATATACAATCGGCGGCGGGTGGGACTACGATCACGGCTATTTCGACTACAAAATCGCCGATGACGCGGGCTATCAGTTTTTGCGCGTGCCGTTTCGGGCGGTCGACGGGCAGCTTGATTCGCACGGAACGACGGTGGAGCTTGGGCGGCCGTTTTTGCTTGCGCATAAATACCAACGGGGCATCGATGATTTCGCCGATGTCGGCAACATCAGCGCCTCATTCAATCAGTTTGCCGAGCCGCAAGACCCGGATGCGACCGTACCCGAGCGATACATTTCCGTCGGAAAGGCGCTTGTCCAAGAGCTGGAGCGCCGCCTGCTCGATTAAGGGGCAAGCGCGAACAGGCGGTCGCTTTGTTGAATCGGGCGGTCCGGTGCAACGGAAATCGCTCCGTGATCTCCATGGATGACGCCAAGCAGCGTCACGTTTTGCTTGAGCAGCTGCTGTTGAACGGCGGCGAATGGCTGGCCGATTTGCTGTTCGTCTGGCTCGAGAAGGCAGAGCGTCTGTCCGTCCAGGCGGTAAAGCGCCGTCTCCCACACGCTGGCGGCGCCCGGCGAGCGAAGGCTGGCGGCCATGGCGAAACTCGCCAGCAAGTTTGTCTGAATCACCTCATCCGCCCCGGCGCGGAAGGCGTTCTGGACGTTTCGGCCCGTTAGGATTTCCACGATGGCGTACACCGACGGGTTGAGGCTTTTGGCGGCAAGCAGCGTGACAATCGTATCTTTATCGGCTTCCGCTTCCGCTTTATGCGGATCGGCGGTGATGAGCAAAAAACGCGCTTCTTGAATATTGGCCTTCTCCAGCACCGCATCGTCGCTTGCCGTTCCTTTAATGAAATGAACCGGCGCGTTCAGAAGCGGGTGGGACGGAACAGTGGCGTCGATGAGAACGAAGCGCATGGAGGCGTCGTGCCGCGCGAGGCGGA
This sequence comes from Geobacillus zalihae NBRC 101842, assembly GCF_001544135.1. Taxonomy (GTDB): domain Bacteria; phylum Bacillota; class Bacilli; order Bacillales; family Anoxybacillaceae; genus Geobacillus; species Geobacillus zalihae. Next base: position 7,918 of record NZ_BCPV01000058.1, on the reverse strand, counting down.
GCAGCACCTCGCGCGCCCGCTCGTTCCAGCCGACGATCACCGCATGGCCGCGCTCTGTATACCGGAGCTGTCCGCTTGTAAAGGCGGTTTCCCGGGCGGCGGCCGCGGCGGAGACGGAAGCGAAATAAGCGGTGAGGATGCCGGTGCCAAGGATGATAAGCCCAATGGCCGCGAGTTTTCCGGCGACCGTTTTCGGGACGATGTCGCCGTAGCCGATTGTCGCCGACGTCACGATCGCCCACCACACGCCGTCGAACACCGTGCGGAACGTCTCTGGTTCAATGAAGCGCATCAGCGCGCCAAACAGCACGATCAACGCGCTTGCCGAGACAAACAGACGAAGCACGGGCGGCCAGCGCCAATACGATAACAGCACGTTCCTTGTTCTCATCGTCCACCCCTCTTTTGCTTTTGTCTTTTTTAGTGTGAGCCGTTTTTGCATAAACATTCCTGTTTTTTCCCATACTAGGAAACGGAACATCACAGAAAGGGGACAGTGGTCATGGATATGAACCGTGTCAAACAAATCGTTTCTTCCCCTGCCGATATCCCGGTATATTACAACGGCGTGTCGGTATGGATTGACGGGTATGATGAAGAAAAACAGACGGCGACCGTCCATTTGCGCGATGGCCGGCTTCATGAGCGCCGGGATGTGCCGGTTTCGGAATTGACGGAAGAGCGGGAGTGAAAAGGGGAGGCCGGCTGACAGTGCGGGAGCCTTCTTGCGTTTCCCGAGCGCGCTTGGTTCGAGTAAAGGAGTTTTCCGGCATGAAGCGTCCGGGCGGCCCGCAAGAAAACGGTTGTTGTTCGCCGTCTGTTTCGTGAACAAGACGGCTTTTCAGACGACAATCAGAGGGAGTCGGTGCAAGGACGTAGACATCGGATGAAACGTTGATGGAGCGAAAGACGGGGAAATCCGCCGCTTGCCGAACGACATGTCGGGCAAGCGGCTTCGTTTTGTCAGACAGCGGATTGGCGGCGCGTCCGGGCAACGCGCACCGTCAACAGCAAGGCGCAGGCGAAAAAGAGAAGATCATCCATTCCGTAGACGAGATGATACCCTCCAACGGCAAACAGCGCGCTGCCGATCATCGGTCCGAACGCCATGCCCATATAGCGGAAAAAGTTGTACACGCCGATCGCTGTCGAGCGGTTCGCCTGAAAGACGTTCGTCAGCACAGTTGTTTGCACCGGGAGCGAAAGGCCTAAAAACAAGCCGAACAAGGCGATGGCCAAAACAAGCAGCGAAAGCGATCGTTGGGCTGCGATCAAGAAAAAGAAAATGGACAGCACGGTCAAGTACGATGCCGCCAAGCAGCACCGTCCTCCGTCCTTTCCGGTCGGTGAGCGGGCCATAGACGATTTGCATCATCGCCAGGAAGAAAGTGAAAATGGAAATCGTCAAGTTGATCAAAAACGAAGAAGTCGCAAACGCCTCCCGCACTTCTGGTAAAATAGGAGTGTAAATCGTTTGCGTAAACGGGCCGAGAAACGCGGCGAGCGACACAAGATAGACGACAAGCTGGCGTTTCATCTCTTTCCCCTTTCTTTGTTTGTACATATGTATCATTATACTCTCGCTTTTTTCACTGATGGAAATAAAATGACTGTTTGCAAAAGGGGAGATGGAAAGATGGAATCATGTTTGATCCGCGATGCGGCCGCGGCGGATTTGCCGCACATCGTCCGCATTTATAATGAAACGATCCCAAGCCGGATGGTGACGGCGGACTTGGAGCCTGTGTCGGTTGACAGCAGGCGGGCGTGGTTTGAGGATCACGACCCGCACCATCGTCCGCTTTGGGTCGTCGAGGACGACGGCGCGGTTTGCGCCTGGCTCAGCTTTCAGTCGTTTTACGGCCGCCCGGCGTACCGCCATACGGCGGAGGTAAGCATTTATATCGCCGAAACGCATCGCGGCCGGGGGCTTGGAAGGAAGCTGCTCGAGCGGGCGGTCGAACGGGCGCCCGAACTGGGGATCAAGACGCTGCTCGGCTTTATTTTTGCGCATAATGAACCAAGTTTGCGGCTTTTCTCCCGCTTCGGATTTGAACGATGGGGATATTTTCCGTGCGTGGCGGAATTGGACGGCGTGGAACGCGATTTGGTCATTGTCGGCAAACGGCTTGTATAGAATGGGGGGAGGCGGGGAAGTCATAAGTAATGAGGATGAACGGAAAGAGGGAAGGATATGAACGTCATGCCGATTCGGCTGTTTACGATCCAAGATGGGGAAGGATTTGTCGCTGACGCGTTTCAATGCCCGGTGACCGGCAATTTGATTTACAAATCGTCCGGCACGCCGTCTGTCATCGCGTACACCGATTTGACCGACGAACAAATCATGCGCCTTGAACAATACGGATTTCGGCGGCTCGATTCGGCGCCGGCGTCGATGGAAAACGGTCGAGATGGCATTGAAGAGCTATTGCCGAGGCAATGAGGGAGAGAGAAAACACAAGATGAAAACGTTGAAGAAAAGGCCTGCCCGCTGGGGACAGGCTTTTTCTTTTCCCCAGAAGGGTGGCGACAGATTCGTGCGTGAGAAAGTTCAAGGGATGAAACTGCGGCGCTGCAAGGTTTTTTCAATTTGAAAAACATTGTTGCAAAGCCTGATATTCGTTCCATCACCGGCCGTTGATCATGTCAACCGGCGGATGAGCCAATAGAGCGCGGCGGCCGCCGCTAGGCCAAGCAGCGTATAAAGAACCGGACGGCCGGATCGTTCGAGCGGCGTTTTGTTCTCCAAAGCTGGCGGGTGATCGGTCTTGGCCGTCTTTTCCCCGGTCTGCGGCCGCGTTTCCGTCCCTGCCCCCTCCCTCTCTCCAGCGGCACGCTTGCCGTACATGCCCGCTCCGGTTCGTTTCGCCTCCTCGTACGCCTTGCGGACGCGCGCTTCGTATTTGTAATCGCCATAGTCATAAAAGTCTTCGACAAGTCCGGCTTTGGCGAGGTCTTCTTGCAGCAGGCGCTTGCCGACCCACACCCAGGCGAGCAGCCGCTGGTATTTGTCAAACAGCGCGTCTCCGTCGGTCTCAAGCAAAATGTTCCCTTGATGCAAGCGGGAACATGTAAACCGGCTTGCTTCTTTCCCATACGGTTCGACTTGGATCGTGCTCTCCGGCGTATCAATGAACAAAAACCTCGTCGTGTATACATGGCCGTTGACGCGGAATTTCGCCGTATCGCCGTCGATGCACTCGACCAATTCAGCCGGGTAGGTGCGGCCAAGGCGCAACGTAGAACGATCTTCTTTCTTCCCCAGTGTATGGCCGTCCAGGTCGATTCGCTCTGGGGTGAGATGCCGCTTGCATCGTTCATTGCCGTTGTATGTTTGAATAAGCTGGACAAGCTCTTGTTTCGTTTTCGCCTGCTTCGCCAGCGCAGTCGGCTCATGGAGCAAATACACGCAGTCGCTGCCGCGGAAGTGCCCGCCCAACTCATCAAGCTCGCCAGGGTGGGCAAAAGCGGAAATCGGGAACATCAACAGGAAACAAAACAAGAATATGACCATTCGTTTCAAAAACGATCCCTCCACTCGAAAAGCATTTCTTCCTCTTGAACAAAAACCGGATGTCCGCAATGGATGGGTTTCAGCACACGATCGCACATGTTATGCCGGTTTTTTCCGTTTTTCAGCGAAAAATCAAGCCAATATGGCCGTTATCGCGCTGTTAGGCGGTTTGCGTTCGTTCACGATAAAGTTTATCAAAAAAGTGGAACGATGAGGAAACATCTCGTCTGAGGGGGAGAGGATGACATGTCCAACTTGCTTTTCGATGATCAACCGTTGGTCATTTTGCCGCAACTCGCTTTGGCGATCGGGTTGAACGAAAGCATCGTTGTTCAGCAGCTGCATTATTGGCTCAAGAAAAGCGAAAACGTCCATGACGGCTATAAGTGGGTGTACAACACGTGATCAATGCGTGGGTGGACGATGCGTCCGAGGAATTGGTGTTGGAAGCATTGAAAATCGCGGTGGAAAACGGCGCCAAACGGTGGGTGTACGTGGACACGATTTTGCGCGACTGGACGGAGAAAGGGTACCGCACCGTGGACGAAGTGCGCGCCGCGCGGTTGGCGTTTCGGGAACAGCGGATGAAGCAGCGATCCGCCCCGCCTTCATCCGATGGCGGGAGAACGATGCGGAAACCGATCCGCACCGAGATCGTGCCGGATTGGCTGAAGATGGATTACAGCCAGCCGGAAGACGACGACTTTGACGTTGAGCAGGCGCGCCGAGAGCTCGAGGAACGTCTGAAAAAATACAAAACCAACCTGGACGGATGAAGCCGAAGGGCGTAAGAGCCCGAGCAGTCTCATCTCATGACGGGACGTGAACCGAGCGATCTCCCGTGTGCCCCACGCTTTGAAGTTCAGTCAGGTCGTTCACTGGTGCTGGCGCCCCTTCACGTTTAGATGGTGGGAGGCTTCTTTTGGGAATTTGTTCACAGGGAGATGGCTCATCGCCATCTCCCGAAACGAAAATAAAAAACCCTTGCACGGCAAGGGTTTGGCAAATGGAGCATACCGGGCTCGAACCGGTGACCTTCGCGCTGCCAGCACGACGCTCTCCCAACTGAGCTAATGCCCCAAAAAAGGATATGGATGATCTGTCCATGTCCCATTATATATATGGATGCGGACAATTGCAATCCTTTTTTGATCACCCGCTTTCAATATCAACGTGCACGACATCGTCAATGGAGCGGATGACGTAGTAAAGTTCGGCGGTCGAGCGCTTTTGGTCAATGACGGCTCTTAGTTTCAGCAAATGTTCATTCTCTTCAACATCTTTAATGCGCATCGTTTTAATGTTGATGTCCTGTTGCTTTAAATGGTCGATGACCTTTGTAATGTTTTTGGCGTCCGCTACGGTGATTTGCAGCAGCACCTCTTTTTCGCGCAGCTGCTTCGGTCCGAAAAAATTGATCAAAAACGGAATGAGTTCCACACTGACAATGAGAAGCGCGACGCCGAACGCCGATTCCCAATAGAAGCCTGCGCCGACCGCTACTCCAATCCCTGCCGCCCCCCAAATGATCGCGGCGGTCGTCAGCCCAGTGATGCTGTCGTTGCCGCGGCGCAAAATGACGCCCGCTCCTAAAAAACCGACCCCGGACACAATTTGCGCCGCCAGTCGAAGCGGGTCCATCGTAATATGGTCTTTGAGCGGAAAGACGTACGCCGATTCGATCGAAACGATTGTAAGCAAGCAGCTGGAAATGGAAATGACAAGGCACGTTTTCAACCCGACCGGTTTTCGCTTCAATTCCCGTTCCAGCCCAATGATCAGCCCGAGAATGGCGGAAATCCCTAGTTTGAGGAACGGATCAAACATCATCGTTTCTCACCTCGTTCATGGTATAATGAAAGAAAACGCCTGATGACGCCTGTTTTCGCCCGGCGTGAAAACGGCGGCCAAGAACTGCGCTTGACCGAGACAAGGGGAGGAAAACGAATGAAGCCGCCAAGCACCATAAAGGCTTATGCCGCTCTATTCATCGGCGCGCTTGCCGTGTCAACATCGGCCATTTTCGTCAAATGGTCGCAGGCGCCGTCCGCGGTGATCGCCTTTTATCGACTCTTTTTGGCCGTCGCCATCATGACGCCGTTGTTCCTCCGGCATCGAAGCGAACTCCGAGGCATCTCTCGGCGCGATTGGCTGTTTTCGCTTTGTTCTGGGGTTTTGCTTGCCTTTCATTTTATCCTTTGGTTTGAATCGCTCGACTATACATCCGTCGCTAGTTCGGTCGTGCTTGTGACGCTGCAGCCGCTGTTTGCCTTCGCAGGCGGCGCGTTGTTTTTCCGCGAACGGTCGACCGTCGGCGCGGTCGGGAGCGCGGTGTTGGCCATGATCGGCAGCGTTCTCATCAGCTGGGGAGACTTCCGCGTCAGCGGTGAAGCGCTGTACGGCGATGGATTGGCGCTTATTTCCTGCGCGTTTGTCACGGCGTATTGGCTGTTCGGCCAAGAGGTGCGCCAACGGTTGTCATTGATGACGTATACCTATATCGTCTATAGCATCAGCGCGGCGGTGTTGTGGCTGTACGCGATGCTGTTTCGCCTTTCGCTGACGGCGTATCAGCTGACGGATTGGCTTTGTTTTCTCGCTCTCGCCGTCATTCCAACGCTGCTCGGCCATTCGGTGATGAACTGGGCGGTCAAATGGGTCAGCGCCTCGACGGTGTCGATGGCGATTTTATTTGAACCGATCGGCGCTTCCGCCTTGGCCTACTGGCTGTTTGGCGAACCGATCCGTCCGTTTCAATGGATCGGCGGTATTTTTATTTTAACAGGAATCGCCCTGTATTTGTGGGAGAAAAACGAAAAAGGTCCGCTAACGGTGCAAGAACGTAGCGGACCCTAGCGTTCCGACGATCAACGAAGAGCGGCGGATCGGCAGGCGGAATTCATCGAAGCCGCGGGCGAATTGGGACAGATAAGCGAAATCGACTTGCGTGATATCGGGAAGCAGGTAAGCGGATTTCGTCGCCCCCTGCTTCCGTTTTCGATTGAGCGCGGCGATGATGCCGTCTGCCGTCTGGATGCCGATGCCATGCCCGTAAAAGAAGCCGTCGCCTAAGTAAATGGCATTTTCCCCTTGCCATTGCGGCGTCAGCGGATCGAATTCCGGGTTTTTAAAATAGAGGCAATCTCCGGGGAGAAAGTGTTCATCTTTTTTTGTTTGAATGCCAAGATCCCGGTCTGTATGCCAGTCATACAGCAGCAAATCCGCAAACAGCCGGTTGAATGCCGCTGGATCGATTACGTCAAGCACGGCCTTGTAAAACACGATGACGATCGCGGTCGCGCATTCAAACGCGTATCGCTCGCTATGGACAAAAATGTCCTGAATCGCTTCGGAAGCCGTGACATCTGGGCGAAGACGGAAGCCGCCGCGCTCGTCCCGCGTCCAAAAATCGCTGTTGCAGCGCGAAAAACGGAAAATGGCAAACCGCGCCCGGCTTTTCGCCAACTCGCCCGCCGCCCGAACAATGCGGTCGCGCAAGGCGATTTCAAATCGAAGCTGGTGTTTATTTGCATACGTATACAACTTAGGCGAGGAAACAAGGGCATCTAAGATTCGTTGTTCGCTGGCCGGAAGCGAAAACGAACTCGAAACGTCAAAGTTGATTGGTGATAACACGCGAATCAAAGTGAAGAAGCCTCCTTGATGAAAGGATCGCAACAACGATATAGATGCAAAACGGAAAAGTTCTCCACGTCCTTGACGAAAAAAGTCGCTTGCCTATTTCGACCGCCCGAGGCAAACAGCCGTCTTCTTCGCCGCACCTTGGCGTGGCGGAAGACGGAACGACTACCTGCTTCACAGACCCAGGCGTGGGGCTGGAAGCGGCGTTGTTCGGTCGCCTGACAGTCCATCCAGTCGCTCTGCAAAAGCCGTCGATGTGAAGGCGTCCAATCGCATCTATATAGCGATGTCATAGAAGAAATGTATGCACTCGCGCCGGTGTTCATTCCCCTTTTTTAGGAAAAGAACGCTTTCCTGTGGGATGGAGAAGAGGGAACGGGGATGGATCAGCGCGTCCTAAAATTTTTTTAAAAAAGGTATTGCTTTTTTCGAGTTAAGGTGGTATATTAGAAAACGTCGCTGATCAAAGAGGTTGTTTGACAGCGATGCGAAGCAAAAAAGCAGTTGACATCCAAAAAGATGTTATGCTAACATAAAAGAGCTGTTTGAGAGAGACAAAACAGTCGAAAGCTTGTTCCTTGAAAACTGAACGAAACGAAGCGCGAAAGAAAAGCTGAGGCCGTTTAGCGCCTTTGGTGCTGCGGTTGAAGCAAAAAGCCAATCAACTTTCTTTGGAGAGTTTGATCCTGGCTCAGGACGAACGCTGGCGGCGTGCCTAATACATGCAAGTCGAGCGGACCGGATCGGAGCTTGCTCTGA
>NZ_BCPV01000057.1 GCF_001544135.1 Geobacillus zalihae NBRC 101842 | reverse complement strand
CCAGAGCAAGCTCCCGTTCGGTCCGCTCGACTTGCATGTATTAGGCACGCCGCCAGCGTTCGTCCTGAGCCAGGATCAAACTCTCCAAAGAAAGTTGATTGGCTTTTCGCATTGTCCAGCTTCGGCCGCTATCGGCTTGCGACGCTTCGTGTCCCGCTTTGGCGGGCTAAGCCCGCTCGCGGGCCTCTCAGCGCGTTTCGCCGATAGGCAAGCGGCCTCCGCTTTTCGTTGCGCTTCGTTTCGTTCAGTTTTCAAGGAACGAGACCTCTTCTTGAACTTGCTTCGTTGCAGTCTTGCGTCGAGGAATCCAATTCCTCTGGACTCCCTCAAACGCAAATGTGTTTTCCGCTTCCTAAAGCAGCCCTTACATCATAGCATTTTTATTGTTCGTTGTCAACAGCCTTTTATTCATACCGCTCGGCAACATTTTCCCGCCGCGGCAGCGATTTAAAATATATCATCGTTCGACAAGGAAGTCAAGAGCTTTTTTCGGCCGGGTTGCCTCCTTCCTTCAATGATCTTGGCAACTGACATTTGTATAAACACAATGAAATTCCTAATAGCATCCATCCTCTCACCGGTCCCTTCCACTTTTTAGGATCAGCGGAAGGGGACCGTCAAAATTCTTTTTTTGCAATGTGTAATACCGTTCGAACATTGTATTTCCTTTTGTCGGCATTTCCACGACGGTTAGCACTTTCCTTTCGACAAGATACTCAAGCATGATGACAAGATCAACCGAGTAAGGCGCAAACTGCGGATGACCGGTCATTTCCTCAATGCTCCAAGTACCATTTTTTTCTTTCAGCGCTTCGCATAAATGAGAGGAACCTGATTCTACGTAAGAATGAATCAAAAATTCACTGGCCAGCAACAAAAGTTCCAGCCGTTTCGGAAGCGGTTCTTCACTTCCGACGAGTTCTTCATACAGTTTATAAATCCTTCCATCCATTCGCTTGACTTGATTCCATACGGTCACTTCCGGGTAAAGTCCGTGCTCGATCACGGTCAATCGCGCCAAATGATGGAGGGCTTGCACCATATGGTTGTATGAGTCGAGCCAATGCTTGGCGGCAAACAGCGCCTTGCCATCTGTATAGCGGCGGATCAGTTTGGCAAACTCGAGTCCCATTTTCAATCGCCGTTCTTTAGGCGGGAATTGCTCAAGGCGCTGGCGCAACTGCTGAACATAGCCGTTTCGGTCAAACACGACCTTTCCGTTGAACACCCAGTCGACCGCCTTTCGATGTGACCCGAGAACAAGCCATTCATTTAACTGCCGTTCACTGACTGCATAAAGCACCGCCTTTTTCTCGTTTAGTGAATACTGTCTGAGAAGCATAGGCTCGCTTTGCGGGTCGACAATGACGAGCAGCACGACATCAAACGTATCCGTTGTTGCTGCATGGCAAGCCGTTTTTTCAATCATTAAAATTCCGTGCGTGTTGCAGCGGTTTGCCCATTCGTGACAGATGGGATGCAGCAATTCTTTCATACCTCGCGTCCGTTGCAGAAAGCCGGCCGCGATATCCGGCGGACAAATCCCTCAGATATCCCAACATATCGATTGACAGACAACCATACGTTCCCATTTTGAGCCGGCTGTTTTTTCTGCAACGTTTTTTCCTCCCTTCCACCGTCATCAATCATCACATTGCGTTTGTGCAGATGTTCAAACAATGCTGTCAACGCTTGTTTCATTTCAGAAAGACCAGAATGCTTGCATCCATGAAGCTGTCGTTTGTTGCCGTCATTCGTTATTCGACAAAAAACGAGGAATTCCTTTCTTTAAAACGTCGATTTTGTTGATTTCTTCTTCGCGATGGGACCCCGTTTTATGGTATAGTGGTCTATGTAGGAGGGACTGTGATGAGCATCAAATATTCGAGCAAAATCAACAAAATTCGCACTTTCGCCTTAAGCTTGATTTTTATCGGTGTCATTGTCATGTATCTTGGGCTGTTTTTTCGTACGTCCCCGGTCATCATGACGTTGTTTATGTTGTTTGGGATGTTGTTTCTTGTCGCCAGTGGCATTGTATATTTTTGGATCGGCACACTCTCGACGAGAGCCGTCCAAGTTGTTTGCCCGTCGTGCGGCAAAGTGACAAAAATGCTCGGACGCGTCGATTTATGCATGTTTTGCCGTGAACCGTTGACGTTAGACCGCGAACTGGAAGGAAAAGAGTTTGACGAAAAGTACAACAAAAAAAGAAAAAGCTGATAGCCGCCTTGTGCTATCAGCTTTTTTAATGCGAATGCGCCGGCGCCCTGCTTTTTTGACAGTCAGGGCAGACTCCGTACACTTCCATGCGATGATGGTCGACCTTAAAGCCGGTGACGTGAGCGGCAAGCTGCTCGACTTCATCAAGCGCTGGATAGTGGAAATCGACAATTTTGCCGCACTCTTCACAGATGACGTGATAATGATTGGAAGTGACGAAGTCAAACCGGCTTGACGAATCGCCGTACGTCAGCTCTTTGACAAGCCCGATTTCCTTAAAGACGCGCAAGTTATTGTAGACGGTAGCTACACTCATGTTTGGGAATTTCCCTTCCAGCGCTTTGTATATTTCATCAGCCGTCGGATGGGACATCGAGCTGATCAAATACTCCAATATCGCATGACGCTGCGGCGTGATGCGTATGCCAGTCTTTTTCAGCATGTCAAGCGCTTCCTTCAGTTGCTCGTTGTCAGACACCGTCATGCACCTCACTCTCTGTTCAAAGGTGAAAAAAATTATCACTTTATAATATTTATAATTAGTCTACAAAGAATACATGCCATTTGTCAATATAGATGCCATTAATATATGGGCTCAGACGCCATTTTAACAAAAAAAGGAGGCGGAAATTGTTTCCGCCTCTTATGTCATTCATTTGAGGAGGTTACTATGTATCATACGCAAAACGATGTACATTGTCTGGACGCTTACCTAGATGACGCTAGTCGGGCGACTTCCGCAAGCGCCTCATCGACATGCCCCTTCACTTTCACCCCGCGCCATTCTTGAACCAACGTTCCGTCGGGGGCGATAATGAATGTCGAGCGATCAATACCCATATATTCCTTGCCGAAATTTTTCTTTTTCTTCCATACCCCATACAGCTCGGCCACTTCATGCCGCTCATCAGAAAGAAGCAAAAATGGCAACTCATATTTTTCGATAAACGCCTCATGCCGCTTCATCGGGTCGGTGCTCACTCCTAAAATGACGGCGTTCAACTCGGCGAACTGCGCATGGCGATCGCGAAAGTCGCACGCTTCGGCTGTGCACCCCGGGGTCATGTCTTTTGGATAAAAGTAAAGCACCACATACCGGCCGCGAAAATCAGACAGCGAAACCATTTTCCCATTGCTTGCCGGCAAGGTGAAATCTGGAGCTGGCTGGCCAATGGCAATCGTCATGTCGTTCCCCCCGTCTTCTTCATTTTCTTTTAGCGTAGCGAAGACGAAGGGAAATTGCAACTCATATCAGCGATGATCCCAGTCAAACACGGTGCGCGTCACGATGACAGCGGGCATAATGTAGCCGAGCAGCGCTTCGGCAATGGCGATCCACCGCCCGACGCCGATCGGAGTGACATCACCGTATCCGACCGACAAAAGCGTCATACCGCTTAAATACAAGCTGTCTTCAAGCAGCGACAAACGATCTTTCGATGCGCTATTTGGGGATGGGGTAAACACGGCATGGCCGTTTACTTGCAAAATCATATAAATCATGGCAAAACCGAGCAACATCGTTAAATACCAGTGGACGAGAACCCATAAGCTATCGAGTGACATGCGATGCGTCGCTTGCACGCGCACTGTCCAAAGCGAGGTGATGCTGCCGAGCAGTACGGCGGCAACAATGCCAAGGAAGGCGTAATCCATCACGTTCCCCCCATTTTTGTCCGTCGTTCATATATACGCGGACAACCGGGCGATTATACCGCATGACCCTCCGAACCCTGCTTGAATCGGCAGCACTCCTGTATTCCACCGGATCGCCCGACCCATTTGACAAACCAGCGTCCCGTCAGACGAAGCCAATCGTTGCGCTTTACTGAGCAAAATAGCGCGCCAATACACCTTTTAACGTCGCAGCACTACGGTGGAACCATTTTTTCTCCTCCTCGTCAAGTTCAATTTCAATCACTTCGCGGATGCCATTTCGGTTGATCACAGCAGGCACACCGATGTAGACATCGCGTTCGCCGTATGGGCCGTCCAAGTAAGCGGAAACGGTCAAAATGGCATTTTCATGATGCAAAATGGCGCGCGTCACGCGGGCAAGCCCCATAGCAATCCCGTAGTACGTCGCTCCTTTTTTCTCAATAATTTGGTAGGCGGCATCGCGCACATTGACAAAAATGCGCTCGAGCTCTTTTTGCGCTTCTTCCCCTTTGGACTCGACCAGCTTGCGAATCGGCACGCCGCCGATATCAGCCTGGCTCCAGACCGGGAGTTCAGTGTCGCCATGTTCGCCGATCATATAGGCGTGCACGTTCGTCGGGGCGACGGCGAAATAGTCGCCCAACAAAAAGCGGAACCGCGCCGTGTCCAAAATCGTGCCCGATCCGATTACTCGCTCTTGCGGCAGGCCGCTGAATTTCCACGTCGCGTACGTTAAAATGTCGACCGGATTGGTGGCGACGAGAAACAGTCCTTGAAATCCGGATGCCATGACCGACTCAACGATCGAGCGGAAAATGGCAATGTTTTTGTCCACAAGATCAAGCCGCGTCTCGCCCGGTTTTTGGTTGGCGCCGGCGCAAATGACAACCAAATCGGCATCGCGGCAATCATCGTAATCGCCGTGCCAAATGTCAGCCGGCTTCGGCGCAAATACTTTCCCATGGTTTAAGTCCATCGCATCGCCCTCAGCCTTGTTTTCATTTGCATCGATGAGCACGATCTCATCGGCAATCCCTTGATTCATTAAGGCAAACGCATAACTGGCGCCGACAAACCCGGTGCCGACGACCGCTACCCGATTTCCTCTCCCGTTTTTCATAACTATTCACCTCTTCTTCCTTTTTGTGAATATATTCACATTTTATTTTACGCCATAACATGCTAACGATACAGACAAGGTTGTGTCGATTGCTTGACCATTGTTTGTCATTTTGATGGCAAATGAACAAAAACGGGCGGGGCGCCTAGCTCCCCGTCCCGCGATATCGCCTCACCCCGGCGTTCCAAAGCATGACCGAAACGGTGAAGCAAACCATGCCGACCACTGGGGTGAAAAAGGCATAACTGTACCATTCCTTTTTATCAAGAAAATAAGCAGCTGGATAAACGCCGACAAAGGCAAACGGCAGCACCCACGTTAAAATATAGCGGATGACGCGATGATAAATATCGATCGGGTAGCGGCCATAGCTGCTGATGTTGTACATCATGGGCATGATGGATGTGCGGGCGTCGGCAAAAAAACTGATCGTCGCCAATGAAATGAAAATGCCGGCATAAATCAATGCACCGCCAATGACAAACAAAATAAACACGAAGACATCATACCAATGAAATGAAAGAGACAAGCGGCTGCCGGCATACAGCATAATGATCAGCCCGGGCACAGCGCCAAGCAACGATTCGAGCTCCATCCGCTCCAAAACAATTTGAAACAGGCTGTTTAGCGGGCGCGTCAACACGCGATCCATTTCCCCCTGCACAATATATCGTTCATTAAAATCCCAAAGGTTAAAAAAGGCGCCAAATACGGCATACGGAACAAGAAAAAAACCGTAAATAAACAAAATCTCATCGCGCGACCAGCCGTGAAGCAGCGTCGTATGGCCGAACACGACAAGCAAGAACACTAAGTTCACCGCCTGCGCCATTAAGTCGGACAACCATTCAATGAGCAAATCAGTGCGGTATTGCAATTTTGTCTTCATGTACTGGGCCATATATTGAAAAAAAACAGATACGTAAAACAATGTCTACCCCCCTTGCACAACAAGCCGCTTTTTCGCCACCCGCCATAGCAGCGCGATCGGAAACAATAACAGCACGCACCACGCCGCCTGCGTGAACAATCCATCGCTTACAGCGGCGCCTTGGAAGCTTTCCGTAATGATCATGCTTGGAATATAGCTAATGGCTTGAAATGGCATATACGCCATGAGCTGCTGCGCCCAATCCGGGTAAAACGACAAAGGCAAAATAAGACCGGAAAATAGATCGATAATAAACCGTTTCGCCCTAAGCAACCCTTCATTTCGGAACGTAAAAAACGTCACAACCCCCGCAAGCAAGTTCAGCTCCGAAAAAATGATAAAGCTGAATAGAAGCGACAAGCCAAAAGCGAGCCACGTTTTGGCGTGTCCCGGAAACTGAAGCGGCAAAAAAAGCGATACGAAAAAAAGCCCAGGCAGCGATAAAAAGAAAAGGCGAAACAACCCTTCGCCAAGCCCTTGCACAGCTTTCATCCCTAAATAGCTGTACGGGCGGATCAGTTCAATCGCTACTTTTCCATCGCGGATTTCCATGGCGATTTCACGGTCAAGGTTGTTAAAATAAAACGCCCGCGCCAGCCAGGAAATGGCGACATACGTCGTCATTTGCCCAAGCGACATCCCTTGCATCGATGATTTGCCGCCATAAATAGCCGACCAAAGGAAGTAATACGCTGCGATGTTAATGGCGTAAATCAAAATGCCAGTGTAATAGTTTGTCCGGTAGGCGAGCATCATTAAAAAGCGGATGCGGACCATTTCGACATACTTACCCATGAACCGCACCTTCCTCATAAATATTGCGGATGATCTCCTCCGTCGGCACTTCATGAATGCGGATGTCTTGCAGTGCACAACGGGCAGCGACGCGACTGACAACTTCCGGAACGCCTCCTGATGGGACGTGCGAGACCCAAACGTTTGGCTGTTCACCTTTTTTCCAAACAACCTCCAATCCTTCAGTCAACTGCTGCAAAAAAGCGGCCGTCACCGCTTCGGCGAACGTAAAGGCGATCCGTTTTCCTTGCCCCCATCTTTCTTTCAGGCGCTCAAGCGACCCGTCGTAAATGATTTTCCCTTCATCGAGCATAATGACCCGCTCGCAAAGCGCTTCAATGTCTGACATGTCGTGCGTCGTCAGCAGGATCGTCGTGCCATACCGTTCATTCAATTGCTTTAAAAACTGGCGGATGTTGAGTTTGACAAGCACATCAAGGCCGATCGTCGGTTCATCCAAAAACAATAGCGGCGGGTTGTGAATGAGCGCGGCGGCAAGCTCACAGCGCATCCGCTGGCCAAGCGACAGCTTGCGCACCGGCTTATCAAGCAGCGGGCCGATCTCAAGCATGTCAATCACCTCGGCCATATGGCGGCGATATTGCTCGTCCGAGACGCAGTACACTTTTTTCAACAGCCGGAACGACTCTTGAACAGCGATGTCCCACCATAATTGCGAACGCTGGCCGAACACGACGCCGATCGTGCGCACGAATTTTTCCCGTTCTTTATGCGGATTCATCCCGTTGACGACAACGCGCCCAGACGTTGGCGTTAAAATGCCGGTCAACATTTTGATCGTCGTCGATTTGCCGGCGCCGTTTTCGCCGATATAGCCGACGATTTCCCCTTGCTTAACAGCAAACGAAATGTCATCAACCGCTCGAACGAGCGTATAACGGCGCGTCCATAAATCGCGAAACGCTCCGACAAGGCCGGAGCGGCTTTTGTGCACTTTAAATTCTTTGCGCAAATGTTCTACTTCAATCGCGTTCATCGTTCTCCTCCTGACCTCTCCTTGGCGTCAAATGAAAAAGGCAGCTTGCGCCCTTCTCCCTATGTTGCATTATACATGAATCGCCGCCATTTTCATCTTTTTTGTTTTCCAGTCTGTTGACGCCATTGCGTTAGGCGCCGCCGCCGATTTGGAAAGAACGGCAAAATGCTTTTGTCCTAAATCAATGCCCACTCACCGATCGACCGTCGGCAACAGTTGGATGTCAGTTCCGCCCATACGGAAACAAACGATTTCCTGTCGGATTTTTTCGAATCGGCACGTCAATGATGGGAGAAACCGATCCGTCTCCCGCTTTACACCTATAGCATTGAAGTTTGAGTCTTCTCGGTTTACTATATAAAGAGGCAGTCAGCGGAAACAGGAGGATCAAACAATGCAGTGGACCAAATCAGAACAATTATATGAAGAAGCGCTCCAGCACATTGTTGGTGGAGTGAACAGCCCGTCCCGCTCATACAAAGCGGTCGGCGGCGGTGCGCCAGTCGTGATGGAGCGGGCGCAAGGAGCCTACTTTTGGGATGTGGATGGAAACAAGTACATCGACTACTTGGCCGCCTACGGACCGATCATCGCCGGGCACGCCCATCCACACATCGCGGAAGCCATCCGCCGCGCCGCCGAGACCGGTGTGTTGTACGGCACGCCAACGCCGCATGAGATCACGTTTGCCAAAATGTTAAAAGAGGCGATCCCGTCGCTCGAGAAAGTGCGGTTTGTCAACTCGGGAACAGAGGCGGTGATGACCACGATCCGCGTCGCCCGCGCCTACACCGGACGAAGCAAAATCGTCAAATTCGAAGGCTGCTACCATGGCCATTCGGACCTTGTGCTCGTCGCCGCCGGCTCGGGGCCATCGACGTTGGGGACGCCGGACTCAGCCGGCGTGCCGCCGAGCATCGCCCAAGAAGTCATTACCGTGCCATACAACGATGTCGAATCGTTCCGCGAAGCGATGAACGTTTGGGGCGAGCAAGTCGCAGCGGTCCTCGTCGAGCCGATCGTCGGCAACTTCGGCATCGTCCTGCCAAAACCGGGCTTTTTAGAAGCGATCAATGAGATTGCCCACAAGGAAGGGGCGCTCGTCATTTACGACGAAGTGATCACCGCCTTCCGCTTTATGTACGGCGGAGCGCAAAACTTGCTCGGTGTGGAGCCCGACTTGACGGCGATGGGGAAAATCATCGGCGGAGGCTTGCCGATCGGGGCGTACGGTGGACGCCAAGACATTATGGAACAAGTCGCTCCGCTCGGACCAGCGTACCAGGCCGGGACGATGGCCGGCAACCCGGCGTCGATGCTCGCTGGCATCGCCTGCCTTGAAGTGTTGAAACAAGAGGGCGTCTATGAGCATCTCGACCGATTGGGAGCAATGCTGGAAGAAGGCATCCTTGCCCATGCTCGCCAATGCGGCCTGCCGGTGACCGTCAACCGCTTAAAAGGCGCGCTCACCGTCTTCTTCACTGACGAAAAAGTGGAAAACTACAAGCAAGCCCAGCGCAGCGACGGCGAGTTGTTTGCGAAATTTTTCAAGCTCATGCTCAAACAAGGGATCAATCTCGCGCCGTCGAAATACGAAGCATGGTTTATCACCCTCGCCCATACGGAAGACGACATCGCCTACACGATCGACGCGGTCGGCAAGGCGTTCCGGCAGCTATAAGCGCTTGCGCCTCTATCACCCTCGCTGAACAGCGCCCGCGTCAGGCAGGCGCTGTTTTGTTTTCACTGCATTTGTTGACAATTTTGTGAACAACGCAGGAGAACGGGAAAGGGTCATTGATTTCCATCTGCCTGCATGGTATGATAAGCACCAAATTCTGAAAATTAAGACTCGCATTTTTCATCCAGCAAGCAGTGGAGGAGGTGACCGGCGCCGAGGGGAGAACGCCCTCCCGACCGCGCCTAAGTATACATGGAGCAACGTACATATCGTTTGGCAAACGAAGCGAACCAGCGCGGCGCCCTGTTGTTGGCGGCCGTGGAAAAGCGGAACATCCCGACCAACGAACATGTCCAAGCTGTCCTTCAGGCGCTTGCCCAATGGAGCGCAAAAGGAAACGCTGCGATTCAGCTGGACATCCCGCGCAAACTATGGATGGAAAAACTCGCGAATACTGGGCAAAATCCGGAAATTGCAACAAACAGCTATTTCACCGTCGGTCATATACACATTGCGCCTTCCGCTGACGCTGAGCGGGTTCGGGCGCACCTTCGTCAATTGTGCAAACAGTTTGGCTTCATTCTTCTGTTCGAAACCATCCGGCCATCCGCAGATGAAAGCGCCTTGTTTTGGCAAATCGCCATGCTGCCAGGCGATGTATTTTCGTTATCAGACCGCTTGTTTCGACTGACGGCCGCTATGGAACGCGAGCCGCACGTCCGCGTTGCTTCGCTCGGCCACACTCATGTGATCTATCAAGCATATACACTGGCTGATTTGTTGCGCGAACCGGATGTATCCCATCCGTTTTTCGCCTCAGCCGCTTCGTTCGCCTATGCCAATGGGGCGGAGTCTTTCTTTTGCCATCAGCGGCTCGGTTCAGCCGGCATGCTTGTCCATTGCGGGGAAATGTCTGTTGGCGCTGTGGAAACGCTCATTTACGACCACGGTTACAGCCTGCTCGAGGCAGCCGGAGCTGCCTTTTGGCCCGACGCGGCCAAACGACACAGCTTGCCGTCTATCGGACAGCTGCCGGCATGTTTGGCCGCCAGCTTCGAACAAGAAGCCGTATGGGTCGCCGGAACAGCCGGAGCGCTTTGGAAAACGGATGATTCCTCCCGTGTATTCATCGCCTCTCGTCCGCAGGGCGGCCATGCTGAACCGCTCGCTCCCGGCCAGCCGCTGGCGCTCATCCGTTCCACAACGGGGCGAACCCAATGGCTGAATGGCGACCATTTCCTCCAAGAGATGGCAATCCGCCTCTCCAATCGGCGCGATGCACATGCTCCGATCGCCTTTTGATCCTTCACGCCCTGCTGATTTCGGCAGGGCGTTATATTTTTTTCCTTGCACTCATATCTAAAAGTGTGTATAGTACTGAATGGTCTACGAAAATGGAAAAGGAGAGGTTTCCATAGATGAAGCTCGGTGCCCGCATTTTCAAAACGGGGATCGCGGTGGCGCTCGCCTTGTTTTTGGCGGCGCTCTTTCACTTTCCGTCACCGGTGTTCGCCGGCATTTCCGCTGTATTTGCCATGCAGCCAACCATTTATCGCTCATATTTGTCACTCATCGAACAAGTGCAGGCGAACGTGATCGGCGCCTTGTTCGCGATTGCGGCGGTTCTTATCCTCGGCCGCGACCCGCTGGTCGTCGGCTTGACGCTCATGGTTGTGATCGCTCTTTGCCTAAAAATGCGCCTTGAATCGTCGACAATTTCCGTGGCGCTTGTCACCGTCATTGCCATTATGGAATACACGGACCGCCAATTTATCGAATTTGCGGCCATCCGCTTTTTAACGATTATGTTCGGCATTTTCGCCGCCTTTCTTGTCAACTTGATTTTCTTGCCGCCAAAGTATGAAAAGAAATTGTACGAAAAAATTCGCGATGAGACGGAAGCGATTTTGAAATGGATTCGCCTTTGTCAACAGCAGGCGGCCGATCATCATCACTTAAAGGACGAGATCGAAACGTTGCACGAGGAAATGACGAAACTGGAGCACTTGTATTTAATGTATAAAGAAGAACGCACCTATTTTCGACGCCAACGCTTCCAAAAGTCGCGCAAGCTTGTGCTGTACCGGCAAATGATCGCCTCAGCCGACCGGGCGCTGTCCGTATTAAAATGGCTCCACCGCCTTGAGAATGAGTTGGGCCGCCTGTCCGACCCGTTTCGCCATGCCATCTGCCTGCACCTTGGCAGCCTGGTTGGGTATCACGAGCAAATGTTGCTGAAGTTTGTCCATCAAGCAAAGCCGCTTCCCCATCACATGTGGGCAGAAGGCATCGATCGCGAACGGGGGCGGCTCGCTTCCATGATTTACGCCGACGGGCAGCCACCTTCCGATTACCGCCTATTTTCGTTACTCGGCGCCATCATTGATTATGGAGACCGGCTTGAGCATTTAGACAAGTTAATTGATAGTTTTCACCATTACCATTACGATGACGAATTGGCCAAACAGCTCGAAAAGTCGGCAGGCGGCCGCTCCTAGCAGGCCGCCTCTCTCAATTTTTCATCCGCGGGTCAAGCGCGTCGCGCAGCCCGTCGCCCATTAAGTTAAAGCCAAGCACCGTCAGCATGATCGCCAATCCAAGGAAAATCATCGTCCACGGTGCTTGGGTCAAGAAGTCTTTGGCATCAGACAACATTTTCTTAATATTTTTGCTTACTACTGCAACTGCTGGATCGTCAACAAATGATAATAGCTTCCTCCCTTTTCCATCAGTTCCTCATGCGCGCCTCTTTCGACAAAAAAGCAGAAAAAACCTGCCAGCGATGCCGAACAGGCTTTTTTCATGCCGCTATTTACGTTTGGTACGCCTGAAACACTCCGTACCATTTGTCGATAAACTCGGGCGCAAACGGCCCTTTCCGCTCCTTAATCCAGCCGATCAGTTTTTGAACGTTGTTTTTTAAAATGCGGTCGATCACATCGGGATAGTGCATTTCGCGGCGATGCCGCTCATACTCATCTTCATCCAGCAGCATGTACGTCATATCGGGAAACACTTTAATATCCAAATCATAATCGATGTACTTCAGCGCTTCTTCATCCCAAACGAACGGCGAGCTTAAATTGCAATAGTAGTACACCCCGTCCTCACGAATCATGGCGATAATGTTAAACCAATGCTTAGCATGAAAAAAACAAATCGCCGGTTCGCGCGTCACCCACGTCCGGCCGTCCGCTTCCATGACGAGTGTTTTGTTATTGCCGCCGATCACATACGATGGCGTCCCTTTTAATACGACCGTTTCCTGCCAAATCCGGTGAATCGTCCCATTATGTTTGTAGCTATGGATTTGAATGATTTTCCCTTCCCGAGGGTAAGCTGGCATCATTCTTCCCTACTTTCCGATGGGAGCTTCTTCGTTATATTATACCCTGTTCCTTTTGCAAAAGGAAAGAAAAGCAGGCCGCCTTACTGAGGAAAAGGCAACTGGCGCGTTGGCTCAAGGACGCATCCTGTCCGTCAGACACCGGATGCCATCTGCCCTAAAAATGCGCGACGGATGGCTTCCACCTCCCGTTTCATTTGCCGCACTTCCTCGCGCAAGGCGGCGGTCGGCGCTTCACGTTCAAGTTCATCCAACTGGCGGGTGATCTCCTCGCAACGCTCCATCTCCTGTTGCAAAAACAGCGCCTCGTCGCCTACATTCGTCCATGCGTGCTCCATCGCCATTCCGTTCTCCCTTCCCCTTTGCCGTGTGATTTCCTTTCATCATTTCGCGTCCGCACCCACAAATCCCTTTCACTAATCTTGTAAAGAGATGACAGCTTTTGTCGACAAAAAAAGCAGAGGCGCGCCGCCCCTGCTTTTGCCTTCCATCTTCGGCCTATCGCCTGCGCTCTTGCAGCAACATACGCCGTCGTCACAACCGCCAGGCGTCAGCCGTGGATGATCGTTGGTTATTGATTGACATTTTGCGCTTTGCGGGCTTCCGCTTGCGCATTTTGTTGTTTTACGTGTTGCACATTCGTCTCAGCCGCAAATTCCGTCGCAAATTGGCCAGCTTGAGCGGCTTGAGCCGATTGGGCATTTTGTTGTCTTACTTCTTGAATGTTTGTGCCAGCTGCTGTTTTGTTCGGTTGTTTGGCCATTGTTCTCACCTCCACGTGCTTTACTATACCCCGGGGGTGATCGTTCTATCCGCTGACATCACAAAAGTAAAGATCTTCCACCATCGACAATGATCGTCTGCCCGCGAATCATCTCGGCTGCATCCGAGAGCAAAAACAAAACCGCGTTGACGATATCATCGGGTTTGACCGGGCGGCCAGCCGGCGTGTTGGCCGCCGCATCGGCGAGCAGCTCTTCACGGTTCGGGAAGTGCTTCAGCGCATCGGTATCGACCGCCCCGCCGGAGACGGCGTTGACGGCGATGTTTTTCGGCGCCAGCTCGACAGCCAAGTAGCGGGTCAGCGCTTCCAGAGCGGCTTTCGAGACGCCGACCGCCGTATAGTTTTCCAAATAGCGGATCGACCCAAGCGAGCTGATGCTCACAATTTTCCCGCCGCCAACCCGCTCCATCCGTTTCGCCGCTTCTTGGGCGCAAAAGAGAAGCGCTTTGCTGTTGATGTTCATCGTCCAGTTCCAATGCGTTTCCTCAAGTTCCAGCGCCGGGCGCAGCACGCCGGAGGCAGCGTTGTTCACGAGCACGTCGACCCGTCCGAACGTTTCATCAATTTTGGCAAACATCGCCCGGATTTTCTCGACATCGCCGACGTTCGCTTTGACGACGAGCGCTTTTCTCCCGAGCGCTTCAATTTCACGAGCCGTTTCTTCAGCAGCGGTTTTGCTGCGGGCATAATTGACCACGATATCATATCCTTCTTGCGCCAGCCGCAGCGCAATGGCTTTGCCGATGCCGCGGCTGCTTCCTGTCACGACCGCTACTTTTCCACTCATGTTTTTCCGCCCCTTTACGTATAATATAGCCGAATTCCACCGCGAAGGAGGCGCAGCCTATGTACGTTGGCCGCGATATGACAGAATTGTCCATGATCCCGAAAACGGAATGGACAGACGACGAACTCGCTCATTTTCACCATTCATTCCAGCAAATCGCTCCGTATTTAAACGCCGAAGGGCAAACGATCTACCGCGAAATCATCGAGGAAATCGAAGCGCGCGGCGGCCTTGGGCGCCGTGAAGCGACGTATACAAACGGCACGATGCCGGTGCCTGATTAATCGGGGCGGCGTACTCCGCCCGCCCATTCTTTATATTCGCGCCAAACACGTTGATGGGACACCGGAAAGGCGTACGCTTCGAGCTCATCTTCAGACACAAGCCGAAAAGGCTCCTTGGTGGACTCGCTGCTGATCAGGCGGCCGGGAAACACGGTCAACTGCCAGACTAAATGGGAAAACGCATGCTCAAACGAAACGATCGGTTCTGTAAGCTCTACTTGCAAACCGTATTGCTCCCCAACCATTTGCTCGAGCTTCTCTTTTCCATCTGCGCCGTCCGTTTCGCAGCTGGGGAACTCCCATAAATTCGCAAGCAAACCGGTGTTGTCGCGCTTGCGAATGAGAACGCGGCCTTCATCATCGGCCAGCACCGCTACTGCGAGCGGCACTTGTTTGACCGCTGTTTTTTTCGTTTTCACCGGCAGCTCTTCCGCCACCCCTTCGGCGAACGCTTGGCAGTAGGCTTGCACCGGACAAAGAAGGCACGACGGGCGGCGCGGTGTGCAAACAAGAGCGCCAAGCTCAATCAGCGCCTCGTTAAACGCTCCCGGGTTTTCGTACGCCATAATTTCGCGGACGATTTGTTCAAATCGTTTTCTCGTCGACGGTTTGGCAATATCGTCTGTCACGAGAAACAGACGCGACAAGACACGCATTACGTTGCCGTCAACAGCCGGCTCCGGGACGCCATAAGCGAGGCTCAACACCGCCCCGACCGTATACGGTCCGACTCCTTTCAGCCTAGAAAATTCATCTGGATCGTCCGGCACTTTGCCTCCATAGCGCGTTTTCACTTCTTTCACCGCCGCGTGCAAATGGCGCACGCGCGAGTAATAGCCGAGCCCTTCCCACGCCTTCAGCACCTCGTCCTCATCAGCGTCAGCAAGCGCCTCCAGCGTCGGAAACCGATCGATAAACTGTTCAAAATACGGAATGACCGTCTCGACGCGCGTTTGCTGCAGCATCACTTCCGACACCCATACTTTGTATGGGTCGCGGTCTTTCCGCCACGGCAAGTCGCGGCGCTCGCGGGCGAACCAGTCAAGCAAATCGCGCTGAAACTCGCGCGCTGGAAATCGCTCTGTTTCTCTTGTCATTCAACGTTTCCCCCATGATGCCTATTATCCATATCCATTTTATTATATCAAAAAACCCCCGGCGTGGCTTGCCGCACGCCGAGGGGAAACGGAAGGAAATCGTTCTCAACTTTCCTTAGCCGCAGAAACATAGGCGATCGATTCATGTCGAGCACGCAATCGGCGAATATCAATGCGCACGAGCAACGAGATGATGAAAGCGATGACAAACAATCCGCCAAAAAAGGCCAAACTTCCTTCATAAGAACCGGTCGTGTCTTTAATATACGCGGCAAACATCGGTCCGACAAGGCCCGCTGCAGCCCAAGCGGTCAAAATATAACCATGGATGGCGCCAAGCTGCTTCGTGCCGAACAAATCGCCGATATACGCCGGGATACAGGCGAATCCGCCGCCGTAGCACGTATACACAATCGTCAGCATAACCACAAACAGCCATTTGATGGACACGTTCGGCAACAGGAAGAAAATCAAGATTTGCAAAACGAAAAACGTCGTATACGTATTCGGCCGCCCAATATAATCAGAAGCCGATGCCCAACCGATGCGCCCTAACCCGTTAAACACCCCAATGGCGCCAACTAATGCCGCCGCGGCCGTTTGGCTGATGCCGATGCTTTCCACCGCCAGCGGTTTGGCCACCGCTAAAACGGCAATGCCGCACGTCACGTTAATAAACAACATGAACCATAAATACCAAAACCGTCTTGTTTTGACCGCCTCATTGGCCGTCAATTGCGCCAAATCAAGCGAAGGTTTGGCTTTTCCAGCCTTCACTTTTTCCTGAAATCCTTCCGGCAGCCATCCTTCTGGCGGCTTTTCTAAATAAAGAGAAGATAACGTCATAATGACAAAATACGTAATGCCTAAAATGAAAAACGTATTTTGGACGCCGACGGAGGCAATCAAACTGTTCATCACCGGACTCGCGATCGCTGCGGCAAACCCAAACCCCATAATCGCCAGCCCTGTAGCCAACCCGCGCCGGTCTGGAAACCATTTGACAAGCGTTGACACTGGCGCAATATACCCGACGCCGAGCCCAATTCCTCCCAACACCCCGTAAAACAAATACAGCAAGTATTTCGAACCAAGCGCCACGGCCAAACCGGACCCCGTCACCCCGAGGCCAAAGAAGATGGCGGCCAATAGCCCGGATTTCCGCGGTCCGTGCTTTTCCACAAAATGGCCAAGGAACGCAGCCGACAATCCTAAAAACAAGATCGCAATGCTGAACGTGAGCGCTACTTCCTGATCGGACCATCCAAACAATTGTTTTAATGGATTGGTAAAATTGCTCCACGCATAAACAGACCCAATCGAAATATGAATGCCAACGGCCGATAACGCAATGAGCCAACGGTTTTTCACAGCCTCTCCTCCCCTTTTACCCGATTATGATCCGACTCTCATGCGTATACACGTTAAACACCTGTCCGCGCAAAAAGCCAACGACGGTTATGCCGAGTTCATCCGCCAAATCTAAGGCTAGCGTCGTCGGGGCCGATTTTGAGAGCAGGACACTCACTCCCATTTTCGCCGCCTTTAACAGCACTTCCGACGAAACGCGGCCGCTGAATACAATAAGCTTGTCTTTCACCGCAACTTGATGACGCAGGCAATAGCCATACAGCTTATCAAGCGCGTTGTGACGCCCAATGTCAGAGCGGATGGCGACGATCCCGTCCGGTGTGGCGAGCGCGGCGTTGTGAAGACCGCCGGTTGCCGCAAAGTCCGTCGACTGCTCGTGCAGCGCTTTCATGAGGCGAATGCAGTCATCCGCCTTCACGGCGATGCCGCCGACGATCGTTTTCGCCGTCTTCACATCATTGTAAAAATAAAACTGCCGACTTTTTCCGCAACACGAGCCGATGAACCGCTTGGCATAAAACTGTTTGGCCGGCAGTCCGCCCGCGGCGAGCTCAACATAAGCAAAGCCCCGCTCCCCATCAATGCTCATTCCTTTGATGTCGCTGTACGTCCGAATGACTCCTTCCGAGGCCAAAAATCCGATTACCAATTCATCTAGATGCGCCGGCGTGCAAACGATCGTCGCAAACTCCTCGCCATTGACCGTTATGGTCAACGGAAACTCGAGCGCGATCTCGTCCTCTTCCTCAACAAAGCGCCCGTTCCGGTATTTCGCAATCGGTCGCCGTTTCGCCGCAAACCCGCTCACCTTGCCATTCCCCCTTTCCATGCAAAATAAAACCGCCGCCTTCCGGACAAGAGGACAAACTCGCCCCTGTCAGCGAAAAGCGGCGGTAGTTTGCGCCCAGCACTTCTGCAGCGAAACCAACGCACATCCGTTTCCGAAACCTGCCTGCCAAGCGGCAAAACCGTTTAGCCGGCAAGGCTTCTACTATTTTCATCGTGCTAACTATTCATAAGCATACCACGAACAGTAACGAAAAACAATTGTTTCTGTTCACAAAATCGTCACAATTCAATCGGTTTTTCAAATACAAAAACGGAAACAGCCATATCCTCTTCCACTTTAATATCACTGAACAAATAAAGAAGCTTCGAACCGACAAGCTCTTCCATGCCGTCCGGCACATGCTGGGCGTACACATCTTGGATCATTTTCGTTCTCGCTGCATGCACCATGTCCCGCCCTTCCGGCGTGCGGGCGATAAATTTTTCCGTCGGCGTCAAATTGCCGTGCAAAATGGTGATCGCCAAATTGTCAACAAAATACGTTTTGATCCGCTCTGGCCCTTTCCCAAACAGCTGTTTGCGCACTTTGCGCACAATATCGTTGAAAGCGGCTTCTTTTTTGGACATTCTCATCCCTCCTTGCGGTCAGCAGAAAAACTTCCGGCCCATCCGTTGTGTTCTTCCTTTCGCCGTACTATAATAAACTATAGCAAATGTATACATAGTGGAAAAATAATAAGGCAAGAAGCGGCCTTGTTATTTTTCTACTAAATATAAAAAGTTTGGATTGGTTGTTTAGTATCGTTATGCTAAAGAACTACTCCACCCACGATGAAGCATTCGTCTCGTCGCTGGTGGAGTTTTTTATTTTAACAAAGGGGGAGCGATGATGGGAGCGCAAATGGTGACGGTAACCATCAACGGGCGTACCTACCACGCCAAGCCAGGGATGACCATTTTAGAAGTCGTCAATGAACACGGTCTTCCGCATCCGCAAGTTTGTTATACGCCGGAGCTTGGCGCCATTCAGACATGCGACACGTGCATCGCTGAAGTCAATGGAACGCTGCTTCGTGCCTGTGCGACACCGGTTGAGGACGGCATGGTCGTCGAACTCGGCTCGCCGCGGGCAAAGGCAGCGCAAAAAGAAGCGATGGACCGCCTGTTGGAAAATCATCTCTTGTACTGTACGGTGTGCGACAACAACAACGGCAACTGCAAGCTGCACAACACGGCGGAAATGATGCAAATTGAACATCAAACATATCCGTACCGGCCGAAAGTCGACCCGTCCGAGGTGGACATGTCGCATCCGTTCTACCGCTACGACCCGAATCAATGCATCGCCTGCGGGCAATGCGTCGAGGCCTGCCAAAACTTGCAAGTGAACGAAACGCTTTCGATCGATTGGGAAGCGGAACGGCCGCGCGTCGTTTGGGACGGTGGGGTGCCGATCAACGAATCGTCGTGCGTCAGCTGCGGGCATTGCGTCACCGTCTGTCCGTGCAACGCGTTAATGGAAAAATCGATGCTCGGCGAAGCCGGATTTATGACGGGGCTGGACAAAGACGTGCTCAATCCGATGATCGATTTCGTCAAAGAAGTGGAGCCGAATTACACCGCCATTTTCGCCGTTTCCGAAATTGAAGCCGCCATGCGCGAACAACGGATCAAAAAGACGAAAACGGTTTGCACGTTCTGCGGTGTCGGCTGTTCGTTTGAAGTGTGGACGAAAGGGCGGAAAATTTTAAAAATCCAGCCGGTTTCTGAAGCGCCGGTCAACGCCATTTCGACATGCGTCAAAGGGAAATTCGGCTGGGATTTCGTCAACAGCGAAGAGCGCCTGACGAAACCGCTCATTCGCAAAGGCGACGTATTCATCGAGTCGACATGGGACGAAGCACTCGACCTCGTTGCCGAAAAATTGGGCGCGATCAAGCGGCAATACGGCGGCAACGCCATCGGGTTTATTTCATCGTCAAAAATTTCCAACGAAGAAAACTATTTAATGCAAAAACTGGCACGCCAAGTATTTGAAACGAACAACGTCGACAACTGTTCACGCTACTGCCAGTCGCCGGCGACGGACGGCCTGTTCCGCACGGTCGGCATGGGCGGCGATTCCGGCACGATTCATGACATCGCTTCAGCCGGCCTTGTCATCATCATCGGCGCCAACCCAGCGGAAGGGCATCCGGTCATCGCCACCCGCGTCAAACGGGCGCATAAACTGTTTGGCCAAAAACTCATTGTTGCGGACTTGCGCCGAAATGAAATGGCCGAGCGGGCTGACCTGTTCATCCGCCCGAAACAAGGCACCGACCAAGTATGGCTGATGGCCGTGACAAAATACATCATCGACCAAGGCTGGCACGATGAGGCATTCATTCGCGAGCGCGTCCATTTCTTTGAAGAGTTTAAACAATTGCTGGAAAAATATACGCTTGATTATGCCGAACAAGTCACCGGCGTCGCCAAAGCCGACCTCATCCGCATCGCCGAAATGATCCATGAGGCGGACGGCACGTGCGTCCTCTGGGGCATGGGGGTCACGCAAAACACGGGCGGCAGCGATACATCGGCGGCGATTTCCAACTTGCTTTTGGCAACCGGCAACTACGGCCGTCCGGGGGCGGGCGCGTTCCCATTGCGCGGCCATAACAACGTCCAAGGCGCCTGCGACATGGGTTCGCTTCCTGCCTGGCTGCCTGGCTACCAACATGTCACCGATGATGAGGCGCGAGCGAAGTTTGAAAAAGCGTACGGCGTCCGCATCGATGCGAAACCAGGCCTTGACAACATCCAAATGCTCGAAGCGGCCGAGCGCGGCGAGCTGAAAGCGATGTATATCATCGGCGAAGATATGGCGCTTGTCGACTGCAACGCCAACCATGTGCAAGAGACGTTGGCGAAGCTTGACTTTGTTGTCGTTCAAGACATTTTCTTGTCAAAAACAGCGCAATTTGCGGATGTCATCTTGCCAGCAGCGCCAAGTTTGGAAAAGGAAGGAACTTTCACGAATACCGAGCGCCGCATCCAACGGTTTTACCAAGCGCTGGAGCCTCTTGGCGACTCCAAGCCAGACTGGTGGATCATTCAAGAAATCGCGAAGCGGCTTGGCGCCGATTGGAATTACGCCGGTCCGAAAGAAATCATGGATGAAATCGCCAGCCTCGCTCCACTGTACTCACAAGCGCATTACGACCGGCTCGAGGGCTGGAACAGCCTTTGCTGGGGCAGCCACGACGGCGCTGATACGCCGCTGTTGTACAAAGAGCGGTTCAACTTCCCGGACGGCAAAGCCCGCTTTGCGTTAGCCGATTGGGTCGAACCGGTGCAATATCCAAAAGAGTACGATTTGCTTGTGAACAACGGCCGATTGCTCGAACATTTCCATGAAGGAAACTTGACGTACAAATCCAAAGGCATCGAGCATAAATTCCCAGAAGTGTTTGTCGAAGTATCCCCTGAACTCGCCAAAGAACGCGGCATTGAAGATGGGGCGCTCGTTCGGCTCATCTCGCCGTACGGCCGCGTCAAAGTGCGCGTGCTCGTCACCGATCGAGTCAGAGGCAATGAACTGTTCTTGCCGATGCACTCCACAGCCAATGAGAGCGCCATTAACATGCTGACCGGCCCGCAAACCGACCATCGCACGAACACGCCGGCTTACAAACAAGCCCGCGTGCGCATGGAAGTCATTGAACGGTCCGGCAAGACGCCGCTGCCGCGCACAAATCCGCGCTTTAAAAAGCGGCATCCGCAAAACGGCGTCGAGGTGGAGCGGAAGTGGCGGCGAAGCGACTACGTGCCGCTCACCGAGGAAAACAAGGGGGTGACGATCGGTGGCTAAGCCGATTACCACCATTCAAAAGCGCCAAATGACGGAGGAAGAAAAACGAACTGAAGCGCTGGCCAAGCTAAAAGCCGCTGTCGGCGACAGTGAAGAGGCGGTCCGCGAGCTCTTGGAGTTCATCGAGCAGCTCCATGAAAGCGGCCTGCTCGAAGCGGCCAACGCCTTGTTAAAAGCACGGGAAGACGTGGCGAAAATCGTCGTCGGCCAGCTCAACCAAAAACCGGTGACAACGATGATCAACCATGCGTTCGCCATAGCTGCCCTTGCTGCTTCACTTGATCCGGAGAAAACGGCGAAACTGCTTGAGCACATCGCCGCCGGCGCGCTGGAGGCGTACGAACAAAACTCCGCCGAAACAAAAAAAATCGGGTTGTTTGATTTGCTTAAAGCGCTCAATGACCCGGACATCAACCGCGCGATCCGCTTTTTCCTGTCCGCTCTCAAAGCGATCGGCAAACGGTTCAGAAATGACGGCTAATCGATCGGCTGGCAGAGAAAAGGACAGTTGACCAATGAGCCGCCAAAAGAACGGATGGTGAACCGATCTTCCATCAAAATGGAATGCTCCCCACTTACACCTATATAGACGTTGAAGTGGGGAGCTTCTCGGTTCGAGATGATCAACAAAACGTCCCGCCTCATGCGGGGCGCTTTTCGTTTTTGGTTGAAGCGCTTCCCTTTTCGTCTGACGAACGGCTTGCTTCCTGTTTCTTTTTCTCACTCCACTGTCTATCAATCGTTTCCTTTTTTGAATCTTTGTGAAATTGGTCGTTCCGCCTCTCGCCAACGATTGTCGCCCTATGATACACTAGCCATAACCTTGTTTGTCTCTCGCCTCCTTTCGGCCAATGCCTCAAACGGTTATTGGCTGAACACAAGGTGGGGCATACTAATAGTTGCATGAAAAAGAAAGATGTGCTCCGGCCGAGAGACAACAGACAGTTTCCATCCGAACATGCAACGATGCTGCAAGAAGGAGGCGCCTTCACGTTGGATACAGGCACACATGTTTTGATGGGGGTGGCGCTCGGCAGTCTTGCTTCACTTGACCCTGCGATCGCCCACGATCCGCTCTTATCCCACGCTGTGTTGATCGGCGCGCTCGCTGGCTCGCAAGCGCCGGATATCGACACGATTTTCAAATTGCGCAACAACGCCCAATATATTCGCAACCATCGCGGCATCACCCATTCGATTCCCGCCGTCGTTCTTTGGCCGCTGCTCATCGTCAGCGTGATGGCCGCCATCTATCCGAAAACGGATTGGCTTCGCGTTTGGCTTTGGACGTTTGTTGCCGTCGCCTTGCACGTATTTGTTGACATTTTTAACTCTTACGGAACCCAGGCGTTGCGCCCGTTTACAAAAAAATGGATCGCCCTTGGCGTGATTCATACGTTTGATCCGGTCATTTTTGGGCTTCATTTGGTTGGCGTCGGTGGCTTGTTTCTCGGCGCCCATCCCGGTTATACGTTTCTTGTCGTCTACGTGCTTATCGCTGCGTATTATGGGCTTCGCTTCCGCCAGCAGGCCAACATCAAACGGCTCGTGCACGCCTCGATCGCCGGGGTGACCGAGATCATCACCGTACCGACATGGCGGCCGCGCGAATGGCATTTAGCCATTTCAACCTGCGACGAATTTTACGTCGCCCGCGTCAAACGCGGCGAGCTCATCATCCTTGACCGCTTCCAAAAGCGTGCGCTTCCCGACCATCCGGTGATGAACGCCGCCAAACGCGACGAAAATATCGCCGCTTTCTTATCTTTTTCCCCGGTTTACCGTTGGGAAATGAACGAATACGATGATTACTATGAAGTGCGCTTTACTGATTTACGCTATCGAAGCAAAGGGTATTACCCGTTTGTCGCTGTCGTCCAGCTCGACCGCGATCTCAATATTGTCAGCTCATACACCGGCTGGATTTTCAGCGAAGGCAAACTGCGCAAAAAGCTCGAACTTGCTCCAAACGGCTGATGGGCTCCGCCCCAATCATTGCCACACATAAGCGCTACAGGGTGTCCCATAATAAAAATACGTGTTGGCCATCCAACACGAGCACGCCGTTAAGGAGGGAATGTGCCGTGCGGAACAAAGCGCACAACTTCCCGAACCAAAACAACAACAAGCTCGAAGGCGAACCGCGCGCCAAGGCCGAGTACGCCTCGAAGCGGGCCGACGGCACGACCAACACCCACCCGCAAGAACGGATGCGCGCCTCCGGCGAACGAAGCGATTTCTTTTAACATGAAGGGGGAGCACGGCATCGTTCGCCGCACTCCCCCGGCACATTCCGCAGCGAGGTGAACAATCATGGGTCACCATCGGCACAAAAAATTTTATGACAACTTTTATTCGAACCCGTTTCAGCAGCCGTGGGCCAATCCAAAACACGCCCACTCGCAAGTGAACGGCGAAACGCAGCAAACGCTTGACCTCATCATTTTAGAGCGGCAGACGCGCAAGCAGTCGTAGCGGAACAACCTAGGGAGACACCCTC
>NZ_BCPV01000056.1 GCF_001544135.1 Geobacillus zalihae NBRC 101842 | reverse complement strand
GCAAAGTTATTTTTGGTAAACTAATGAGGAGGGGGAGCACTGGGGAGGTGCTCTTCTTGTTTATTATGTGCCTATAGAGAAGGAGGAATAAACCGATGAATAAAAAGTTTCCAGAAGGCTTTTTATGGGGAGGAGCGACGGCGGCCAACCAGATCGAAGGAGGATTTGGCGAAGGAAACAAAGGGGTAAGCATTGCCGATGTGCTTCCGGGAGGGAAAATACGACAGCAGCTGCTGAAAGAGAAAGGACTAAAGTTTGCCATTGATAAAGAGAAGTATACATACCCGAACCATGAAGCGATCGACTTTTACCATCGGTATAAAGAGGACATTGCCTTGTTTGCCGAGATGGGGTTTAAAGCGTTCCGCCTATCGATCGCCTGGACGCGCATCTTCCCGAACGGTACGGAATCGGAACCGAATGAAGAAGGGCTTGCCTTCTATGATCAGGTGTTCGATGAGTTACATAAGTACGGGATTGAGCCGGTGGTGACGATTTCCCACTATGAAATGCCGCTCCATTTGGCCAAAGAATACGGCGGCTGGCGCAACCGAGAGCTCGTGGCGTTGTTTGAACGTTACGCGAGAGCGATTTTTGAGCGTTACAAGGAGAAAGTGAAATATTGGATGACGTTTAACGAAATTAACGGCGCGCTCCATTTTCCGCTTATGAGCATGGGGTTTGTGCCGGAAAGCGAAGAGACGAAATATCAAGAGTTGTTTCAAGCGTTCCATCATCAATTTGTCGCCAGCAGCCTGGCGGTGAAGGCGTGCCGCGAGATCATTCCGGACGCAAAAATCGGCTGCATGATTCTCGCCGCCCCCGTGTACCCGTACGACTGCAATCCAGAAAACGTCATGCATGCACTTGAAGAGGAGCGGCTGTTGAATTTCTTTTGCGCCGACGTTCAAGTGCGCGGCGAGTATCCATCCTTTATGAAACGCGTGTTCGACGAGCGCGGGGTGAAACTCGATATTCGCGACGGGGATTTGGAACTGATCAAGAAGCATACGGTCGACTATATCGGTTTAAGCTACTATATGTCCGTCACCCAGAAAAAAGACAAGATGGATGATGAGCTCATCCCCGGCAGCGTATTTGATGGGGTGAAAAACCCGTTCCTTAAAGCGAGCGACTGGGGCTGGGAGATCGACCCTATAGGGCTGCGCATCATTTTAAACCGGTTGTACGATCGGTATCGCGTACCGCTTTTTATTGTGGAAAACGGGCTTGGGGCGCATGACAAAGTGGAAGAAGACGGCTCGATTCACGACGATTACCGCATTGACTATTTGCGCCGTCATATCGAAGCAGCGCGTGAAGCGATCGCCGATGGCGTCGAATTGATTGGCTATCTCGTATGGGGCTGCATTGACCTCGTGAGCGCCTCGACCGGCGAGTTTTCAAAACGGTACGGGTTGATTTACGTCGATAAACACGATGACGGCAGCGGCACGCTCGAGCGGAGAAAGAAAAAGTCGTTTGATTGGTATCAAAACGTCATCGCGACGAACGGGGAAGAGTTATAATGGGAATGACCGCAAGGGGAATTTGAAGCAAAAGGCAGCTGATGGAATCGAATGGCAAAATAGTAAGGGAATGCGCGCTCGCCTTGCGCTGCGGGGGAAATTGACCATCAACCCCATTTGAAGGAGGACGAAAATGATGAACATTGTGGCTCTTGTCGGAAGCTTGCGAAAAGACTCATATAACCGGAAATTAGCGGAGTTTATGCGAGAACGGTACAAAGACAAATTCCAATTGGACATTGCCGATATCGGCGCTCTGCCGCATTACAATCAAGACGATGAACTCGATCCGCCCGAAGTCGTGGCGGCATTCAAGCGGCAAGTGGCGGATGCGGACGGGGTTTTGATCGTGACACCGGAGTACAATTGGTCCGTTCCCGGCGTGCTGAAAAACGCGCTAGATTGGCTGTCGCGTGTGGACAAAGTGTTGGTCAATAAACCCGTGATGATTGTCGGAGTATCGACAGGGATGATGGGAACAATCCGAGCCCAGCTTCATTTGCGCCAAATCTTGCAAAGCCCGGGGCTGGCTGCGAAAGTGTTGCCGCCTGCCGGGAACGAGGTATTGATTAATTTTGTGAACCAAAAGTTCGATGAATCGGGGCAATTGACGGACGCAGCAACGATCCAATTGTTGGATCAGGTGATCGAACGGTTTGTTCAATGGATTGCCCAAAGCGGACGGTGAGCACCGTTCGCTTTTTCTTTCGGTAGGCAATGAGTCCGAGTCAGCTGAACAATTGGCTTGATGATGGTGGGCATGATTTGTATTAAGGAGCTTATGTTGCGTTTTATACCCATTACCGGTATAATGTAATGAAAAGAGGTGATGTTTGATGAACCATTATGAAGATCATCATGTGGATAAAAAAATGGTTCCACGAACGGAACAGGAAATCGAACGCATCATCAAGCGCTTGAAGCGCATCGAAGGACAAGTGCGCGGGGTGCAAAAAATGGTGGAGGACAATCGGTATTGCATCGATATTTTAGTGCAAATTTCTGCGATCAGAGCGGCGTTGAACCAAGTCGGGCTGCAGCTGCTTGAACGCCACGTGAGCCATTGCGTGGCGAAAGCGATCCGTGAAGGGAGCGGAGACGAATCGATTCGCGAATTGATGGATGTGATGAAACAATTTTCGAAGTAAGGGGGGAAACGGGAAATGGGGGAGCCGAAAACCGTGACGCTGAAGGTGACCGGCATGACATGCGCCGCGTGCGCCAATCGGATTGAGAAAGTATTGAATAAGATGGAAGGCGTCAAAGCCCATGTCAATTTGGCCATGGAAAAAGCCACGATTCAATACGATCCATCGAAGCAAACGATCGCCGATATCGAAACGAAAATTGAGAATTTGGGGTATGGCGTTGCGACGGAAAAAGTGACGCTTGATATTGAAGGAATGACATGTGCGGCCTGTGCGACGCGGATTGAAAAAGGGTTAAATCGGATGGAAGGTGTGACAAGCGCTGCTGTCAACTTGGCGACAAACAGCGCGGTGGTCGAATACAAGGAGGGTGTTACATCTGTCGAAGACATTTTAGAGAAAATCAAAAAGCTTGGGTATAAGGGGCAAATTCGAAACGAAGAACAAGACGATGCTGGCCGGAAAGAAGAGCGGTTGAAACAAAAACAACGGCAACTTGCCATTTCTATCATCTTATCGTTGCCGCTGCTTTATACGATGCTGGCTCATATGCCGTTTGATATGGGCTTGCCGATGCCGCAGCTCTTGATGAATCCGTGGTTCCAGCTTCTTTTCGCTACACCGGTTCAGTTCTACATCGGCGGTCCTTTCTATGTCGGGGCGTACCGGGCGTTGCGAAACAAGAGCGCGAACATGGACGTCCTAGTAGCGCTTGGAACATCGGCCGCGTACGTTTACAGCTTGTATGAAGCGTTGCGAACGCTTGGGAATCCTCAATATATGCCAAGGTTGTATTTTGAAACAAGCGCCGTCTTGATTACGCTTGTGCTTGTCGGAAAATACGTTGAGGCTCTTGCGAAAGGGCGAACAACCGAAGCGATCTCGAAGCTAGTCAGCCTGCAGGCAAAGGAAGCTACTGTCATCCGTAATGGGGAAGAAATGAAAGTTCCGCTCGAGGAAGTGGTGATCGGCGATACGATCCTTGTCAAGCCAGGAGAAAAAATCCCGGTGGACGGTACAGTCATCTCCGGCGCCTCTTCCGTAGACGAATCGATGATTACCGGTGAATCGATTCCGGTTGATAAGAAGGAAGGCGACTATGTGATCGGAGCGACGATGAATACGAATGGCGTACTGACCATTCGTGCCGAAAAAGTCGGAAAAGATACCGCGCTGGCCAATATCATTAAAATCGTTGAAGAGGCGCAAGGGTCGAAAGCCCCGATTCAGCGGATGGCGGATACCATTTCCGGCATTTTCGTACCGATTGTTGTCGGAATTGCGGTTGTTTCCTTTCTAATCTGGTACTTCTTTGCTGCGCCGGGTGATTTGGCGAAAGCGCTTGAGGCGGCCATCGCCGTTCTTGTCATCGCGTGCCCTTGTGCGCTCGGTTTGGCCACACCGACATCGATTATGGTCGGCACCGGCAAAGGGGCAGAACAGGGAATTCTCTTTAAAGGAGGTGAGTACCTAGAGAGAACGCATCAAATCAATGCCGTATTACTCGATAAAACAGGAACGGTGACAAAAGGAAAACCGGAAGTCACCGATGTGCTGGCCTTCCGCGAGGACATGCTCGATTATGCGGTTTCCGCCGAGAGCGCTTCGGAGCATCCGCTGGCTCATGCGATTGTTGAATACGGGAAGAAACAAGCGATTTCGCTGAAGCCATTGGAGCACTTCTCCGCCATTACCGGCCACGGAATTGAAGCTGTCATTGACGGAAAAAGCATCCTTATTGGGACGCGAAAATTGATGAAGGAACGCTCTGTAGCGATTTCTGTGCATGAAGATAAAATGGTAGAGCTTGAAAAACAAGGGAAAACAGTGATGCTCGTTGCCATCGATGGACAGCTTGCCGGCATCATTGCGGTCGCGGATACGGTGAAAGAAAGCTCGAAAGAAGCGATTCAAACATTAAAACAAATGGGCATCGATGTCTATATGGCAACAGGGGACAATCAACGGACAGCGGAAGCGATCGCCAATGAAGTCGGCATTGAGCATGTGTACGCCGAGGTGCTCCCGGAAAACAAAGCGAACATCGTCGAGGAATTGCAAAAGCAAGGAAAACGTGTGGCGATGGTCGGCGATGGGATTAACGACGCTCCAGCTCTGGCCAAAGCGGATATTGGGATGGCGATTGGCACGGGAGCTGATGTCGCCATCGAGACCGCGGACGTGACCTTGGTCGGCGGCGATTTACGCCATATCCCGAAAGCCATTGAGTTGAGCCGCCAAACGATGAAAAACATTCGGCAAAATCTGTTCTGGGCGTTGTTTTATAATACGATTGGCATTCCGGTCGCCGCTTTCGGATTATTGGAGCCATGGATCGCTGGAGCGGCGATGGCATTCAGTTCTGTGTCGGTTGTCGCCAACGCGCTTCGTTTGAAACGCGTGAAACTATAAACATTTAAGGAGGAATGGATGATGACGATTACATTACAAGTACAAGGAATGACATGCGGACATTGCAAAGCGGCAGTGACCAATGCCCTTCAAGCGTTGGATGGCGTCAGCCGTGTAGAGGTGCATTTGCAAGAAGGTACGGTTGATGTGGAGTATGATGAAACAAAGGTCAGCGTAGAAAAACTGAAAGAAGCGATTGAAGAGCAAGGATATGATGTGAAATAACATACGGAAGGTGCCCCGAAGTGATGACGGGGCACTTTTCATTCATCGAATACAAGCGTGTAATCTCGATCGACTTTTTCTTCATTTTTCGGTTCTACGATTAATGTTCCGTACAGTCCTTTGTCCACTTGCTCGGCGCTTTTTTGATGGGAATGATACCAATACGTTCCCGGCACGGTTGCGGTAAATTCAAAAAAGGCAAGCGATTCGGATTCACCAATGTCTAACGGTGGTAGGTAATCGCCTGCCGTCCCATTTGAACCCAAGCGTCGATAAAGTCTTGTTTCGGCGCTTTTTGGTTTTTGACAGCGGTCAATGGATCATTGAAATAAATATACTGCTCATCGTATCCCGTAATGAGCACCGCGTGTTCCCGGTACGTGATTTTGATCGGGCCTTGCGGGGTTTGCCATTCCCGAAAGGCAGAGGGAGGAAGAGGACGAAAGGTGGTGTTGGTGATCACCCAAACCGGTGTGCCTTTGGCCAAGTATGTATAGATGTTCTCAAACGATTGCCCTGTTAAGTCGACGATTTGGTTCGGCAAGTACCGCTCAGCCAACTGCTTGATCGGCTTATGGTACACGCCGTATCCAGGCTTCGATAACGTATACATATCGCCGACAAACCCTTCATTTGGGTGTCCGTAAAACACTTGGCCATTCCGCACTTGATAGGGAGTAGGGTTTTTCTTGATTTGTTTCGCCAACGTCATCTTATCGACGCGAATGCCCGCATGATTCAAGAGCATGGCCAAGCTGGTTACTTCGCATCCCCTCGGCAGTTCCGGAAGCTGAGACAAAAGGGGAGCGTCAATCAGGACGGATGTCTTTAGCGATTGTTTCTTTGAAGCGGCAGCTGATCGATTCGCCTCCTTTGCTTGATTGCTCGGGGACGGGTCGGTTTCTCTGCTGTTTCTGTTCTGTATGAAGGCTTTGATGGCATCGCCTATCTGGGCCGAGCTTGCATAATAGGATAATGAGGCGGCCAATAGCAAGAAACACGAAATATACAATCCGAGCGACCGTTGATTCATCCTCCCGTTCAGAGGGCTTCTCAAGAGAACAAAACAAAGGGAAACGATGAGAAAAGTCAAAAAAAGGATAAACGCTAACAAGCCATTCTCAACTCCTTTGTAATACGTGTGTGTTTTTATCGTAACAGATCGATGTGCAAAAATGGTGAAATTCACACTTTCTCCATACTTTATCGTTAATATTATGAGGAACTGAAAATCTTGCAAGCAGTGTTCCTGAAAAAATGGAAACAGATTGTTTTTGAAACTTGACGTTGTGTACGATAGAATGAAAGTGTCTTTGTATAAATCATTTTAGTTTCAAACAAAAAGGTTTTTGGTGTTGTTTTTGGATTCTTCTTAGCAAAGTGGAGGGACAATCATCGCCATGTGCGGTTTTATTGGCTGTATTCATGATCGCCCGAGAGCGATTGAGCAAACATGGAAAACAACGTTGATGGAGATGAACCGCCTGATTACCCATCGCGGCCCCGACGATGAGGGGTATTTTTTTGATGAATACGTGAGTTTTGGCTTTCGGCGGCTGAGCATCATCGATCTGGAGGCGGGGCATCAGCCGCTGTCTTATGAAAACGATCGATATTGGATCATTTTTAACGGGGAAATTTACAACTATCTTGAATTGCGGGAGGAGCTGGCGGCGAAAGGATATTCGTTTGCGACGCATTCGGATACTGAGGTGATTGTCGCCCTTTACAGCGCCGAAAAAGAAAAAGCGGTCGAAAAACTGCGCGGGATGTTTGCGTTTGTCATTTGGGACAAGCAAGAGAAAACGGTGTTTGCGGCGCGCGATCCGTTCGGCATTAAGCCGTTTTTTTATGCGGAGCAAGGAGACCGCACGTTTTTCGCTTCGGAAAAGAAAAGCATCTTGCTCGCTCTGGGACAGGAGTCGCTAAACGGCGATTCCCTGCAGCATTATTTAACATTCCAATATGTCCCTGAGCCGCTGACGATGTCGGCCGGCATTTACAAGCTGGAGCCGGGGCATTATCTCAAGAAACAAGTCGGAAAACCGCTCACGATTCATCGTTATTGGAAGGCATCCTTCGACCCCATTCGCCAATCGGAAGAGGAGCTTGTCAAGCAAATCCGCGATGCGCTGTTTGATTCGGTCAGCGTCCATATGCGCAGCGATGTGCCGGTCGGTGCGTTTTTGTCGGGAGGCATTGATTCATCGTTCATCGTCGCCATCGCGAAACAATTCCATCCGCACCTGAAGACCTTTTCCGTCGGATTTGAGCGGGAAGGGTTCAGCGAAATTGATGTCGCAAAAGAAACCGCAGAGAAGCTTGGGGTAGACAACATTAGCTATGTCATCTCACCGCAGGAGTATATGGAAGAGCTACCGAAAATTATGTGGCATATGGACGATCCGCTTGCCGATCCTGCGGCGGTGCCGCTTTATTTTGTCGCTCGTGAGGCGAGAAAGCATGTCACGGTTGTGCTTTCTGGCGAAGGGGCGGACGAGCTGTTCGGCGGTTACAACATTTACCGCGAACCAGAGTCGCTGCGGCTGTTTGTGCGTATGCCAAACATCGTAAAAGCGGTGTTGCGGATGATCGCGAAGCTGCTTCCGGACGGGATGAAAGGAAAAAGCTTTTTGGAGCGCGGCACGACGCCGCTTGAAGAGCGGTATGTCGGCAATGCCAAAATCTATAGCGAAAAGGAAAAAGCGGCGCTGCTCAAAACGTACCGAGGAGGGTGCGAATATACGGCGGTGACGGCTCCGTTTTACCGCGAAACGCTTCATGACCCGCCCGTCAACCGGATGCAGTATATTGATCTTCATACATGGCTAAGGGGCGATATTTTAGTCAAAGCGGACAAAATGACGATGGCCCATTCGCTTGAGCTGCGCGTTCCCTTTTTAGACAAAAAGGTATTTGAGGTTGCTAGGCAAATCGCCCCTGATATGAAGATAGCCAACGGTACGACGAAATATATTTTACGTAAAGCCGCCGAAGGCATCGTGCCGGATCATGTGTTAAACCGGAAAAAATTAGGGTTCCCCGTGCCGATTCGCCACTGGCTGAAAAACGAAATGTATGACTGGGCGAGACAGCTCATCCACGAAAGCGAAACCGATCATCTGTTCCATAAGGATGTGCTCCATCGGCTGCTGGATGAACATGCCCGCCACAAGGCGGACCACAGCCGCAAGCTGTGGACGGTGTTGGCGTTTATGGTTTGGCATCAAGTGTATGTGGAAAAGAAGTACGATTTTGCTTCATCCGCACAAAGCGAGGAGCGGCCAGCGTCTGTTTTGGAGGCGTAGCAGGGAAACGACAGGGCGTTCTAAGGGCGACACCTAGAACGCCTTTTTCGATGGTGCGGACAGTTTCCTTGCCTTTGGCGAAGCGAAAGAGAAAATTTGCTTTCTCCCGCTCTTGCAATTTTCCCGGTTTTGGTATATGCTTGTTCCATCAGGATGCTAAATACTATATATTGGTTTTGAAGTCTTGTTGTACAACTACATATCGTTCTGCCAAGCAATGGTGTCCATCAGGACTTAATAGGGAATCCGGTGTGAATCCGGAACTGCCCCCGCAACTGTATGTGCGGACGAAATGGGATGGCCACTGGCGGCAAGAGCCGTTCGGCGCGCCGCTGGGAAGGCCCCAAAGTAGGACGATGCACGAGTCAGGAGACCTGCCTTGCTTGGAACGTTTCATGTTCTTCGGGGTGTGAGAAGATGAAACGATAGGGGAAAAGAAAAAGGGTTTCGTATGCCTTTTTTCCGTCTGTCGTTTCATCCGCTCGCCTGCCCGAGCGGATTTTTTATTGAAGGAGTGGGGAAACGAATGACCGTATTGACGAAAACGATCATCCTCGATGACCAAGGGAAGCCGGTTTCGTTTTCACGTGAAGAGTTTGCGTCGCTGATTGGGCAAGCCGCCGCTGGATTCGGCCGTCTGTCGCTTGATGAATACGTCGAGCGTGTTTGGCAGCTTCTTAGCCGAAAGGAGTCCGTCACGGTAGAACAGCTGCACCAAACGGCTATTTTGGAAGGACTTTCTTACATTGATGAAGAGGAGCCGGACTGGACGTTTGTGTGCGCCCGGCTGTATTTGCGGCAATTGTACCGTGAAGCGGCGCGGCAGCGCGGGTACGATGAACGCGAGCGGTATGGCGATTTCTACTCGCTGCTTGTTGCGCTGACGGAACAAGGGGTGTACAGTCCGTTCTTGCTTGAACGTTATACGAAAGAAGAAGTCGACGCCATCGGTGCGTTTCTTGATCCGGAGAAGGACAAGCTGTTTACGTACATTGGGCTGCGCACGCTCGCGGACCGGTATTTGGCGCGCGATTATGAGCGGCGGTTGTATGAATTGCCGCAGGAGCGGTTTTTGGTCATTGCCATGACGCTCATGGCGAATGAACCGCAAAAGCAGCGGCTTGCGCTCGTGAAGGAAGCGTATTGGGCGTTAAGCAACTTATACATGACCGTGGCGACGCCGACGCTTGCCAACGCTGGGAAGTCGTACGGCCAGCTCTCAAGCTGCTTTGTCGATACGGTCGATGACAGCTTGCAAGGAATTTATGACAGCAACACCGACATCGCCAACTTGTCGAAATCGGGCGGCGGCATCGGCGTCTATTTAGGCAAAATCCGTTCGCGCGGCAGCGACATCAAAGGGTTCAAAGGGGTTTCCTCCGGCGTCATCCCGTGGATGAAGCAGTTGAACAATACAGCGGTGAGCGTCGATCAGCTGGGGCAGCGCAAAGGGGCCATTTCCGTCTATTTGGATGTATGGCATAAAGACATTTTTGCGTT
The DNA here is from genome assembly GCF_001544135.1 of Geobacillus zalihae NBRC 101842. Taxonomy (GTDB): domain Bacteria; phylum Bacillota; class Bacilli; order Bacillales; family Anoxybacillaceae; genus Geobacillus; species Geobacillus zalihae. The sequence goes on along the minus strand of NZ_BCPV01000056.1, from coordinate 14,357 downwards.
TCTCGATGCGCGGCTCAACAACGGCGACGAACGGCTGCGGACGCATGATTTGTTCACCGGCGTGTGCATTCCGGACTTGTTCATGGAGCAAGTCGAACAGCGCGGCGACTGGTACTTGTTTGATCCGCATGAAGTGCGGAAGGTGATGGGGTTTAGCTTGGAAGATTTTTATGATGAGGAAAAAGGGCGCGGGAGTTTCCGCGAGAAATATTGGCGATGCGTCAACGAACCAAGGCTGTCGAAAGAAAAAGTGCCGGCGATCGACGTGATGAAAAGCATTATGCGCAGCCAGCTCGAGTCGGGGACGCCGTTTATGTTTTACCGCGATGAAGTGAACCGGCAAAACCCGAACCGCCATCTCGGGATGATCTACTGCAGCAACCTTTGCACGGAAATCGCGCAAAACCAAAGCCCGACAGTGACGAAGCGGCAATATGTGAAAGACGGGACGATCATCATTGAGAAAATCCCAGGCGATTTTGTCGTCTGCAACTTATCGTCGATCAACTTGGCGCGGGCGGTGACCGACGGCGTTTTGGCGCGGCTGATCCCGATTCAAATGCGGATGCTCGATAATGTCATTGATTTAAACAATATCCCTGTGCTGCAAGCCGGCCTGACGAACGAAAAATACCGCGCTGTCGGGCTTGGAACCTTTGGCTGGCATCATTTGTTGGCGTTAAAAGGCATTCGCTGGGAGTCGGACGAAGCGGTCCGCTATGCCGACGAGCTGTATGAAACGATCGCGTATTTGGCGATTCAAGCGAGCATGGAGCTCGCCAAAGAGAAAGGGAGCTACCCGGCGTTTCCAGGATCGGATTGGCAGACAGGCGCTTATTTTGAGCGGCGCGGCTACGAAAGCCACGGTGAATTGGATTGGGATCGGCTGAAGCAAGACGTGGCCCGCTATGGGATGCGAAACGGCTATGTGATGGCGGTGGCGCCGAACGCCTCGACGTCGATCATCGCCGGCAGTACAGCGAGCATTGACCCGATTTTCTTAAAAGTGTACGCCGAGGAAAAGAAAGATTATAAGATTCCCGTTACGGTGCCGGATTTAAACGAACAGACGACATGGTATTACAAATCGGCGTACCATATCGACCAGCGCTGGAGCATCAAGCAAAACGCCGCCCGCCAGCGCCATATCGACCAAGCCATCTCCTTTAACTTCTACGTCGTGAACACGATTAAGGCAAAAGAGCTGCTCGATTTGCATTTGACGGCGTGGAAGTCGGGGCTGAAAACGACGTATTACGTGCGTTCGACATCGGGGACGATCGACGAGTGCGATTCTTGCGCGAGCTGACGGTCTTCCCCCGGACGTTGCCGATTCCGGGGAAAGATTCACGCCGAAGCTTAGCTGAAAGGGAGGAATGGATCATGACAATCAGCTTAGTCAAACGGCCGATTATGGATCCAGAGGCGCCGAACCGTTCGACGGGCATTATCAACGGCCGCTGCTCGAATGTGTTGAACTGGGACGATATCGCCTACCCATGGGCATATGCGAAATATAAGCGAATGCTCGCCAATTTTTGGACGCCGTTTGAAATCAATATGGCCCAAGATGTGAAGCAGTTTCCGCAGCTGACCGCCCGCGAACAGGAGGCGTTTTTGAAAATCATCGGCCTGTTGGCGCTGCTTGACAGCATTCAAACCGATTACGCGGGACGTGTGGCGGATTACATTACCGATCCAAGCATCAATGCCTTGATGATCATGCTTGCCCAGCAGGAAGTCATTCACAACCATTCGTATTCGTACGTGCTCTCGAGCCTTGTGCCGAAAGCAAAGCAAGATGAAGTGTTCGACTTTTGGCGAAACGAACCGACGCTGCGCAAGCGGAACGATTTTGTGACGAACGGCTACAAGGCGTTTGCCGAAGAGCCGAATGTGGAGAACTTGCTGCGGTCGATCGTCTTTGACGTTATTTTAGAAGGATTGTTTTTCTACTCGGGGTTCGCCTTTTTCTACAACCTCGCGCGCCAGCAAAAAATGGTGGCGACGAGCACGATGATCAATTACATCAACCGCGACGAGCACATTCATGTTGATTTGTTTGCGAAAATTTTCAAAGAAGTGTTGAACGAATACCCGGAGTATCGGACGCCGGAGCTTTCCGATTTTGTCCGTGAAACGTTTACGAAAGCGGCTGAGCTGGAAATCGAATGGGCCGGGGAAATCATCGGGAATGACATCGATGGCATCGACTTGGCTGATTTGGAAGCGTACATTAAGTTTTACGCCAACGTCCGCGCTCATCAGCTCGGTTTTGACCGCCCGTTTGACGGCTATCGGACGAACCCGCTCCGCTGGATTAAAGCGTATGAAGAAGTCGACCTCGGCAAATCAGACTTCTTCGAGCAAAAACCGCGCCAATATACGAAAGTGCAAGTGGATAATGGGTTTGATGAGCTGTAAGGAAAACCGCGTTGGGGCATCGTCCAACGCGGTTTTTTACCGGAAAACATGATTAACGGAGGGATTCTCGCTGCATTATACAATGGGGAAGAGAAAAGGAAAAGAGATGTTGCGGCTTGTTGTCGGACGGTAGGCTTGGGCGCCTTACCTTGGTATAATGAGAAAAAACGTCCTTGTGAACTACCCACCACCTACGCTTCGCTTAGAGATGGGGGCTTCGAGCGACTTGTGTGTGTTCGCCGAACGGTAAGCCACACACAAGAACCCTTTACGCTTCCCTTCGTTCCGAAGGTGTCCGTTCTAGCCATATTCTATCCTATTCGTTGGCTGACGCCAACCGACATTCATCTCCCACTTTCACTTCGCTTCGAAGTGGGAGACTTCTTTCGGAAAGATGTTAAATTGAACATTTACGAAGAAGAGAGCGGTAAGTGCAGGAAAACGGTGCGTTGCGACGGTGCTCCAAGGCTTTCCGTTTTTTAGGAAGAACGGCAGCGGGCGTTTTGGCGGGACAGATGGTGCCAAGCAGTCTTAAAGCGTGAGTGGACGATGAGGATATAAGAGGGCATTCGATGGTGTGTATCGTTCTGTGTCGCTGGCGCGCGAGCAGCCCACCTGATGAAAGGGTGAGCTGTTTCCGTTCAGAGCATACATTGTTCGTGGCGATGTTTCGCGTCTGTTCAAGGGGAATGGCGACATCAAGGCAAGCGGTCAAACAATATCCCCGAGCCGCTCTTTTCCGTGCTGACGGCTGACGAGTTCGTCGAGCTGGCGGATTTTTTTCCACGCTAAGTCGTCGCTGATCGTTCGATAATGGTGGCGGCCGCCGGGCTCCTCGTCGGCTTCGTCGGCCCATTTGACGATGGCTTGAAGCGGCGTTCGTTTCCATTCTCCTTCTGGAAGGTAGGAATCGGTATGAAGCAAAATCGCCAGGGCAATTTCCTTAGCGTTTTGCGGATGTTCGCCAAGGCGGATCAGCAGCTTATGGGCGCGCTCGGCCCCTTTGATGGCATGGATGTCGTTTTGCCGGTATTGTTCGTAGTCCCAACGGCCGTTTTTGTACCATGTGTAATGGCCGATATCATGAAGCAGTGCCGCTTTTGTCGCCAAGTCGACGTTCACTCCGTGGCGGAGGGCAAGGTGGTAGGCATGGTACGCCGCGGTGATGGCGTGGGCGAGGCCGGATCGTTTTAAATATTTTTGCGCAATCGGATGGGCAAAGACGTCGGTTAAGGTGACCGTTCTCATAGGCATCCCCTCCGTTTTTTGTATTTCTCACCATCATACCATGGCGTAAAGAGTCAGGCAATGAGAGAAAGTAGGTGGGAGCGGTTGCATGGGAAAAAATAAGCCGATCGTGCTAAAATAGCGCTCGGCTTATTGGATTTGTGCTTGGCAGGCAAGCCGTTTGGCTGGTTGATCCGTTTTTTCGCGCTCGCGCCGCGTTTTCGGAGCGAGAAGGTGAGCGCCGGCCAGAACGGTGACCATGCAACGGCCGCACGTTCCTTTTTTGCATTTGTGATCGAGCAGAACACCTTGTCCTAGGGCGGCGTCAAGAAGCGAAACGCCGGGGGCTGGCTGCACGGTGAACGTTTTCCCTTTTTGTTCGATTTGAATGACAAACCAAATTCAGTTGAACCATTGAAAATCAAATCGTCCTCGAGCAGCGTGCACTGCTGGGCGGCGTTGGCGGCGGCGGAAAAGTCGATCGGGCTGCCGAGCTGTTTCGCCTGTTCAATGTCACTTCGAATGTCACCTTTTCTCCTGGTCCGGAATAAAACAGAATAAGGAACATTGCCCACTTGATATGCGGCGCGATTCCGGCGATAATGGAAACGATGTGGAATGAATGCCGCCAAGCGGCATGGAATGAGCGAAGAAGGTGAGACAGAACGATGAAACGTGCGGAACATATTTATCAAAGACTCGTAGAGATTTGTGGGGAAAGAAACGTCCTGCGCGATGAGCCGATGAAAAACCATACATTGGTGCGGATCGGCGGCAAGGCTGATTTTCTCGTTTGGCCGGAAACGTACGAGCAAGTCATCGAGGTGCTGCGGCTGAAAGAGGAGTACGGCCTGCCGTTTACCCTTCTCGGCAACGGTTCGAACGTCATCATCCGCGACGGCGGGCTGCGCGGCATTGTCATGCAGCTGAAGCATCTCAACCGCATTTGGCGTGAAGGAAACAACGTGATCGCCCAAAGCGGGGCGGATATTAAAGCGGTGTCGCGGTTCGCGCTCGAACAACATCTCACCGGGTTGGAGTTCGCCTGCGGCATTCCGGGGTCGGTCGGCGGGGCGATTATGATGAACGCCGGAGCGTACGGCGGGGAAGTGAAAGATGTGCTTGACCATGTCAAGGTGGCGACGCTCGCCGGCGAGTTGAAAACATTGACAAACGAGGAACTGGAGCTCGGTTATCGAACAAGCATCATCAGCCGGACGCATGATATTGTGCTTGAAGTCGTCTTTTCCCTGCAGCCGGGCGACTATGCACAAATCAAGGCGAAAATGGATGATTTAACATTTCAGCGCGAATCGAAACAGCCGCTTGAGTATCCGTCGGTCGGCAGCGTGTTTAAGCGGCCGCCGGGCTATTTCGCCGGCAAGCTCATTCAAGACAGCGGCCTTCAGGGAAAAGGATTCGGCGGTGCGGAAGTGTCGACGAAGCATGCAGGATTCATTATTAACAAAAACAATGCGACGGCTGCCGATTACATCGCGACGATCGACATGGTGCGCAAAACAGTGAAAGAAAAATTCGGGGTCGATCTGGAATTAGAAGTCAAAATTATTGGCGAGGAATGACGGAGGATCCGAATCCGGTTTGCGGGTTCGGATTTTTCTTATTTCGCCGAGAGGAAAAATGAAACAAACCGCCAATAGGTAAGAAAAGGGATTATGAATGGGGGGAGAGGATGAACCTTTATTTCATGATCAATCCAGCCGCCAAAAACGGCCGGTCCGTGTCGATTTGGAAGCAGCTGCAACCGCTGCTCGATCGGGAAGGAATCGCCTACCAGGCATATTGGACGACCCGAAAGGGGGAAGGAAAGGAAATCGCCCGACGAATTGGCGAGGAAAGCGCTGAGCCGACGGTGATCGCGGCGGTCGGGGGCGACGGGACCGTGCATGAAGTGGTGAACGGAGCGGGTTCGTTTCCGCACGTTGCGATTGGCTGCATTCCGGCCGGAACGGGAAACGACTTTGTCCGCGGCTTCCGGCTTGCCCGAACATCGAAACAGGCGCTCCAACGGCTGTTGAGTGACGTTCGGCTAGGCAGGGTTTTGTCTTTCGATCTCGGCCGTTTTGCCAGCAGCGCCGTGCCCGACGGCGCGTTTGCCAACAGCGTCGGCTGCGGTTTTGACGCCCATATCGCCCGCATGGCCAACCGTTCGGCATGGAAAGGGCGGTTCAATCGTTTTGGGCTTGGCTCGCTTATTTACGTGCTTTATTTAGTGATAGAGCTATTCCGCTATCGACCCGTCGATCTTGACATTTGCATTGACGGGCGAAACTATTCATTTCAGCAAGCTTGGATGGCGACTGTGTCCAATCATCCGTACTACGGCGGAGGTATGCGCATCGCCCCGTCCGCCCGGGGTGATGACGGCTTGCTTCATGTGACGGTCGTAGGGCCGATGCCTCGTTGGAAAATTCTTGCGCTGTTTTTAACAACCCATACGCCGTAAGTCCCCCACCTCTAAGCGAAGCGTAGGTGGGGGATACACGGCGTTCTTTTTTTTACTTTTGATCAAAAAAAAGAAAAAAATGGGTAAATCAATGAAAAAGAATATATATTTTCGAAAATAAATACTTTATATTAGTAAGTAAGGAGGTGAAAATATGTACCGAACCGTAAAAACAAGCTTTTCTGCGAACAAAGAAACTATAGAGAAATTATTCCACATCCGACGGATTTGTGGGGTGATTTGGAATGATTGTGTGCAATTAGCCCGTTATTATTATCGTTTAGGGAATCATTGGATCACCCAAACCGAATTACAAAAAGAGCTAAAAGGCAAATACCCTATTCACAGTCAAACCATCCAAGCCGTCGCTCATAAATTTTTGCAAGCAAGGGATTCTGCCAAAGAAGCAAGAAAAAGTGATAAAAACATCCGTTTCCCTTACAAAATGAAGAAAACCTTCAACCCAAAATGGGTCGATCAAGCTTTTTCGATAGAAAAAAACACCCTTTACTTAAGTCTCGGCAACACGAAAGGACCGGATGGAAAGCGCCTTCCTAAATTAAAAATAAAACTCCACCATGTTCCGGAAGGGGAAGTCAAAGAAGTCGAACTCGTCTATGACCGAGGACTCAAGTTTTGTTTGTCTTATGAGGACGGAAAACAAGCATCTTCTTCTACTGGAACCAACATCGCCGCTGTTGACCAAGGAGAGATTCACGCCATCAGTGCCGTCAGTGAAAACGGAAGCAGCATCATCATCACCGGAAGAAAAATGCGTTCCATTCATCGATTGAGAAATAAAAAATTGGCAGAACTGCAAAAACTGATGTCCCGCTGCAAAAAAGGATCAAGGAAATGGAAAACATATAACCGTGCGAAGCAATATATTTTATCGAAAAGCGAAGCACAACTGAAAGACTGTTTGCATAAAACGACGAAAGAATTTGTGGACTGGTGTTTGGAGCAACAAATCAAACATGTCGTTGTTGGTGATGTCGAAGGAGTACAGCGCAATACCAAAAAGAAACGAAATAAAAATACGAATCAGAAATTGTCCAACTGGAGTTTTGGCAAACTCTATGACTATTTGAAATACAAATTAGAAGCCAAAGGCATTACCATTGAAAAGGTGGATGAATCTTACACGTCACAAACATGCCCTGTTTGTGGAAAACGAAACAAAGTGAAAAATCGCAATTATCGTTGTGCTTGCGGTTACGAGCAGCATCGCGACATTCACGGCGCAAGCAATATCTTAACAAAATATTTATACGGGAAAATGATCCCGATTTCCATTCAACCGCCAACGTATCTACGGATCACGTAAGTGAGAAGTAGTAGATGGGTCGGACCGCCCCTATGGGAGGAGAAATCCGTTCGCACCATAGTTGCTTACGGTGGGAGGCAAGATGTCGGGAGATATCTGCCGTTATGACCACTAGGGATTGAGTTCCCTGTCTAAAACTAATCAAGAAGATGGTGTTGCGCGTTGCGGACACCAAGAAACGTTGTTTCGCTTCTTCTTGGTTGGTTTTCGACAAGAAACCCCCACTTCGACGCCTACAGGCGTAAGTGGGGGAGGTTCATCCGTATTTTGGGGCGGGCATGTGCGAATGAAAGAAGTTTCCGTGTTTGCCGGGCGGAACGTGCACATTCGCCCTGCCGCTCCTGTCCCCGTTCACGCTGATGGAGAGGAAGCGGGGGTGGGAGAGGTGTCGGCTTGGATTGAGGCTAAAAGGATGCGAGTCATTGGCGCGGAACTCGGTGGATGATGAGGGCGTATGTGAAAAGAGAAAGGGGGAGTGAGGAGACAAGTGGTGGGGAAGCGGATGGTCATGTTTGATGTCGTATTCTATGTGGTGTTTCCGATCATGCTCTGGCATGCATTGCGCAGCCCGGTCGGGGAGTACGGGGCGATGTTGATTTGTACCGTGCCGGGAGCGGTTTATACCGTTTATCGCTATTGGCGTATTCGCAAAGTGCAATGGTTCGGCACGTTTTTGATTGTTAATCTGGCCGTTAGTACGCTGTTGAACATATTCGCTGGCTCTGCGTTGCAGATGTTATGGAATGACGTCTGGTACTCGATTGTTTTGTCTGTCTTTTTTTTTGGTGACGGTCGTTGTCAAGCGCCCGTTGTTGCTTTATTTTTCTCTTGATTTTGTGGAAATGCAGGGGGCTCCGCGCTCGGTCATGAAAAGACGGTTTTTGGAACGTGATGTCTTTTCACTTTTTCAATGGATCACTGTTGGTTTTGCTTTGCGCGACGGGCTGTTGGCGGCGATTAAGGCGTACTTGATCGTTCGCTACGACGTCGAAGCGTTTGACCGTGCGATTGTCATTCGCGAAGGCATTGGTTGGGGGATCACGATTCTCTGTATGTTGGGGTTTGTCCGTATTTCGAAAATCATCTCGGAGCGGGAGAACCGCCATCATTCGACGTGAGCGTAAAGGAGAGAAGCGGTCGAAAGCAAAACGGGCAACTGAAGAAACAGGGAAAAGGGAGCGGCGTTGCACATGGCCAAACGCCAAGAGGGTGTCCCAAAAGGATCAGGACACCCCCTTTCGTCTCTCTATATACGGCATTGACCGCTTCTTCCGCACTATATTTCGTGTCTATCTTGAAGTCAGACAGCCTTTTGGGTCAGCCCCTTTCTCATCTTAAATGAAGAACTCATAATACGCAGGTGGCGGGAGTATGTCATTCGGAACTCATTTTCTATTGTTTTCTTGCTTGTTCTGTTTCCCTTGGCCTGCCGGATGGTCGGCTTTCACTTGCGGTGCAGCTGCCTGCTTCAGTTGTTGTGAATGGGAAACCGAGACACGAGACTCTGTTTGTTTGTTCACAGCAACCGCCGCTTGGTGTTTTTGACCGTTTGCTTTGGCGCTGGCAGCAGTTTTATGGTACATATTCCCTTTTGTTTCTATCTTGATCGCTTGCGTGGGGGACGAGTTCGTTTCTATTTTTGTGCTGGTGTTCGTTTGTTCATTTTGTTGAACCGCTGTCTCGTCTTCCGCCGGTGCGCTATTTTTCGACTGTGGGAGCGAAAAATCAGGCGAAAGAAACAGAAAAATAGGAAAGAAAGGGAAACGGTGAGAGTTCCTTCACGGTTTGGCAGTCAACCGCTTGTTTGCTATAATGGAAACAAGTTTGACAAAGACGATATCCGAGGCGGCTCCTGCCAATTTGTTTGGTGGGAGTTTGTTTTTGCGATGAGCGCCCGGCAGGGGAAAACGGGATGGCCAATGCCATGCCGAGCGAAAACGAAAGGAGCAAACCGGTTATGACGGAGCGGGTGGATGATATTGTTGAGGTTTGTTTATTAGCGGGAAAATTGATGCTTGAAAGCGGCGGAGAGACGTATCGGGTGGAAGATACAATGACGCGCATCGCTGCTTCGTTTGGCATGCCGCGCTCCCATGGTTATGTCACACCAACGGCCATTATTTTTTCTGTTGAAGGGACAGACTCAACCAGATTGATCCGCATTTCCGAGCGTTCGACTGATTTAGCGAAAGTGGCGGTCGTGAACGATATTTCCCGGCGCATCAGCCGCGGTGAATTGACGCTTGAAAAGGCGCGAAAGGAGCTCGAGGATATCGGGCGCGCCCCGATGGGTTACCCTCTTTGGCAGCAAACCGCCGCCGCAGCGTTAGCGAGTGCTTGTTTTGCGTCATTGATTGGAGGGATGGTTCACTTTTTCCCATCGCTTTTTTCCGGAGGGGTGGCATTTTGGTGTTTTGAGATGGTGCATCGGTTTGTGAAAATCCGGTTTTTCGCGGAATTTTTTGCTTCTTTTGTCGCCGGGGGGCTCGTATTGTTAATGGTGCAGGCCGGATTTGGCGGGGACGTCGGGAACATGATCATCGGCTCGGTGTTGCCGCTCGTGCCGGGGCTGGCCATTACGAACGCGGTGCGTGACTTAATGGCCGGCCATCTCATCGCCGGATTGTCGCGCGGGGCCGAGGCGTTTTTGACGGCGTTTGCGATCGGCACTGGCATCGCCTTTGTTTTATCTATTCGATGATAGGGAGCACAGGTCATGATTGTTATGCAGTTGCTGCTTAGCTTTGTGGCGTCAACGTTGTTTGGCATGATTTTTAATGTTCCGCCGCGGCTGTTGCCGCATAGCGGATTTGTCGGGATGAGCGGATGGGCGGCCTATACGTTTGCTGTACGTTCGAGCGTAGACAGTGTGATTGCGACGTTTATAGCCGCGTTTTTCGTCGCCTTTTTAAGCAATGCGTTTGCTCGGCGCTATCGGGCGCCGGCAACCATTTTTATTGTTCCTGGCATTCTCCCGCTCGTTCCAGGTGGGACGGCATTTGAAGCGATGCGTCATGTCGTCATGAACGACTACAATGCAGCGATTCCGTTGGCGGCAAAAGCGTTCATGATTTCCGGGGCGATTGCGATGGGGCTCATTTTTTCTGAGGTCGTCAACCAGCTGGTAAAGCGCCGCCCGTAATGGCACGTGTCTGTTTTTTCCAATCATTTGCCTATCGTTGTATTTGTTTGTCTGAATATTATAATGAATATAACGATGTTTTTTCTATCGATTTTGAAACAGCGGGGGAGAGCGGAATGAAAGACATTATCGAGCAGATGAAAGCGGAGCTATGGGAGGTTTTCGATCACCTTCACCGCCATCCAGAAATCAGCTGGGAAGAGTGGCAAACGACTGAATTTCTCCGCCGAGAGTTGGAGCGCGAAGGATATCGGGTGCGGACGTTTGCCGATTGCCCGGGTGTGGTGGCGGAAATCGGCGCCGGGCCGTTTACGGTTGGGGTGCGCAGCGATATGGACGCTCTTTGGCAAGAAGTGAACGGCGTTTGGCAGCCGAACCATGCGTGCGGGCATGATGCCCACATGACGATCGTGCTCGGGGTGGCGAAGCTGCTTCGCCGCATCGGCTATGAGCCGCCGGGGACGCTGCGGTTTTTGTTCCAGCCGGCTGAGGAAAAAGGCACGGGGGCGCTGAAGATGATCGAAAAAGGAGCGGCTGATGGCCTAACGTTTTTGTACGGCGTTCATTTGCGCCCAATTCAAGAGGTAAAAGGCGGTTATGCGTCTCCGGCGATCATTCACGGAGCGGCGCAATGCATCGAAGGGCGGATTCGCGGCGTGGCGGCGCATGCGGCGCGGCCGCATTTAGGCGTCAATGTCATTGAAGTCGGCAGCGCCATCGTGCAGGAGCTCGGCAAAATTCATATCGATCCACAAGTGCCGGCGTCGATCAAAATGACAAAGTTTCACGCCGGTGAAAAAGATGCGAACACGATCCCGGACTACGCGGAATTCTCCCTTGATTTGCGGGCGCAAACGAACGAGGCGATGGAGCGGCTCGTTGAAGGGCTGCGTCATGTGATCAACGGGGTCGCTGCCATTTATGGGGCGGAGATTGAACTGGTGGAACGGACGCGCATCGTCGCCGCTGATCCTGATTCAGATGCGGTGCGGCTGATGGAGGAGGCGATTATCGCGGCCTTGGGGACGGAAAAATGCGTTCCGCCGGTCGTGACGTCGGGAGGAGAGGATTTCCATTTTTATTCCTTTAAAAAACCGGAGCTGAAAACAACGATGCTCGGATTGGGCTGCGACTTGCGTCCAGGGCTCCATCATCCGAACATGACGTTCCGGCGCGATGATTTGCTTTCCGGCGTGGAAATTTTGGCGCGGGTTGTGATGAACACGTTTGCGACGTTTGCGCCGCAGGGGGAGAACGAGCGTGCCTCTGTCGCTGCAAATCATTGAGACGATCGAACAGTTGAAAGAGATGGCCAGGCTTGAGGAGGAGATTTGGAAAACGGCGCCGGTTCCGCTCCATCAAACGCTGACGGCGGCGAAAAACGGGGGCATTATCATCGGGGCGTATGCGGACGGGAAGCTTGTCGGCTTTGTCTACAGCTTTCCTGGGGTTCGAAATGGGGAAGTGTATCTTTGTTCCCATATGATGGGGATTGCTGAATCGTTTCGTGATCGTGGCCTCGGCTATCGCTTGAAAATGAAACAGGCGGAAGAAGCGCGGCGGCGCGGCTACCGAGTCATCCGCTGGACGTATGACCCGCTGCAAAGCCGCAACGGCTATTTGAACTTGGCGAAGCTTGGGGCTGTTGGCGTCGAGTATGTGGAAAACTGCTACGGCGAAATGAATGACGCGTTGAACGGTCAACTGCCGTCTGACCGCTTCATCGTCGAATGGCGGCTTGATGAGCGAGTGACTGGGGAACGGAATTTGGTTGAAGCAGATCTTCTCAAGGCCAGAAGGTTGACGGTGCTCGAGGCAGGGCAAAGGGCTGACGGTCTGTTGCAGCCGGTGCCGAGAGACATCGATGGAACAGCGGCGCCGTTGCTGTTGACAGCCATCCCGCTTGACTTTCCGCAGCTGAAAGAGCAGGATTTCGCGCTGGCGCTTGAGTGGCGGCTGGCGACGCGCGCCTTGTTTCAGCGGCTGCTTGCGGAAGGATGGATTGCCGCCGGCGCTTGGCGCTGCCTGGAGGAAGGAGTGCTTTATTACATATGGAAGCGGCGGAGTGAACGATGGCAGCAGAAAGGGGAAGAAGAATGACGATCAACATCGAGTACGTCATATTGCGCCATTTGCAAATGGAGTTGAAGGCGCCGTTTACGACGAGCTTCGGCACGTTTCAAAGGAAAGAGTTGATTTTAGTGGAAGTTGTCGATCGCGACGGCGTTTCCGGCTGGGGTGAATCGGTCGCATTTTCCGCCCCGTGGTACAGCGAGGAAACGGTGAAAACGAACTGGCATATGCTCGAGGATTTCCTTGTGCCGCTTGCGTTGGCTGAGCCGATCCACCACCCGGAGGAGCTGTCAAAGCGCTTTGCCGCCATCCGCCAAAACAACATGGCGAAAGCGGCGCTTGAGGGGGCGGTATGGGATTTGTACGCCAAGCGGCTCGGCGTTCCGCTTTCTCAAGCTCTCGGAGGAACGAAAAAGGACATTGAAGTCGGCGTCAGCATCGGCATCCAGCCGACGGTTGCCGATCTGCTTCAGGTGATGGAACGGTATGTGGCGCAAGGGTACCGGCGGATCAAGGTGAAAATCAAGCCGGGATGGGACGTTGATGTCATCCGCGACGTGCGGCGCGCGTTTCCTGACGTGCCGCTTATGGCCGATGCCAATTCAGCGTATACGCTTGCCGATGCGGATCGGCTGAAAGCGCTCGATGAATTCGGGCTGATGATGATCGAGCAGCCGCTCGCCGCTGACGATCTTGTGGATCACGCCCGGCTGCAGCCGCTTCTTCAGACGCCGATTTGCCTTGATGAAAGCATTCGTTCCTATGACGATGCGCGCAAGGCGCTTGACCTTGGCAGCTGCCGCATCATCAACATCAAAATCGGGCGCGTTGGCGGGCTTGGCGAGGCGAAGCGCATCCACGATCTTTGCGCTGAGCGCGGTGCGCCGGTCTGGTGCGGGGGGATGCTGGAGGCAGGCGTCGGGCGCGCCCACAACATCGCGATCACGACGTTGGAAAACTTCACCCTTCCCGGCGACACCGCCGCGTCATCCCATTATTGGGAGCGGGATATTATCACACCGGAAGTCGAGGTGCAAGACGGCTTGATCCGCGTGCCGGAGGCTCCCGGCATCGGCTATGACGTCGACCGCCGCCAAGTGGAGCGGTATACGCAGTTTGCGAAGGTGTTTCACCGTACGGCGACGGCATAAAGCTGGTCACATCCAAATCTTATGCGGAGTTTATGCAAAGGGAGAAGGGAAAAATGATCATAAGGTCTATTGAAGTGAGCGATGCGGAACATTTCTTGGAGTTGTGCAAAAAAATTGATGAATCTGGTTTTATGTTATTTGAGCCTGGCGAACGGCAAACAACGGTTGAGCAACAAAGTAAATCGATTGAAAGAATGTTGTCTGAGCCGAATAAAATGATCTTTGTTGCTGAAACGGAAAACAAGCTTGTCGGGTTCCTTGCTGTCATAGGAGGCGATGTAAAACGAAATCGACATTCTGCCAATGTTGTTTTGGGAGTTCTTGAAGACTATCAAGGACAGGGCATTGCCACGAAACTATTCAACAAAGCGTTTGAGTGGGCAAAGGAAGTTGGAATTTTGAGATTAGGACTTACGGTCATGAAAGGGAACGATAAGGCGTTCAACTTATATAGGAAGATGGGGTTCGTATTAGAAGGCGAGAGGGTTCAATCGTTAAGAGTGAATGGGGAATTTGTAAATGAATATTACCTATACAAACTGTTAT
>NZ_BCPV01000055.1 GCF_001544135.1 Geobacillus zalihae NBRC 101842 | reverse complement strand
TGTGAGTTATAACGTATAAAATTTATTTTTAAAAGAAAAAATTAATAAATCGTGTGCCTATGAAATTCGGTATTTTTTCCTAGGATCCGCATCACGAAACCCTTGATATAACAGCATTTTGGTCATTTCCATTTGCCTAAAATGACCTCAAAACTGTCGAACTCGGGGGAAGCATCCAATACGATAACACATAGGCCAGGCAGCCGTAGGCAATGATGTAAAACGTCGGCCCCCCTTTTCCATAGGCCCAACCGCTTCCGCCAAGGAACGTGAACGTTGTGTAAATTTCACCGGCCATCAGGAGGAAAACGAAAACTGTGCCAAATCCGCGCCCACCGACGGTCCATTGCTCCAAATTCATGTCTTTTCCTTTTCGCGCCTGCACTCCTAGATAAAGAGACAGCAACAAGAAAGCAAAAATCATCACTAAGGCCGAGTTCATGTCTGCTCATCCTCCTTCACCGCAGGGTCAAAACGATACACGATGGCCATGATAACCGAAGTGGCGATCACCCAAGCGACCAGCCAAAAGAGAAGCAACGGCATGCCAAACACGTACGGAGTCACTTGATTCACAAAAGGAACGCCGCCGAGCATGCCGATAAATGGGACAATCATTAACCAACGGATGCTTTTCATCTTCTCTCCCTCCTTGGATATGTCAAGCGAAAACAGCTATTCCGCCCCCGCCAACAGTTTCAACGTCGCGGCGACAAACATTTGCACGCCAATCTCAAGCGCGTCTTCGTCAATCGTAAAGCGCGGGTGGTGGTGCGGGTAAACGATGCCTTTTTCTACATTGCCCGCGCCGACGTAGAAAAAGCTGCCGGGCGCTTTTTGCAAGAACGCCGAAAAATCTTCGCCGCCCATGTTCGGTTTCAAGCGGGCCACTGCCTCTTCGCCGAACAGCTCGCGCGCTGTTTCCTCCATGACGCGGGTCACTTCATCGTAGTTAATGACCGGGCGGTAGCCATAGTCAAATTGAAACTCATACGAGGCGCCGTGCGCTTCGGTGATCCCTTTGACAATACGCTCCATCCATTGCGGCACCGTCTGGCGCAGCTCGGCGTCGAACGTGCGCACTGTCCCTTGAATTTCGACTTCCCCTGGCAGGACATTATGGGCCGTACCCGCCACAAATTGTGTCACGGACAGAACAAGCGGCTCGAGCGGATCGACATAGCGCGAGACGATGTGCTGCAAGTTCGTCACGACTTGCGCCCCGATGGCGATCGCATCGATCGTTTGATGCGGCATCGCCCCGTGGCCGCCTTTGCCGATGATGCGGATGAAAAAGCGGTCGGGTGCGGCCATCATCGGTCCATACACAATGCCGATTTTTCCGCGCTCAAGCGGCGACCAAAGGTGGGTGCCGATGACGACGTCCACCCCGTCCATGACGCCAGCTTGCACCATCTCTTCCGCCCCGCCGGGGAACAGTTCTTCCGCGTGTTGGAACAAAAAGCGAATCTCGCCATGAATGTGATCACGAAGCTGGGCAAAAATTTTCGCCGTCCCCAACAGCATCGCCGTATGGCCGTCATGCCCGCACGCATGCATGACGCCTGGGGTTTTGGAGGCAAATTCAAACGTGTTTTCCTCTTGAATCGGCAGCGCGTCCATATCGGCGCGAATGGCGACGACCCGGCCTGGCTGTTGGCCAATAAGGCGCGCCATGACGCTCGTTTTCGTCGGGCGGGTAATCTCGAGACCGCCGAACGATTGCAGCGTCTCGTAGACAAACTGCGCCGTTTTCTCTTCCCGAAACGACAATTCGGGATGGGCGTGCAAGTGGCGGCGCCAGGCGATGACGTCCGTTTTCACTTCATCGACGAGCCGTTTGATTTCTTCCTTTGTCATCCATAATCTCCCCCTGTTCGTTTGTCTTTTTCGTTATTCCCCTTGGGCTAGTTGCCACACCGTATGATAAAGCACCTCTGCTCCAGCGGCGCAGTCTTCTTTCGTGCTCCATTCCGCCGGACTATGGCTCACCCCGTCTTGGGAGCGGACAAAAATCATCCCGATCGGGCAAATCGGAGCCAACTGTACGCCGTCATGGGCTGCGCCGCTCGGCAGCCAAAACGGCGGATACCCGAGCTGCTTGCACGCTCTTTCCGCGGCCTGTTTCACCACCTCGGAACATAACACCGGCGCCATTTCTTGCAGTCGCTCGGTCGTGAGGCAAACGTTCCGCTCCTTGGCGATCGTCTCTGCCCGCGCGGCTATGGCATTCCATACTTGATCGCGCACCTCAGCCTTCAAGTCGCGCAAATCGAGCACAAATTCGACCCGTTCCGGAATGACATTAATACCGCCCGGATATACATGCAACTGTCCTACAGTACCGACCGTTGTCCCTGTTCGTCTTGCTTCCTCTTCGATCACTGTGATGATCTGGGCAGCCGCCGCCATCGGGTCGCGCCGCAACGACATCGGCGTGGCGCCGGCATGTTCTGCCTTTCCTTCGATAGTAAATTTCACCCAAATCAGACCGGCGATGCCAGTGACGATGCCAACTGGAAGACCAGCCTCCTCCAGCACCCGTCCTTGTTCGATGTGCAGTTCGACATAGGCTTTCACCGTTCCTGGTTTTCGTGCTGCCTGCGGCAAGCGGTCCGGGTCAAGCCCCGCCTGTTTCATTGCTTCAGCGAGGGAAATCCCTTCCGCGTCGCGGCACTCGAGCGCTTCCGGAGGCAACGTCCCCGCCATCGCGCGGCTGCCGATCATGCCGAAACGAAAGCGCGCTCCTTCTTCGTCCGTAAACGCCACTACTTCAATTGGATGGTGCGTCACAACCCCGTGCTCGTTCATCGCCTGAACAACTTCCACGCCGGCCAACACCCCGAGCGGTCCATCAAAGCAACCGCCGTTGTAAACCGAATCGAGATGAGACCCAACAAGGACGACCGGAGCATCCGGATTCGCCCCTTCTTTCCGTCCGATCAAGTTGCCAGCCGCGTCTTCATATACGAAAAGCCCCGCTTCGCGCATGTAGGAAGCGACGAGATCTTTGGCCCTCCGTTCTTCAGCAGTGAACGAGAGGCGCGTGACGCCGCCGCTTGGTTTCTTGCCGACCTCCCCTAGTTCCATGAGCCGTTGCCAAAGACGTTCCCCTTGAATCAAGCTATCCTCCCCTCACGCCAATTACGGATGATTTTCGGATATGTCCTTAATTATAATGGAAATAGAGTAAATTTTCAAATAATACAAATAATAAAAATGTCTTCAAGACAACAAAAAACTTCTGCCTGGCGCTAAAGGCAGAAGCTGATCGAGCGATTATAAGAAAATGCGGTATACTTTGCGCGGACGCCCGCGCGGATACGGGTTTGTCTCCCCGGCCACTTCGGCAAGGCCCACGGTCTCCAATTGGTTTAAAATCCGGCGGGCGCTGCGCGGCACAATCCGCATATAAGAAGCCAACTCATGCGCTTCGATCTCGTTGGTTCCGCGTTTTTGCAATATGGCTTTCAATTTGCAGAGCGTCGCGGCGCTTAATCCCGTCCGCTCCGCCAGCTGCCGCAGTTCTCCGCCGCCGAGCGAATAGCGGAGGTGCACACTTTTTCCTAACGGACCCGAGATCGTTCCATCATCAAACACCACCATCCACGCACCCCGTCCGCTTTGTTTCGCATGCAAAAACGCCTTCCCAGCCTGAATTTCGGCCTCATACGCCGTTCGGCCGATGCCGATTCCGCACGCGATGACTTCGTCGTAAAGGAGCTCCGTCTCCTCGGCCGAGGGGACCGTTTTATAGCCATCGGTGATCTCTTTTAATGCGCCCCTTGTCGTAAAAATGACATAGCGGCCCGGTCCGGCGCTTTTCAGCGACCCTTGGACTTTTTTTGCATACCGTAGCAATTTTTCCGTTGTCTTCATCTCCAGACGATATATGTCATCGGTCGAAAATGTCTCTGGGGAGGCCGCCTGCATCGCATCGACTTCAATCATTTGCACGGCGATTTGCGCATCTTGCGCCTGTAGCATCTGTCCGGTGCGAATGATTGTTTGGATGACCGCTTCCACCGCCGAGCGGGCAGGCAATACCCGATACACCGGCATCCCGAGTTTCTCCAGTTCGAGATGGGCTGTCCGCAAACAGGTGACCGCTGCTTCCGTTTTCCCTTGTTTCCAAAGGGTGTAATGATAGTCGGACAGTTCCTGGGCCGAAATGCCTCCCTCGTAATGCTTGACGTATGGAATCGGTTCTTCGATGCCCGCCTCTTCCAGCAGCCGTTCGATTTCGCGACGCTCGTACGTGTCAAAACTAAGTCGGCTGACCGGAATCTGCTCCGTATAGTGCGCCTGCAGCAGTGTGCGGTACAAGCTGGCACCAATATGTGGAACATAAAACAGCGGCGCATCGACCTCACCGGACTGCTTGACGATCGAATACGGCACTTGTCCGGAAAACAGCCACATATCAACCTCTGACGCGAGCGGGCGGATCAAATCGATCACTTCACTTTCATCCCAATACACAACGGGAACGCAAACAAGCTCTTTGTACTCTTGCGCCACCGCCTGAATAATTGACAGCGAATCGTCCGCACCAAATATGCCTAATCGAATACGAATGGAGCACACCTCCTCACTATCCCCGTCCTATCGGCAAACAACACCCTCGTCCGATTCACTTTCTTCCTCAAACTCCCCCAACGGCTCGTTGCAGATACAAAAATGCATCACCACGTTTTTAGAAAGCGCCTAAACGAACAATCCTCAGCATCGCAATGCCATCCAATTCCTTCAGCAGGCAGCGCCTCCCGCCATCGCTGGGGACGAACCATCGCCAGAGAACAGATGGGGCACAGCTGCTTTCTTTACCCCTCTTTTTCTGCTTGTGTAGCGACCGGTGCGTATAGCGAAACGCCTGTCGCTCCACCCACCACCGGCCGCCCGATCGACTCGTAGATTAAGCCGGCGGCTTCTGCCGCCTTCGGGTCGTAACAATTCCGCCCATCCACCACAACCGGTGTTTTCATCAGCGTCTTGTAGCGGTGAAGGTCAAATTGCAGCACAGCCGGCCATTCGGTGAAAATGAAACAAACATCCGCGCCGCGAATGGCTTCCTCAATCGTCTGACAACAAACGACCGCATCGCCAAAACGGCGGGCGACATGTTCGAGAGCGGCTGGGTCCCAGACGCGCACGGCGGCCCCTTCAGCAATGAGCCGTTCGATGTTCGCCAATGCCGGCGATTCGCGCACATCATCGGTGCCCGGCTTGAATGCGGCGCCAAGCACGGCGACCGTCCGGTTGCGGAAATCCCCAATGTGCAGACGCGCTTTGTCAAGAAGCTTCCATTTTTGTTTCTCATTGACGTCCATTGCCGCCCATACCGTTTTGAGCGAATAGCCGTGAGAAGCCGCCAACGAATAAAGCGCGCTCGCATCTTTCGGCAGGCATGAGCCTCCATACCCGACGCCTGCGCGCAAAAAGCGGCGGCCGATGCGCGGATCCATGCCGATTCCTTCCGCCACCGCCTGAATGTCGGCGCCTACCAACTCGCATACATTGGCGATCTCGTTGATGTAGGAAATTTTCAACGCCAAAAACACATTGGCCGCGTACTTGATCATCTCGGCGCTTCTCCGGTCCGTCACGACGTACGGGAGCGCAAACGGGGCGTAGAGGTCCTTCATCATCCGCTCCGCTCTCTCCGATTCGACGCCTAACACAATGCGCGGCGCCTGCAACGTATCGCGCACCGCCGTTCCTTGTGACAAAAACTCCGGGTTGGACACAATGTCGATGCGCACCCCAGAGCGTCCATTTTCTGCTACAAAACGCGCGGCCTCATCCCCTGTGCCGACCGGAACCGTCGATTTGATCGCCACCAAACAGTCGCGCTCCACCGCCATCGCAATGCGGCCGAGCGCCTTCCAAACGGCGTCAAGCTGCACAGAACCATCCGGCAGCGGCGGGGTG
This sequence comes from Geobacillus zalihae NBRC 101842, assembly GCF_001544135.1. Classification (GTDB taxonomy): domain Bacteria; phylum Bacillota; class Bacilli; order Bacillales; family Anoxybacillaceae; genus Geobacillus; species Geobacillus zalihae. The sequence continues at coordinate 18,679 of NZ_BCPV01000055.1, read as the reverse complement.
CCGACCGCGACCATGATCACTTCCGCCCATCGATACGCTTCCGCATCGTCTGTGGTAAAGCGAAGGCGGGCGCTGTTCCGTTGGATGAGCGGTTCGAGCCCCGGTTCATAAATGGGGACGATTCCTTCATTCAACCGCCGAATTTTTTCCTCATTGACATCCACGCATATGACATCATGCCCTTTATCAGCCAGGCAGGCGGCGGTCACCAGCCCCACATATCCCGCCCCGGCGATCGTGATTTTCATCGTTCCTCACACCTTTTTGATCCATTGCGGCTATTGTCGCTTGTTCTCATTATATCGAATCGCCTGGGGATTTTCATTGTTTTCGCCTAGCCGCTGAGTTCACCGGTTGTGCTCTGCGGCCAAAAGAAAACCGGGAGGAGCCAAACCCCCGGTTACATGACATTTGCTTCTTGACAGCCAATCAACCACAAAACCGCCGATCAACGATTTCTCCACGATCATTTCTTATTCAAAATAATGCCGAACCGCATCCGCAATCGCGGTCGTCACTGCTTCCTGATAGTCGTCTGTCGCCACCGTCGCCGCATCTGTGCGGTTGCTTACATAGCCGAGCTCAAGCAATACAGACGGTCTGTCGTTTTCCCGCAGCACGTAATAGTCGCCAAACGCAACGCCGCGGAAAGGCAGTGCGGCCAATCGGGAAAGCGGGTCTTCGAATGATTGCGCTAAGCCGTAATCGGCAAAACGGTCGTAGTAATAAACGGTGATGCCGCTCGCCTGTTGGTCGTCTGCGCTGTCATAATGCAGGCTGATAAACGCATCCGCTTGATACAGGCGCGCCATCGCCACGCGCGCGGACAGCGGCACATACTCATCGCTGGAGCGCGTCAGCACGACGCGGGCGCCGTAAGATTGCAGCTTGTTTTTTAGAAGCCTCGCCGTTTCCAACGTCAACTCCTTTTCCTTGACGCCATCGGCACTTTTCGCACCGCCGTCTTTGCCTCCGTGGCCAGCGTCAAGAACGATCGTTTTTCCGGCCAGCGCCTGAACAGGACCGCGCGTCCAGCTGTCTACATAAAGGCGGGAGTCGCTAGGCGCGATGGCTGAAAGCAGCGAGCGGTCAGCCGACTGGGGCGCTTCCGCTTCCTTTTCATTAGCTTGTCCACCCTTTACCTGCACATATGCGGATGACACCCACCCATCAAGCCCTGTTTGGGAGGCAATTTTGTACCATCCCGGTTTCTTTTCCACAATCTCGACCTCTTCGCCCCGGACAAGGCGTCCGACGCGCGCTGCCTTCAATGACGGCTCAGCCCGAACGTTGAGCGAACTGGCGTTGACGATTCCGGTTTGATGCGAAATCGATGACTCCCGAGCCGCAGTGAGGTATGCTGAAGACACCCAGCCGATCGCACCGTCTGCGATCACTTCCGTCCATTCCCCATCTTCCTTGATGATCCATACCGTTTCTCCCCGCGCCAAATGCCCGATAATTCGCCCATCTCGGCTCGGCTCTTGTCGAAGGCGGAGTCGGTTTTCTTGCACGATGGCCGTCTCTTTTGCCAACGCGACGTACCGCGCGGCGATCCACCCGGTTCGATTCGGTTTCCACTCGATGTTCACCCATCCATCCTTGACCTCGATCAGCCGATACGCCTCGCCGCGGTGAACGTTCGCCAATGGACGGTATGGCACCCCCGGCCCTTGGCGGACATTCACGCGATCCGCCGTCACCACAGCCAGACGCTTCGTTTCCTCCATTTCCTTTTCCCCTTTCGCCCCCACCGGCCAAGCAGCCGCAGCCAGCCATAGCAAACAAAACAACAGGGCGAGCCATATTCCTCGCCTCATGCGCATTCCCTCCCCCGTTGTCTCCAATTTGTCTACTATATCGTTCGCGCACAACGGGGAATTTCCTGTCTGTCACTTGGGAAAACCGCTCGACAAAACTAGCGGGGCGGCATCCATCAACCGACAATAGCTCTCCTTTTTCTGCATGATGCCTCTTCACACGACAGCAGCCACAACGCGCAACCCAGTCGAACCATCCAGCTACGGCCGACATACCACCATCGCTTCTCTAACCGATGTCCGAATGGATAAGCCGTCCCCATGAAGAAACACGCAGAAGCGCCAAAAGCGCTCCGTGCTCCAACGGGAGACGGTGTCCTTTGTCGCGCTGGAACCATTCAATGACGCGCATTCCATTGGGAAAACGGTGAATGAACAAGCACCAAAGTGTTTCAAAAAATCCAAAATATTACAAATACTTCATACCCTCTATTTTTTGGTAAAACGTCCGTCTCGCCACTGCTTGTTCGTTGTAAGACAGCGATTCATCCAAAAATCGCTGCACCATTTGCGACAGCTCATATTTTTGGCCAAAAAAGCGGCGCTGGCGCACCCGTTTGATTTCATGATTCTGCTGTTTGTTCATGCAGCACTTCTTATACTTTTTCCTACTTCCACACGGGCATGGGTCATTCCAGCCGATCGACATGCGTCATCCTCCTCTCCCATCTTTCTTTTTTCAATATTTCCATCAATAATGTTTAAATTCTACTATGGACAGGATAAACTACTATTATACAAAACGTTTATCCGAAAGGAGACGAGGGCTATGAACCCCGACAATCTTGCTAAACTGATCGACGAATTGTCTGCCATGTTCCATCCGACAGAGCGGGACCGTCCACACGGCAGATGGGTTGAGGCGCCAAAGAGCGCACCCCCTTCCAAACGGCGGCGGTCCAAAACAGCCTACCAGCTGAAAATCACATTAAACGGCATCCGCCCGCCGATTTGGCGGCGCGTCCTTGTTCCCGGACATGCGACATTTCACGAGCTTCATCTCATCATCCAAGAAGCGATGGGATGGGAACAAGCCCATTTATACGAATTCGATTTCGGAAGCGTTCTCATCGGCATCCCTGACGGCTGGGATTCGTTTCAGCTGGAAAAAGAACTGATGGACGCCCGCCGCATCCCATTACAGCAATGGCTGACGGAAGAAAAACAAAAGTTTCTATATATTTACGATTTTGGCGACTACTGGCGCCATACCGTCACTGTTGAAAAGATTGAAACACTCCCAAAACCGTTGGAACGCGCCGCTTGCCTGAAAGGAAAACGGGCGTGCCCTCCCGAGGATTGCGGCGGCGTCTATGGCTACCTGGAGCTGCTGGAAGCGGCGGCGCAAAAAGACTCTCTTGCCGATCCCGAATTGCGCGAGCTGGTAGACTGGATGTACGACATGAAAGGCGAAGATTTTGACCCTGATGCCTTTGACGTCGAGGAAGCGAACGAGCGGCTGGCCTATATCCGATTGTAACGCATGCGAAAGAAGGTATCCGTCATCTCTCAAGGGCACCTTCTTTCGCACCCATCTGTCCTTTGTTGCCTGCTTTGTCCATCGCCTTACAAAAATCCCCGTTCAGCAAACGTCTCCCAGACGAGCTCCTCGAGCTCCTTGCGCAACTCAGCTGCATCGACTCCTTCAAGCAACCCGTCCTTTTTCCATGTTCGGATCGCTTTGTCGATCAAGCGATGGACTTGATCAACGTCCCAGCCCTCGCAATCAAACAACTCCTCAACTTGGTCAAGCCATTCCTCAATCGCACGGTCCAGCTCATCGCCATCCTCCATCCCACCGTCGTCGAACCAGATCTCATCACCGTCATCCCCATCGTCAAAGAGCCACTCATCATCATTCTCGCCCTCATCATCTCCATCATCGAGCAACTCTGTGCGAAATAAAAACAATTCCATCACAGCGGCTTCCACTTCCTCTACAGGAACGCCGTAGTGTTCCGCAACCTTTTCCATATTGACAAATTCTCTTCCAGCCATTTCACTCGCCAAATAACGGAGTGCAGCCGCATACACAGCAGGATTCTTGATGACCGGTTCATCCATTTCGCAATATGCGCGCCAAAGGAACGCAGCCTCGCTGAGCACTAGGGAGGAGGTTGTTTCTTCCTTTTTCTTTAATTCGCGAAAAACATCATCTTGATCTCGATCCCCCCAGTCCTTTTCGCTCAGCAGCTGCCACAACAGCTCATGGACCGCTATTTCAAGCAATTCCGGAAACGACTCGCGCAAAAACACTTCACACGTTTTCATATCCGGATTCCATTCCGCTTGAAGCGCCCGCGCAAGCCGATCCTTCCCGCTCTTTGGAATCGGCAGCACCTTCATGAAGTACGCCCACTCGTCCCCATGCGGAACGAGGCATCCTACTAACACGTCCCCCTCCCTAGCAGACGGAAGCTCCTCCGGCGTCAAAAAACGGACGTACTTTTCTTTTCTGGTCAACAGATCGCGTACAAGGAAACGCCGCTCATCCTCGATATGAATGATCTCGTCAAACGACGGAACCGCCTCGTCCCATCGCTTCAAATGAGTTTGCACTGCTGGACGCCATCGCGTGCGGCGCCGGCTTCTCATATAGGCTGAAAAAATTGTCATCCCTTTGTCATCAACGTGTCTGTGAAAAATCGCCCAGTTCGTCAGCAATAAATTGGCGCTGGTCTCCAGCTCGTTAGGAAGCCCTTGAAATGGAGAACCAGACATCATGAAAGCAAGCTCTTCCTCATATCGCTCTAACGCAAACGAAAACACATCTTGCATACATTTGGCCACTTCACGGTCAATTAGAGATTCTATCGATACTGCTTCTTTCTTCCCACAACAATGCTTGTACGTTTTCCCACTGCCGCATGGACAAAGATTGTTTCGCGATGCCTTCACCATATAGCTACCTACTTTCTTTGTATCATAGTCATTGAACGTTCTCCCCCTCTACGCTAACGCTCGGGCCAGCTAAACACTTTGGGGAGACATTCACGATCAACGTGTGATGGAACTGCTTTCAGCAACACATATCGCAAGCACTTTGGGACTTCCGCCGCTCATGTCGAGAACATCGATTCGCATTCCATTTTTTATCAAAAGGTGCCCTTGGCTTTTTCAAAACATGCCATATTTCCTTCTCCAAGGAGAAATCAGCCAATCCATGATTTTCATCATCTTTGGCGAGGAGACCCCGACTTCTAAGCGAGAGCGAAAGTCGGGGAGGAATCGCCCTTCCTCCTTTCTTTTGTATATGATAGAATAAGAATGTGGAGAAAACCGTTGAATCAAGGCACTCCAATCCCCGTTACTCGATGTAGGGAGTTGGTTGCAGGAAACGTTGCAACCGTAAAACATCGAGCGTACATCCGTCTGTTGTGCGTGGAAGTCAAGTACTGCCTACAGACATGCCGAGCCACTCGGTAGCGATATAGGCATGACCTATGTCGTTGGGTAGTCGTCAACCTGCCCCTGATGCAACCCCAAGTCAAGGAAGGAGGACGAAGTCCGTTCGCACTTCTGGGGAGTTGCAAGCCCCCACTTCAAGCGTTAGCTAAGTGGGGGTAGTTGACGCCGGTTGACACTCCGCACTCCTAAAGGTGTAGGATTCTTGGATCATTCGCGTCCTCATCCGTTTCTCGGTAAAACGAGAAAAACCCTGCTTCTCAAGCACACGTTATGGTGATGGCCCAAAATCCTAAGAATAGAATATGAATGACTCTTACCATTGGGCTTGCCTGCATAATGGAGAATCATAGAGGCCGAGCCGAGAGAAACAAGCGCCCCGTCATTCATCGGGACGCCTACGGCCGGCGAAGCAAACGGGACAACGAGGCAAGCAGGCGCTCTTGAAACGCAGCCCGTTCTTTCTCCACCTTGTCTGGCCACTCTTGCAGCGCCTGAAGCCACGACTCTACGTACGGAGAGAAAGACGGCGGATATACGCGGGCAAGATCGTCCAGCTTGCCGTTGCGATCGGTCGCGGCGACGATATACATGCCCGGCAACAGATGCGGCTCTGCCCGCTTCGGAATGTCCCATGTCACCGTTCGGTTATGGGCAAGCCAATCCAGCACCGCCTTCCCCTGTTCCACACGCTTGACGCGGAAAAACGAGAAACCGACGGAAAGGGGAATAGGCAAACCAAACAAACGAGCAAGCTGCCAAGCCATCAGTTCCTCATCCGCCTTTCCGTTCTCGCCCCTCCATTCATCCAGCAAAGCAAAGCAATGTTCCAATTCGCTTCTGACCTCTTCCAGCACGGCACAAACAACAGTTCGATGATTCGTTCCATAACGGCGGTCCAGCCAATCGGCCCACTCAAGCAACATATCGAGCGCTCGGCTCACCACTTCCCATGAAAACGAACTCCATCTTGACGGGATTTGATCGACGATGCATTGTTTCCAGTCTTCTTCTCCTACGTCCTCCCACGATGAAAACGTCCGCCCGGTCATATATTCACACACGAGCAAAACCACGGCCCAACACGCCTCTTTGGCCTCTTTTTCTCCGCTCACGATGACTTCGTTATAAAACGCCAATGCGTCATCGGTAAAATACATCCCTTCCCATTCCGCGCGGATCAACAATGTCTCGGTTCTTTCCGGCCCCATCCATTTCATTTTCCATAAGTCCGAAAGACGATGTGATGAGCTAAACGGAGATGGGGGCAATCCATAACGGGAGCGAATGGGATTCACTCCGATGAGCACCGGCAAATTGGCTCGTTCTTGCATGTTAAACAAATGGAATTCATACTCTTTCAGCCACTCATCCACTTCCTGCACACGCCCCTCGCGCGCCATTTCGTGAGGGGTTTTTCCATTCCATTTCTCAAGCGGGGTGTGAAGGGCTTTTTCCATTTGAACATCCAATCCGGCCATCGTTGCCACCCAAGGGGGAGAGTCTGGGTCTGAATCAATATGAAGCGAAACGTTTTCGATCCCTTTTCGGCGCAAAACGGCTTCTGTCCCCCGTTTTCGTTCTTTTGGGGAATACCCAAACGCCTGCAGCAGCGACACGAGCTGTTCGGCCGTCCCTTCCTCCTCGGTAGACAACACGAGACGCGACCGATGAGCGGATAATGACCCGCCTAATTCAAACACATGAATCGGCTTGGGGGAAATCACTCCGACATAATGGTACACATTGGTGCACCATGAACCTTCCACTTTCTCCCCATCGTCATGATCAATGTGAGCGCGTCCGATCGAAGCAAGCTTCCTCATCGCCTCAGCGGCTTCCTGGCATTCGTATTCATACGTCCATCGCGTGCGCTCCTCTTGCACATCGTCCGCCCTCGGAGGATAGCCTGCATCAACGATATCGAGAAAATGTTCAACGGCTACCTTTTCATACGGCCAATCGGTTTGCGTCAACAAGACGCGAATGTTCTCTTCCGCCCGTTCCACGCCCTTCGGATCCACAATCGATGATACACCGCAAACGTAATAGCCGCCGTCAAAGGGCTCCAAAAAGGCAAACATGCCGCCCCAAGGGCGCACAACCTCCAATGTCTCGCAATACGGCATGAGAAGTTTCTCGCCCGTCAACCGGTCGACCGCCACTCCTCCTTCATCATGCAAATCGACAAATTGCACAAGGCGCGGCACAAGTCGAACCCAGCGGTCCAACATTTCCTTGAGCTCCGGAGACAGACGACGCCCTTTTTCCTGTTGAAACCATTCAACGCCGCGCAATCCATTCGGATAACGATGGAGGAAAAAACGCCAAAGCGTCTCAAACACCTTCAACTCTTCACGATGATCCTTTTGTTCGATCATTCGGCGAAATGTACGGTTGACCGCTTCGCGTTCATCATAAGACAGCGATTCATCCAAAAACCGCTGCACCATTTGCGACAGCTCATATTTTTGGTCAAAAAAGCGGCGCTGCCGCACCCGCTTGATTTCACGCTCCTGCTGTTTGTTCATGCAGCACTTCTTATACTTTTTCCCGCTTCCGCACGGGCACGGGTCATTTCGGCCGATTGCCATGCAAAATCCTCCCTTCTAATCTTTCCTTTCCAAAACGGCGACCAAGATATTAAAAACGGTCGGAATTGCGCACAAAGCCATTTTTCCCAATCCATTATGGATTCGGTCAAAACGGATCGTTCCCCGCCGCTTTTTTTGGAGTTTCACGAATGGAACGTATTCCATTCCCTGTTTCTGCTTATAGAGAGCTTGGGTTGAGCTCCATGATGGTTGAATGAGAGAGCCCTTGTGGAACCGGCTTTCCTTTCTGACGAAATGCCGCTGACTTGCGCGCAGCGCCCGTTTTTCTGCCAGCTTCTAGATGAATCCCCGATCGGTGAAGATCTCCCACGCTACATCGCGGAGTTCTTTACGCAATTCTTTTTCATTCACTTCCTCGAGCAGGCCCTCATTCCGCCACGAACGGATGGCGCGGTCAATATGACGGTTGACTCGCTTCTCGTTCCATCCTTCACGCATCAACATCAGATCGATGTCATCGATCCATTCATTGATGCGCGCATCAAGCTCATCCCCTTCCTCTTCGAACCAGTCTTCCTCCCAGTCATCGAGCCATTCCTCGTCGTCTTCATCATCAACAGCCATCAGGAAAAAATCCAACGCCGCCGATCGCACATCTTCTGGCATCACGTCATACCGATCGGCGATGTCTTCCACCTCCGATCCTTCCGCCTTCATCAAATGCCCAGCCACATAGCGGAGCGCCGCCGCGTAGACGGGGACCGAATAAGGGAGGCGGGATGTTTTTCCGCAATAGATCGCCCATATGGCGAACGCTTGATTGAGCAGCGCCGCTGGCGCCTCCAGCTCGTTTTCATCGAGCTCGCGAATGACGGCCGCTTGTTTCGGATCATCCCATTTGAACTGTTTGGCGAACTGCCAAAGCCACTCCAAGAGCACATCGGAAAGCACAGCGACGAACCGATCGCGCATCCATAAAGCCGATGGCTGACCGCTCCACTCCCCTTCTTGTTGAATCGCCCGAAGCAATCGATCTTTCCCTGACGCCGGGAGCGGAAACACCGCTGTGAAACACGTGAACACGTCTTGGTACGGCACAAGGAAGCCGAACACCACATCTCCTGTTTCGATCACGCTCGGCCATTGATGGGAAGCCAATAAATGAACGATCTTTTCCCCTCCCGTCAACAAATCCCGGACAACGGGGCGATTGTCGTCATCATAGCCGATGAACTCGCCAAGCGACGGAACGGCTCCTTCCCACCTCTCGATGTGAGCCTGAACGGACGGGCGCCACCGCTCCCAATGACGGCTTTTCCGGTAAGCAGAAAAGATCGTTTGTCCTGTTTCATCAAGCGGCCAACAAAACAACATCCAGTTCACCGCCATGATCTGCACGCCAAGCTCGAGTTCCTCCGGCATCTCATCAAGCGGGAACTGGTCTAAAAGCTCTTCCGCCTCCCTCTCATACCGCTGTAAAACAAACTGACGCATATCATTCATGCATTCGATCAACTCGCGGTCAATCAATGACGAAATCGAAACCGCCTCTTTTTTTCCGCAACAATGCTTGTACTTTTTCCCGCTTCCGCACGGGCATAACGCGTTCCGCGGCGTTTCCGCCATATTCGATGCACCTGCTTTCTTTTCCATTTGGACTTTTTCTATTCCTATTATACCATCATCGATAGACGTTCAACCATCACCAGCTTTCTTTCTATCAAAACGCGTACACGTTCAAAAGCTCGCAATGTCCTTTCATGCCGGCTCGAGAACAGACGCGTTTTGTCACATTGCCCCTCTTTTTTCGACACGCTGTCACATGCTATAATAGGATGATAAGGAATGGATCGGAAAGGACGGACCGACATGTTGCAGACCACGATCTCCAAACCGCTTTTGCGGCAAGCGGCAGAAGAATTGGTGAAAGAATTGCCGTTTCCTATTTTCCACAATCTCATTCAAAAAGGGCGCGACTTATCAAGAAACGGGTTGGTCTATAACGTCATGGTGATCAACAGCCACGAAGTGGAAGGGGTCGTTTCCGACATCACCCCCCATGATGTCATGCTTGATTTGGCCAACATCACCCGCCGCCATCGCTGCCCATGCGGGACGGACGGGCTATGTCCGCATATTTTGGCGCTGTTTTTTTACGTATACGGCAATGTGTTCGACAGCGGTGAGCTGTTCCGCCTTTGGAAAAAAGGGCAAATCGGCGCGTTGTGGAAAGAATCCGCTGTCCATGAACCAAAAACGCCTGCTCCAAAACGCGCGGGGAAAACGGCAGGCCTTTCGATCACAGCCAATGAAACGGTTGAAGATTGGCGGGGCCAGTTCGAGAAACAGTATGAAGACTTTTTCTCCCGCCATCAAAACGGCCAAAACTGGCCGTACCGTTTAGCCTTCCAGCTGCTCCCGAAACTTGGCAAAAACGAAGGGAAGCAAGCTGGCGCCCGTCCGTTGCGGGAGCTTCATGCCGCCCTCTTTTTGTTGGAAAAGCTTCGGCAGTACGGGGAGGCGCAAGGGTGGAACGACGTCGTATTCGCCTCTTACGGACAGTTTTCCTGGCAGCAGGACGTCAACTATGTCGCCGACCGCGCCTTTGACGCCTTGGAAAAATTGTCTACTCAATCGCTGCCGCGGTCGCTCAACGCGTTGATTGAACAGACGATTCCGTATGTTCGTGATGTACTGTTTTTGGACGGAGGACTGTCATCATTCGGCTATGACTTTTACACAACCGCGTGGGAATCGCTGTTCACCAAGCCCACATGGCGGCAAGAGGAACGAGCCGAACTCCTTCGGCTCGCCAAAGACCGAGACGACATCCGCGCCGCTATGGCGGCGGCTCATCTTTCCTTTTTGCTTGGCGAAGACGACGAAGCGATGGCGCTTTACCGCGCGTTCCCCGATCAGGCAGGCTTGTTTTTGATTGAATGGATCGGGCGATTCATCACCAACGGCCTCGTCAAGCGGTTTGAATCCGTTTGGGAAAAAGCGAAGGACGATTGGCCGCTTTATCTTTCCCACATGTCCGACCTCGCCCGGGGAAGTTTTTTGGACGAAGCGGTTCATTTGTTTGAAATGTATGCCCGCCAACGAAACCGACCGGATGCATGGGAAGATTTTTTGCAGCGAAGCCTTCCGTACAGCGTCAACGAGTACACCAACTTTTTGTATCGGCAAGGACGCTACCGGGAAGTCGTGGACCTATTCTTATGGGCGAACATCACCGCCGATGAATTGCATCCACAGCTGCTTAAAACATTGCAAGCGCGCAATCCAGAACTCGTGATGCCGTTATATCATCGGGCCGTGATGAGGCGGCTGGAAGAAAAAAACCGGGCGAGCTACCAAAGGGCGGTCCGCCATTTGAAAACGCTGCGGACCCACTACCGTTCGATGAAGCGGCTCGACCAATGGGAAGCCTATCTCGAGCAACTGCTCGCCAAAACGGCGCGCATGCGCGCGTTTCATGAAGAATTGAAGAAAGGAAAATTGCTCTCATGAACGTGTTGCAGACGATTCGGCTTTCGTGCAAGTGGGACGAAGAAGATCAATGCTTCGAACTCTCAAGCTCCACGCCTGTCTCGTCATGGGCGTCGACTTTGTTCGCTTGGCACGAAGAGACGTTTTACGGCACCTTGCTCGATATCGACCATGACGGTGAAAACGGGATCGTGCGGCTGTCGCCGTGGCAGGCGCTCACACTGTTCGCTTTGCGTCCGCACTCACGCTTTTCCGCCATTGAATGGGCAGACGAGTTCACCGCCCGATTGGAAGAGTGGGCGAAGCATATTTGGAACGGTTTGCGCGAACGCCGCTTCCTTCCAGATGCTTCCTTGTGGAAAAGCACAGGCGGCGCATGGAGCGAAGCGGGTCGCACCCGCTGGCGCGGCGCGGATGACGATCCCGATCCGTTCGTCGCCACATGGCGGTCGCTTGCGGTCGCCGACTGGCTCTCACGCGACCCGGAACTTCGCGGCATTTGGGGCGAAATCGTTCGCACTTATCCATTAATCGCCTCCCCCAGCGGCCAATGGATCGGAACGGAAGACGATTGGCTGGAACAAATCGGCTGGCTCGGCGACCGGCCGCCGTTTACGGTCGGGCTTCGCCTCGTCGAGCCGTCCGAGGAAGGCGACGTATGGACGCTTGAAGCGGTGCTAATCGCCGTCGACGACAGCGTCATCGCACCCGCAAGCGACATTCCGCGCGCTTGGCGCCCATATGAATCATCGGTCTCCCGGGCCATCCGCCGCATTCATGTGATCGTGCCGTGGCTTGGCGATGAAAATGAGTCTTTGCTTCATGAACTGTCTGACGAACAAGCGTGGCGTTTTTTGTCCGAAGACAGCTTAAAGCTCACCGAAGCGGGCGTGCGCCTGCTGCTTCCCGACTGGTGGCACGATATCCGCCAGGCGCAGCTGTCGATCAAAGCGAAGCTGTCGCCTTCCGTCAACGCGGAATCATTATTCGGCCTTGAGCGCCTCGCGGACTTTGACTGGAGGGTGGCGACCAACGGGATTGAGCTGACAGAAGAGGAGTTTGCCGCTTTGGCGGAACAAAAGCGGCGCCTCATCCGCCTGCGCGGCCAATGGCTCATTCTCGATCCCGCCCTTGTCCGCCGCGCACAGGCGCTCATGGAAAAGGCGAAAAAAGAAGGCGTGCCGATCCACGACATCGTGGCGCAAACGCTGCTTTCGGAAGCAGAGGAGCGCGAAGAGGCAGCGGACGAATCGATCCCGATCCACATTGACGTCCACGACCAATTCCGGGCGTTTATCCGCCAGCTCCAGCAGCTTGATGGATTGCCGAAAGCGAATGTGCCGCCGTCTTTTCACGGCACGCTCCGCCCGTATCAGCAGCGCGGCGTCGACTGGCTCGTCTTTTTGCGCCGATTCGGCTTTGGCGCCTGCTTGGCCGATGACATGGGGCTTGGCAAAACGGTGCAACTGCTCGCCTATTTGACCTATGTAAAAGAAATGGAGCGGCCGGACACGCCGGCCTTGCTCATCTGCCCGACCAGCGTGATCGGCAACTGGCAAAAGGAATGCGCCCGCTTCACCCCAGACTTGCGCGTCTACGTGCACCATGGACCGAACCGGGCGAAAAACGATGCGTTCGTGCAAACGGCAGGCGAGGCCGATCTCGTCATTACGTCTTACAACCTTGCTCATTTGGACCAAGACGATTTAAAACAGATTCATTGGCATGCGATTTGCCTTGATGAAGCGCAAAACATCAAAAATGCGCAAACAAAACAAGCGCGCGCCATCCGCCGCTTGAGCGGAAAACATAAAATTGCCTTATCCGGCACGCCGGTTGAAAACCGTCTCGGCGAACTTTGGAGCATCTTCCACTTCCTCAACCCGGGCTACCTCGGCAGTGCGGCCGAGTTTGAACGCCGATTTGCCGGACCGATCGAAAAAGAAGGAGATGCCCGCAAAAAAGCGGCGCTGCAGGCGCTCATCCGCCCATTTCTCTTGCGGCGGACGAAAACGGATGAAGCGGTTGCGCTCAACTTGCCGGATAAGCTTGAACAAAAAGAATATTGCCCGCTCACGGCCGAACAGGCTGCCTTGTACGAGCAGCTCGTCAACGACACACTCGAACGGGCAAAGGAAGCCAGTCCGTTTGCGCGGCGCGGCTTGATTTTGCAAATGCTAAACGGTGTTAAGCAAATTTGCGACCATCCGGCGCTGTATTTGAAAGAACGCCGACCCCGCCAGCTCGTCGAACGGTCGCACAAACTCGAAAAGCTCATCGAACTGATCGAGCAAATTCGCGCCAACGACGAATCGTGCCTCATCTTCACGCAATATGTGCGAATGGGCGAGATGATCCAGCAGCTGCTTTCCGACCTGTTTGATGAGCGGGTGTTGTTTTTGCACGGAGGCGTCCCGAAACAAACGCGCGATCGAATGGTCGAGGAGTTTCAAGCACGAAAAGCGCCGATTTTCCTTTTGTCGCTCAAAGCAGGCGGCACTGGGCTCAACTTAACAGCGGCCAACCACGTCATCCATTTCGACCGTTGGTGGAACCCGGCGGTGGAAAACCAGGCGACCGACCGCGCCTACCGCATCGGACAGACGAAATTCGTCCACGTCCATAAATTGATCACCGTCGGGACAATCGAAGAAAAAATCGACGAGATGCTCGAACAAAAACAAGCGCTCGCCGACATCATCACCGAAGGCGAGGCATGGATCACCGAACTGTCCGATGACGAACTGCGCGACTTGCTCGCCTTATCGGCCGCAGCGAAAGGAGGCGCTTGAGCATGGCGGAAGAAAAACGAAAGCGCAAGAAAAAAACGGCGGAAAACCCGTGGGAAAAGCTGCTGAAGCGGATGGAAGAGAAAATGAAGGAGCGGGAAAAGCGTCAAAAACAACCGTAAAGGACAGCACGCAGGCGATGAACATCCTGTTGGACACAGAAAAAACTTCATCCTATTTCGCGCAGGAGACTCCCACTTCAACGACCAAAGGGAGTAAGTGGGAGAGGAATGCGCGTTCCCCCTTTCTTTTGTGTATGATAGAATAAAGGCGTGGAGAAAACCGTTCAATAAAGGCACTCCAATAACTGCTACTCGATGTATGGAGTTGGTTACAGGAAACGTTGTAACCGTAAAACATCGAGCGTAGGTCCGTCTGTTGTGTGTGGAAGCCAAGTACTGCCAACAGACACACCGAGAGAATCGGTAACGATGCAGGCATGACCTGCGTCGTTGGGTAGTCGTCAACCTGCCCCCTGATGCAACCCCAAGTCAAGGAAGGAGGACGAAGTCCGTTTGCACTTCTGGGGAGTTGCAAGCCCCCACTTCAAGCGTTAGCTAAGTGGGGGTAGTTGACCAACAAGTGTTGTTCTTTGTCCAGCCATGAAAAGGATCATCCAGGCACGTGTGTTCATCGAAACATCTCATGGGCAACGTTTTGCCCTTCACCCGGGCATGAACATGAATCATCAAGGCACGCGCATTTTCACGGAAAGGTTCATGGGCAGCACGCTTTGTCCTCCACCCGGGGATGAAAATCACGCGCCAGTCCTGCATTTTCACGAAAACAGCGTGGGATTGATCCCACGCTGTTCGCTTTCAAGCAGTCCTCTCGGCATCTTGTCAATGAAACAATTCGGCCATGTCGATTGCAAGCCCCGGAAAATACACGGAGCGAACCGTTCCCGTTTTCACTTGAACATCCGCCTGCTCATACAGCCGTTCCTCATTGAGCACATACACCGTCACAGCCTGCTTCATCGGATTGACGATCCAATATTCATGGACACCGCATGCCATGTACAAATTGAACTTGGTGACAAGATCATGCGCCTGGTTCGACGGACTTAAAATCTCGACGATCAGCGGCGGCACTCCGATATACTTCGTTCCATCCAACCGTTCTTCGCCGCAAATGACCGTCAAGTCGGGAACGACCACATGTCGTTCTCCTGTTTGCTCATCAACAAGCTCCACATCAAGCGGCGCCGCCAGCACATCGCACGGCTTTCCTCGAAAAAACAAACTGAACTGAAAATGAAGCCGGCTCGAGATGAGCTGATGCCGCACGCTTGGCGACGGGGTCATATACACGGCCCGATCAATATACTCTAAACGATCATCGCTTTGTTCACGCAGGACCCAATAGCGCTCATACGACACGCCAGAAGCAAGCGGCAAAGACAACGAAGGCCCCTCCCCATTCCCTTTTTTCTCAGTATACTGGATGGCTTCGAAAGGGGCAATGGGAGGTGAAAAGGGTCTTCCCTAAGAATCCGTCCAATGGATTGAAGTCAGCGAATATGAATGCAAAATCTTCCGTTTTATACATTATGAACATTTTTTGGATCCATATCCGCCAAAATGGTTTCGTCCGACCGACTCCTAGGAGAACAACGCGGCTCCGACTGCCGCTGGCTATTATGGTCTATCGCGCAAACAAGTCACGTTTATGTCAAACCGAAGCCCTTCGCACAAGGCAAGAAACATGGCCGGCCAAATGTGAAAAAGGACCGGCCGCCAACCTTCCCCATTCATAGAGAAGGTTTGTCGCACCGATCCTTTCCCTAAACGGAAGCATACATCCGATCAAGCTCTTGCGCTTCGTATTTCGCAAACGGGTCGATCAGGGAAATTTTTTGCGCCTCGGCATCGCCGACGCCGGCGTACAGCTCAGCCGTGCCGTCGCCTTTGCGGATGAGTCCGCCGCTGAAAACGACGTTCGCCAAATCCGGCCGTTTCGCCGGTCCGTCTAAAAAGTGGGAGCGAAGCGCAAGCAATTCCAGCTCTGAGCGCTCCATCGTCTCCGGGTTCAACACGAACACCATCGGGTAGTAATGGCGGTTGCCGTGCTCGTCAAAGCAAGCGATATGGCCGAGCGCCCCAACAAGCCCGTTCGCCAGCAAATGCGCCTCGTTCACGCCGCCCCATTCTTCATCCGTAAATTGGGCGTCCAAAATCGGCGCGGCCTCGATCACGTCCGGCGTCAACTCATCGAGCGAGAAAATGCGGGTGAACCCGATTTTCCCGCGGCCGCCTTTTTCCCCTTGCGGCCGGGTGAACACGCCGATCGACCCATCTTTCAGCTCGACAAGGCGAATGTCTTTCATCCCATCCGGCCCTTCGGCGAACTTTTCTAAGCGGCGAATGTTCGGTCCGCGGTAAAAGACCGTCCGCCAGCTATGCTCGCCAACAAACACCGGATGCGGAAACGTCTCCACGCCGCCGAACACCAACTGACCGTGAATGCGCGCCACAAACGGATCCTGCAAGGCGAACACCGGCGCCCCTTCACGAGGAACCCAGACGCCGTCGCGCTCGACGAAAAAGTACACTTCCGATTGCTCGCTGTCGCGCGCCTCGACGCGCCCAGCGATCACCCATTCTCCTTCATCCACAAACGGTGCGGAAATATTATAAACGTCCCGGTCCCCGACACCCGCAAAGCGAAGCTTTTCCGGCTCAAACGGCTGTGGGGCCAGGCGGAATTCATCGACTAATACTTGACATGTCTTTAATGTTGGCGATTGAAACAACATAATCATCCCTCCGGATGGCGCCCAAAACGCTTGCATAAGCGTTTTGGCCGTTTTTCCTGGTCGCGGTTCGAACAGGAAACCCCACTCCCTTTTACACCGGCTTCGTCATTCGGACACCAACGATGATGCCACCCCCCGTCGCCGGATCAGGAAGTCAATGAAACTCATTCATTCGTGTGTTCCTATTATAATATGATATGAGAAAGAAGGAAACACGTTATTCGTTGCCAAAAAAAGAAGGGCCAGGACGAAGTCAAGGCCCTTTTTCTCCCTTTATTGGCGCTGTTGGACAAAACGGATGAATGCTTGATCAATGTCCACGACCACAAACTCCACATCCTCGACCGGACCAAGCACCTCGACAAACAACTGCGCCACGTTTTCTTTGTCAAGCCTTCCGACGCCTGTCCCTAACGCTGGCAGCGCCGCCTTCTTGATTCCGTGCTCCCGACAGTGCGCGACAAGCCGCTCGAGACACGCCCGGACGATGTCATACGATGTCGCCCCTGCAGGTTGCTTCATCGTCACTAAGTGAATCACCCCGCGAAACGGCAACGAGCCTGCTCCTGTCACGTACAAATCGCCGGGCTTAGGGTCTTGCGCTTGACAGACGCGGATCGCTTCCTCCTCGATCACACGTCCCCCCGCCCGACGGATCGCCGCTGCCACCCCGCCGCCCATCGGTCCGATGCCGTTGGCGGCATTGCAAATGTACTCGACCCCTTCAACCTTCGTCAAATCGCCGACCATCGCAGAAATCACCGTTCATCCCTCCTGGCTTCGCCTCTCGGCTATTTTGCGCAAAAAATCACAAAGGACAACGGCATGGTTATGTCGTTCATTTTTTGCTGCATACAACAGCGTCACCACTCCGGAAAGCGACAACAGCTCATCCACAAGCTCCTGCTTCGTTTCCTCTGTTTCCAACTCCCGCTCATATGCCCGCGCAAACTCGGCAAACCGCTCTGGCCGATGGCCAAACCATTGCCGCAGCGCTGGACTCGGGGCAATCTCTTTCATCCAGCGGTCGATGCGCGACTCGGCCTTTGACACCCCGCGCGGCCAAAGGCGGTCGACGAGAATGCGGATGCCGTCATCCTGTCCGATTGGGGTATGACTCCGTTTTAGCCTGTAATAACCCATACCGGTCGCCTCTTTCCTGCCCTATACGTTTACCTCGTCCCACTTGGCTTTTACCACTAATGTCCCACCCGTTCTCCTCAACATTTTTTCCAGCTTCATCAAATAAGTCGATTTCAAAGCAGGCGTTCTCACACGGGTAGTCACGATTCTCCCTTCGAATCGATATCCAGGCAGCCATTTCCCTAACTGTTCGATTGTTCGGGCGATCTGGTGTACAGCTTGCTTAAGGTCAGACCCTTTTAGTTCGATGAAAAATGCCCGATCTCCTTCGATCACTAAAAATAAAAAGTCGCATTTTACCCCCTCTTTAATCAAACAACCGTCTACACGGTACAGGGCCACCCTCTTTTCCCTCTCATTGACAAAACGAACCCCTCTCCCGTTTTCCTCAACAACTGCTAGTTTTCGACGGTCGCAATAGTGTAAACAACTTTCCCAACCTACAACCGCCATGTTTACTCCCCCGCTTCCTCTGCCTCCATGAGTTCATCAAGTACGCGGTTGATCGCAGATGATGCTTCATCGATCGCTTCGGCCTGTATGAACTGTAATTCATTATCAATAATGCTTCGATAATGGAATTTCCCTCCTTCACTCTCTAGCATGTAGGCCTTTAACCGCTCTGGAGAAAGGCGCAGCTTTCGGTCCACAATTGGATGCACACGTTGATCCAGTTTGTTTCCGATTTTGGCAGCGTACAAATAAATATTAAAAGCA
>NZ_BCPV01000054.1 GCF_001544135.1 Geobacillus zalihae NBRC 101842 | reverse complement strand
AGGATCCACCATGCTTCGTGGGCAAAAAGTGGCCTTCCGGGCATCGAAGGCGGACCTCGAGCGGCTTCGTGCCTGTAACCGCGAGTCGGCTCGCGTCTGGAATGAATGCCTTCGATTGGCCAAAGAGCATTTCCTTCAACACGGCCGCTGGATCTCGAAAAGCGAGCTGCAAAAACAAACGAAAGGGCGATTCCATCTTCACAGCCAGTCCATTCAAGCCGTCTGCCACCAATACCTCTTCGCCCGGCAATCCGCTCGAGCCGCTATCCAGAAAGGACATCGCCACGTTCGTTATCCGTACAAGCAGAAGACATTTTTCAACACCAAATGGGCAAAAGACGGATTCACCATTCATGAAAATGGGAAAATCACGTTGTCCATGGGCATCCATGGTGGAAAACGCGAAAAACCGATTATCGTCTACGTCTCACAGCTGCCGCAGGGAACGATCAAAGAAATCGAATGTTGTTATGATCATGGCTGGTATCTTGCCATCACCTATGACGATGGCCAGGAAGCGAAAGCGTACCAGCCGGGGCATGCGGTTGGCGTCGATCTTGGCGAAATCCATACGATCGGGGCGTTTTGCGAAAACGGCCAAGCCCTCCTCATCACGGGGCGAAAGGTGCGCTCGCTTCACCGGCTGCGAAACAAAAAATTAGCCGAGATTCAACGCCGTCAATCGAGATGCCAAAAAGGGTCCCGGCAATGGAAAAAGTATGAACGGGCCAAGAAGTACATCTTATCGAAATCGGAACGCCAGCTGCGCGATGCCCTTCATAAAACAACGAAACAGTTTGTCGATTGGTGCCGTGCCCAATCGGTTTCCGATGTGTACATCGGAAATGTCGAGGGAGTCCAGCGGCACACGCGAAAGAAAAAACGGGCCAGCCGGAAACAAGCGCAAAAGCTCTCGAATTGGTCATTCGGGAAAACCAAGAACTATCTGGCCTACAAATTAGCCCAGCACGGCATTCGCCTGAAAGAGATGGACGAATCGTATACGAGCCAGACATGTCCTGTCTGCCGGAAACGAAAAAAAGTGTCGGGCCGAATTTTCGCCTGTTCTTGTGGATATAAAGAACATCGGGACGTTCATGGAGCCCGAAATATCTTGAGCAAGGCGGTGCATGGACATATTCTTCCTTGGTCGGTACCGACGAAGCTCACGTATCTACGGATTGCGTAAGCAAGAAGTAGTAGACGGGCCGGACCGCCCCATCGGTCAAAAGCCGATGTTGCTTACCGAATCGGCCGGGAAGACTTCCGATGCGTGCATCGAGCGGGAGAAGAGAGCCTTCTTCTGCGCCGAAGCTTCTTCGGGCGAGTGGTAAGAAACTCCTATCTCTAAACGGAGTGTAGGTGGGAGAGGTTCATAGTGTATGGACAAGACGGCGGACAAATCCCGCCAGCTGTGGCAGATGCGATTATTCAATACGTCAATGCCGTCGAAAATGAATTGACGGTTGCAGTAGCAAGCGAGCAAGAACTTCTGGAAAACGGACTGCTTACATATATCGGCGAAGAAATCGATGAAGCCTACCTTCAGCAATTAAAAACGATTCAACTCAATCCGGAAATGGTCGCGGAAGTGGCGAAAGAGTTAAAAATTGTTTTTTCTCCTTTGCATGGGACAGCCAATAAGCTAGTCCGCGCTGGTTTAAAAGCATTCGGCTTTGAAAACGTGACGGTTGTAAAAGAACAAGAACTTCCAGACCCGAACTTTTCCACTGTTGCTTCGCCAAATCCGGAAGAGCATGCCGCGTTTGAATTGGCGATTCAATACGGCAAAAAAATCGATGCCGACATTTTAATGGCGACAGATCCGGATGCGGATCGGCTTGGTGTGGCGGTGAAAAATTTAGATGGCGAATATGTCGTGTTAACAGGCAACCAAATGGGCGCGTTGATGCTGGAATATTTATTATCCCAAAAGCAGGCAAAAGGAATTTTGCCGAAAAACGGCGTCGTTGTGAAAACGATCGTGACGTCCGAAATCGGCCGCGCGATTGCCGAGCATTATGGTTTGCCAACGATCGATACGTTGACTGGGTTTAAATTTATTGGCGAGAAGATTAACGAGTTTGAACGGACGAAAGAATACACGTTCCAATTCGGTTATGAAGAAAGCTATGGCTATTTAATCGGCGACTTTGTCCGCGACAAAGATGCGGTGCAATCGGCGATTTTTGCCGCGGAAGTAGCGGCTTATTATAAAGCGCAGGGAAAAACATTGTATGAAGGGTTATTAGAGATTTTTGAAAAATACGGTTACTATCGTGAATCATTGCGTTCGCTAACGTTAAAAGGAAAAGACGGCGCCAAGCAAATCGCGAACATTTTAGCGGCCTTCCGCAAAGAACCGCCGAAAGAAATCGCCGGTGTGGAAGTTGTCGCGATCGAAGACTATTTGATAAGCAAACGCACCATTGTCAAGACAGGGGAAGAACAGACGATTGACTTGCCTCGTTCGAACGTGTTGAAATATCATCTTGCGAATGGCGCATGGTTCTGTTTGCGTCCATCAGGCACAGAGCCGAAAGCGAAGTTTTACTTTGGCGTGAGAGGAACATCGTTACAAGAGAGCGAAGAACTTGTTGCCGCATTAGAAAACGCGGTAATGGCTATGGTCCATCAAATAGTTAATGTATAATTGGGGGATTGTATATGATTCTCGTTGTCGGCGGAGCCGGTTATATCGGAAGTCATTTAGTGAAAGAATTAGTGAAAAAAGAGCAAGTGATCGTGCTTGATAACTTATCGACTGGCCATCGCTATTTAGTGGATGACCGCGCGGTGTTTGTGCAAGGGGATTTAGGGAACAAAGCGGATCTTGAGCCGATTTTTGAAAAATACCCGATTCAAGCCGTCATGCATTTTGCGGCGAACAGCTTAGTCGGCGAATCGGTGGTGAATCCGCTGAAGTATTATCAAAACAACGTTGCCGCTACATTAACATTACTAGAAACGATGCTAAAGTATAATGTGAAAAACTTTATCTTCTCATCAACCGCGGCAACATATGGAATTCCGAATGTCGAATTGATTACGGAAGATTGCCCAACAAATCCAATTAATCCATACGGTCGCTCAAAGTTGATGATCGAGCAAATTTTAGCGGATTTTGCTTCTGCGTATGGACTCAACTATATCGTCCTTCGCTACTTTAACGCGGCTGGGGCGCACGAGTCGGGAGAAATTGGCGAAGACCATAACCCGGAAACGCATTTGATTCCGCTTGTCTTGCAGCACTTGTTAGGCCAGCGCGACAAAATTTCCGTCTTCGGTACGGACTATGATACACCAGACGGGACATGCATTCGTGACTATATTCATGTCACCGACTTAGCGAAGGCGCATATTTTAGCGTTGGAAGCATTGTTGGCGGGCAAAAAGAAAACCGCCGTTTACAATCTTGGCAACGGCTTAGGCTATTCCGTCAAAGAAGTGATTGAAACATGCGAGAAGGTAACCGGCCGCAAAGCTGTTATTGAATACACTGACCGCCGCCCGGGCGACCCGGCGCGCCTTGTCGCTTCCTCGCAAAAAATTTATGAAGAACTTGGCTGGAAAGCGGAATATTCGTTGGAAGAGATTATTGCAAGCGCGTGGAAGTGGCATAGCCGAAATACTAAGTAAATTCAAAGCCTCCTGTTGAAGTAATTCAGCGGGAGGCTTATTTATGTTGGAGGTGACTGTTGTGACGAAGAAAAAGAATCTGCGACCAGAAACCGAGCGTTTCAAACATATATTGATCAAAGCGTATCAACGAGGGGAATTGTCCGCAATATGACCGCGAAAGACATGGTTCGGGAGCTTGTTCATCAGTTAAAACCAATTTTTAAAGGGAATCATCATAAGTAGTATTGGGAGGTATGTATGTCATCGTTTCAACAGCTGCCAAAGTCGATAAAAAACGATCCGCTACATTCTTCAAGATGTCCAGTCGCTCGAGGAGTTGGAGTGGATGGAAAAATGATTTATATTCAAAAACGGAAGAAGGAACTGAATCCTTTCAACCGGGGAGGATGGCGCTTTTGGCGAATGTGGTTATTGACGCATGTGGGGGATTGCTTTATTCGTTTGTGCGAATTTATTTACGACGGATATGTTCTGAAATGTAAAATTACGAATTCCCTCTATGTTTTGCATCATGGTTATAGAGATCCTCTGCTTCCTCTTCTAGCTATACCCGCTGCATCCATTCCATTGGTGAACTTCTCCATAACTACCCCATAGATGCTTCAAGATTGCTTTTTGTTATCTTCGCTTACGAGGAATCCTTTTTTACATAAAATTTCTTCCTCAATCATTACAAAACTATGATATGGATTGGTTTTTGAGAAGAAATCATTAATACGGTTGGGGTCAACATGTGTGAATAAGGGGAGAGTTGTAAAAACGTAAAATCTGTATTATAGATGTATGTGTAAAAGTAAATCTGGCTACTGGGGGAGATGATGCTAAATGGAGGCAAGTGAAAAAAAGATCAACGAGATACTGACGGAAAACAAAATTTATGAAATTCCTCCTTATCAACGGCCGTATTCTTGGGAGAAAAGCCATGCGCGCGAGTTGATAGAAGATATTTGCCAAGCTTATCAGCGTAATGACCCTGAATACTTTATCGGATCGATTATTACGATTGAAAAAGAACGCAACCGCCGTTATGAAGTCGTAGACGGCCAGCAGCGGTTAACGACTTTAAATATTATTTTTGCGGTTATGAAGCAGTTGATCACGCATCCTTCTAGTGTAGAGGATATTCAAAAACGAATTATGCCGGTAAACCCTTATACGGATGAACCGGAGCAGCCTCGCCTGATAGTCAGAAAGCAAGATCAAGCATTTTTCCAGAAGTATATCCTCATGGGGGAAGATATAAGCTCTGCACAAGAAATGAGTGAAACTCAAGCGAAGTTTTATGACAATATGCTTGAAATCAAACAAGTAGTTTCAGAATTCAGCGAAGTCGAGTTGCGGCGGTTGGTCAATTATATTTTAGAACATGTATATGTTGTCTTTGTGGTCACCGATAACTTTACCTCCGCCTACCGGCTTTTTAATGTCTTAAATGCGAGAGGAATGTCTCTTTCCAACGGGGATTTATTAAAAAACCGGCTGTTTGAATATTGTGAAAGCAAGCCTCTTGAGAGAAGCCGAGTGGAAGAATGTTGGAATGAACTGGAGAATATCGTTGGCATTCGGCAGTTAGATAATTTCTTAAGCCATTTGCGGACTTCGATCAAAGGGAACAAGCAGCAGGAAATTCTTTATCAAGAGTTTGATGAGATCCTTGAAGAATATAAAGAAGCTCCCGCTCGTTTCGCTGAATTTCTCCTGCGCTCGGCTCATCATTATGAAAAAATTATGGAAAACGATTTCGATAATCATCTTAAGACGCAAAAACTCATCTCTTCCCTCCATCGGGTTGCTCATGATGAGTGGATACCTCCTGTGCTTGCGTTTCTAAATAAACCGGTGCCGGATATGGAATTCGCTGATTTTGTTGAATTAATGGAAAAAATCACGTACCAAAACTGGGTTCGCCGGCTTGGCAAAACAAAGCGAAATACGGTTTATTATCAAGTGATTAATTTGATCAATAAAGGATGTTCAGCGGATGAACTGATTGAAACGGTTAAAAAATATGCGGATAATAAAGAATTTGAACAATTGATACGTGCGGATATTTACCATTCTCCTGCTGTAAAAGCAATACTCCTTCGCTTGGAACAAGAAAGCCAAGATCAGAGCGTGGTAAAACAATTCCATGGACGAATTACGGTGGAGCACATCCTTCCGCAAAAGCTAAAAGATGAATATTGGATCCAACGTTTCACGCCTGATGTTCATCAAGAATTGGTTCATAAGCTTGGGAATTTGACTTTATTAAGCGGTACGAAAAATTCAGCTGCGCAATACTATTCGTTTGATCGTAAAAAGGAAATTTATGAAAAGCGAAACAAAAAAGTATCGTTTGATCTTACGAAAGAAATATTAGAGGAAAAGGAATGGACAAAGGACCAAATTCTTTCCAGACAAGAAAGACTGGTCAAAAAGGCAATGGAAATTTGGGGAATTCAATAGGGATTATGCCTGTTGTTTCTTGAATGTAGCTACTGTTGTCTATGAAGTTCCGACTGTTAATTGGTTGTCGTAAATACAAATTTTTATAATCGATTCTGAATATAAAGTGATGGTGTTGGGTTACAGTTCCAATTTGTAGATTGTTCGTAATCATATCTCTATTGCCATACAAAAATCAAATTCAGATGTTGATACGATAGGGTGATCAACAATGGTTTATAAAGCTTTGCTTATAGCAGTAGACCAATATTTAAATACTTCCCCTCTTCCTAATACAGTTAATGATGTTAGTGAAATAAAAAGATTGTTGTTAGAACCTCCGTCGTTTTTTAAAAAAGAAAATGTAGAGGTGTTTCAAGGGAACATTGCAAAGCGGAATATATTACACTCCGCTTTAACGTCCTTTTTTGAAGATGCTTCTCCAAATGATATATTATTTCTTTTTTGGGCAGGTCATGGCTTTTTGCATAATAATGAAGGTTATTTTGTTCCTTTCGATGGCGATGCTTATAATCCAGAAGATTCCATGATTAAAATGACAGATGTAAGAGATTTGATTGATCATACTATTGCTAGTACTGTACTGGCGTTTTTTGATACTTGTCATAGTGGTGCCATTGCAAGAAATATACAACATGAAATGGCAAGAGGCCTAGAGGTAAAAGGGTCGGGGAAAGTATTGATCGCTGCATGTACGTCAAATCAATGGGCGTGGGACAGAAATGGCCACGGTGCTTTTACGGATTATCTCATTAGAGGGTTGGAAGGCGAAGCTGCTGATGCAAACGGTGAGATTGATGTATATAATTTGTACTCCTATGTAAGCAAAAAAGTTGCTGAAGAGTTTAAGGATCAAACACCTGTAATGAAAAGCACCCTCACAGGGAAACCGTTATTATTAAAAAGAGTAGTGAAAAGAGAAGGTCAAAGTTTCGGAACGAGTCCAGCTATTGAAACGAAAATCGTAAATTCTTCAGGAGCGTATTTTTGGTTAGGTGATTTAACTTGCGAATATGACGAATACCGTGAACCAAAAGCAGGCACATATGAATTGGTATTGAAGAATCCTGATAGCAAAACGGAAAGAACGTTAAAATTGATGCAACAAAATAGCGGTCAATACGCTCTTTCAGTCCGAAATTTTGCTGATATGGTTACGATTGAAAATATTCGTGTTGAATCGCAAAAGGAGGATACAACAGTTACTATAACCCTAGTAAGTTTGGGGGACTATAGTTCATTTACCTTTCCTGAAATGTCTATCAATTTGATGGGAAAAAGATTATCAGCGGATGATATTGCTATGTTGCGAGTAAGGAGAATATTATTTGGTGAAGAATTACCTCGGTATGATCATTCTTCCGTATTGTTAGAAAGTATGATTATAAACCCCTCTAATGCAAAGATACAAGTGATTTCAAACCTTTTGCGTATCTTGAAAGAAAAAGGTTACACTATGGAACAGATCCGAGGAAAAGTGGTAGAACAACTCATTTTAACTGGGACACTACAGGAAATTGAGGATTTAACATTTGTTGTTGAGAATGGGGTAATCAAAAAAGTGCGCCTCCAAGGTTATCGTCCAAAATATTACGCAAATGTGGAACCAACAAAAATAGAAATCAATGAATCAGTAAATATTTAAAAAATAGTTTCCAATCATATTGTCCTTTTTTGGTTTTTGATGACCGAAATTTTAAATCGTTACGCCGTAATTTTATGATGAATGATAAATTTGCATCATTTAGTGTTAAAATACATAGTAAGATTGTACGAAAAAGGAACGATTAGCATTGTTGAGAGATGTCAGTAAGTGGGAACGAGTCGGGTATGGTAGAAAAAGTACACTGGAGAAAGAGGAATTGATATCTCCAGAGAAAATACATTATCTTATAAAATACCCGCGGCAGTTTAAAGAAGGAGTTTCTTGGGAGGATATTACAGAACTAATTGCCGCTGAAATTGGAGCTATATTTGGTTTAGAAATGATGAGTGTTGAGATTGTAACCAGAAACGGTAGAAGAGGATGTCTTCTACGAAATTTTGTAAAGGAATATGATGCAAAAATGGCTGAAGAAGGTGGAGTTTTATTATCAGCGCTAGTCGACGATTATAAGGAGCTCCAAGAATCCTCGTTGAAGGACATGGAACTCATTGATGCTGGATTCAAAATAATGAAGAAATTTGTGTATTGGGAGACCATAAAATCAGAGTTTATAGATATGCAATTGTTTGATATTCTTATTGGCAATCAAGATAGGCACCCATTTAATTGGCAATTGCTATTTCTTGAAACAGGAGCAAAATTCTCTCCCATTTATGATAACGGTGCTTCTTTAGGGTTTCGATTTGAAGATGAAAAGCTGATACAAATGGTCTCGAATCCCCAAGAAATGAACAAATATACGGAAAAAACAAGGGTTAAGGCGGGTATATTTGAAAAGAAAAAGGTCAAAGCTAAAGACTTGTTAACATATATTAGTAAAAACTTTACAGATGAGTTTAATCAAAGTATCCAAAAGTTAGTTGAATTTGATTTAATAAGGTATTCTGATTTTATTCAATCATTAGATATTTTAAGCGAGGCACAAAAAGACTGGTTATTGAATATAGTGCCTTTTCGAAGAAAGAAAATATTGGAGTGGATTGGAAGGGATGATCAATAACATGAAAAAAGTTCATACACTTTTAGTGGTTTGGCAAAATCCTAAAACCCGTTCTTTTTATCATATAGGAACTCTTTCTCATTATGATGGCTATTATGAGTTCACTTACACCTATAATGCCTCTGGTCACGGAAAACTGAAAGATGCATTGAATAACGGGTATATGTTGCATCCGGCTTTCCCAGACCCAACTAAAATATATCGATCAAAGGAGCTGTTTCCGGCGTTTGAACGCCGATTGCCGTCACCAGATCGTGCGGATTTTAAAGCCATTTTGTCCGATTTAGGTCTGGATGAGAATTCCACTAAGATGGACTTGCTTCAACAAACACGTGGGCGGTTAGCCAGCGACACTTATTCTTTTGAGCAACCGCTGCGTCTTGAAGACGATGGAAAGCTGCGTGTCAGCTTTTTTGTTCATGGCATGCGCTATCAAAATCTTCCTCAAAATTGGGCAACATGGCTAGCCATTAACGAAACGTTGAAATTAGTACAAGAACCAACAAACACTTATGATCCCCATGCTGTTGCTATCTATACTCACGGAGGGAAGAAGCTTGGATATGTTCCAGCCTTTTATAGTAAGGCCGTCTTTTCCTTGTTAGAAAATGGAGCGAACCCTTCTGTTCGTGTTGTGTATATGAATGAAAAATCAACTCCTCATTGGTGGCTGAAAGTAGCCTTTGAGTGCGAGATTCCTTCTTTCCAAGGTGCAACATTGGATGAATTAGCCCCTGTTATGGGATAATACCTGCCGTGCTTCGAAGTTTGTCAAAGATTTAACATTAGCAGGGATGGCTTGATCCATTGCCATGGCTATTTATAACCCTCGGCAACGGCTTAGGCTATTCCGCCAACGAAGTCGTTGAAACAGATGAAAAAGGGACCAGTCGCAAAGCCGTCATGGAATCCAACGACTGACTGAGCGCTCCGACGTGCTTTGTCGCCTCATCGGAGAAGATGGATAAGGAAACTGGACTGAGAAGCGGAATATTCGCTTGAAGATAATATTTTCAGTGCATGGAAGCGGCATCGTGGAAATGTGAAGGAAATACAGAGCCTCCCGCTGAAGGAGTGTTGTCAGCGGGAGGCTGATTGTTTATCTGCGTCAATCAATCAGTGTTAAAATCCAATCTTTTAAATCAATCATGCGCAAATGTTTTGGGGACGAATCTGTACCAGTTACAATCATCGGTACTAGTGAATCTTGTTTATGAAGTCCCCCATGGCTTGCTCCTCCAACATGAGTTGGAGAGCCTTCACCGATAAATTCAAATCCCGGTTTAGCACTTGCAACAAGATAATTTCCTCCATGAGAAGTCAGCGAGCTGTACAATCGGGCCAGTGCATCCGGATATTCATCATAAAAAATCTTATTGTTCTTTACCGTAAGATTCAAAACGCCTGCATCTCCTGCTAGATCCCACGATTGTTCATACTCATCCACCAATGGCCCATTCGGTTTAAAAATGAGTCTTCCCGGTCCAGGCAATGACATCCACTCTGTCGTCTTTTGCAGCGTTTTCGCGATATCCGGAAGTGGCGCTCACCACCCGAAATTTGTCGAAATATTGGTAATTGAAAGATAAAGGGGAGGGTATTACAATGATGGGTGAGAACTAATGTTCTGTGATTGGGAGGGATGGATGAGTGACGGTGAAGATTTTAAGCATTGGGTTAAGGGGGTTAGAAGGGTATCGGGTGCAGGTGGAGGTGCAGGAGGTGCCTGGGATTGCGGCGATGGTGATTGTTGGGTTGCCGGATGCGTCGGTGAAAGAGGCAAAGGAACGTGTTCTTGCTTCGCTTTATGCTTTCGGATGCGATTTTTTTGATAAAAGGCTCGTTGTTCATTTGTCTCCGCCGGAGCGGAAAAAGCATAGCCCGATGTTTGATTTGGCGATGGCGATTGGGATTTTGAAGGCAATGGATAAGCTGACAGCGCCGGTTCCCTCCGATGCAGCGTTTTTAGGTTCGTTATCGTTGGATGGAGCGATTCAGCCGGTGGATGGCATGCTTCCAGCGATATTGGCAGCAAAGAAGCTCGGTTTTCAAAAAGTATACCTTCCGTATGATCCCACACTTCCGCTTCATCATTTGAAAGATCTCGATTGTATCTTTGTTCAGACATTGGAAGAAACGGTGCAATATCTGCAAGGACAACGCGTTCTTTCGTTACCCCCAGCTTTTCGCACTCCTGAAATCATAGACTCCCCGCGAAAGCATCATCGGGATTTTCAATCGATTATTGGCCATCATCAAGCAAAGCGAGCATTGGAGATCGCAGCGGCAGGCGGACATCACGTGTTAATGGTTGGACCGCCTGGGTGCGGGAAAAGTTTGTTGGCGGAAACGTTTCCGACGATTTTGCCGAGCCTTTCTCATGATGCGCAGTTAGAGGTGATCAGTTTGTACCAGCTGGCAGGGGAAAAAATCGAGAGCGGCCATCCGCCTTTTCGTCATCCGCATCATTCCGCTTCATCGGTTTCTTTAACAACCCATACGCCGCAAGTCCCCCGCCTCTAAGCGAAGCGGAGGCGGGGGATACGCGGCGTCCTTTTTTTTACTTTTGATCAAAAAAAGTAAAAAAATGGGAGAATCGATGAAAAAAGAATATAGATTTTCGATTATTCATATTTTATATTATAAGTAAGGAGGTGAAAGGATGTATCGAACGGTCAAAATACCTTTTCAAACATCAAAAAAAGATATCGATCGATTATTCGAATGCAACCGAATATCGGCTCAAATTTGGAATGACTGTTTAGTCATTGCCAAAAACTATGCATTAAAGAATAATGGAAAATGGATCAACCAAACCGAACTTCAAAAACAAACGAAGGGCAAATACCCGATCCATAGCCAAAGCATTCAAGCCGTATGCCATAAATATTTGAATGCCAGAGACAGCGCCAAAAAAGCCAAACAAAAAGGGCTATATAAGTTGCAATAAAGATTTTCCGATTGTTCGATTCTGTTTTCCTTCATAACAAGTCATTTTGATAGAATGCAGCGGGCGCTCTACTGGATGTAAAACAAAGTTTCAACTTATATAGATAACAAATATCCGTACAAACAGAAAAAATATTTCAACACGAAATGGGCAAATAACGGATTTATCATTCACCCAAATGGGACCATTGAACTGAAAATGGGTCGCTGGGAAAGAAAAAACCAACCTCCTATTGTAGTGAAAATCGATAAAGAACAAATTCCAAACGGCACTGTCAAAGAAATCGAACTCATTTTTGATGCGAAACATTGGAAACTCATGCTTTGCCTCAGTTATGAAAACGGTGAACAACCAACTACTAAAAAAGAAGGAACTATCGCTGCCGGTGATCCTGGCGAAATTCACGCCATTAGTGCCGTCAGCGAAAACGGAAGCAGCATCATCATCACCGGTAGAAAAATAAGAAGCATTCATCGCCTTCGAAATAAAAAAATAGCAGAACTGCAAAAAAAGATGTCCAAATGTAAAAAAGGTTCGCGTAAATGGAAAAAATATAACCGCGCGAAGCAATATATTTTATCGAAAAGCGAAGCGCAATTAAAAGACTGCTTGCATAAAACGACCAAACAATTGGTCGATTGGTGTTTGGAACAAAACGTCAAACATTTCATGATAGGCGATGTCGAAGGCGTCCAGCGCAACAAAAAGAAAAAGCGATCCAAATTGGTGAACCAAAAATTATCGAACTGGTGTTTTGGCAAACTCTACGACTATTTGAAATACAAACTAGAAGCTAAAGGCATCACTTTTGAAAAAGTGGATGAATCGTATACCACGCAAACATGTCCTGTTTGCGGGAAGAAGAAAAAACCTTCTTCTAGAAATTTTATTTGTGCTTGTGGTTATTCTCAGCATCGGGATGTCCATTCGGCATGCAATATTCTTACAAAACACTTATATGGAGAATTCCGACCGATGAAAATAACGAACCACAAGTATCTACGGATCGCGTAAGCGAGAAGTAGTAGATGGTGAGTTCCCACCCTTCATGCTTTGGCATGATGTTGCTTGCTATTTCTTTCTGTTGTGTTTCCGTGCTTGGTCACGAGATACACGGGAAACCCGGTGTATCGTGAAACACCCGGAAAGAAAAAGGCAAGAAACCCCCACTTCAACGCCTACAGGCGTAAGTGGGGGAGGTTCATTTGGCGGGGGAACACACCCAAAGCCTGGCGAAGTGTCGCTGGTACATCGCGGTGTTTTGTTTCTCGATGAAATGGCGGAATTTGCGAAAAAGACGCTGGATATGCTTCGCCAGCCGTTAGAGACGGGGAAAGTGACGATTAGCCGTATTTCGTCGACGGTGACATATCCTGCGGACTTTATTTTGCTTGGGGCGATGAATCCGTGTCCGTGTGGATATTTAGGCTCAAGAACGCGCTATTGCACATGTAGTCCGAAACAAATTCAAGCGTATCGAAATCGTGTTTCCGGGCCGATTTATGGAGCGTTATTATGGTAAATGGATTGACAATGACAGCGGAATGTTGGAAGTGAGTCGATATATTCATCTCAATCCTGTAGAAGCTCATATGGTGCATGCGCCGGAACATTACCGATGGAGAGTTTATTTGTATATGCATCCAAAATCGCTGCCCCCGAAATTTATGAATATGGATGCATGATTAGATTACTTTTCAGGCACAAAAACAGAGCGGAAGAAAAAATATGCTGAATTTGTGAGGGGGTGAGGGTGCCTGTCACTTGTCAGCCATCGAAAGCGCGTGGAAATGGCATCAGCGGAAAGGACGATGATTAGGCCGCCCCTTGGTGGGGCGGTTTATTTATAGGCATTTTCTATATACAGCGGTTTCCCTAATGAAATGAGTGCAAGAAAATTCTTTAAGGTATAAAATATAATTACAATACCGTTTTAAAAGGGAGAGGAAAGGTATATGGAAGGGAATATGGAAAAGAGACCCTTCAATGTTTATTGTAATTCCATTAGTTTAAGTATGAGTCTTCATGATATTATCCTTAATCTTCAACAGCAATCGCCCGATGGAAATATATACCTCGGAAAGGTTACTATGAGCCCACAACACGCCAAACAATTTGCCTATTTGTTATTGAATTACATTAAGCAGTATGAAGAGATATTCGGTGAAATCCCTTCCCCGCCAAGCGAGGAAAAGATTCAGGAACTTTCGCAATTAGGTATTATTGGTGTGAAGAGTGAGCAATAATGGAAGGTAACAAGATCAATACAGACTACATATTTATAACTGAGGACCCTCTAGGCAGAGAGGTGCGGCTTAAAAGCACAACATGGAATTATCATATTGTTGGTGGGGATCATACAAGGGAAGAGTTTATAGGCCAAGAAGATATGGTCAAGAGCGTCATTCAAGATCCTTGTTTTATATTGCCAAATAATCCGGACGATCAGCATGATACAAGACAAAAATATATAGATCTTGTGCAATTGCCTAAGTTTAAGTCGCTAAAGGCGTTGGTCGTTATTGTCGACCATGAAGATGAAGCGTATGGTGACGTTGTTACCGTCATCGCCAAAAGCAGGTTAAACCAAGAGACAGGAGGTGCGATTTATGTTCGTCCAAAATTTACAGGAAAACGTTAAATACTCCTATGACTATGATCACGATGTTCTTTATATTTATTTGGGCGAACCAAAAGTGTCGTACGATGACGAAGCAGCTCCTGGTGTGTTTATCCGGTTTTCTGAAGAGGATGAGGTCATCACTGGCATTGTGATTATGGACTACAAGAAGCGGGATATTGAGCGTATAAAGAAGTTGATACCGGTGAATATTAATTTTCATATGATTAACGAACAAATCCATTAGTTTTGGTCGATTTTGCCTCTGCTATGGGCTCAACGATGTCGTCCTTCGCTATTTCAATGCCGTTGGGGCGCACGAGTCGGGGGGAATTGGCGAAGACCTCACATTTCGCACCCTCTCGACAAAGAAGCAGGTGTCAACCGCTCTGTCGCAGGGCGGTTGTTTTCAAGCAAATCTCCCACCTTTTCGCGGTTGCGCAGGTGGGAGAAGGGTCAAATGTATTTGATCATGGCTGTTTCATCGCAACAGTCCAGCTTGGGGCAATTGACACAGTCAATCCACACTTTTTCAGGCAACGTTGCTTTTTCGGCGATTTCAAATCCGCATTTTCGAAAAAACTCAACTTGGTAAGTGAAGGAGATTAACCGCTTCACCCCGAGTCTTGCCGCTTCGTTCGCAATATGGTCGACGAGCATGCGGCCGATTCCTTTCCCCATATGGTCAGGCGATACGACTAACGAACGGACTTCCCCAAGATCGTGCCCTAGGATATGCAACCCAGCGACTCCAACGATTTGGTTGTCTTCCCTTGCCACATACATGCATTGCAAGTGCTGGTAGATGGATAACAACGAACGGGGCAAAACCAAGCCTTTTTCCGCATAGTGTTGAATTAATGCGTGCATTTCCTTTACATCGCTGGTGACTGCGTGGTCGATTTGCATCGGGTTCCCTCACTATCGTATGATTATAGATTTTCTTTTTATAAATATACGATATTTTGTGTTTATATTCAATCGCGAATTTGCTGAGGCTGCCCGGTGCCGCATTTCTTTGCAAGCGAACCCTAGGTGAATGGTTGCGCTTTTTGGTTCAGGCGGGTATGCAGTTTCCACTCTCTTTTTCGCTGCCCCCCTCTTTTTGGCTGTCTTCCACCTCCCCTTTTGATCGCGTTGTCCGCTTTTTTTGCCCTTCTTCTAGAACGTGTCATTGCTGTTTGTCCGGTTGAAGTGTCGAACAGCTGTTTCGTCAAGCATCCAACGCTCATTTTCCTTCATGGAATGCCCGTATCCGTCCCAACGCTTGGCGAGCGCCATGCCGTTTCCATTGTCATAGGTTTTGATGAATTCGTGGAATAAAAAGGGTTTTTTGAGGGTATATAGAATCAGTTATAAATGGCATGAATTTCTTTTCACTTTTCATGGCCGATTGCGCTGCGGTGCACTGGAAAAGGCCGACGTTTGGGGTGAAATGAACAGAGAGTCTTCAGCGGGAAGGAAGGGCATAAGGTTGATGATGGGGGAAGCAATATCAGCTGGAAATGATTTTGCATGGGCGAGGCAATCCCGTTAACTGGACGCAGAAGCCAGTCAATGTTTACCTGAAAAACGCCGCCGGCGGTAGCGTCAAAAATTTTATGAAAACTCCACACAGACCATTCCGTTGCGCATTGTCACGCTCAGCGGATAGACAATGATCTCATATTGAGTCCTGATGATTATGAAGCAAATAGGCGAATCATTGAGGTAACAAAGTTTGTCACTTCTTTGTTTTGGCTGTTGGGTGTCGTTGCCGCCATGATGGCCGGAAACAATAGGGGCGCAAGCTTTTTCGCCCAACCATTGCAATTCCAGGGGAAGCCCCGAGTGTGGAGGGTAAACTTTTGACAATGCCCTGAACATGAAAGGGGCTTGGAGTTGTAGAAGGAACAGGTCCCAATGAAAATGGGGAAATTCTCCTGCTTTTTGTTGGAAGGGTTTGAAAGGTGGGCTGAATGTTGCTTTTGAAGTCCCGGTGAAAACCGATTTTTTTGCAAACCAAAAATCTACAAAATAGTAAAAATCGTATTCTATTATGCCGATAAAAGATATAGAATAGTAAGCATAAATGACTATTGACTTATGAAAAAAGAATTAGGGGGGTCTACGGTGACTGTCATTCCAACATTGGAAGGGAATATTGCGAAACGAACATTGCAATTTTTTTGGATTGCCGACTGCTCCGGTTCTATGATGGGGGCTAAAATTGCCTCTCTCAATCAGGCGATTCGGGAAGTGATTCCTGAGATTCGCTCCGCCTTGGCAGCGCATCCGGAAGTGCAAGTGATGATGAGGGCGATTAAATTCAGCGATACGGCCAGTTGGCATGTGGGTCCTTCCCCTGTTCCGATCGAAAACTTTGTTTGGCGGGACCTGCAAGCGAACGGGTTGACTGCGACGGCACAGGCGATTCACTTGTTGTGTGAGGAACTGGACATCGAAAAGATGAACAGAAGGGGATTGCCGCCGGTCTGCATCCTGTTATCAGACGGGTTTTGCACAGATCCGCCAGAAGAATACGACCAAGCCATTCAAAGACTGAAATCGCTTCCTTGGGGGAAAAGGGCTGTTCGGCTTGTGATCGCGATCGGGGATGAGTATGAGTATGATGAACAAGAGTTGCTGAAGTTTGTAAGCCATAGTGAGATTGGCGTGCTTAAAGCCCATACTTCCCAACAGCTCATTCAGTACATAAAATGGGCAAGCGTCACCGCCACAGTGGGGGCATCGGTTGGGAAAAGTTACGTTGGGAGCGGCAGCCCGTCGACTAACGTTGCCTTGCCTTCTCCTCCCGTTGTTCAGACGACGGATGATGATCTCGATGTATTTTAAGGGCATGGAGGGGCTTTATGAGTGATATAGGAGGAACGCATCAAAAAATATACAACCATTCCGCCTATGGCTGTTATACGATCGTTTCGGTTCAAGGAGCTTCTCATGTGAAAAATCAACAGCCTTGTCAAGACGCCTTTGCCTGCCTGGAAGATAGCGAAACGGGCGGGCCGCTCATTATCGCCATCGCCGATGGCCATGGCGATAAACGGCATGATATGAGCCATTATGGCGCAAAGCTCGCCACCCACATAGCGGTTCATGTGTTGAAAGATTTATATGAACAGCTGAAGCAGTCGAGAACATATTTATTTCGCAGCTTCCGGGATGATTTTCTTAAAGAAGTCGTCAAGCAGTGGAAAAAAGAAGTGTTGGCGCATGCGTCCGCACATGACATTGATGGGACGGATCCGTCAAAGGTGTACACGAGATACGGAACCACGTTGCTGGTGGCATTAGTATGTGAGGAAGAGGCGTTAGTCGGGCAGATTGGAGACGGTGACATTCTTGTGATTGATGGGAAAAATCGCCCCATCCCGTCCCTGGATAAAGGGGACGATTTAGTCGGGAATGCCACCTACTCCCTCTGCTCGCCAGAGGCTAACCGCTTTTGGAATGCGGCCCGTATTCCCCGTCCGCTAGGCAATAAATTTTTGATGATGAGCACGGATGGGCTTTCGAATTGTTTTGAGGACGACGACAATTTTTATAAATTTGCCTCGAGCCTCGCTGAATATGTGGATCGCCATACCTTTTCCTCGGCCAGCGATGCATTTCCTTCATTGCTATTCACCTACTCAAGCAGGGGAAGTGGAGATGATATTACTCTTGCCCTGTTGAAATTTAAAAACATATCCACCCCCCATATGCGGCCGGACACCCAGGAAGAAACACGTCCGTCCGATACGATGGAGGAAAAAGAGCCGGCGGCTGTCTTGGAAGCGGATGAAGAACGTGACAAAAGCCGTTCGCTGGAAAGCGGGAAAAGCGAGTCGTGCACCTATCGGTTAGGTCCGTTATCGAAAGAAACTTACAGAAAAGCAGGCGGGAGTATCTATAAGCCTGTGTCATTAAACAACGACAAATTGCAAGGTCCGATCATTAATATAAGGCCTAAAGATGAGTTGCAATAAAGACCCTTAACGAAAAGGTACATGAATACAGCCGGGAAGGTGAAGGACAGTGTTATTGCAGGAAAACGCAACCGTTCAAACTTTGATGACGAAGGAAACATTAACGGTAGTGAAAAAGCTGGGGGAAGGGGGGCAAGGGGCCGTTTACCTTGTCGAAGGGCAAAAGTTGGGAAGAAAGGCATTGAAGTGGTATAACCATGAGCAGGCGACGGAAGAACAAATGAAAATCATTCTGGATCTCGTCCAACAGGGCCCCCCGAGCGGAGCGGCTGGAAAACGATTTGTATGGCCCATAGACCTTGTATGCTCTCCTCATTCTTCTCAGTTCGGTTACTTGATGGACTTGATTGATACCCAGCGATTTGCGGAGTTGGGCGAAGTCTGGGCGAAACGGAAACCAGCGCCAACGATGAGAGCGTTGTGCAGGATCTCCTATGCGGCCGCCGATTCATATAGGGCATTGCATTTGCGAGGGTTATGCTACCGGGATATTTCCGCCGGCAACATTATGTTCGATCCTGTGCAGGGGGATGTGTTGATTTGTGATAACGACAACATTGGGGTAAACAATCAGTCCGACGCTCAAGTGTGGGGGACGATGGAGTATATGGCCCCCGAAGTGGTTCGGAAAGAAGCGAAACCGTCAACAGATACGGATCTTCATTCGTTGGCTGTCTTATTGTTTCAACTTTGGATTTGGCATCACCCGCTTCACGGGAAGATGGAATATGAAGTCCGCTCATGGGATTTGATCGCCAAACAAAAAATTTATGGCCAAAACCCAGTGTTTATTTTCGATCCTGTCAACCCGGAAAATCGTTTGCCTGATGATCCTGATTATGAAACGGCTAAACGTCGGTGGGAGGTATGCCCGCAACCGTTGAAAGAGAAATTTATCCAGGCTTTCACCATCGGGCTGCATGATCCTAAGCGCCGCGTCACAGAAGGAGAGTGGAGAAAATTATTTTTAGAGCTGGAAGACTGCATTACGCAGTGCCCGCACGATTCGGCGGAGAACTTCTGGAGCGAAAAACAGCCTAATGTGCGTTGTTGGTATTGCCAGCAGCCTGTCCCTGTTCCGCCCAAACTTTTAGTAAAATCAGCGGCTGGGAAACAGTATATCGTATTAAACAAAGGAACGAGCATTAAAAGACGGCATATCGATCCATCCTCAAAGGAGGAGCAATGGGCCGAACTTGTCGGGGAGGTCGTGCAAAATCCGGCGAACCCGTCAGTTTGGGGAATACGCAATCACACCAATGTTCCTTGGAAAGCGACAACCCTCGCTGGGGCTGTTCGGGAGATTCCTCCCCAAAAATCGGTCCCTTTGCAGGCAGGGGTAAGAATACAGTTTACCGCGTCCACGGAAGGAACCATTCTTGGTTAGGGAGAGGCGATGAAACATGAGTGCCAATGATCCCGCTAAAGAGGCGTTAAAAAAGATCATCAGTCAACATGGCGCTTCAATTTGTTCGGAGCCAAAGCGTCTTCAATCTATGCTTCACGATATGACGACAGAACCGAAAGGGAAAATCAAAGCTCTCATCAGCGCCGTAGAAGAAGGGGTTTCTCAAGAGATCGCGCAATATCCGGACGAACAGTTGGACGATCACTTTTATCACCGAATGGTGGCGCGGCTGCATCAAAACGCCGCGATTGATCTCCAAATTGCTGAGTGGGCTGTCGGATGTTGGGGGGAAGTGCTGGATAAGGCGGTTCCAGAACGTGCAATATTGGAAGAGGAGGAAGAGGCTGCACAGGGAGCCGCATCCCCTCCTTCCGTTTCGATGCCGTCACCTAGCCCAAGTCCGTCCGCCGCCGCTATACCACCGCAACAACCGGTGAGCGTTCCAGCCCCAGTTGCACCGATCCAGCCGAGGAGAAGCAAATTATCTGCCGTTTTCCGGTTCGCGGTCGTATGTTTATTGCTATTCGGTGCATATCGGCTGTTCTTTTCACATGAGGAAGAACGAGAGGAAGCATCACAGCCTTCCGTCGCTGCAGATGTGGCGGGTGAGGAAACAGAAAACAGTCATGTTGACGAAACGGATGCGGCAACTGCGCAGGAGAATACAGCTCCCGAACAGGTTGCCGCAGAAACTGACTCAAATTTGACATCTTCCGTATCCGAACAACAAGTCCGGACTTTTATGAAACGGTACATTACTTTGGCGGTAGAATCCATTAATCAGCGCGATTTTTCTCTCATTGAGGACCTCATTGATCCCAATGGGCCTGCATACCAAGAAACGCAAAATTATCTTCAACATGTCGGTGAAGAAGGCATTACCGAAAAATTGGTCACCTTGGATGTGCAACAAGTCGAAGTGGTGGACGAAAGTCGCTTTAAAGTACGAACATACGAAGAATATGAAATTAACTATAATGGCGAATCAGAGAAAATTAAAAGTTTTCGCAGTGAATTCCTAATCGCGGTTTCACCGGACCGCACCTTGAAAGTTCAAGAGCTGCTCAGCACTGACCAAATCAACAGCTATGACATTCCAAGCGAGGATTATGGCGCGGACGTGGCCGAAGGAAGTGAAGCTGGGGCGGTGGAGAGCACCGTAAGGCAACATTACGCCAGCATCAGCAATGATGATTTTGAGACTGCCTATGACTTGTTTTCGAGCGACCGAAAACGGAAAGTGACGATGGCAGGCTGGGCGGATGGGCTGCAACATAATATAAAGAATGAAGTGAATACCATAGAAGTTACCGCTCTCGATGGCGAATCTGCAACAGCCTATGTGGAGCTGACGTCTTATGATGATAACGGAGACGGGACGGTGCTGGTTCAGCAGTGGGGCGGATACTGGTATCTCATTAAAGAATCCGGTCGTTGGGTTCTCGACGACGCGGACATTCAAAAACTCGACTCTAGGGTGGAAAGCTATGGGGCGTTTTGACAGACGGAGGAAACGAACGATTTCATTGGCATCTATTTTGTTCATTCTAATGCTTTCACTAGTCATCTGTCTATCGGCCTATGCCGTGGTGATTCATCAACAAACAAATTCAAAAGCGGCCGACCGTTCTGCGAGTCAGCCTGAAAAACAAAATGCGGCGAACCGTCCACAATTGCAAGCCGACGACAGTCGTATTGTCAAGCAGCCATCGGTCACCTTTTTTGAACCGTCGTCCAACATAGACGAAAAACTTGATCGGCTGATCGAAACGATGAGCCTTCGTGAAAAAATCGGGCAGTTGGTCATTGTCGGATTTCCATCCACCCAACCGGATGAACACATAGAGCGAATGATTCGGGACTATCATGCGGGCGGGGTGATCTTATATGACCGCAACATGGAAACACCCGAACAAGTCGCCAATTTAACTAGCCGGTTGCAACGGTTGGCGATGGAAAACCGCTTCCAAATCCCGCTCGTCTTTAGCATCGACCAAGAAGGGGGAAAAATTGTCCGAATGCGGCAATACGTTTCCCCCATCCCTTCTCAACAAATATTAGGCAAAAGCGGAGACGGCGCAAAAGTGTACCAAACCGCTCGGCGGACAGGGGCAGAACTCGCCGCGATGGGCATTCAAATCAATTTTGCCCCGGTGCTGGACTTATCTGCTATAGACAGCCGGTCATTTGGAACCGATCCGGTTGTAGCGGGAAGGTTAGGGGAAAAGGTCGTCACGGGGCTGGCCGATGCGGGGGTGACGCCGGTGCTCAAGCACTTTCCGGGAAACGGGCGCAGCCAGACAGACCCGCACCATGACACGTCTTCTGTTCAAGCATCCGAGCAGGATCTTGAAAACAAGGACATTTTTCCTTTTAAGCGCATTATCACAAATATAGACCATCATCGTTTTTTCGTTATGGTCACCCATATTAAATATCCGACATATGACAAAGAAAATCCAGCCAGCCTGTCTCCGGCTATTATTCAGGGATTGCTGCGGGGAAAATTGGGCTATGAAGGCATAGTGGTGACCGATGACTTGGAGATGGGGGCGGTGAGCAAGTATTTCACCTACGAGGAACTCGGATACCGGGCGATCGCCTCTGGCGCCGATTTGTTGCTTGTCTGTCATACTTTTGACAATCAAAGAAAAGTGATGGACGGAATCTGGAATGCCGTGCAAACCGGAAAGCTGTCCGAGGAGCGAATCAACGAATCGGTAAGGCGGGTGTTAAAATATAAATTAACCCAATTTCCTTCCATGCAAAGCATTTACGCAAATCCTGCCACAGCGAAGCGGGTGGTGGGAAAACAAGGGTAAATGGAGAGGGGACATCAAAAGTTTCATAGAAATCGTACATCACCATCTCATGGAGCGGCGTACGGCATTCCCGGAGTCGTATTCACCCGTGGCCGACGTTCGCTAAAGGTGCAAAAGAGACGGCAAGGGAGACGGGGACAGAAAGACGGTTATAAGACAACCACCGTTCATGTTGCCAAATGGACAAGCTGTTGCGATTGTCTCTTGTTTTTTCTTTTTCAGCTGACATCGGTGGCCGGGCAGTCGAGGAGTTGGTCGAGGTGTACTGGCAAAGCAAAGGGCTGGTATCGTCGCAGAAGCCGAAAGTCCAGAAATTCTTGAAAGTGATTAGATATTCCGTTGACGTGACGGAGCGAACGCAGATGGCCCGTTTTGAGATCGTCACGCTTGACCGTCGTTATCGTCAATGAGAGGGAGAAATCGCTGTCCTGGATGGCGGGCTAACTGCCATCGTGCAGACAACGATGGAATACCAGTGGATGAAAACCGTAGTCGGTTTAGGCGATGCCGCCATTGTTGACTTGTTAGCTGAGATCGGAAGTTTTGCCCATTACTGGAATTCGCGACAGTTGATCAAACTAGCGGACCTAACGCTCAAAGATCACTCCTCCGGTCAGCACAAAGGGCAAAAACAGGTCTCGAAACGGGGGACGAAAACAGCTGTGCTCCATACTGTTTTGGGTGATGATTCCCTGGTTCACCACAATGAGGCGTTTCGCGCATTGCATGAGTATGACACGACCCGGGCGGTAATCCCACTGTCGAAGAGGTAGTCAATTTTTGGTGCTATGCGGCAAGTTGTTAAAGGTGCTGTTTACGATCCGCACAAAGCAACGGACGTTTGACGCAGAGCGAATGGTGCAGGACATCCTGCCCCAAGTTCGACATCGGGCGGCCTAGTGCCTTCCCCCGTGAAAAGAAGAGACGCTTGACAATAGGATGACACCGGGGCAGCTAGCGTAATACGACCCATTCGACCTTAAGACCCGAACTGAGCCGGTCTTTGCCTGATGACGAGACCGAACGGGGGAATATTGGTGTGAAGATGACGGGAGACATGGGGGGTTTTTCCTCATCAGCGATGCAGAGATCCAAGGATGCATCGAATACGTTTCCTCCGTAACAGGAAAATGTACTCAGTCGTGACTGTGAAGCGCACCCTAGGTCTGTAAGATATCCACAAAACTGAAAAAGGATGTAAGGGATTTTGTCGAAAAATATTTTTTCGGCACCCCTGAGAGGCCGAAAAGCCTTGATGCATCAACATTTCTAGAGGGAGGATGTTTATACTGGATGAGAAGATTTATTTCCATTTTAATTTCTTTAGTAATAATCTACGGAATGTTTTTCACAGATTTTCATATTTCCGAAGCCACTGACAAAAGCTATACAATATTATGGAAAACATATTATTTTAAAGACTCTGAGCATGTTATAATTAAAGACAACCTTAATTTTACTGATGGATTAAACAATGGATTAGCCTTGTTAGGTAAGGTGTTTAAAATGTTGTTTGTGGGTGGCTGGGATCTGTATACCTCATTAGATGACTTTATTTCACTTCTCAAAGTGAGTATTTTTATAAATATCATATTGAGGATTTTGTTAATCCCAGTAAGTATCGTAATAGCAATGTTAGCAATGTTAATAGCACTCCCTGTATACTTATATAAACTTTTATTTTTTAAAGCGGCAGTAAGTTATTATCTTGGCTTTTGTGTGTCTTTTTTTGGCCTGTTATTTATTTCGAAATATATTGACGATTCCGATTCCAAGAGCAAACAATCTCAAACAGTAGAATCCTGATTACTTGTATGGTTGCCTGTTACTTGTCGAAAAAAGCCATTTATAACCTATGCAACAGCTTAGGCTATTCTGTCAACGAAGTGATTGAAACATGTGAAAAAAGTCATCGGTCGCAAAGCCGTCATTGAATACACCGACCGCCGCCCGGGCGCCCTTTGTCGCCTCATCACAAAAAATTTATGATGAACTCGGCTGGAAAATGGAATATTCGTTGAAATCATTGAAAGCGAGTGGAAATGGTACAGCTATATACATGCAACATAAAGAGTTAACTTCTCATCCTGCACACCCTAAGCGCTGCAGCACTTCCTCCGGACGTTCGTGGATGTAGTTGACAAACCGAGTAAT
>NZ_BCPV01000053.1 GCF_001544135.1 Geobacillus zalihae NBRC 101842 | reverse complement strand
GCCGTGTGCGGAAACATGTCCACTGGCTGGACTTCGATCGTTTCGTAGCCGCCGTCTTCTAGGATGCGCAAGTCGCGGGCGAGTGTCGCCGGGTTGCACGAGACGTAGACGACGCGGGGCGGTTTCATGGCGATGATCGTCTCAAGCAGCGAGGCGTCACAGCCTTTGCGCGGCGGGTCAACGACCAAGCAGTCAGCGCGGATGCCTTCTTCGTACCAGCGCGGGATGACGTCTTCGGCGGCGCCGACTTCGAAGGTGACGTTTTGGATGCCGTTGAGTTTGGCGTTGCGCTTGGCGTCTTCGATCGCTTCGGGGACGATTTCGACGCCGTAGACGTGTTTCGCTTTACGCGCCAAAAAGAGCGAGATCGTGCCGATGCCGCAGTAGGCGTCGATCACCGTCTCCCGCCCGGTCAGCTCCGCGTATTCGAGCGCTTTGTCATACAGCACTTTCGTCTGTTCGGGGTTGACTTGGTAAAACGAGCGGGCCGAGATGGCGAATTGAATGCCGCCGATGCGGTCGGTGATGAACTCGCTTCCCCATAACACCCGCGTTTTGGCGCCGAAAATGACGTTCGTCCGCTCGGGGTTGACGTTTTGCACGATCGATTTCACGCCCGGAATGGCGCGGACGATGTCACGGACAATGTCCTGTTCGTGGGGCAGATGGTCCGTGCGGGTGACGAGCACGACCATCACCTCGCCAGTTGACGCGCCGTAGCGGGCGACAATATGGCGAAGAACGCCCTTGTGCGTGGTTTCGTCGTATGGGGGAATACCATAGCGCTCGGCGATGCGCTTCACGGCCTGGACGACGACATCGTTCGCCTCTTGCTGGATGAGGCAGGCGTCCATATCGATGATTTCATGCGTCCGCTCCTTGTAAAAGCCCGCCACCAAGCCCCCTTCGCGCTCGCCGACCGGCACTTGCGC
The DNA here is from genome assembly GCF_001544135.1 of Geobacillus zalihae NBRC 101842. Taxonomy (GTDB): domain Bacteria; phylum Bacillota; class Bacilli; order Bacillales; family Anoxybacillaceae; genus Geobacillus; species Geobacillus zalihae. Next base: position 24,104 of record NZ_BCPV01000053.1, on the reverse strand, counting down.
CTTGTTTCGATACCGCCATGGGTTCTTCATCCCGATGACGGGATGGACGGTGACGCCTTCTAGCTTGCCGATGCGGGCGAGCACTTCTTTCACCTGCTTTTCCTTCGCTTTCAGCTGGCCTTCGTAGCTGAGGTGTTGCAGCTGGCAGCCGCCGCATTGGCGATAGACGGGGCACGGCGGCTCAACGCGGTCGGGGCTTGGTTCGTACAGCTCCACGAGGCGGCCGTACCCATACCCTTTTTTCACTTTGATCGCTTTCACCTTCGCCCGCTCGCCGGGAAGCGCGTGTTTCACAAACAACGGAAAGCCGTCGACTTTCGCCACCCCGAGCCCGTCGTGGGTCAAATCGGTGAATGTGACGTCATAATACTCGTTTTTGGCGACTGGTGGTTGCTGCTTCGTCATGTCGTTCTCCTTTCTGCCGTTCCTCTGTATATGTAGCGTGCCCTTTATAGGGGAAAGGCATAAGAAAAGAACAGGCTTATCTTCCTGTTCTCACTTGTTCTGCCTTTTCTTTTGGCATCAATACGTCAATATGGCGGCGCAAATTGACGAACTCCCCTGGAAGCATACCGCCGAATTCGCCGTCTAAGTTTAGCTGCATCGGCGAGTGCACTTTCACCCGGTTCGCTTTCGTGTAAATGATATGCGGGTCGTTGATGTGCTCGCCGCGCGCGGCGAGCGTGACAAGGCGAATGAATTCGGCCAAGTTCGTTTTCTTGACGATGATAAAATCGAACAAGCCGTCATTCAATGATGAATCGGGTGCCAGTTTTTCAAACCCGCCGACCGAGTTCGTGAGCGAAACTAAAAACATCATAATCTCGCCTTCGAACAGTTTGCCGTCATACTCAATTTGCGCTTCGGTCGCCTTGATGGACGGCAGCATCTCGATCCCTTTCAAGTAATAGGCGAGCTGGCCGAGCATCGTTTTCAGCTTGCTCGGCACTTCGTAGGTGAGCTCGGTCAGGCGCCCGCCGCCCGCGATGTTGATGAAATAGCGCGTTTTGTCTTCGTTCGTCACACAGCCGATGTCAATCGGGACGGGCTCACCCGTGGCGATCACGTCGCACGCCCCTTCGATCGAACGCGGCACGCCGATGGCGCGGGCGAAATCGTTCGTCGTCCCGACAGGAATGACGCCCAGTTTCGGCCGATACGGCTGATCGGCGATGCCGTTGACGACTTCGTTGATCGTTCCGTCGCCCCCTGCGGCGACAACGAGATCAAATTCCCGCAGGACGGCCTGGCGCGCTGCTTCCGTCGCATCCCCCGGCCCTTCGGTGGCGTGGCACGACGTTTCATAGCCCGCCTTTTCCAACCGCACGAGCACATCAGGCAAATGGCGCTTAAACAACTCGCGACCCGATGTCGGGTTATAAATAATTCGAGCTCGTTTCATTATTCTCAACCTACTTCCTTTTTTCCGTTCCACCCGTTCCCATCATAACGAAACAACGCTTCATGCGCAACTCCGACGAATGTCGTGAACAAGGCGGCGAGAAACAGCGCCCTCGGGTTCAAACGAAGGGCGCTGTGGGAGGATAGGCATCATTCTGTTGTCTTCGCCTCTTGGGACGATGCTGGCGCACCGAGCGGCTGGGCATGGGCGGGTGCGCCCCCTTGGGCGATGTTCTCAAGCAACTGCTTCACATCGATGCCCGTTGACGCTTTCAACGTCTCCTGCAAGCTCGCCATTAAGTTCGTCGCATAGCCCGTGACGCGGTTGGCGCCGCCTCCCGCTCCTGAGCCGGTGTCGACGATCGTCAGCTTCTCGATGTTCGCAAGCGGGCTCGCCACTTGTTTCGCATACTCCGGAAGCATCTTGATGATCATGTCGAGCACCGCAGCCTGGCCATAGCGCTCGAACGCTTCGGCGATCTTTTGTTTCGCTTCCGCTTCGGCGAGGCCTTTCAGTCGGATGATTTCCGCTTCCGCTTCCCCTTTCGCTTTCTCCGCCTCGGCTTTTGCCAACCCGTCGAGTCGGACGCGCTCCGCTTCCGCTTTCGCCAGCGTTTCGACGCGGTACTTTTGCGCATCGGCTTCGGCGATTTGTTTCGCCTTTTCCGCCGCCGCTTTTTGTTCGATCGCATAGCGCTCGGCATCGGCTTTTTTCTTCACTTCCGAGTCGTATTGGCGCTCGCGGCGCAAAATTTCTTTTTCTTCGAGCTCGATTTGTTTTTGCCGCTCGATGATTTTGATTTGCATTTGTTGGGCCATCACTTCTTGTTTCGCCTTCGCTTCCTCCAAATGATACGCCTGGTCGGCGCGCGCTTTGGCGATGTCTTGTTCGCGGCGGAACTCGGCGAGCTTCAGTTGGTTGATTTTCTCCGCTTCGGCGATTTCCGTCAGCCGCTCGAGCTCGGCTTTGCGCGCTTCCTTGTCCGCTTCGGCGCGCTTGATGCGCGTCTCTTTTTCCGCCTCGGCTGTTGCGATGTCGGCGTCGCGCTTCACTTGGGCGATGCGCGGTTTCCCGAGTGCATCAAGGTAGCCGTTTTTGTCGCGCACGTCTTTGATCGTAAACGAGACGATGACGAGCCCCATTTTCGCCAAATCTTGCGACGCGACACGCTGCACTTCTTGCGAAAACTTGTCGCGGTTTTTGTAAATTTCTTCAACAGTCATTGACCCGAGAATAGAACGGAGATGGCCTTCGAGCACTTCTTTCGCTTCGTTTTCCATGTCTTGACGCGTTTTGCCTAAAAACTGCTCGGCCGCGGTCGCGATTTCGCCGATTGAGCTGCCGACTTTAATAATGGCCACCCCGTCCGCCATCACGGGCACGCCTTGTTCGGTGTACACCTCGGGCGTTTGCACGTCAAGCTTGATCGACAATAGGCTCAGCGGCTCAGCCTGTTGGAAAATCGGCACGACGAACGTGCCACCGCCGCGGACGATTTTGATTTTGTTTCCCGACTCATCGACATGAACGTTTTTGCTTCCTAAGTAGCTGCCCGTCACAATGAGCGCCTCGTCCGGCCCGACGGTGCGGTAGCGGGCGATAAAAATGGCAATAAGTCCGACAAGAAGCAAGACGACGACGCCGATCACGACAAGCCATGGCGCAATAGTCATGACATTTCTCCTTTCTTTTTTTAGATGGAAAGATGATACGGATCGTGCCTCGCCACCACGGCGATGCCGTTTTCCATTTGCACGATGACGACTTCTTCCCCCGCAGCGATTTCCTCGCGATGGAGGCTTTTCGCTGGTTTCGCCACCGCCCCGCTTTTGCGGGAGATGAGAATTTCTCCAAATCCATCAGGCGGCACCGGGATGATCACTTTGGCGAGCGCTCCCTCCAAATCGGCGTCCGTATACCCAAGTGACGCCTCAGCCGAACGGAGCGGCAAAAAAACGAAAAAGTGCAACAGCAACACAGCAACAAGCGCCGCGCCGATGGCAAGCCACAGAACCAAGCTCGATGCCCAGTCTGTGTACCATTCCGCCAGCAATCCGACCGCGCTGCCAACAATGAAAAACGATAAAACTAGCTGCGGACTGAACAGCGGATGATCAGCCACATCGAACAAACCGTCAAGCACATCGCTGAAGAAAAAATACAAAACCGTCAACAACGCACTGACGACAAGCACCCATCCGTACACAACTTCAGGCGAATGGCTGAACAACTCCCCTCCCTCCTTTCCCCTTCGCTTATACATACGGCGAGGGCAGCCGTTGGTTTCATCATTTTTCCAATGTCATCAAAATTCGACAATCCTCCCTGATTTCCTTCTTCTAACAGCAGAAAAAATGCAGGGAGACCGGCAGGATTTTGCATAGTGCAAGGCGAATCAAGCTATGCGAATCTAAAAACATATCGGGAGGGAGACCATGTCAGAAACGCGCATTGACCACGACCGGCTGTTTAAAGAGTTGTTGAGCACCTTTTTTGAAGAATTTGTTCTCCTCTTCTTTCCTCACGTACACGAACAGATTGACTTTCACTACCTTTCCTTTTTATCAGAAGAAGTGCTGACCGATGTCACCGCGGGTGAAAAACATCGAGTCGATTTATTGGTCGAGACGAAGCTGAGAGGAGAAGATGGACTGATCGTCGTCCACATCGAACATCAAAGCTACATCCAATCCTCGTTTTCAGAGCGAATGTTCATTTATTTCAGCCGCTTGTTTCAAAAACACCGCCGCCGCATTCTTCCGATCGCCATCTTCAGCTATGATGCCATCCGCGATGAACCATCTTCATTCACCGTTTCGTTTCCGTTTTTGACCGTTCTCGATTTCCGTTTTTTGACGGTGGAATTGTCCAAACTCCCATGGCGCACATACATCCGCCATGACAACCCGGTCGCTGCCGCCCTGTTAAGCAAAATGGGGTATAATGAAGAGGAGAAGGTGGAAGTGAAAAAGGAATTTTTGCGCATGCTCGCCCGCCTCGAGCTCGATGAGGCGAGACAGCGTCTGTTGTTCGGCTTTTTCGAAACGTATTTGCGGTTATCGGAGGAAGAAGAAGTCCGACTGCGAAATGAGGTGAAGACCATGGAGGAGAAGGAGGCTGCCAAAGTCATGGAACTTATCGTGTCATACGAACAGAAAGGAATGGAAAAAGGAATAGAGAAAGGAATGGAGAAAGCAAAGTTGGATGTTGCGAAACGAATGTTGGCAAAAGGATTTGATGCTGACACGATCCATGAACTGACCGGACTGCCGCTAGAAACGATTGAACAATTGAAGCCATGAGAAGGCAAACCCCTTCTCCCTGAATCATTCGGGTTGCCGCCCCCCATTTCTCCAAACTTTGGAACATCTTCAGGGAGAAGGCCTTTTCATCGTTCTTCGCTTTATTCCTCTGAAATCCCCAGCCGCTCCAATTCCCGCCCAAGCTGCCCCGTAAGCATGAGCCTGTACATGCGAAAATCGGCCCGAAGCGACCAAAACGGATGGCCGAAGGTGGCGGGCTTGTTTCCTTCGATGAAAAAGTGGCTGAACCAGGCGAGCGCATAGGCGGCCACTGGAGCGCCGAGCAGCCACCACGCGTTCTTCGTCACGATCGCGATGATCACGAACAAAAAGACAAAACTCGTCCCGGCAAAATGCCATCTCCGCGTCGCCGGTTTGCGGTGCTGGGTCAAATAAAATGGCCAAAACTCTTCATAATCGCGGAATCCCATCTCCCTTTCCCCCTTCGACGGATGCGGCGCGCCGCCCACGAATGCCGCGAACGAGCAGCACCCAGTACCCGATCATGTACAGAAACAGCACAAGCGACAGCCACGCCCACCATTGCCCTTCGATGAGGGATTGCTGCCAGTAGGCGAACGGATCGACGCCGACCCTGGCGATCGTGTGAAAATTGTTCAGAAAAAAGAGCGGCACTGCGATCACTGCAACGAGCGAATACAAGCGGCGAACCGTTCCTTTCACCAGCATCGCCATACCGACAATCAAGGTGGCTATGCACATAATGTAGTACAACACGGACATCCATAGCGGCGCACTCGGGCCCATTTCAAATCCCCTTTCATCCGTCATAATGGCCATATTCGATGAGAACCAAAAGAGTTCCTTCCTGTTAGAACGATGTTCCCTTCCTCTGTGAGGGAGCGGCTGCTCAAGTTCAACACACATTTGGCCTGCACCCACAAAGCTCCCCTTCATAATGAATTGTGTTTTCAAGTTGCGGGAAAGAGTGTGGGAACACAGAAGGACGTAACTCTTAGAACGGGATCTCCTCCATTTTTGGGATCATGCCCGCTCAGCTGCAGTCAGTTCGCTTTTGTTATGTTTAGCACTTGAGAATCAATACCTAATTTCTATATACATGCAACATGAAGAGTTAACTTCTCAGTCATCCTGCACACCCTAAGCGTTGCAGCACTTCCTGCGGACGTTCGTGGATGTCGTCCACAAACCGAGCAATGGCCTGGACGATATCGTTTCGATGTTTGTGAAACACATTGGCGATCACGGTGTCTTTCAGCCATTTCCACAAGCGTTCGATCGGGTTCAGTTGCGGAGAATACGGAGGAAGGTAAATAAAGTGAAAACACTGTCCTTCTTCCCGCAAAAACTCCTTGACCATTTTGGCATGGTGAATGCGGGCGTTATCCAACACCAAGACGATGAGACGGTCTAAATAGCGCTCTTTGAGCATTCTCAAGAAATCCAAGAACGTCGCGGCATTGGCAGCGGTCGTTTGATGAAGCACCGTTTCACCATCGTGGATGTTGACCGCGCCAAACCGCGATACGTGGGCATGATGGCCGAACGTCGGCACTTGTTTTTGGCGGCCGACTTCTGACCATGTGGACCGCAAGACATGGTAAGAGCGGATATGGGTTTCATCGATGTACAGAAGAACGGCATCTTCTGTGTCCTTGGTGATCAAGTTTTTTGATCAGATCCATTTGCTTTTCCAATTGCTTTTGCTCATCCGGGTTCCCTTTCGCCAGTGTGTACGTCGGTCGTGTCCACGACAGCCCTTTGCGGTGCAGGAGTTTTCGCAGCGCTTCGCGGGAAATGGAAACACCGAATTGCTTTGCGACATAGGATTGCAGGAGTTTGGTGTTCCACGCCGAGGCGACGTCCCAGCCCAGTTCGGCGGGAGTGGTGGTCAATACAAGCTGTTTGATCTTTTCTTGCTGTTCTTCCGTGAGAAACGGCTCCCGCCCGGGGGCGAAATCCCGATGAAGCAGGAGTTCAAGGCCGCCTTCGTTGAACAGCGACACATAATGGGAAACGGTTTGTCGGCACACGTTGACCATGGAGGCCGCTTCTTTGCCCGAATAGCCTTCCATGACGAGGCGAACGGCCATCACCCGTTGGCGAAGAAGGGTGTTTTTGATTTTCCGTTCCTGTTTGCGAAGTGTCCGAGGTGTCCATCCGTGATCGTTGGTGATTTTGAGACGTTTCATGCAGAATTCCGCTCCTTTTCCATGTTTTTCATTAGGAGCAGTATAACCGGAGTGGGCACCGCTTATGCGAAGGTTAACTTTTCAATGAGCATGTATATACAATGAATGGTCAAAACATCAGCAACAATCTGCTGATCCATTCATGCAACGAACATACCAGGACACTGACCGCTCGCTTTCGTAAGCGTAAATCACGAATCATGCGGAAGACAACAACATGAGTCATACAAAAACGGGTCTCTTAATCATACGGTTCCTCTCCTACATGAATGATCGTTATCCGTTACATGTGAGGAAAATATTGTAGGTCATATTCATGTTCCCCAACAAGCGCAGTGGAGTGAAAAAAGAAAAAGATATACAAAACGAACCTGTCCCTGCTATAATGTCAATTGAAAAAAGAACCAATATTGGAGAAAAACGTTCATGAACGTTCAACAACATGCCATTGTCAACCACCTACATGTAGAATGGACGAATTTCGTTACCAATGGGTGTTAGTGGATTTACTTAAGTGATAAATAATGACTAGGGGTTTTCTTGCACTTTTTCAACTAGACAGGGGGAGCAACAGATGCCAGATGTGACTATATCGATTTGGACTGCTGCAGTCGGCTTTTTTCTCGGTTTCTTGGCATACTTTTTTAAAAAATGGTGTCCTTCTTTATATGTACATATCCTCACTGCGATACTCGGAATCGGATGGATCGTCTATGTGTTCTTAGATCAAGGGTTTATAAAAACGGTGCCCATTTTTTTTATATTTGGATTTAGCTTTTTTAGCTCTCCGGTACCGGAAAGAAGCAAAACCCAATTGAAAGAGATCATCGATCAACTAAAAGAACAAGGTGCGAGAGAAATAGTCTTGTCTAAAAATAAAGAGCGCCTATTAGCGGATTTGTTATTTTCCGGATTTTTCATCGTCATTGCTGTTCTTTATTTCCTTTTCGGGCCGAATTCCGCGATTACGTTCATCCTTTTATATAGCTTCATCTCTCTTTTTGTTGGGCTGACAAAAAGAGTGGGACTGCTTCGCTCTCTCCGCCTTTTTTACGCAGAACACGAAGAAGCATTATATGCTGTATCTTTGTTTGAAACCAAAAAATATCCATTGAAGGAACTTTCAGAAGTAAGCGTTCAGACAAGGCCGGATGTGTTGCAACTATTCCAGCTTTTTTCTTTGTTCTCTCCTAATATGGACTATACGACCAGCATGGGGAAAACGTGGAAGTTATCTTTTTCCGGTGAAAAAGTTTATCTCACCCCTGATCCATTAGAATCGATGGATTTTCTCCTTAAAGGAGAAATACATAAAATGGAAGAGTTCGAAGTAAAGCCTTTTTATCATCCGAAAAATTGGAAACGACTTTTAGGAAAATGGTATTTTGCAGCAACGGTGAAAGGGGTGGGAGCTTATGCAGCCCTTCTCACACTGTTTACTTTGCTGGGGATCGGGCCGATCGCAACAACCGCTGTTATTATACTATTTTGGATATTCAATCTATGGATTTCGGATCGCGTATTGAAAATCGCTTTAGATATGAGGAAAATAGACGATCCCGATTTGCTGCCCATCATCGAGAAAGTCTTTTCACGTGCCGGCCTTTCTCATGTTGATATTTATGTTACGGAATCGGCCGAATATAACGGTTTTGCGATAGGTGCGAATATTGGTCGATCATTGGTAGCGTTAACTTCAGAAACGCTGAAACTTCCCCATGAAGCCATTGAAGGCATTTTGGCTCATGAGGCGATTCATGTGAAAAAGCGAGATGTCTTGATAGGACAGTTATTGCGATTTGCGTTGATCGGGTTAGTTTTTGCTGGTGTTTTCCTTATCCATGAAGCCTTTCCAAATTGGCTAGAACATAATCAAATCTTTGTTTTTCTCGGCCTATGGCTCTTGATTTTTCTGCTTCCTGCTTTCCAATCTCTATTCACACAGTGGATGGAAGTCCGGGCAGATCATTTAGGAGCAACGCTGTTGGACGGTGGGAATGCTCAAATGGCTAACAGTTTGACGATCCTGTGTGAATATCAAGATCGAGCATTGGAAAAGTCTGTAGGATACCACATTGATTTTAAAAACGAGCAAGAAGCAAATAAAAAGGACAAAAAAATCTCTTCCTTAGAAAGAGATTCTTGGTTTTTTAGATTTTTGGAATTCCAGTTTATGCCCCATCCGCCCATGTATTGGCGTGTTCATGCGCTTCAAACAACAGAAACCGAATGGAGCATCAGGAAAATCAAATTATGGTGGTGCAGCCGCTTCCGAGAGTCGTTGCCCAATTGAAACCGTAGGTGAGCAAACTTACTCATCTCCATGGACAACTGAGATCCCTTCGTGAGACTTCGCTGTTGTACATATGAGGCACGAACGGTCCTTGTGGCTCGTAGTAGGCACGCCTATTCTAGCCAAGGAATTCGGTCCTTGTGACAACAGCAAACGAAGCCCTTCCTCCAACATCATTCCGAGCGAAGTGATGATTCGGATCATGGGGCCCCCTGTATTGAGGGCGCACCCACTCTCGGACATGCAACGGCTGCACGTCGTCCTGCCAGCTCTCGCAATATGAGCAGACTCGATACAAAAAGTGCTGACGACACGGAATCAACGTACAGCCGTCTCATTTCGCTTTATACTCCAGCATCATGAGCAAGCGCCGCACACGAAAATGAACATCGCCTCTTTCCAGCCGCTTCGGCTGAAAAGAGGCGATGTCTTCTTACGACTGGCTGCTGTCTCTCGCTTTTAAGGTGACCGATACGGTCGTCTCAAACCCGTCGCGATAGATCGTCAGTTTGATGCGATCACCGACCGCTGTTTTCGTATACAAATATTTGCGCAACGCGCTGACGCTGTCGATTTTCTCCCCGTTGATCGCCGTGATGACGTCTTTCGATTTCAATCCGGCCGCGGCGGCTGGGGAGAACGGTTCGACGGACGTGACGGCCGCCCCGCTTGTGATGTTCGCCGGCAATTTCAATTCATTCGTGCGGACGTCATCGGACAAATCGGCCACATCGACGAGCTGGACGCCAAGGTACGGGCGTTTGATTTTCCCGTCTTTCATGAGCTGTTCGACAATCGGTTTGACATTTTCGCTTGGAATCGCAAAGCCGAGCCCTTCCACGCCCGTTTCGGCGATTTTCATGCTGTTGATGCCGATCACTTGCCCCGCGCTGTTGATGAGCGCCCCGCCGCTGTTGCCCGGGTTGATCGCGGCGTCCGTTTGGATGACGTCGATTTCCCAATCGCCCGCTGACGTTGAGACGGGCATCGTCCGTTTGCCGCTGACGATCCCTTCCGTCACCGTCCGCGACAAATCAAGGCCGAGCGGGTTGCCGATCGCCGCGACAGGCTCGCCGATTTTCACCTTCGACGAGTCGCCGAAGCTCGCCACTTTCGTCACCCCTTCAGCAGGGATTTTCAAGACGGCGAGGTCGGTGAGTGCATCCGCGCCGACGATGTCGGCGTTCACTTTCTTGCCGTTCGCGAGCGCCACTTCGACTTTGTTCGCCCCTTCAATGACATGGTTGTTCGTCACAATGTAGGCCGCATTGCCTTCTTTTTTGAAAATCACGCCTGAGCCCGTCCCAGCTTCGGTATCTTGCGCTTGATCAGAGAAAAAGTCCACTTGCTTCTGAATGTTGACGACGCCGACGACCGCATCGGCGACTTTGTTAATAGCGTCAATCATATTCGTTTTGACGTTCGCCGTCGGCTGCAATGGCAGCGCCTCGCTTTTTGCGGTCGTTTCCGCTGTTTCCGTTTGGGAATTCGTTTCTTCATGCATCCATTTCGGCGCCACATACCACGTCGCCGCACTGCCGATCACCGCCCCTGCCATGGAAGCGGCAAGCCACGATACAAAGCGGCCGCGGCGTTTCGGCTGCGGAGTTGGTGTTGGTTCAAATGGCATCATGTCCATGGCTCATCTCCTCCTTCGTGATCCCTAATCGCATATACGACATTTTTGTGCGAATGGCCGCCAAGCAGTGAAATGGCGGGCGAAATACGACGATGCCACCGACATCGATCGGTCTCGCATAAAGGGAGGACCAGCGGCACTGTTTCCTCCGATTGTTCCGATGCATCGTTTCATCCCTTTCTGCATACGTTATGTCGTCTCCGGCGCTGGCGTCATCCGCTTCTGCTTCCGCCTCCGCCCGGCTGCGAGCGTGCGGATCGACAGGAAAATCCCCGTCGCAGTCAAGATGATCATCGCCACTGCCCCGACATCAACCGCCCAGCGGATGTCAAGCGAACCGATTCTCCCTTCGTGCAACTGGCGGACGAACATCATCAGCGACGATCCCCCTTCCTCGGCACGCGGAGTCATCGGGGCCGTGGACGCTCCCGTCCCCGACGTCTGCCCCGCCCCGAACGCGTTCATTCTTTCCTGCGCGGCGCGGTGCATCTCGCCGCGCTCCGCCTGGCCGATCAGCCACGGCTCGGATAGAAGGAGCCCCGTCACCGCCTCAACAAGCAAAAAGATCGAACTGATCAGCCCAATCCAAAGATGCAAATTCCTCATTTTCCTCATCGCCGTTTGCCTCCTTTTCCTCTTCGTCCATCATGATAGCCAAGGAAGGTGAAAAAATGGTGAAAATTCTTTTTGAGAGAACAGCCTTCTGCGCGGCGAATGGGCTGCGTTTTCACCGTTTTTTCACGAACGATTTGATATGATTAAGAAGGAAGAGAGACAGAACGGGAGGAATGGCGATGAAAATTTTGCTGGCCGAGGACGATCTTCACCTAGGGGAGCTGATCGTTCATTTATTGAAAAAGAAAGGGATCGACCATATCGATTGGGTGCAGGAAGGGGAAGATGCGTACGATTACGCCATGGCGGAGTTTTACGATGTCGTCGTGCTCGATTGGATGCTTCCAAACGGCGATGGGGTGGACATTTGTCGACGGTTGAGGCAAAACGGCTACACAGGCGCGATTTTGATGTTGACGGCGAAAGACGCCGTCCACGACCGCGTCACCGGGCTTGAGGCGGGAGCGGACGATTACTTGGTCAAACCGTTTGAAATCGACGAGCTCGTCGCGCGGCTCAAGGCGCTCGCACGGCGGACGTTCGTCCCGCTTCAAGAGGAAAAAGTGGCGTTTCACGGCTTCACCTTAAACCGGACAAGCCATACGCTCCATCGCGGCGATGAAGAGATTTTCCTCACTCCACGCGAGTTTCAGCTTCTCGATTTGCTCGTACAAAACCAAGGGCAAGTCGTGCCGCGCGAAACGATATTGGACCGCGTTTGGGGGTGGGATGCCGATGTGTCAATGAAAACGATCGACGCGACAATCAAGCTATTGCGCAAAAAGTTGAAAGACGATGTCATCCAAACCGTTCGAGGAGTGGGGTATAAAATTGAAAAATAACTGGAGGGAATGGCGCGACTGGCTGCGCCGCCTAGGAAGCGCCGACTTGTTCCGCCGCGCCCATTGGCGGCTGACGGCGCTCTACAGCGGCATTTTCACCTTGTTTCTCGCCTTGTTTGTCATGATCGCCGCGGCCTTGTTTTACTGGATCGCTACCTCTGACCAAGAGCGGCGCATCAGCCGCCTCGCCGAGCAAGAGGCGAGTACGATCGAACAAGTGCTGCTCAAGCAAAGCAACTTCGACTTGTTTGATGATGAAAATGTCATTTTGTTAAGCGAAGACCAACTCTTTTTTTACGTCATCGGCCCAAACGGCGGCCTGCTCGCCGGGGATGAAGTGCATCCGCGCCTGCGTCCGTATTTTTTAAACGCCTTGTCCCATCTCAAGGCAAATGAGCGCGCTCCCGTCTACATGAGCGTCTCTTTGCCGGAACATATGCCCGGCCTCGCGCGCGAAGCGGCCCGCGACTGGCGCGTGCTCGCCGCCGCCCGTCCGCTCGTCATCCACGGCGATTTCGTGGGCATGCTGTATATCGGCATGGACGTCACGTCGTTTTTCGGCGTGTTCCATTGGCTGCTCATTGTGCTCATCGGCTTGGCGGTGCTGTTTCTCGCTGTCGGCGTCGCGCTCAGCTTCTTTATGTCCAAGCGCGCGCTCGCACCGATTGAAGAAGCGTACGAGCGGCAGCGCCAGTTCGTGGCTGACGCCTCGCACGAGCTGCGGACGCCGCTCAGCGTCGTCTTCTCGTCCGTCGAGGCGCTTTCGCTTGAGGAGGATGTGATGAAAAACGACTTTGCCCGCCGCTTGCTCGACCGCCTGCGTGACGAATTGAAGCGAATCACGAAACTGATGAACGACTTGTTGACGCTCGCCCGCGCGGATGCGAAACACGCCGCGCTGGAGCTTTCAAAACAAACGTTCGATTTCCGCCCGCACGCCGAGCGCACGTTCCAGCTCATGTCGGAACTGGCGGCGAAAAAACAGATTACGATGCATTTTCACGCTCCCGAGCAGGCGATTGTCACCGCCGACCCGGACAAATTGACGCAGCTGTTGTACATTTTGCTTGACAACGCGATCAAATACACCCCCGAAGGCGGCGAGGTGACGCTGTCGATCCGCACCGAGCCAAAGCACGTGTTTCTTTCCGTCAAGGACACTGGCATCGGTATTCCGTCGGAAGACATCGGCCGCATTTTCGACCGCTTTTACCGCGTCGACAAAGCGCGCTCTCGCCAACAAGGCGGCCACGGCCTCGGGCTGTCGATCGCCAAATGGATCGTCGACGCCCACGGCGGCGCGATCCACGTCCATAGTCAAATCGGGGAAGGAACCGAATTTCTTGTTCGTCTTCCTTGCTAAATCCGGGGGACAAAACAGCAAGGCCAAGGCTTCCTTCCCCCAACAGAACGCGCCGTCGAGTGAGAAAAACGAAACATAAATATTGTTGTTGCGAATCGAACGTATTCATGTTATGATTTAAAACGTGATGACCAAATCGTCCATTTAGTCAAAACAAAGGATGAATGCCCATGTCGGATAAAAAACAACAAATTATTGATGCCGCCACCCAATCATTTTCGCTGTTCGGCTACAAAGCAACGACAATGGATCAAGTAGCGAAGATGGCTAATGTCGGGAAAGGAACGATTTATACATTTTTCAAAAGCAAAGAAGAGTTGCTTGACCATATCGTTTCCTCTGTTATATCCGAAATTAAGCATGAAGCGGATGCGGCTATGGATGATCGTTTGCCGTTCAGCGAAAACGTCCAACGCGCCTTGCAACGTATTTTTACGTTCCGCCAGGAACATGAATTAACCATCAAACTTTTGCAGGAAGTTCGCGATATTGGCACCGCAGCTGTACGAGAGGTGATGAAACGCCTTGATCGCGAAATGATTGCCTATATTCGCGAAAAAATTGAAGAAGCGATGGCAAAAGGAGAAATTCGCCCTTGCGATCCTGAGTTGACGGCATTTTTCATGTTTAAAATGTACATCGCACTAAGCATTGAATGGGAAAAAGAGCACGAACCATTGTCTCAACAAACCATTGCCGAACTGTTTGATCTGTATTTGCTGAAAGGATTGTCTCCATGATAATCCTTCACTTTTTGGGCTAAAAATGACTAAATGGACAAATCAGTCATAATTATAAACAAAGGAGGTTCGGGCATGCACGCATTTCAATTATGGTTGAAAGAATGGAAGGCCATTCTGACCAACCGCAAAGTACTGATTCCTGTCATAGCTGTATTATTCATCCCTCTTCTATACAGCGGCATGTTTCTATGGGCATTTTGGGATCCATACAATCATTTGGATGAACTTCCCGTCGCTGTAGTCAACCAAGACAAAGGGGCAATGCTCGACGGAAAGGAGATTCATCTTGGAAAAGATCTCGTCGAGAAGTTAAAAGAGAACAAACAGTTTGACTGGCATTTTGTAACCGAACATGAAGGGGAAAAAGGGTTAAAAGAACAAAAATATTATATGCTCATTCAAATCCCTGACGATTTTTCCCGGAATGCGACAACGCTGCAAGACGATCATCCGAAAAAACTGGAGCTCATTTACAAACCGAATGAGGGATTTAACTTTCTATCGGCACAAATCGGTCAAACTGCAGTTGAAAAAATAAAAAACGAAGTAGCGAACGCCATAACAGAAACATATGCCGAAAGCATGTTTGATACGATTCAAACCGTCGCTGACGGATTGACAAAAGCGAGCGACGGAGCCGCACAACTGCATGACGGACTCAGCCAAGCACAAAACGGAACAAACCGACTGTATGATGGCATGAAAAAAGCACAAGACGGAAGTGAAACGTTATATCACCATTTAGCGACACTCGCGGAAAAATCCGTGAGCTTTACTGACGGACTGCACCAAGCTGCCAGTGGCTCATTGCAAGTTCAAACCGGAATCGAAACGCTTTACAACGGGATGAAACAAATGACCGCTGGGCAAGAGAAACTCCTCTCCGGAGCCAAGCAGGCTCAACAAGGAACAGCGAATCTTGCTTCAGGGACAAGACGCGTATATGAGGGGATGCAAGCGCTCGACGCCCGCATTCCGCAACTTTTACAAGGATCTGAACAATTGAGCGATGGAGCGGCAAAGCTCACAGCTTCACTGGCTCAGTGGCAGGAAGGAGCCGCACAAGTTCAAACAGGAGCAGCACAAGTCGCAAACGGTCTTGAGCAGTTGGACACACAGTTGGATGCGCTCATCAAGGCAACTCCCCAAGCGCAACAGAGAGCCGTATACGAACAATTAAAACAGCAGATCATGAAGCTATCATCAGGAAGCCAACAAGTCAAAAACGGCCTTGCACAGTTAAATAGCGGCGCCCAATCGTTGCACTCTGGAGCCTCTTCTTTGCACGAAGGAGCCCGACAGCTGCACGAAGGGCATATCGCTCTCGATCGCGGAATCGACAAACTGCTTGCCGGTCAACAACAACTTGTCAATGGAGCAGACGCACTGGCGAATGGCCAAGAACAACTCGTCAGCGGCATGAACACAATGTATGAAAAAATGCAAGAAGCTGCACAAGGAGCAAGCCAGCTTGCCCATGGCAGTGGAACACTTTCTTCAGGCCTGCAAACATTGGCTCAAGGAGCAGATCAGCTTCAAGATGGCACGCGTCGGTTGGCAAACGGTTCACAACAAGTAGCGGATGGAACGAAGGAATTAACGAACGGGACAAAACATTTGCAAGATGGTGTCAACCAACTGACAGACGGCTCAAAAGAATTGGCGAATAAGTTGAAAGAAGGAGCCGAACAAGCAAGCGATGTCAAGGCCAATGAGGCTGTCTACGACATGTTTGCCCAACCAGTGAATCTCCACAAGGAAGAAATCAATAAAGTGCCGAACTACGGAACAGGGTTTACGCCGTACTTCTTGTCACTCGGATTGTTTGTGGGTGCGCTGTTGCTTTCCATCGTCTTTCCGCTTCGCGAACCAGCGGGGGTTCCACGTTCGCCATTGCATTGGTTTTTGGCTAAATTCGGCGTCTTGATCGGCGTTGGGATTTTGCAAGCACTGCTGGCGGATGTCGTGTTGCTGGTTGGACTCGATTTACACGTAAAAAGCGTCCCGCTCTTTATCGTGTTTAGCATTGTCACTAGCATCACATTTTTATCTGTCATTCAATTTCTTGTTACCGTGTTCGGCGATCCAGGAAGATTTATCGCGATTGTCGTGCTGATTTTGCAATTGACAACAAGCGCGGGAACATTCCCGCTCGAACTGATTCCACGCTCGTTGCAACACTTTAACGCATGGCTTCCGATGACGTATTCGGTTTTCGGATTGAAAGCGGTCATCTCAAGCGGTGATTTCTCGTTTATGTGGGAAAACATCGGCAAGCTGCTTCTATTTGTTGTTGCCATGATGATGGGAACACTCGTTTATTTGACTATCCAACATCGCCGCCAATTTGCCACGGCCGTCGAACAAGCTTCTGAAGCGTAATTGCTTCAGAAGCTTGTTTTTTTCTATCGACCCTTGCCATCGTTATCATTCTTTCATGATGTTTCTCCGATGCAAGGGACGATGATGGAGAACCGTTTTTTCACGTTCTCCATCACCTTTCGCACCTTCTCAATGAAAATTAAGAGGATTTTTCTTTGTGTTTACTTTGTTACGAAGCAAAACGTGAATTGACGTTCAAACAATCTCCTTGAAACGTTGCCCTACTCACTGAGCAAACGCTTCAATTCAGTTTCATATTTTGAAGGAAGGACCCCATATTTTCCTGTTTTTTTATCGAAGATCATTGTGTTATTCTTCTTAAACCAAATGTTGTAATGGAATAGCCTGTCCTTCGTTTTTGGATGTTCGAGCCAAAAACGATAGTCGGGTTGACCTTCATCGACTTTGGCTGTTTTTGACCATTCTGCGAATTTCATAATTTCGATTATTCTATTTACTTTTCTCTTGCCTCGAATTTCATAGATTTTGGAAAAAATTATCCATTCTACTTGCCGCTCGAATGATTTCTGTTTCCTTCCGAATTGAAATGGTATTTGACTCGTGACGTAGCAAACACCGTTTCTACATAGATGCAACGAAGAAGTTTAACATATCCTTGACGGAAAAGCGGTTTGTCCATTTTCGACTGTCGAAGGCAAGCCTATGGCTTGCCCCGTCACGCCAAGGCGTGACGGAAGACCGAACAACCACCTGCTTCCAGACCCATACATGGGTCTGGAAGCGGCGTTGTTCGGTCGCCTGACAGTCGATAAAAGCTGCAAATGGTAAATCTTCAAATTGCATCTATATATGACCGGATCTTTTCCTACTACAAAAGTGCAGACATCAGGAAGTGCGACAATTGAAGTGAAGACTAGCGATAGTATAACAGGATCATTTTCCATTTCAGCTCTTAAAGAGGCTGGGTTCACGTACGGCTACTCATCCGGGTCAGATATGTATTATCGAAAACCGATCAACTTAGGGTTCATGTATTCACTGTATTAGGCGTTAAAACATGGCGAGCAGACTTTTGAAGCAAAAGGCGCTCCAGACAGACTGGGGCGCCTTTTGCTTGCGACGGCCGCATGCGCGGCTTCACCGTTTGTTCCAAAACGAAACGTTTCCCGTTGCCAGGCGATGCCACAAGTGGAGGGCGTTCAGCACCAGAAAATAAATCAACGCATTCACCACGGCATTGACATAGGGCATGACCAAGTCTCCGACATCGCGGATTTCGATGGGAAACAGGCGGATGATGAGGACAGACACCGCGATGATGAGGAACGAACCGATCAGAGTACCGCCGAACCGCGCCTGCGGATGCCATCGAATTCTCGCCAGGCCGACGATCAACGAACCGATGGCAAACCCCAAAAACGAGCCGTACGCATAATATCCAACATAAAACGTCGGAAACAAAAAGGAAAACCACAACACCAACAAAGCGCCGCCCACATCAACCCCATACGACCGAACCACGTCTTTCCTTCCTCCCCCACCTGTCATGCGAACATCACCGTTCATCTCGCAGCTCCCCACCTAATGGATGATATGCTCAAAACCCCTTCAAAAAACATTCGCTTTTCACCTAATTTTCTCCTTCCCCTTCTACAATACAAACCGTAAGCCAGTCCACCACACAAAAGGAGGTGACGAGATTGAAGAAAGCTCGGGCAGTTTTTCTGCTCGCCCTTGTTGCCCTTGCAGGGGTCAGCCTGTTTCACATTCTCGCTCCGCATGAAGTGATGGCGCACGGGCGGCCGGGCGCTCCGTTTGACGGCATGCCGGGCGGATTCGGTCATCCCCATCGGGAGTTCATCATGGAGCAGCGTGGAGGCTGGATGATGCCGATGTTGTTCCTAAAGTGGCTCATCCCTCTTTTGCTTGCCGCCGCCGGGGCCGTATGGCTCGCCGCGGCGCGGTCGAAGCGCTGGATCGGCTGGGTGCTCGTCGCGCTCGGAATTGCGGCGTTGCTGCCGAAATGGGTGTTGATTTTGCTTGCACTGGCCGTGGTGTACGCCTCGGGGCGGCGTCAAGGGCGCAAACCATCTGCTGTTGAGGTGTTGATGCCAGCGGCGCCATCCGTTTCCGCCGATTGGCTTGATGAATGGGAAAAAACGATTCAAAAGGAGGCACAAACAAATGGGCATTTTTCGCCGAATGAAGACAATCGTTCTCGCTGAAGTGAACGAACAAATCGACCGCTGGGAAGACCCTGTCGCCATGACGAAACAATATTTGCGCGAACTTGAAGAACAGCTAGAACGAGGGCGCCAAGCGCTCGCCCAGCAATGGGTCGCCGAGCGGCGCTATGAGACGCTCATTGCCCAATCGGAGGCGACGATTGAAAAACGGAGCCGCCAAGCGAAATTGGCGCTCGAGCGCAACGAAGAAGCCGTCGCCAAACTCGCTTTGCGCGACAAGCTGCTGTATGAGAAAAAGCTGGAGGCGTACAAACAACAATACGACGCCATCAAAGCGAAAACGGCGGAAGTCGCCAACCGTCTAAACCAACTGCGCGAGCGGTACGACGAGCTCGCAGCTAAGCAGCTGGAGCTCGCTACCCGCGTTAACGCCGCGCAAGCGTTGAAGCAAATCGACTCGGCGCTCGCCTCCTTTTCCGCCGACGAGGCGCTGCGCGGATTCGCCCGCATGGAAGAGCGCGTCATCGCGTTAGAAGCCGAAGCGGCAGCCGCCCGATTCGGAACGAACGCCGTGTTGTCCCCTTTGCCGTTTGACGAAGAAGTGGAACGTGAACTGGCGAAATGGAAAGACGCCCAAGCGCATAACGCCTAATTTTCCCCTCCCCCCTTTTGACATAGATCACCCCCCTTGGCGAGTTGGCAAGGGGGATTCGTTTGTTTCGCTCCCTTGGACAAGCGGCGGCCAAAAGCACATGCAGCCCGCGACAAGCCTGAACGATGCCCGATGCCATGGTCTTGCCCCATTGATAAGCAAAATCGTTTCCTTTGTTTTTCCATCGTGCTAAAATTAATTAGAGAGACGAAAGAATACAGGAGATGACCTGCCTTGAACTGGAAACGAAGCGTCCGCATCCTTTGGCTGTGCAATTTCATGGTGTCGGCGGGAATGACGATGGTCATTCCGTTTTTGTCGCTGCTGTTGTGGGAAATGGGCGTCACCGAGCACCATTCGTTGAGCGTCTGGACCGGTCTTGTCTTTTCGGCAACGTTTTTGTCGGCGGCCATCATGGCGCCGATTTGGGGCATGTTCGCCGACAAGTACGGCCAGCGCGCCAACCTCATCCGTGCAGGGATTGGCATGGGGCTGATCACCAGCTGCATGGCGTTCGCCCATTCGCCGATGGCGCTGCTTGTTCTTCGCTTTTTGGTCGGCTTTTTCTCGGGATTCATCACCGTCTCGTTTTCGTACTTGGCGCGCGTCGTGCCAAAAGACCATAGCGGCGAGGCGCTCGGGACGCTGCAGACGGGAAGCATCGCCGGCAACATCATCGGGCCGCTCATCGGCGGCGCCTTATCCGACCTGTTCGGCTTCCGCCCGGTGTTTCTCGTGACCGGGTTTTGCATTTTGGCGACATTGCTTCCTGTCGTCTTTTGGCTCGACAAAGACCCCGTCGCGCCGCAGACGCAAGAGCGCCATGCCAGTTTCAAAGAAGTATTCGCCCATCGGCCGCTCGTCATCTTGTTTGTCGCCACCTTTCTCGTGCAAATTGCGGTTCTTGGCGTCAACTCGATGATGACGATTTTTGTCCAGTCGCTCGTCGGCGATTCTCGCAATCTCGCATTTCTATCAGGGCTCGCCTCCTCGATCACCGGCATCGCCACGATCATCGGCGCGCCGTATTTAGGCAAGCTCGGCGACCGGATCGGGCAGGAGAAAACACTGCCGATGTTGCTTCTGCTCTCCGGCCTGTTCGCCTTGCCGCAAGTATGGACGGACCATCTTTATGAATTGTACGTCTGGCGCTTCTTGCAAGGGCTTGTCGTCGGCGGGGTATGGCCTGCCCTTCAAGCGCTGATCAACGCGCAATGCCCGCGCCGCATCCAAGGCCGCGTGTTCGGCGTCACAGCCAGCTCCCGCTTTCTCGGCAACCTCGCTGGTCCGACGGCAGCGGGAGCCATCGCAGGATTCGCATCCATTTCGGCCATTTTCGCCTTGTCAGGGCTGCTCCTCATCGCCACAGGGGCTTTGGTCGGATCCACCACCCACGACCGCGCATGGCGTGAAGACATGAAAGAAAAAATCGCCGCCTGGGCGCACCGCCTTCACATCCGGCACTGACAGCGCGGCCAAGATCATAAATAAACGACCTGAGAGGAATCCCTTTCAGGCCGTTTTCGATCATTCTCCCATCCGTCGAAGCAGCGAATACGGAATCGCCTCCCCAACCCGCCCGTTGCGCCCGGTCGTCGTCTCGGCCGTCGTGAGCGAATTCCAAATCGCTTCCTCGGTCGCCTCAATCGCCGCCTGGAACAGCTCATTCATAAGCGGCGCGTCATCACGGACGAGCGGAGGGAACGGTTGAAGAGCAGAATCCGAAAAATGGGGAATGGTATAAGCATTGGAAAACGCAATGACAATGTCGCCGCTCCCGTGATGGACGCAGCTTCCCGTCCGCCCGAGCCCCACCGCCGCCCGCCGCGCCAGCCGCTTCAACTGCCGCGCATCAAGCGGCGCATCAGTCGCCACGATCATCATAATCGACCCAGGCGGCACGTCCCGCTCATCAAACGACGGCGGCACATACGGCGCCAACCGCAGCTCCTCGCGCCGTCCAAAGTTGCTCACGACCAACGCCCCGACTGTATATCCCCTGCTCACGACCCGCGACGAGCTGCCAATGCCTCCTTTCCACCCGAAACACATCATCCCCGTACCCGCGCCAACCGCCCCTTCTTCCATCTCCACCCGCGCCGCGGCAATCGCCTCTTTCGCATGCTCCTTCGTCACCGCCATCACCCGCGCTGTATTCAAATAGCTGTCATTGCATTCCCCGACGACAATGTTGACCGACCCCGTCACATCCCCAATCTCCGGCGTCGCCTCCAACATATATTCCAGCGTCCCTTGCCAAACCGCCCCGACGCTGAACGTATTCGTCAGCATAATCGGCGACTCGATCGTCCCAAGCTCCTCGACTTGCACGAGTCCAGCCGTTTTCCCAAACCCATTCAGCACAAAACAAGCCGCAGGCACTTTCTCCAAAAACCAGTTGCCCCCATGCGGCAGCACCGCCGTCACCCCGGTGCGGATCACCGTCCGTTCATCGATGTCCTCGCGAATCGTCACATGCCCCACCCTTACCCCGGGCACATCGGTGATTTGGTTCCGCCTCCCCACCGGAAGCGTGCCGATGGAAAAACCGAGATCGCGAAGCTTGCAGCGCATAACCGTTCCCCTTTCTTTCCTTTGCTTGCCCCCATCGTGAAAAAGCAAAAACAAACGCCCATCCGGAAGCAAACAAATGTTGCTCCTTCTATCCAAGTATAGCGCATCGAACAAAGCTGCCGCGAGAAAAACAGAACGAAGAAGAAGTTTTGCGCGTGGCGAGGATCAAGGGAAGATGGTGGGTCATCTCCACATTGCCAGCGAAGACAGCACAAGAGGAGAAAAGATCACCAAATTGCGTGGGTGAAAACGCGATTCAGATATGTGTGGAAGACGGGGAGTTGGATAAGTTTTAATCCCTCATAGGTACGATAAAAACAAAGAGTGTTGGCGGAAGTGGAAAAGGCATTTTCTGCGTTTCAATCCCTCATAGGTACGATAAAAACGGCGGCCACTGCGATTGGCGGAGCGCTAGGGTTTGCCGTGTTTCAATCCCTCATAGGTACGATAAAAACCTGCGCTCGCGTTGCATAATCCCAATCGTTGCTGGTTTCAATCCCTCATAGGTACGATAAAAACTCCAAAACTTTCGCAACATTCATCTTCATCGGATGGAGTTTCAATCCCTCATAGGTACGATAAAAACTGTGTGACGCCCATCTGCTCTTTCAGCCGTTCATAGTTTCAATCCCTCATAGGTACGATAAAAACTTTCATGACGCTTTATAGCGTTATTGTGTAATTTATGTTTCAATCCCTCATAGGTACGATAAAAACGCAATACCATACATCACTTTTTCAGCTGTTGAACCAGGTTTCAATCCCTCATAGGTACGATAAAAACAATGTCTCGTTTTGATTGATGAGGCGGGGATCATGTTGTTTCAATCCCTCATAGGTACGATAAAAACATGGAAATCATCACAACTACTGACCAAGGAATAGTCGTTTCAATCCCTCATAGGTACGATAAAAACTTACTGATCCAGCTGTGGTTGCTATCCAGGTTTCGGTTTCAATCCCTCATAGGTACGATAAAAACAGCGGATCGTCTGGACGGACTTTCCCCCGTTCGCGTGTTTCAATCCCTCATAGGTACGATAAAAACGATGCCGTCCTCTTTGAAGCTTTTCAGTATCCCCCGTTTCAATCCCTCATAGGTACGATAAAAACAGGAATGGCAGGATTGAAAAAGCCATATAGCTGGACTGAGTTTCAATCCCTCATAGGTACGATAAAAACACTTTAACAGTTATTTCTTACAGCAATGACAACGGAGTTTCAATCCCTCATAGGTACGATAAAAACGCTAAAATACTCATATAATCTTAATTTAATATCTTCGTTTCAATCCCTCATAGGTACGATAAAAACCTGCCCACATGCGATTATCGTTTCGATGCCAAGGCGTGTTTCAATCCCTCATAGGTACGATAAAAACGCATGGTGAGATCATCATAAAACAATTTGATGATGGTTTCAATCCCTCATAGGTACGATAAAAACTCATCTCTACATGGATCCCCATGTCGTCGGCACCGTCAGTTTCAATCCCTCATAGGTACGATAAAAACGGATGGTTGGCAACACCTCTGCGGTTACCCAGCGCTGTTTCAATCCCTCATAGGTACGATAAAAACGCTTATCATCATCTATCTTTGTAGTAATCTCTGTAGGTTTCAATCCCTCATAGGTACGATAAAAACATCCCCGGAAAAAGGTTTTCTCCATTTTCCAAATTCGTTTCAATCCCTCATAGGTACGATAAAAACGCATTTTCAGAAAGGTATCTAGGCTTTTTTGATCGGTTTCAATCCCTCATAGGTACGATAAAAACGGCTCACCCGCGACCCGGATCATGCCGTCGCGAGTGAGTTTCAATCCCTCATAGGTACGATAAAAACCTCAAGTGCTTCGTCTTTGCTCAGTCTGATCAATTTGTTTCAATCCCTCATAGGTACGATAAAAACAACGCGTCAACGTCAAAATACTTTATCTCCACGGATGTTTCAATCCCTCATAGGTACGATAAAAAC
>NZ_BCPV01000052.1 GCF_001544135.1 Geobacillus zalihae NBRC 101842 | reverse complement strand
CGAGCGGCGGCGAGCCGGAGCTGGACAATGCGAAAAGCGCAGGCGAGCGGCTTCTTCCGACGGTTATCTAGTTTTGAAGGAATGAATTTCCTTCTTGACATTGTTTGTTTTTCAAGTATAATAAATGATGTCAAAATCCAACCGCTTGCCTAGTGGTTATGGCGGAGGGGAAACACCCGTTCCCATCCCGAACACGGAAGTTAAGCCCTCCAGCGCCGATGGTAGTTGGGGCCAGCGCCCCTGCAAGAGTAGGTCGCTGCTAGGCAGCTTCATTCACCAGGGAGTTTCGACACGCCTCATTCCCTTTTTCTTTTTAGGGGCGATTGCGCAACAGGGCGATCTGTCAGCGAGCCAAAAGGCTGCGCGGGATCGTCCTTTTTGTTTTTCCTTTTCTCCTATGCCTATTTTTCGTTTTGGAAGTGGCGGCAAGATGTTCGGATATGATACAATTTCAAAAGCAAGAGTGAAGATGATAAAAGGGGATAAGGTAGAACAAAATGAAAAAAATTGAAATTTTGGTGCATTCTCCGGAAGAAACGAAGTCGGTGGCCCGCCGGCTGGCGGAACATCTTGAGCCGGGAATGGTCATCGCATTAGAAGGTGATCTCGGGGCGGGAAAGACGACGTTTACGAAAGGTCTTGCTGAAGGGCTGGGCATTACGCAAACGGTCAATAGCCCGACGTTTACCATTATTAAGCAATATGATGGTCGGCTTCCGCTTTATCATATGGATGTATACCGACTTGAAGATGAATGGGAAGATCTTGGATTTGACGAATATTTTGCTGGCGATGGCGTCACGGTTGTTGAATGGGCGCATTTGATCGCCGGCCAGTTGCCTGAGGAACGGCTGACCGTTTTCTTGTTTCATCGTGGCGGCGATGAGCGGTTGCTTCACTTTGAGCCGTCGGGGGAGCGTTATGAACAGTTGTGCAAGGAGATTTTTCCGTCATGAAAGTATTGGGAATTGATACATCGAATATGCCGCTTGGCATTGCGTTGGTAGATGGTGATGTCGTGAAAGGGGAATTCATCACCAATGTGAAAAAAGACCATTCATCCCGGGCGATGCCAGCCATTGAGTTGTTGCTTCGACGATGTGACGTTGCTCCAAAAGATCTCGATTTAATCGTTGTAGCGAAAGGGCCGGGGTCGTATACCGGGGTGCGGATCGGCGTGACGATTGCGAAAACGCTTGCCTGGTCGCTCGGTATTCCGATCGCCGGAGTGTCGAGCCTTGAGGTGCTCGCCGCCAATGGCCGTTATTTTCCTGGGGTGATCGTTCCGCTGTTTGACGCACGGCGCGGACAAATTTACACCGGGCTTTATCGCTACGAAGGCGGTGCGCTCCGCTGTCTTGAGGAGGACCGGATTGTGGCGGCGGATGAGTGGGCGCGTCGGTTGAGCGAGCGGGAAGAGGATGTATTGTTCATTGGTGCGGATGCACCGCTATATCGTGATTTGTTTCGAAGTCATTTAGGCGAACGGGTTCACGTGGCCCCGCCGTCTTTGGCGTTGCCGCGTCCGAGCGAGTTGGTGATGCTAGGCAAACAAAAAGAGCGCGAGAACGCCCATGTGTTTGTGCCGAACTACCTCCGCCTTGCCGAGGCGGAGGCGAAATGGCTCGCGAAACAAAAAGGGGAACAGAACGATGGGGATCAATGTTCAATTTCGGCCAATGACCATTCATGACATTGATGAAGTCGTGCAAGTCGAGCGGGCATCGTTTACTTCGCCTTGGAGCCGTGAATCGTTTTACAACGAGCTCATGTACAACCGCTACGCCAAATATATCGTCATGGTGTACAACGGGCGGATCATCGGGTATGGTGGGATGTGGCTTGTCATCGATGAGGCGCATGTGACGAATGTAGCCGTGTTGCCGCAGTTTCGTGGGCAAAAGCTTGGTGAAGCGCTCATGCGGCGCTTGATGGACATGGCCAGGCAGCACGGGGCGGCGACGATGACGCTTGAGGTGCGCGTGTCCAATCATGTTGCCCAGTCGCTGTACCGAAAGCTAGGGTTTCGCAACGGAGGCATTCGCAAACGGTATTATCCGGATAACTTTGAAGACGCGTTAGTCATGTGGGTGAAGCTGAGATGAATGAGGACGTATATGTATTAGGCATTGAAACGAGCTGCGATGAAACGGCGGCAGCAGTCGTGAAAAACGGAAGAGAGGTTTTATCGAATGTAGTGGCGTCGCAAATGGAAAGCCATCGGCGGTTTGGCGGCGTCGTGCCGGAAATTGCTTCCCGCCATCATGTGGAGCAAATTACGCTCGTTATTGAAGAAGCGATGCAGCAGGCCGGCGTATCGTTTGCGGGCCTTGATGCGGTGGCGGTGACGGCCGGACCGGGGCTTGTCGGAGCGCTTCTTGTCGGGGTCAACGCGGCGAAAGCGTTAGCGTTTGCCCATGGATTGCCGCTTATTGGGGTGCATCATATCGCCGGTCATATTTACGCCAATCAATTAGTGGCTGAAATGAAGTTTCCGCTGTTGGCGCTCGTCGTTTCCGGTGGTCATACGGAACTCGTGTTCATGAAGGAGCATGGGAATTTTGCGGTGATCGGTGAAACGCGCGATGACGCTGCCGGTGAGGCGTATGACAAGGTGGCGCGGGCTTTAGGCCTTCCGTACCCAGGAGGACCGCACATCGACCGGCTGGCTCATGAGGGAGAGCCAGTGATTGATTTGCCGCGAGCGTGGCTTGAGGAAGGTTCGTATGATTTCAGCTTCAGCGGCTTAAAATCGGCGGTTCTCAATGCGCTCCACAACGCGAAGCAGCGCGGCGAGGAGATCGATCCGAGACAGATGGCCGCGAGCTTTCAGGCCAGCGTCGTCGATGTGCTGGTGACGAAAACGGTGCAGGCCGCCAAAGAATACCGCGTACGGCAAGTGCTGCTCGCCGGGGGGGTGGCGGCCAACCGCGGGCTGCGGGCTGCACTGCAGGATAAAATGAAAGAGCTCCCCGATGTGGAGCTTGTCATCCCGCCGTTATCGCTATGCACCGATAATGCTGCGATGATTGCCGTTGCGGGAACAGTGTTATATCAACAAGGAAAGCGGGCTGATTTGGCGCTCAACGCCAATCCAAGCTTGCCGCTTGTCTAGGCAGTTGGCTGAAACGCGAAAGACACCGAAGGGCGATCCGTTTGCGGCAGGCAAACGGATCGTCCTTTTTGTTTTCATGTGAAAAAAGTTTGTGTATATTTTTATCCACAAATCTGTGGACAATGTGGAAAAAGCGGTAAAACATGATCAACATAAGAAAAACAATACACAGCGATTTTTGTGCAAAAGGAAGATGTTTTTTGTGGATAATGTGGAAAAGTTGGTGAATAACTTATATTCCATGGTGGAAATTGTGGATTCTTTTGTGGATAATGTGACTAACTAAAGAACAACCCGCCGAAACTAGAGGCGGGTTGTCGGTTATAGTGAAGTATAAAGCTGTTCCCATTCGGCCAATAACGTTTCGACTCGCTGCTTCCGCTCGTCGTTTTCTTGCGTCAATCGTTGCATCGTCTCATAGTCGCCGTAAACGGATGGATCACAAAGTTTTTGCTCGATCTCAGCGATTTGTGCTTCAAGCGCTGCAATCTCGGCTTCGATTTCATCCAAGCGGCGTTGGCGCTGGCGCCGTCGTTTTTTTTCCTCTTTTTCTTGCTCGTATGTCGTTTTGGCAGAATCACTTGCCGTTTCTGTCGGGCGGACGTTCAGGAGCGCCAATTCGCGCATTTCTTCTTTTTTGGCGATGTAGTAATCATAGTCGCCTAAGTATTCCGTTAGGCCTCCGCTGGAAAGTTCAAACACCTTTGTTGCGATTCGGTTGATGAAATAGCGGTCGTGGGAAACGAACAAAATCGTTCCCGGGTAGTCGATGAGCGCTTGCTCGAGCACTTCTTTGCTGTCAAGGTCGAGATGGTTTGTCGGTTCGTCCAAAAGAAGGACATTTGCTTTTTGCAGCATCAGCTTGGCGAGCGAAAGGCGTGCTTTCTCCCCGCCGCTTAAAGCGGAGACCGGTTTTAAAACGTCATCGCCGGAAAACAGGAAGTTGCCGAGCACGGTGCGAATTTCTTTTTCCGTCTTTTCGGGGTAGGCGTCCCACAGCTCGTCAAGCACCCGTTTGTTCGATGACAAATCAGCTTGGTCTTGATCGTAATAGCCGATTTGGACGTTTGCGCCGTAGCGGAGCTCTCCTGTTTGGATAGGGAGTTTTCGGGCGATCGCCTTCAGCAATGTCGACTTGCCGATGCCGTTCGGCCCGACTAGGGCGACGCTTTCGCCGCGCGTGATGCGGAAGCTGATTTGGCGGATGATGGGTGCACCGTCGTCATAGCCAACGGCTATGTCTTCAGCGGTGAGCACTTCATAGCCGCTCGGTCGATCGATCGAGAACGAAAAGGAGGCTGATTTTTCATCGCCGACAGGCCGTTCGAGCCGTTCTATTTTTTCCAGTTGCTTTCGCCGGCTTTGCGCCCGTTTGGCCGTCGAGGCACGTGCGATGTTGCGCTGGATGAAGTCTTGGAGTCGGGCGATTTCTTCTTGCTGTTTCTCGTACCGTCTTAACTCTTGTTCGTATTGCTCGGCCCGCAACTCCAAATAGCGGCTGTAGTTGCCGGCATAGTGTTTGAGCGTGGCATTCGACAGTTCGTATACGTCGGTGACGATTTTGTCTAAAAAGTAGCGGTCGTGGGAAACAACCAGGACGGCACCGGGATAGGCTTGCAAGTACTGCTCCAGCCAGGCAAGCGTCTCAAGATCCAAATGGTTCGTCGGCTCGTCCAAAATCAATAAATCCGGCTTGGACAACAGCAATTTCCCAAGGGCAAGCCGCGTCCGCTGTCCGCCGCTTAACGACGAGACCGGCGTAGTTTTATAATCATATGAGGAAAACTGCAGCCCGTGCAAAACGGAGCGGATGTCGGCTTCGTATTGGTAGCCGCCTTGTTCTTTGTATTGTTCTTGCAGCTCGTCATACATTTTCAGCGTTTTTTCATAGCGAGCGGGATCGGCGAGTACGTCCGGGTCGCCGAGTTGCATGCTGAGTTCGGCGAGCTGTTTTTCGAGTCCTAGAAGCGGGGTGAATACCTCAAGCATTTCGTCCCAAATGGAACGCGGCGAGTCGAGCCCGCTGTTTTGCGCCAAATAGCCGATTTTGATATGGTTTGGTTTGATGATTTTGCCGCTGTCGAAAGAGAGTTCACCGGCGATGATTTTCAACAATGTCGATTTTCCCGCTCCGTTGCGGCCGACAAGGGCGATTCGGTCGCGGGACTGTATTTCTAGTTTTATATTCGATAAAATAAGGTCAGCGCCGAAATATTTCGTGAGCCCGTGCACTTGCAAAATGATCATGTCCGTCACCTCGCGAATAGTTTAACGCAAGTCGCGAAAACGGTCAAAGACGAATGATGAAAAATCGTGTATAGTGTATAAATGGAGGAGATTGTATTGTCATCGTTCACTCATTTCAATGAACAAGGGCGCGCGAAAATGGTTGATATTACGCACAAAGAAGATACTGTGCGAGTGGCTGTGGCGCAAACGAGCGTGACTGTCAGCCGGGAAATTTACGAAAAAATGACGAGCAATGCGATCGAGAAAGGGGATGTGCTCGCCGTCGCTCAAGTGGCGGGGGTGATGGCGGCGAAGAAGACAGCTGACCTTATTCCAATGTGTCACCCGCTTATGTTAAAGGGTGTGGACATTGCTTTTGCTTGGGAAAACGATGGAGAAGCGCATAAGCTCGTCATCACGGCAACGGTGAAAACGAAAGGGAGCACAGGAGTGGAAATGGAAGCGCTGACGGCCGCTTCGGTCTGTGCGTTGACAGTGTACGATATGTGCAAGGCGCTTGATAAAGGAATGGTCATCGGTCCGACGTATTTGGTCGAAAAAACGGGCGGGAAGTCTGGCCATTACCGACGGAAAACCGATTAGCTAGGGGATGAGATCATGAGCAACGAACAACCGAAAATTCCGCAGGCAACCGCCAAACGGCTGCCGCTTTACTATCGGTTTTTGAAAAACTTGCACGCTTCCGGCAAGCAACGCGTCTCCTCTGCCGAGTTGAGCGAGGCGGTGAAAGTCGATCCGGCGACGATCCGCCGTGATTTCTCCTATTTTGGCGCGCTTGGCAAAAAGGGATACGGGTATAATGTCAATTATTTGTTGTCGTTTTTCCGCCGGACGCTTGAAGAGGATGAGGTGACCGAAGTCGCCTTGTTTGGCGTCGGCAATTTAGGCACCGCCTTTTTAAACTATAATTTTTCGAAAAACAACAATACGAAAATCGTGATGGCGTTTGATGTCGATGAGCGGAAAGTAGGGACGACAGTCGGCGGGGTGCCGGTCTATCATCTCGATGAGTTGGAGGAGCGGCTTCACGAAAACATCCCGGTCGCCATTTTAACCGTGCCGGCCGCCGCGGCTCAAGCGCTGACCGACCGCCTTGTCGCGCAAGGAATTAAAGGCATTTTAAACTTTACTCCGGCGCGGTTGAACGTGCCGAACCATATTCGCGTCCATCATATCGATTTAGCCATTGAGCTGCAGTCGCTCGTCTATTTTTTGAAAAACTATCCATCGCCATCGTAAAAAGGAGAGAACAACACATGAAATATTTGTTGCTCGTTGCTGTGATTTTGTTGCTGTTTGGCACGAAAAAGCTGCCGGAGTTGGGGCGGTCGTTCGGCCAGTCGCTTCGCGAGTTTAAAGACGCCACAAAAGGGCTCGCTGATGACGAAGAAACGAAAACCGACCGATGACAAGGCAGGATGGGGAAACAATGAATGACAAAGAAATGTCGGTGTATGAGCATCTGGGTGAACTGCGAAAACGGCTCATCATCGTGCTCATCTTTTTTGCTGCGGCGCTTGTCGTTAGTTTCTTTTTTGTCGATGATGTCATTTTGTATTTGCAGCGAACGGCCGAGGCGAAGCATTTGACCATGAACGCCTTCCGCCTCACCGATCCGATTAAAGTGTATTTTCAGTTTGCCTTTGTCATCGCGGCTGTACTGTCGGCTCCGGTGCTGTTGTATCAAATTTGGGCGTTTGTCAGCCCCGGTCTGTATGAAAAAGAGCGGAAAGTGACGTTAAGCTATATCCCGGCGTCGATCGTTCTTTTTTTAGCAGGCGTCAGCTTCGCTTATTTCGTCTTGTTTCCGTTTGTCGTTCGATTTATGAGCCAGCTGGCTGACCAACTAGGGGTTCAACAAATGATCGGCATTAATGAATATTTTCAGTTTTTGCTTCAGCTCGTGCTGCCGTTTGGCATCGTGTTTCAGCTGCCGATCGTCGTGTTGTTTTTCACCCGCTTAGGGCTTATTACGCCGCAGCTTCTTGTTCGCATCCGCAAGTATGCGTATTTGGCGCTGCTTATTTTAGCGGCGGTCATTACGCCGCCGGATGTGCTGTCGCAAGTGATCGTCATGATTCCGCTCACCATTTTGTATGAAGGAAGCATTTGGGTGGCGCGCATCGGCTATCGGAAAGCGCAGCGAGCAGCCGAGGAGGAAGGCAATGAGTGAGGCGGGACGAAAAACATTGAGAGGAAAGCGAGCAAGGCCGGGCCAAACGAAGGGGCCGTCTCAAAAGCCGCAACACAGGACTTTGAGGCCGGCCTCTTGTTTTTTGTTTCCATTTTCACGATATGATCGCCGTCATGAGACTGATGTTCTGGTCCCTTCCCGTCCGAATCACGGGAAGGGGTCAGCGTTTTGAGGCGAAAAGAAGGCGAAGGGCGGTGCCGAAATCAAAGGCAGCGAGCGCCGCTAAAGCGATGGTGGAGACGTTCCAAACCGTTTCATGAGCACTTTCGATGGCCAAATACGTAAACATTGAGCCTAAGACGAAATACGGAAGCGAAAACAGCTGAGGGTTTCGCATCATAGCCAAACCCTCCAAACGGCGAGCGGCAGCTCGGACTGGCGCATCATGTTCTCAATCTCGTCGGCCAACAGCGTCTGCATGGCGACGACGAACGTATTCATGGCGACATGGGCGAAAATCGGCACGAAAATGCGTCCGGTTTTCGCGTATAAAAACGCGAATACCATCCCCATGGACGTGTACAAAAGCAAATGCTCCGGCTCCATATGGACAAGGGCAAACAAGAGCGAACTGACAAGCGCAGCAAGCCAAAAGTTGTATTTTTCATAAAGCGAGCCGAAAATGATTTTGCGGAAGATAATCTCCTCCAAAATCGGGCCGATGACGGAGGTGACGACGATAAGCAGCGGCGTCAGGCGGATGATATCGATGATTTGCCTTGTATTTTCCGACCCTGGTTTGATGCCGAGCAACCGCCATTCGATGTTGGCGGCGATGCTTTGCGCCGTGAGCGCCAAAAAGACGCCCAAGACCGCCCACATCCACGAGGAACCAAGCGGCAGCCGCCGCATCATTCGTTCGTTGCGGTCACCGCGGAGCAGCCATAGGATAATGACAAAAGCGAGCAGGAAACTAATGATCGCCCAATACCCGGAAGCCAGTTTGGCGGCTTCGAGGCGGCTTTCCGTTCCTTGGCCGACGCCGAGGGCGCGAAGAAGCGGCACGCCGACAAAGGCGGACAGCTGCATGACGATATACGTGATGATGACGTACCAGTGGTTGCGTTTCAAACCCTCTACCCCTTTTATTTCAAATTATATCCGTATTGTAGCACATGTATGGCGAAAATAGTAAGAAAACTGCATCCTCGCATCCCACCTCACCGCCGTAAAAAAATTAACCGGAGCCGTTTATCAGTCCGAGGAATGTGAAATAATGAAAATGAGCTCCGCGCGGATGGGGAGTAGAGGCAAAACAACCGGCTCCTTTTGCTCTTTCTTCTTTAGGAGAGAAAAACAGTTATTTTTTTGCATTTCCTACTTGCAAAACGGAAAGAAGTTCATTAATATTATAAGTGTGTTAGCACTCGATAGTGATGAGTGCTAATAAGAACGGCGAAAACTATCGTTAAGGAGGTCGTTTCCCGTGTTGAAGCCATTAGGCGATCGCATTGTCATTGAAGTCGTGGAAACAGAAGAAAAAACGGCTAGCGGCATTGTGCTGCCGGATACGGCGAAAGAAAAACCGCAAGAAGGCCGCGTTGTCGCTGTCGGTGCAGGCCGCGTGCTCGATAACGGCCAACGCATCGCGCCGGAAGTCGAAGTTGGCGACCGCATTATCTTCTCGAAATATGCGGGCACAGAAGTGAAATACGACGGCAAAGAATACTTAATTTTGCGCGAAAGCGATATTTTGGCTGTCATCCGCTAATATATGCGTTCATCACATAAACATTCCGAAAACATACTGGGTACTTAATCGGATACTTAACTTGTGGCACGCAGTCCAACAATTTCATAAGGAGGTAACGGGGTATGGCAAAACAAATCAAGTTCAG
The DNA here is from genome assembly GCF_001544135.1 of Geobacillus zalihae NBRC 101842. GTDB lineage: Bacteria > Bacillota > Bacilli > Bacillales > Anoxybacillaceae > Geobacillus > Geobacillus zalihae. Next base: position 14,191 of record NZ_BCPV01000052.1, on the reverse strand, counting down.
CGAAGAAGCGCGCCGTGCGATGTTGCGCGGGGTGGACAAACTTGCAGACGCAGTGAAAGTCACATTAGGTCCGAAAGGCCGCAACGTCGTATTGGAGAAAAAATTCGGTTCGCCGCTCATCACGAATGACGGGGTAACAATCGCGAAAGAAATCGAACTCGAAGACCCGTTTGAAAACATGGGCGCGAAATTGGTCGCTGAAGTCGCCAGCAAAACGAACGACATCGCTGGGGACGGTACAACAACCGCTACGGTATTGGCTCAAGCGATGATCCGCGAAGGCTTGAAAAACGTGGCTGCTGGTGCCAATCCGATGGGCATCCGCCGCGGGATTGAAAAAGCGGTTGCGGTTGCTGTTGAAGAATTAAAAGCCATCTCCAAACCGATCAAAGGGAAAGAGTCGATCGCCCAAGTGGCTGCGATTTCGGCTGCTGACGAAGAAGTCGGTCAATTGATCGCTGAAGCAATGGAACGCGTCGGCAACGATGGCGTCATCACGCTCGAAGAATCGAAAGGCTTCACGACGGAACTCGACGTTGTCGAAGGGATGCAATTCGACCGCGGTTACGTTTCGCCGTACATGATTACGGATACAGAAAAAATGGAAGCCGTTCTCGAAAATCCGTACATCTTGATTACGGACAAAAAAGTATCGAGCATCCAAGAACTGTTGCCTGTTCTTGAGCAAGTCGTGCAACAAGGCCGTCCGCTCTTGATCATCGCTGAAGATGTCGAAGGCGAAGCATTGGCAACGCTTGTTGTCAACAAACTGCGCGGCACGTTCAATGCGGTAGCTGTCAAAGCGCCTGGCTTCGGTGACCGCCGCAAAGCGATGCTCGAAGACATCGCGATTTTAACGGGCGGTGAAGTCATCTCCGAAGAGCTCGGCCGCGAACTGAAATCGACCACGATCGCTTCGCTCGGCCGTGCGTCGAAAGTTGTTGTTACGAAAGAAACGACGACGATCGTCGAAGGCGCTGGCGATTCGGATCGCATCAAAGCGCGCATCAACCAAATCCGTGCGCAGCTTGAAGAAACGACTTCGGAATTCGACCGCGAAAAACTGCAAGAACGCTTGGCGAAACTCGCTGGCGGCGTAGCGGTCATCAAAGTGGGCGCAGCGACAGAAACGGAATTGAAAGAACGCAAACTGCGCATCGAAGACGCGCTCAACTCGACTCGTGCGGCTGTTGAAGAAGGCATTGTCGCTGGCGGCGGTACGGCATTGATGAATGTCTACAGCAAAGTCGCGGCCATCGAAGCGGAAGGCGATGAAGCAACCGGCGTGAAAATCGTCTTGCGCGCAATCGAAGAACCGGTTCGTCAAATCGCGCAAAACGCTGGTCTGGAAGGCTCGATCATCGTTGAGCGCCTGAAAAACGAAAAACCGGGCATCGGCTTCAACGCGGCAACAGGTGAATGGGTCGACATGATCGAAGCTGGCATCGTGGACCCGACGAAAGTCACTCGTTCGGCGCTGCAAAACGCTGCCTCTGTCGCCGCCATGGTCTTGACGACAGAAGCGGTCGTTGCCGACAAACCGGAAGAAAACAAAGGCAACAACAACATGCCAGACATGGGCGGCATGATGTAATCTCGCCGCAAAAGCCTTGGAGCACCGGGGGAGTTCCCCGGTGTTCTTTTTCTTTTTGACTATATATGCCTCAGCCAGGTGTTCTTACAGCCGCTGATCGGGTGAAGGGCAGCTGTTGTTTCTCCCTCATATCGCTATTCTATTGCACCTTTTCCTCCGCTGTGCTAGTTATCGCACCTCAATGAAAAACGCATAAATCGCATCCCCTTTTTTCCAAGAGGCGTGAATGGCATAAATGTATGCCCCTTTCTTTTCCGGAAGAGTAATGATTCCGTTTTGCACCGGGCGCCAGTCGGCATCTCCGCCGTTCCATACACCCGCTTCGATCGTCAACGGGCGGTCGTCAAATTGGAGGTGTAATTTTGCCCCAGGGGCAACCGGATGGGGATTCATGTTTTTCACGAGCAGCGGCGGGGCGGCAGCGTCGGCCACGACTCCGCGGCCGCCTGTTGACCATGTATATGTTCCGAGGCGGTGGTCGATTGTCTCTCCGTCGACGGCCAATCGTAAGTCAGGCGGTTGGATGTCGCCCGATTGGCAACCGGACAGCCATACAGCGATGAGGAGCCATAGCCATCTATTTTTCATGTCGTTTCCCCCTTTCTCAGTTAGACGTTTTGCCTGCTCATTTGTTTCATTGTCGATTGTGATTTTGGGTAAAATTAGAAATGGAAAGGCGATATCCAAAGGAGGAGAATGGAATGAACGTGCGGATTGAACGCGATTCGCTCGGTGAGGTGCAGGTGCCGGCTGATAAGTACTGGGGGGCGCAGACGGAGCGAAGCCGGCAAAACTTTCACATCGGCACGGAAACAATGCCGTTGGAATTGATCTATGCGTATGCCGAGCTGAAAAAAGCGGCGGCCATCGTCAACCACCGAGCCGGGAAGTTGAGCGAAGCGAAGCAGCGGGCAATTGTCGCCGCGTGCGAGGAAATTTTGGCGGGCCAATGGGATGAGCATTTCCCGCTCGTCGTCTGGCAGACGGGAAGCGGGACGCAGACGAACATGAACGTCAATGAAGTCGTGGCGAGACGGGCGAGCGAGCTGCTGGATGAGGGGGAAGGGCGCATTCACCCGAACGATGATGTGAACATGTCGCAAAGCTCGAACGACACATTCCCAACTGTGATGCATATCGCGATCTTCACGAAGATCCAAACGCACCTCCTGCCAGCGCTTGATGGCTTGATCGGGACATTCGCGACCAAAGAACGCCAATATGGGAAGACGATCAAAATCGGGCGCACCCACTTGCAAGACGCGACGCCGCTCACATTTGGGCAGGAGATTTCCGGTTGGCGGGCGATGCTTGAGAAAAGCAAGGCGATGATCATGGAGGCGAGTGAGAAGCTGCTTGATTTGGCGATCGGCGGCACGGCGGTTGGCACCGGAATCAATGCGCCGCCGGGATTTGGCGAGCAAGTGGCCGAGCAGCTAAAAACGCAGACGGGCTATCCGTTCCGTTCGTCAACCAATAAATTCCATGCGCTGACAAGCCATGATGAGATCGTGTATGTCCACGGAGCGTTGAAAGCGCTCGCCGCCGATTTGATGAAAATCGCCAACGATATCCGCTGGCTGGCGAGCGGGCCGCGCTCCGGGCTCGGGGAGATCACGATTCCAGCCAATGAACCCGGAAGCTCGATCATGCCGGGGAAAGTGAATCCAACGCAAAGCGAAGCGATGACGATGGTCGCTGTGCAAGTGTTCGGCAATGACGCCACGATCGGCTTTGCGGCGAGCCAAGGCAACTTCCAATTAAATGTGTTCAAGCCGGTCATCGCCTATAACGCCATTCAGTCCGTGCAGCTACTCGGCGATGTGATCCGCTCGTTTGATGAACGGTGCGCCCAAGGGCTGGAGGCGAACGAAGCGAAAATGAAAGAATACGTGGACCGCTCACTCATGCTCGTGACGGCGTTGAGCCCGCGTATCGGCTACGACCGGGCGGCGGAAATCGCGAAGCTCGCCCATCGCGAAGGGTTGACGCTCAAGGAAGCGGCATTGAAAACCGGGTATGTGACAGCTGAGCAGTACGAAGAATGGGTGAGGCCGGAGAAGATGATTTAGCGGCACAAAACGACGGGTAGATCAGCCGTGAGCGAATAGGCGGGCCAAAAACGCTCATCCCGATTCAAGGGATGAGCGTTTTTCCATTGAGACAGCCTCCTGCCGCCAGCTGGCTGCTTTGCACCGGGCAAATGTTAAGCAAACAGGCGAATGAGTTCATTAATCGACAAGACGGCAAACAGCGCCAGACAAAGAACGAGCAGCGCATTCGAGAGCCAATGGTTGCGCCCTTCGTCCGGAAGCGCTTTTTTCGAATTGAGCAAATAAAGAAGCGTCACAGCCAAAAATGGCATAAACAGCGCGCCGAGCGCCCCGTAGGCGATGATGAGTCCGACCGGCTTGCCGATGAAATGCAAGAGCATCGGCGGGAAGGTGAGCCAAAAGACGTAGAAGCGGAACGCTTTTGACTGGTTGAGCGATTCGGCGCCAACCGGCGTTTTCCGCATGTTGCGAACAAAATCGGCGAACAAATACGAAACGCCGTTCCAAACGCCGATGACCGATGTAAATGACGCCGACCAAAAGCCGAGCAAAAAGAGCCAACGGGCAGCCGGGTGCAGCTCGTTGCCCATGATCGAAGCGAATGACACAAGCCCCTGCTCGCCGCTGATCGTCGTGTCAGTGCCGTACAACAAGGCGGCCCCAAGCACGAGAAGCGACAACGTAAAGATGGCGGTGACAATATAAGCGACAGCGGAATCATAGCGCATCGGCGATACGTAAGCTCGCCCTTTCCAGCCGTTTTCCTGCAGCCAATATCCGTATGACGCCATGGTGATAGAGCCGCCGACGCCGCCGATCAGCCCGAGAGCATACAAAAGCGACCCTTTCGGCAAATCCGGAACGGCCGTTTTCCAAAGATCATCGAGCTGCGGCAGGACAAGAAGCGCCGAGCCGACCACGGTAATGAACATGAGCCCGACGAGCACATTCATGACCCGCTCAAACAATTGGAATCGGCCGGACCAAGTAATCGCAAAGCCAGCCACCCCATGGATGACGGCCCACGCCCAAAGCGGAATGGACGGGATCATCGCTGACATCGCCAAGGCGCACGATGACGTACCGGCCGCGCCGTATACGAATCCCCAAATAATGGCGTACACGCCAAAATAGATTGAGGCCCATTTCCCCATTGACTGCCAGCCTTCGAAAATGGTTTTGCCGCTGAGCAAATGCCAACGGCCGATCCCTTCATTCAACACAAACTTGAACAATGCACCGACGATGATCGCCCACATAAAGACAAGGCCGTAGTTCGTTCCGGCGACAAGAGCGGCCACCAAATCCCCGGCCCCGACTCCGGTCGCTGCGACGATCAGCCCCGGGCCGATCATCGTCCACTTCGATTTCCCCATTTTTCTCTTCCCCCTTGTTGCAAATGGATTCCAAAAGTTCAGTATATTCGATATTATAGTAATAGTATAAACTGCGCCTTGTCTACCGCTGAAAGACCCATTCATTACTATAAAAGGAGTTTGATGTCATGGCGATTTACGAGCCGCTGCTTCCCCCTTTTGAAAAGGTGGTCCGCAACATTGAGCAAGTCATCGTCGGAAAACGCGACGTCATCATCCTCAGCTTAACAGCGTTATTGGCCAAAGGCCATGTGCTGCTCGAGGATGTGCCCGGCGTCGGCAAGACGATGTTGGTGCGTGCGCTGGCGAAATCGTTCAACGTGGAGCTCAAGCGCATTCAGTTTACGCCGGATTTGCTGCCGAGCGATGTGATCGGCGTTTCCGTCTATAATCCAAAAGAACGGCAGTTTGAGTACAAGCCCGGCCCGATTGTCGCTCATATTGTGTTGGCTGATGAGATTAACCGGACGTCGCCGAAAACGCAGTCGGCGCTGCTTGAGGCGATGGAAGAAGGAAGTGTGACGGTGGATGGTGTCACCCGGGTGTTGCCGCAGCCGTTTTTGGTGATGGCGACGCAAAATCCGATTGAGTATGAAGGAACGTACCCGCTCCCCGAGGCCCAGCTTGACCGGTTTTTGTTGAAATTGCACATGGGCTATCCGTCCCCTGACGAGGAAATCGAAATGTTAAACCGTCTAGAAAAGACGGCACCGCTGGCGGAGATCGGCCCGGTGATGTCGCTTGATGAATTGCTTGCGTTGCAACGAAAGGTAGCCGACGTGCATGTGAGCGATACCGTGAAACGATATATCGTCGATCTTATCCAGCAAAGCCGTCAGCATGAAGCGGTCTATTTAGGCGTCAGCCCGCGCGGGTCCGTCGCTTTGATGAAGGCGGCGCAAGCGTACGCGTTCATCCATGGCCGCGATTTTGTCATCCCCGATGATGTGCAGCACCTTGCTCCCTATGTGCTGGCTCATCGCCTGCTTATTCGCCCGGAAGCGAAATGGGACAAGCTTGATGCTGAAATGGTCGTCAGTCAGCTTGTTTCCCGTACGCCGGTGCCGGTGCAAGGGCGGAGATAAAAGCGATGAACGCGAAGCGAATGAAGAAGGGGAGGCGTTGGCTCCCGCTTATTGGATTGTTGCTGTTGACCGCAATCTTGTTTTCCTACGCCATGTTTCAAGGTGGATTTGTCAGCTGGTTTTTGTTTTACAGCTTTTTGCCGTTTGGACTGCATGCGTTTGCCGTCGCCTTGTATCCGCTCAGACGCGCTGCGGTGATTCGAACCGTGCCGGCGCGGCGCTACCATGCGGGTGAATCGATTCCGGTGATGGTTCGTATCGAGTTGCCGTGGGCGGTTCCGCTGGCGGCGCTTGCTGTTGCTGAGGAAGGGTGGAAGCACGGAGGAGAGATGATTGCGATTGCTTGGCCGTTTCGCCGCCATCTTTCTTGTACATGGCCGCTTTCCTTGCCGCGCGGCCGTCATCAATTGGAAGCTGTTCGCTTGGAAGCGCGCGATGTCTTTGGCTGGGTGAACAAAACGGCATCGTTTTATGCCCCGTGCACGGTCATCGTCTATCCACGTTATATCGAATGGCCGCCTGAGATGGTGCGCGAATGGTTTGCCCAAGGAAAAGCTGCGCGCACGCTTGCCTATCGCCGCGATATGGCCGTGGCGGCCGGCGCCCGTGAATACGTGCCTGGGGACAAAATGTCGTGGGTGCATTGGAAGGCGTCAGCGCGCAGACAGGAACTGATGACCAAAGAGTTTGATGAACAGCGCAATGACGATTGGATCGTTGTGCTCGACGGCGCCGCGTCTCCATGGTTTGAGGAGCTTGTCACGTTAGCGGCTTCCGTATCGAAGGCGTTGATAGATGAAGGGGTGCCGGTCGGGATGCTCGTTGCTGGAAAAGAGCGTTCTTTCTTAGCGCCGCGCCGCCATGACGGACAGTGGCAGTCGATTCTTCTCCGGTTGGCGGAAGTGGACGTCGGCGGCCAAGAGCCGCTCGCGCATGTTTTAGCTGAGGAGGCGAACTGGAGGACGGCTGCTGGTTGCATCATTGTGACGTCCGCGTTGTCCGCCCAGTTGGCCGGGCAGCTGCGAGCAATGGCGCCAAAACGCCATATTGTTCTGTATGTTGTCAACCGTGAATGGGGAGAGGATGAGCGGAATTGGGCGGACAGGCTTCGCCGCAGCGGAGTGTACGTATCGCGCATTGACCCGCAGGCGTTGCAAACCGTCCGGCAAGGAGGAGGAGACGGATGAGACCGTTAGGGGCAAACATGTTATCTACCGTGCTGTCTAACGCCCTAGCCGCTTGGCTGCTCACGGAATGGCTTTGGCCGTTAGAGGCCGTCACCGATACAGCGCATATAGGCGTGTTTGTATCATTTGTCGCCCTTTGTTTCGGACTTCATTTGCTCCGTGTTCCCATATGGCTTTCCGCGCTCGGGAAAATGGTTTATATATGGTGGGCGCTTTCTCGTCTATTTTCTTTTGCTTCGATCGCCGCTTTGCCTCATGCGCTTTGGCGGGATAGCACCGTCTGGTTGTTGGGCGACCGGTCTTCTATGCCGGGTGATGCGCTGCGCACCTTTGTCTTTTTTCTGCTGTTATGGGCCGTTTCGTTCCTGTTGCATTGGCTTATTGTACGGCGGAATCGGTGGTTTGTCCCATACGCGTTGACAGTTGGGTATATCGCTGTGCTTGATACGTTTCTGCCATATAGCGGCAACGGGGCGATCCTTCGTCTTGTTGCGCTCGGCTTTTTTGCCTTCGTTTGGCTCCAGGGCGAAGAGCTGCAGGCAAAAGCGCCGTCTTTTCGCATCGGAACGTGGCGGGCGGCCGCTCTATTCATTCCTGCCGTCGCTCTTGCGGTTGGGTATGCGGGTCCGAAGCTGCCGCCGCAATGGCCGGATCCGGTGGCGTTTATCCGCAGCTATCACGCCCAGCCGGAAGAAACGAACGATGACTCACCTTCTCCTGGTGTGGCAAAAGTGGGATATGGGCAAAATGATTCCCGCCTCGGCGGGCCGTTTATTGCTGATGATGCCGTCGTTTTCATTGCCAAAGACCAAGGCCGTCATTATTGGCGCGTCGAAACGAAAGACATTTACACGGGAAAAGGGTGGGAAGCGTTTCAAAGCGAACAAGTCCAGTCGTTTGGAAACGGTGAGCTGATTAGGTATGAATGGTGGAGCGACAAAGTCAAGACGGTCGAGCAGACGGCGGAAATCACCCGCCAAGACCAGGCGTTTCATCTCGTCTATCCGCTCGGCTTGCAACAGGTGCAAACGTCTGACCATATCGTCTACCGCATGCATATGGCGACGGAAAAAATTTATACGAGCGATCAAAACGCCAACGCGCTTCCGATCCGTCAGTATATGCTGACGTATATGGAGCCAGATTTTCCGATTGAGGCATTGCGCGCCGCGCCTCCTGTCCAAGACCCGCCCTTTTTGAAACGTTATACGCAATTGCCAGAGACGCTTCCGCAGCGGGTTCGCGAGTTGGCGAAGCAAATTACTGATGGAAAAGAAACCGTGTACGACAAGGTAAAAGCGATCGAGCAATACTTCCATCTGAACGGATACACGTACGAAACGACGGACGTCGCTGTTCCCGGGCCTGATCAAGATTACGTCGACCAGTTTTTATTTGAGACGAAGCAAGGGTATTGCGACAATTTTTCCACCTCGATGGCGGTGCTCGTCCGCACACTGGGCATTCCAGCGCGCTGGGTGAAAGGGTACACATCCGGACGGTTGGTTGGGGAACAAGACGGGCAATCGGTTTATGAAGTGCGCAACAACGACGCCCATTCATGGGTCGAAGTGTATTTTGAAGGCATCGGCTGGGTGCCATTTGAACCGACGCAAGGGTTTGTCAATCCATATGCGTTCTCGCTTGCCGCTTCGAATCCAGAGGAGCCAGAACCACAGCTGCAGCCGGAAGAACGGGAAACGCCGCGTGTGCCGCTCGATCAATTACTTGAGCAACCTTCGACGGCACAGGGGGAGCATTGGTGGGAGAAGCTGGCGGATGTTTGGTCGTGGAAAATGGGGTTGACCACGCTGGTCGTGTTGGCCGTGTTGGGCGGAGCGGCCTATGCGACAAGGCGGAAATGGTGGCCGCGCTTTACGCTGTTTCGGTTCCGCCGCCGGAAACTCGATGGGGCCGCCTGGCTCATTTCTGCGTACGGGGCGCTTCTTCGCCATTTGCAAGATTATGGACTTAAGCGTCGGCCGCATGAAACGCTGCGTCAATACGCCGCCGAAGTGGATCGCCTGTTTGAAACAGATGAAATGAATCGGTTGACGAAACTATATGAACGCGCCGTATACGGAACGGGAATCAAGGAAGCCAATGTCCGTGAAGCGGTGGAATTGTGGGAAAATTTAATAAAAAGGACGATCTCTTGACCGTATGCTGGCAAGTTGATAGAATGAACTCAAATTTGCATACGGATAGACGAAAGCCCTTCATATAAGCGCAAGAATATGGCTTGCGCGTCTCTACCGGGCCGCCGTAAACGGCCCGACTATGAAGGCAGAAGACGCTGCTATTCTGCCTTCATCCATGTTTTGGGCAATGGCAGCGTTATTTTTTTGACGGGGTGGAAAACATGAACCAAGAAATGATCGTCGTCTTGGACTTTGGCAGTCAATATAACCAGCTGATTACCCGCCGCATCCGAGAGTTTGGTGTCTACAGCGAACTGCATCCGCACACGATCCGTGCTGAGGAAATTCGTGCGCTGAACGCCAAAGGAATCATTTTCTCGGGCGGTCCAAACAGCGTGTATGATGAACGAGCGTTTACATGCGACCCAGCGATTTTTGAGCTGGGGCTGCCGATTTTAGGGATTTGCTACGGGATGCAGCTGATGGCGCACCATTTAGGAGGTAAGGTGGAAAAAGCGACGCACCGTGAATACGGCAAAGCGCTCATCCAAGTGAAAAACGATTCTTTGCTTTTTCATGGTTTGCCGGACGAGCAAGTCGTTTGGATGAGCCACGGCGATTTGGTGACCGCTCCGCCGGCTGGTTTCGCTGTCGATGCGACGAGCCCTTCGTGCCCGATTGCTGCGATGAGTGACGAACGGCGAAAATGGTATGGAGTGCAATTCCATCCAGAAGTGCGCCACTCGGTATACGGCAATGATCTATTGAAGAAATTTGTCTTTGAGGTATGCGGCTGCCGGGGCGACTGGACGATGGAAAACTTTATTGATGAGCAGGTGCGCCGCATCCGTGAACAAGTGGGCGGAAAAAAAGTGCTGTGCGCCTTAAGCGGCGGAGTCGATTCGTCGGTTGCTGCCGTTTTGGTGCACCGCGCCATTGGCGATCAACTTACTTGTATTTTCGTCGACCATGGCCTTTTGCGCAAAGGTGAAGCCGAAAGCGTCATGAAGACGTTCCGTGAGCAATTCCAGATGAACGTCATCAAAGTCGATGCGAAAGACCGCTTTTTGGCGAAACTCAAAGGGGTTACGGACCCGGAACAAAAGCGGAAAATCATCGGCAACGAGTTTATTTACGTATTTGACGACGAGGCGGCCAAGCTTGAAGGCATTGAATTTTTGGTGCAAGGGACGCTCTATACCGACATTATCGAAAGCGGCACGGCGACGGCGCAAACGATCAAATCGCATCATAATGTCGGCGGTTTGCCGGAAGATATGAAATTCGAACTGATCGAACCGCTCAATACGCTGTTTAAAGACGAAGTGCGTGCACTCGGCACGCAACTAGGAATCCCAGACGAAATCGTCTGGCGGCAGCCGTTCCCGGGGCCAGGGCTTGGCATCCGTGTTCTTGGAGAAGTGACGGAAGAAAAATTGGAAATCGTTCGCGAATCAGACGCCATTTTGCGCGAAGAAGTGAAAAAAGCGGGGTTGGACCGCGAAATTTGGCAATACTTTACCGTCCTTCCCGACATTCGCAGCGTTGGGGTGATGGGGGATGCCCGCACGTACGATTATACGGTGGCCATCCGCGCGGTGACCTCGATCGACGGGATGACCGCCGATTGGGCCCGCATCCCGTGGGATGTGCTCGAGCGGATTTCAACGCGCATCGTCAATGAGGTGCCGCATGTCAACCGCGTCGTCTACGATATTACAAGCAAGCCTCCGGCAACGATCGAGTGGGAATAAAAACGAACAAAAGACGGACATTTCCAAAGAAATGTTCGTCTTTTTTCTTGACAGGTCATCTTCAGGCTGATACAATAGCCGTGGAATCATGAATATTGTTGAATTCCGTCGTATAATCCCGGGAATATGGCTCGGGAGTTTCTACCAAGCTACCGTAAATAGCTTGACTACGAGGGATGCGGGATCGGAGAGTGCTTGTTTGTCCTCTCTCTGTTCGTCATTCCTTCCTAGTCAACGCTTCTGGTAGCTGCTAGAAGCGTTTTTTATTTTATGTATAGGAGGGGGCAGACGTGAGAAAGTACTTCCAGTTTGATGAGCTCGGCACGAACTATCGAACGGAGATTATCGCCGGGCTGACGACGTTTTTGTCGATGGCGTACATTTTGTTCGTCAACCCATTTACCTTGTCGTTAGGGGCTGTGAAAGATTTTCCTGATGAACTGCGCATTGACCAAGGCGCCGTGTTTGTCGCCACGGCTTTGGCAGCGGCGTACGGATCGATTTTGATGGGAGTGTTGGCCCGCTATCCAATCGCCTTGGCGCCTGGGATGGGGCTGAATGCCTTTTTCGCCTTCACCGTCGTGCTGCATATGGGCATTCCGTGGCAAACAGCGCTGGCAGGGGTGTTTGTTTCCGGCATCATTTTTACGATTTTATCGCTCACCGGCATTCGGGAAAAAATTATCGATGCCATTCCCGTTGAACTGAAATATGCAGTCAGCGCCGGAATTGGCCTGTTCATCACGTTCATCGGCTTGCAAAACGCTGGAATTATTGTCGATAACAAAGCAACGCTCGTTGGATTAAGTTCATTGAAAGACGGCAATACACTGTTGGCCATTTTTGGATTGTTCATTACTGTTGTTTTGATGGTAAGAAAAGTAAACGGCGGCGTCTTTTACGGCATGGTCATTACCGCGATTGTCGGCATGATTTTCGGATTGATCAAAGTGCCGCATCAAATTGTCGGCGCTATTCCGGATATTTCGCCAACCTTCGGTGTAGCGATCAAGCATTTGCCGGACATTTTCTCGTGGAAAATGCTCGGCGTTGTCTTAACGTTCTTTATTGTCGACTTTTTCGATGCGACAGGGACGCTTCTAGCTGTCGCCAACCAAGCCGGACTGCTGAAAAACAACAAACTGCCGCGCGCCGGCAAAGCGCTGCTTGTCGATGCGACAGCAGTGATGGTGGGGGCGGTGTTTGGCACATCGACGACGACATCGTACATCGAATCGTCAGCCGGCGTCGCCGCCGGAGGACGCTCTGGGTTTTCGGCCGTTGTGACGGGGATTTTGTTCTTGCTGGCGTTGTTCTTCTCGCCGCTCCTGAGCGTCATTACCGCACCGGTCACCGCACCAGCGCTCATCATCGTCGGGGTGTTGATGGCTTCGTCGATCGGCGAAATTGACTGGAAAAAGTTCGAAGTCGCCGTGCCGGCGTTCTTCACGCTCATCACGATGCCACTTTCCTACAGCATCGCCACTGGGATTGCCGTTGGATTCATCTTCTACCCGATCACGATGATTTTAAAAGGCCGCGGCAAAGATGTTCATCCGCTGTTGTATGTGCTATTTGTCGTCTTTATCTGCTACTTCGTCTTTTTGCGGGAATAGAGAGGATCGGAGGACTGTTCCTAAGGCGGGTTTGCCGTCATGGGAACAGTCTTTTTTTATTTGCCAAGAAGGGATTGGCGGACGACTGGCGTGTTTAGGTTGATATGCTATAATGAGAAAAATGATGAAAGGGGAATGAACGATGTTTATCCATCGCTTAGAGGAACATTCATGGCTAAAGTTGCTCACAATGGAAGATGCGGAATCGCTTTTTGCGTTGATTGACTCCTGCCGCCCGCATTTGCGTCAATGGCTCCCATGGGTGGATTCAACCCAAACAGCAGCGGATTCGAAGACGTTTATCTTTCAAGGATTGCAGAAGTTTGCTGCTGGCAATGGTTTTGAGGCAGGAATTTGGCATCGTGGCCAATTGGCTGGTGTGATCGGAATTCATTATATGGATCGAGCGAATCGAAAAACGAGCATTGGCTATTGGCTTGGCGAATCGTTTCAAGGAATGGGGCTGATGACGAAAGCGTGCAAGGCGTGCATCGACTATTTGTTCGTTGAGCAGGGGATGAATCGTGTCGAAATCCGCTGTGCAACAGAAAATCGCCGGAGCAGAGCGATTCCTGAACGGCTGGGATTTACGAATGAAGGGACGATTCGAGATGCGGAGTGGCTTTACGATCATTTTGTCGACCATGTTGTGTACGGGATGTTAGCGAGAGAATGGAAGAAATGTGAATAAGGGAGTTTGGGGCCGAAAGAAAAAACTTGAAGTGTGAGTAAAATATTTGTGGGTGACATTTCGAAATGATCCCCGACGAGGGTTGCGAACTTTTGTTCGCGACGCTCGTCGGGGCCACCAAGCGAAGCGCGGTAGAACAAGCAAAGATCATGCAAAAAGGACTCTCTCCCTGCTATGATGGTGATTGTCAACATCAACCGAAAACAGGAGGGAGAGAGTCCATGACCTGAATCCGTGACAGAAGTGTATCAAAAATGTTGGAAAACCCAATCACGCCAAAGTATCAACTCAATTCCGAATATTCACCTATTAGGTGAAGAACCCTGAGCACAATATTTGTTGATTTATCAAGTTGTCTTGGCAGTTTGAACGCGTCTTTATCACGGATTCAGGCATGAAACATCTTACCACATAATGGACTTTATGGAAAGATTTGGATGATCAATTGTTGAGAACTCTTCAAAAGGTGTTCGCTGTCTTGTTGGCGGCCCTTTTGGAGGAGATCGATCAACAACTGGCGGAAGCGCGGGACAAGCGCCGGTATCAGCTGAAAGACAAACGGCCGACTACGATCCAAACGCTGTTTGGGGAAGTGACGTTCCGACGGAACTACTACTATGATCGACAAACGGGGGCGTATACGTTCTTGCTGGATGCCGAACTGGGCTTTGATGGAGCGCAGTCGATCAGCCC
>NZ_BCPV01000051.1 GCF_001544135.1 Geobacillus zalihae NBRC 101842 | reverse complement strand
ACCCTGTTTCCCAACGGCACGGCCGAGTGCTGTTTGTGGAGGCGGATGGGCTGTTCATTTCCCGCCAGGGGAAAGGGAAACGGGCGAAAGAAGAGAAAATCCTGGCGGTTCACGAAGGATGGAAACGAAACGGTTCGCAGCTCGAGCTCGTGAACCGGCGCCACTACCTCCATGAAGGGGCGGGAGACGTGTGGGAACGGTTTGAAGAGTGGCTGATGAACGAATATGCCTATGATCCGTGCCGGGACCTTTTGATCATCAACGGCGACGCGGCGTCGTGGATCACGGCCTGCCGGGAGTATTTTGGGAAGCGGGCGTGCTTTCAGCTGGATCGGTTTCATGTGGCGCGGGAGCTGCGTCAGTGTCTGTCCGGCCATCCGCGTTGGCGGGAGGTGCGGAAGAAGCTGGCGAAACAAGACGAAGAGGGGCTTCTGGTGGAGCTGAACAGCGCGGTCGGCACGTTGGAGGACGAAGCGAAAGAGAAGCAGATGGCTGCCATGATCCGCCGGATCGAGTCGATGCCGGGATGCATCCGGGACTATCGGGAGTGGCTGTCGGAGCAAGGGGTGGAGACGACCGGCATGCGTCCGATGGGCCACGCCGAGAGCGTGATGAGCCGGTTTGCGCATCGGGTGAAATCCCGCCGCAGCTGGAAAGACCAAGGGCTTCGGGCGTTTCTGAGGGCGATGGCAGCCCGAATCGACGGGATCGGGTGGAGAAAGGGACGGTGGGAGGAGCAAGAGCCCCAGTCGGCCGTCTCGGCCTCGACGAAGTCCAAGCGGGTTGAACAGGCCAAACGGAAGGCAGGACGGTTGTGGGCAGATGTGGTGCGTCAGAATATACCGTGTCTGCAACAGTCATCCGGGACGCCGATCCATCAAGCGTTGTCGGCGCTCCGAGATGGTGGTTGGGTGTAAAAAAATGTAATATGATCACCTCAAGATGAGGGATGAGAGTCCGAAAGCGCTTACGATATCCATTCCTGAAAATGGTTCACTAACTAGTCATTGACAACGCCCGTAGTGAACCGAAAAAACGTTCTCCACAAAGTCTTGACTGACTCTAGCACCACGGGTTTGAAAAAATATATATAATATGGTATATTGAGGAAGTCGGATATAAGTCCATTATTCAATGTGTAAACCTAGGAGGTTGTTTAAATGGAAATTATAATGATTACTTTTGTTTTTATAATTGTGCTGCTAATTAGTTCTATTATAAATATTCTTTTTAAAATGACAGAAAAGAAACATTGGATTATTTCATTATTATTAAGTGTCGTATTGGCAATAATCATTGTTGCAATTTTAGGAGTGTAAACCCGTGGTGCTAGTTGAGCGCTAGCGCTCAACTAGCCCGAGTGTTACAAGCGAATACACCAACAATATGCCATCTATATACATGCACCTTAAAACCATGA
>NZ_BCPV01000050.1 GCF_001544135.1 Geobacillus zalihae NBRC 101842 | reverse complement strand
AGGAATGATGACGGTGGAGGAAAAGAAAGCGAAAAAGTCGCTGCCGCTGCGAAGCGAGATTCCGGTGGAAGAAACGTGGCGGCTTGAGGACATTTTTCCCACCGATGACGCCTGGGAAGAAGAGTTCAAACAAGTGAAGGCGATGATTCCAAAGCTTGGCGAATACAAAGGGCGGCTTGGCGAATCGCCGGAAGTGTTGTATGAAGCGCTGAAATGCCAAGATGACGTATCGATGCGCCTCGGCAAGCTGTATACATACGCCCATATGCGCTATGATCAAGATACGACCAACTCGTTTTACCAAGGGCTCGACGCCCGGGCGAAAAGCTTGTACAGCGAAGCATCGAGCGCGATGGCGTTTATCGTGCCGGAAATTTTGGCGATCGATGAAGCGGTGCTGCGCTCGTTTTTGGAACAATACGAGCCGCTTCGCTTGTATGCGCACGCGTTAGACGAAATTACGCGCCAGCGCCCGCACGTGCTGTCGGCGGAAGAGGAGGCGATCTTGGCGCAGGCAGCCGAGGTGATGCAGGCGACATCCGACACGTTCAGCGCGTTGAACAACGCTGATTTGACGTTTCCGACGATCATCGATGAAAACGGCGAGGAAGTCGAAGTCACGCACGGCCGGTTCATCCGCTTTTTAGAAAGCACGGACCGCCGCGTCCGCCGCGATGCGTTTTACGCCGTATACCATACGTATGAGAAGTTTCAAAATACGTTCGCCAATACGCTTGCCGGCACGGTGAAAAAAGACAACTTTTTCGCCCGCATCCGCCGCTACCGTTCGGCGCGGGAAGCGGCGTTGGATGCGAACAACATTCCGGAGAGCGTCTATGACAACTTAATTGCTACGATTCATGAACATTTGCCATTGCTGCACCGGTATGTGCGGCTGCGCAAACGAGTGCTTGGGCTTGATGAGCTGCATATGTACGACTTGTACACGCCGCTTGTGCAAGAAGTGAAAATGGAAGTGACGTACGAGGAAGCGAAGCAATATATGCTTGAAGGGCTCGCGCCGCTTGGCGAGGAATATGTGGCGATCGTAAAAGAGGGGCTTGACAACCGTTGGGTCGATGTGCGCGAAAACAAAGGAAAGCGAAGTGGCGCCTATTCGTCGGGAGCGTACGGCACCCATCCGTACATTTTGCTCAACTGGCAGGACAATGTGAACAATTTGTTTACACTTGTGCATGAATTTGGCCATTCGGTGCACAGCTACTATACGCGCAAAACGCAGCCGTATCCGTATGCGCATTATTCAATTTTCGTCGCCGAAGTGGCGTCGACGTGCAATGAGGCGCTGTTGAACGACTATTTGCTGAGAACGATCGATGATGAGAAAAAGCGGCTCTATTTGCTCAACCATTATCTTGAGGGGTTCCGCGGCACGGTTTTTCGCCAGACGATGTTCGCGGAGTTTGAGCATTTGATCCATTTGAAGGCGCAACAAGGCGAGGCATTGACGGCCGAGACGTTGACGTCCCTTTATTACGACTTAAATAAAACGTATTTTGGCGATGATATTGTCGTGGACAAAGAAATCGGCCTCGAGTGGGCGCGCATTCCGCATTTTTATTACAACTACTACGTGTACCAATACGCAACCGGCTTCAGCGCGGCGACTGCACTTAGCAAACAAATTTTGGAAGAAGGCGAACCGGCGGTGAGACGGTACATCGACTTTTTAAAAGCCGGCAGTTCTGATTACCCGATTGAAGTATTGAAAAAAGCCGGCGTCGACATGACGAGCGCCGAGCCGATCCGCCAAGCGTGCCAAGTGTTTGCGGAGAAGCTTGATGAGATGGAGCGGCTGCTTGAGAAATGAAACGAATGCGGCGCTACAGCCGCATTCGTTTGGACGGAAATCCACGAAACTGATGGCGGCGGTTCCATGTCGCCACCAACCCAAGCAAGGAGAGAAACAAAAGCGGCATGGTCGCCCAAAGCGGAAGGAGCTGCATAAGGCCCAACAAATTCAGAATAAAGGCGGCAGCGGATGCCGCCGCCCAAAGGGATAAGACGATGCGCTGCTTCATGGCGATGGCCACCTCTTCCCATTTGCTTTAGTTGATGGCTCTTCACCACAACATGTACTTGACAAGCAATACGGTTTCCTGCACAAAGATGTGCAAAAATCACTGATTTGTTGATTTTCCCTCACAAGCGTAAATAGGGTATGTTCAGAAAAAATCAAGTACAACTTTTGGTGAAGAGCCTAGTTGATTATATGCTGTTTGTCTGCCTGATCATGACGCAGGGCGAATTATGACAATAATGTGAACAAACGAGCAAACGGGTTGCCAATTTGGTTGGACGTTTGGTAAGATAAAAACGTGAACGGAAGACAAAACCTGATACCCCTTTGTTTGACCGTGAACAATTTCTCCCATCCCCTTTGTTGTCTTGGCAACAAGAAAAAGCCCGGCGTCAGCCGGGCTTTTTCTTGCGCCCATCCCTGCTTTTAGGGACGGGAATCATCGATATAGCGCCAAAATGTTCCGTGTTTGACGGGCACCCGCTCCACTTTTTGCTTTAGCTGCAACTTTTTCATTTCCGTTTCCGCTTCTTGGATCGTCCAGTTGTACACAACGGCAACTTCCTTTGTGGCGACGAATTTAAAATGGCTTAAAAATGATTCCAGCGGAGGAGGAGAGGACGGTTCAGGATGGAAGCCGAGCATTTCAGCGATCAATTCGACGTAGATGTCGTACGGATAGCATCCGGAAATTTTAATGCCTTCGTCTTCAATGTTTTCATTAAACAACACAAGCGTCGGAATTTCGTCGACGTCCATTTCCGATGTGATTTTTAAATCGCATTGGAACGCTTTCGCCGCTCCCGGCGAGTGCATGTCGCGCAAAAATTCATCGACATCCAAGCCCGCTTTGACGGCGCATTCGGCGAGCACCGACAAATCGGCGACATTTTGTTTTTCGAGAAAGAGCTGTTCTTGCAGCTTGCGCAAAAAGCGAAGGCCAGCCCGCTTTCCTTGCATTTCCGCCGCTTTAATGGCGAGCGATGGGGCGAACGGGCTCGAAATCGGGTTTTCGAGCCAAACGCTGCCGTCGCATGACATGCCGGTGCGGTTCGCCGCCCACTCCCACGCTTTCGCCATTGCCTCCGGTTTCGTTCCTTTGCGCGCGTTCCATGTCGCCCATGTTCCGCTCAATATGTGCCTTAAGGTAAAAAAACGGCCGTATTCGATCGTCAGTTTTTTGATGACTGGTTCAAGCCCCCAGCATTCCGGGCATAAAGGATCGATAAACAAATACAGCTCGAGCGGTTTGTTCGTGTTGCCTAGCGGCTGGGAAGGGTAGCAAGTTGATGTCGTCTTCCCAGCAAACTTCTCACTCAAGGGTATGCTCCTTTCTGTCCAGATGATCTGGGGTATTGACCATATGATGGGCGGTGAGTACGAGCCGGTGATAAAACTGTTCGCGCGCCGGCCCGGACAAGCCGATTTCCTCCATGGCTGCCCGCATGCAGGCAAGCCACGCTTCCGCCCGCTTCGGCGTGATTTCAAAGCGGAGATGGCGCGCCCTCAGCATGGGGTGTCCATGCTCTGCCGTGTAAAGAGGGGGGCCGCCTAAATATTGTGTTAAAAACTGTTTTTGCTTGCGGGCGGTTTCCGTCAAATCGTCAGGGAAAATGGGCCGCAAGTCCGGATGCGCGGCCACGCGACGGTAAAATGCTTCGACAAGTTTCGCAACCGTCTCCTCTCCGCCGATCGCCTCATAAAGAGTTTGCCATTGTTCACCCATCGCGGATGCTCCTTTTGTTTGAAAATCATTCGTTGTCGTTTGATTGCTATTTTATCAACAGCACGCATGGATCTCAAACAAAGTGACTCGAGCGCCGCTCGTTTATGTGCGGTAGCTTTTCAACACGCGTTCGACATACGCCCGCGTTTCGGCAAATGGCGGCACGCCCCCATAGCGGTCGACGTGCCCGGGCCCGGCGTTGTAGGCGGCTAAGGCGAGAGTGATATTGCCGCTGTACCGGTCAAGGAGCTGGCGCAAATATTTTACGCCGCCGTCGATGTTTTGCGCCGGATCAAGCGGGTTGTGGACGCCGAGCATTTTTGCCGTGCTTGGCATGAGCTGCATGAGTCCAAGCGCTCCAGCCGGGCTTTTCGCATCGGGACGGAAATTTGACTCATGGCGAATGACGGCGCGGATGAGCTGCGGGTCAACATCGTATTTTTCCGCTGCCGCCGCGATGAAAGCATCGATGGAAGAAGATGAGTTGGTTGCAGCACCCGCTTCATGTTCGAGCGGGGCGCTGCGATGGCCGGCGGGCGCCGGGGGCTGACCGCTTAGGGCAGCTTGAGGCGCCTCGGCAGAAGATTCCTCACCGCGGCTGAGAGATTCGGCAAGCAAGCTTGAAAACAAGGATGGCACCGGCGATGGCAACAGGCTGGAGCGTCCGGGTGAGAACGCATTGAGCGCCTGCCATTCGATGAGCAGCTTTAATGGCGAAACGGTCATCGTCTTTCCTCCATTTCTTTCATGCGGGCGTAAAAGCGGGCGATTTTGTTTGGCGCCGGGCGGCGCGGGATGCCGAGCGCCTCAAGCAGGCGCAAAAACCGCTTTTCACCCGCTTCCACGTGATCCACTTCATATTCAAGTTCGTAATCTTCGCTTTGCAAGTAACAGTTATGGTCAAGGCATAGCGTGCCGCCTTCATGCGGCCATTCGGCTCGGTCGGTGACAAGGGAGCCAAAGCAGCGCACCTCGTGTGGGTTGATGCCCAGTTCTGCAAGCAAATCGGCGATCGCCCCGCGCGGCGCCGCTATACCAGCAAGCAACGCTTCCGCTTCAGACAGCGAAAGCGGCTCATGGATTTCCAAAATGGTCCCGTCCGCCCGCGTTTGTTTCAGCGTCAAGGTCAGGCGTCCCTCTTTCGCTCGGATGCGCAGCGCTGCCGCTCGTTCTTTCAGGGCGAATGACGGGGTGTCAAAGTAATGGTTTTCCTGGCGGAAGAAAGCGCCATCATCAAGGCGGAAGGCGGCGCGGACGGCAGCAAACTCCGCTGCTGTTAACAAGTTTTTTAATTCGATTTCGATTTCTTGATGCATCGTGAATCCCCTTCAGACAGGATAGTCGTCTCCC
Organism: Geobacillus zalihae NBRC 101842; assembly: GCF_001544135.1. Taxonomy (GTDB): domain Bacteria; phylum Bacillota; class Bacilli; order Bacillales; family Anoxybacillaceae; genus Geobacillus; species Geobacillus zalihae. The sequence goes on along the minus strand of NZ_BCPV01000050.1, from coordinate 20,441 downwards.
TCTATTATCAGCTGTTTTCCGGCGAATATCAATTATTTCGCCTGTATAGGGTGAATATGGTAAAATAAAGGGCGGATGGTTGATGCGGAAGGAGAGAAAACATGAACGAAAAATGGATCGTCGAGCGGGCGGAGCGGGAAGGCGGCCGGCTTTGGCTGTATGTCAATGATGCTCCGGTTCCGCTTGCCCGCGTAACGCCGAAACGCCATATGCTTGTCGACTCGGATGCGTTGGCGTTTGCGTACATTTTGGAAACCGATAACCGCTTTCTATATGTCATGATTCCGAAGCCGTGGTGGCCTGAGCTAAAGGCGGCGCTTGACGCCAAGGAGCCGGTCTGGCTTCGATGTGGAGAGAGGACGCTTGAGCTTGAACAGTTTCACGATGAACTGTCTTATTTGCTTGAAAATATTCGCGGCAACGCCAACTATGGCGAGGCGCTTGAACAGGCGGTGCAAGACGTGTTTTTTGAGCCATAAGCCGGGGGGTTCCCTTTCCGGCGCGTTAGGATCGGGAGCGGCCCGGTGAATTCGACAGATGAGCGGTTCCATCGAGCAGCAAGAGACGTAAGCCGCGGGAGATCGAAAACATGTAGGCAGGTGGTACGATGGTCAACCATTGGGATTTGTTTTTAGCCCCGTATAAGCAGGCGGTTGAGGAGCTGAAAGTGAAGCTAAGGGGCATTCGCGCCCAATTCGAGATGATTGAAGCGCACTCGCCGATTGAGTTTGTCACCGGACGGGTGAAGCCAGTTGCCAGCATTTTGGATAAGGCGCAAAAGAAAAACATCCCGCTCGACCGTCTCGAGGAAGAGATGCAAGATATTGCGGGGCTGCGCATCATGTGCCAGTTTGTCGATGACATTAAGACCGTCGTCGAGCTATTGCGCCAGCGCAACGATTTTACGATTGTCGAAGAACGCGATTACATCACGCAAAAAAAAGAGAGCGGCTACCGCTCGTACCATGTCGTCATCCGCTATCCAGTGCAGACGATCCGCGGTGAAAAAAACATCTTGGCGGAGATTCAAATTCGAACGTTGGCGATGAACTTTTGGGCGACGATTGAGCATTCGTTGAACTATAAGTACAGCGGGCGTTTCCCCGAAGATATCAAAGTTCGGTTGCAGCGCGCCGCGGAGGCGGCCTATCGCCTCGATGAGGAGATGTCGAAAATCCGCTTTGAAATTCAAGAAGCGCAGGCTGCTTTTTCTCGAAAACAAGAAGCAAAAGGAGAAGGGCAATGAAACGGACGGACGCGCCGCTCGTGTTCGCCATCACGTCCAAAGGCGACGACATATCAAACGCTCTGGCGCAAAAAATGAAAACGTATTTGCTTGACTTTGACTTGCGTTACGATGAAGAGGAACCTGATCTCGTCATTTCGGTTGGCGGTGATGGAACGCTGTTGTATGCGTTCCATCGCTATTGCCATCGGTTGGACAAGACGGCGTTTGTCGGAGTCCATACTGGCCATCTCGGCTTTTACGCGGACTGGGTGCCGGAGGAACTCGAAAAGCTCGTCATCGCCATCGCTAAGACGCCGTACCAAGTGGTCGAATACCCGCTCCTTGAGGTGACGATCCGCTATCTCAACGGCGGAAGCGAGGCAAAGTATTTAGCGCTCAATGAATGCACAGTCAAGTGCGTCAGCGGGACGCTCGTGATGGATGTCGAGATTCGCGGCGACTTGTTTGAGCGGTTCCGCGGCGACGGGTTGTGCATTTCGACGCCGACCGGCAGCACGGCTTACAATAAAGCGCTCGGTGGCGCGATTTTGCATCCTTCGCTTGAGGCGATTCAAGTGACCGAGATGGCGTCGATCAACAACCGCGTGTTTCGGACAATCGGTTCGCCGCTCGTGCTGCCGGCGCACCATACGTGTTTACTCAAGCCGGTCAACCACGTCGATTTTCAAATTACGATCGACCATTTGTCACTGTTGCATAAAGAAGTGAAGTCGATTCAATGCCGGGTGGCCGATGAAAAGGTGCGTTTCGCCCGCTTTCGGCCGTTTCCGTTTTGGCGGCGGGTGCGCGACTCGTTTATCGCCGACTGAGGGAAAGCCCGCCTCCTTGGTTAGGCAACGCTTCCTGTTTGCGGCGAGGTGATGGTCTTTTGGCGCGGATGCCGATTCCGTTTTCGCGGCGCCAAAGAAAAGTGGATGGAACACGATGAGCAAGACGGAGATTTTTGATCAGAAAGGTGACGAACATTGCCGCCGTTTACCATGACCTTTTCCATCGATGAACAGCACGACGGAAAGCTGCTGCGCCAGTTTTTGCAAGAGAACGGCATTTCGCGGACGGCGCTTACCGATATTAAATTCCATGGCGGGGCGCTGTTGGTTGACGGTCGGCCCGTCACCGTCCGCCATGTGCTGCGCGCCGGCGAGACGCTGTCGGTTGTCTTTCCGCCGGAGCGGACAAGCGATTGGATGGACGCAGAAGCGATGCCGCTTGACATTCTGTATGAAGACGATTACGTCCTTGTTGTCAACAAACCAGCGGGATTGGCGACGATTCCGTCGCGCCACCACCCGGGCGGGACGCTCGCCAATGGCTTGCTTCACCATTATCGAAAGCAGCAGCTCGACTCGACCGTCCATATCGTCACCCGGCTTGACCGCGACACGTCCGGGCTCGTGCTCGTCGCCAAGCACCGCCACGTTCATCATTTGTTGTCGGCATTGCAGCAAAAAGGGCACGTTGTGCGCACGTATGAGGCCATTTGCCATGGCGTCATCGTCGAGGATGAAGGGACGATTGACGCCCCCATCGGCCGCCAAAGCGACAGCATCATTGCCCGCGAAGTGCGGGAAGACGGGAAGTCGGCTGTCACTCATTTTCGTGTACTTGAGCGGCTTTATGGCTATACATACGTTTCGCTCCGGCTGGAGACGGGGCGCACGCACCAAATCCGCGTTCATTTGGCTTATCTCGGCCACCCGCTCGCCGGCGATGAACTGTACGGCGGGAGCCGGGAGATGATCGGCCGCCAGGCGCTTCATAGCCGGCAGCTGTCGTTTTTTCACCCGTTTGCCGGGCGCTGGTATACATGTTCCGCCCCGCTTCCTGACGATATGGAACTCCTCCTCGAGGCAACGCGCAGACGGTGCGCTGATTAGGAGAACGTGCGGAATTTTTCCGGGACGAACGGCATCGAGGAAGGAACGGATACCGTTTCCATTTCCGGATAGCGCAAGGCGGTCAGCGCACCGCCGAATACGCAGCCGGTGTCGATGTTGACCGTCCGCCCGACAAACCGCGGTTTTTCGACCGGCGTGTGGCCGTATACAACCCATGCGCTGCCGTGATACCGTTTCGCCCAGTCGCGGCGCACCGGCGTCCCGTCCGGGTTCGTTTCGCCGGTGATGTCCCCATACAGGACGAACGTCTTGACTTTTTTGTCCGTCCGCCCGATATAGTCGTGACGGATGCCGGCGTGGGCGATGACAAGGCGCCCCTCATCGAGCACCGCATACAGCGGCGCCTGTTCATACAGGCGGATGAACTTGCGGCGGATCATCTCTTGTTCGCTTGGAGGCAAGGCGCGATATTCCGCGACCGTCGTCTCAAGCCCGTGGGCGATTTGCACGTTTCGTCCTAAAAAAAAGCGGTACAGCTTATTGCAATGGTTGCCTGGCACGTAGTAAGCCAAATTTCGCTCAACAAGGGCGCAGACGATCTCGATCATGTTCAGCGATTCAGGACCGCGGTCGGTCAAATCGCCGACGAAGCCGAGCTTTCGTCCGTCGGGATGAATCGGCACCCCTTCGTCCCAATGGTAGCCGAGTGTTTCCGTCAATGCGGCGAATTCACGGAAGCAGCCATGAATGTCGCCGATGATGTCCACTTGCATCGAATGTGCTCCTTTCTCGCCATAGTGGTTGTACTACCAGTATGTCCGTTCAGTCAGGAAAAGAAAAGATGCGGCGGTTTTGCCCGTCTCATCGCGGCTTTTGCGGGGGCAACGCCCAAACGGCGGAGCCCGCGGCCAGGAAACAAAGAAGTGGAGTTGAGCTTGATGGCGACAAAAAACGCCGCCTGCGGACACAGCAAGCGGCTTTATTCATCGCTCGAGAACATAAACTTCCGCGTTCGCGAATGAACGTTTAAGACGAGGCCGATCGCCAGCATATAAGTCGCCAGCGAGCTTCCTCCATAGCTGATGAACGGAAGCGGCAACCCCGTGATCGGCAAAAGTCCAATCGTCATGCCAATGTTTTGGAACACTTGGAACGTAATCATGCCCGCGACGCCGGCACATAAATAGCTGCCGTATAAATCGTTGCTCTCCAAGGCAATATGGATCATGCGATAAATGAGCAGGAAAAAGAGAGACACGACGATGCTTGAGCCGACAAATCCGAACTGTTCGGCAATAACCCCGAAAATAAAGTCGGTATGCGCCTCAGGCAAGTACACTTGTAAATTGCCGAGCCCCTTCCCGTACAGCTCCCCCGAGCCGATGGCCATCAACGAACGGATGAGCTGAAACCCTTGGTCGGTCGAATATTCATACGGTGCGAGCCATCCGTAAAACCGGTTTAATTGGTAATCTTCTTCAATGATATATTTATGAAAAAAGTCCGGAAAATAAAAGTATATGAATACAATGGATGCCACGGCCGCCACTCCGGAAAAGACGATGCCGAAAATGATGCGCCAGCGGATGCCGGAAACGAGCACCAAGGTGGCGGTGATGGCCATAAACACCATCGACATGCCCATGTCCGGCTGCTTGGCGAGCAAAATAAGCGGCGGCAAGACGGTCAAAGCGATTTTGCCAAGCAATTTAAAATCATCGCTGATCGTCGGTTCGGGATATTTTTCCCGATGGTTGACGATGATGCGACTTAGGACGATGATCATAAAAATTTTCATCAGCTCGGATGGCTGAAAGTTGCCTCCAGGTAGATGATACCAGCTCGTCGCCCCCTTAATGGTTACGGATCCTGGGACGTTCAATTCCAGCCCAAGCAACAGCAACATCCCGAATCCATACAAATACCAAGCGATTTGAAACAGCCGATCATAGTCAATGATCATCGTCAAGGCGATCACGACAGCGCCGATGGCGTACCATTGCAGCTGTTTCGAAGCGAAGTTGACGTTTTGCAGTTTCTCCGGCAGCATCGGTTCTGCGCTATGGATGGCGATGGCGCTGACGACCGCCATCAAGAATAAAAGGAACAGCATATGGTAATCCAGCTTCGATTTGGAAAAACGATCATGATCCATGGAACGATCCTCTCCATTCAAATGTGCCATATACCATATTAGCGAATCGCGCCGGTTTTGCAAAGTGGGAAAAACCGCCGCCAGCATGAAGGAATCGGAAGGCAAAAGGGAAGCGTGCATTTACATCGCCCGCCGCATCGCCTATAATAGAATTAACACCTGGTGCTAAGAATAAATGATAATTGGGAGGATGAACGAATGGTCTTATCGTTGGAAGGACGTACATATGTCGTGATGGGGGTGGCGAACAAACGAAGCATCGCCTGGGGCATCGCTCGTTCGCTTCACGCTGCCGGCGCTCGGTTGGTGTTTACGTATGCCGGAGAGCGGTTTGAAAAAGAGGTGCGGGCGCTTGTGGATACGCTTGGGGACGAACGTTCGCTTCTGCTGCCATGCGATGTGGCAAAAGATGAAGACATCGTTCAATGTTTTGCGCAAATCAAACAACAAGTCGGCGTCATCCATGGCGTCGCTCATTGCATCGCCTACGCCAATAAAGAAGACTTGAGCGGGGAATATATGAACGTCAGCCGCGAAGGCTTTTTGCTCGCCCACAATATCAGCGCATATTCGCTCACCGCGGTTGCGCGCGAGGCGAAAGAGCTGATGACGGAAGGCGGCAGCATCGTCACCCTCACGTACTTAGGCGGCGAGCGCGTCGTGCAAAACTACAACATTATGGGTGTGGCGAAAGCGTCGCTTGATGCGAGCGTGAAATATTTGGCGAACGATTTAGGCAAATACGGCATCCGCGTCAATGCCATTTCCGCTGGACCGATTCGCACACTGTCGGCCAAAGGGGTGAGCGATTTCAACTCGATTTTAAAGCAAATCGAAGAACGCGCTCCGCTCCGCCGGACGACGACCCAAGAAGAAGTCGGCGATGCGGCGCTGTTTTTGTTCAGCGACTTGTCGCGCGGCATCACCGGGGAAATTATTCACGTCGACTCGGGATACCACATTTTAGGATATTAAAAACGTGCGAGCAGCCGTTCCTGTTGATGGAGCGGCTGTTTTTTGCTTGACTTGGGCAATTATTGAGATCACGGGCATACATATATAAGGTAAGGCAAGCATGGAAAAGGGGGATCGACGTGCGGAAACAAAACGTTGTGGAGACGGAGCCGTTGCTTTACATTGTGCAGCCAAAAGCGATGCGGGCGGCGGCGCATATGCAAGAAACGTTTATGTGGACTAGCCGAACGCAACAGGAAGAGGAAGGAAATTCCAACGATGAACGAGGCGGCGAGGAGGAACCGACTGAATTTTTTGCCAAAAAAGAATTCCAAGCGATGGCGCTCGACGAGCGGCTGGCCTTTTTGGCGGAGCTGCCCGGCCATTTGCCGCCGCTGAAATGCCAATTTGTCATGAAGGATAAGAGCTATGAAGGCATATTAAAGAAGTGCACGGCGACCGAGTTGACGATCGCCGATGAACAGGGAAACGAAACGGTCATCGGGCGCGCGCAGCTTCTCGCGGTGACGATGATCGGGTTTGTGCAGTAACGCATTTCCTTGCGTTGAAACGCATCTTTGCCTGAATGCGTTGCGGCGCCAGGAAAGGATGATGAGGGTTTGTTTCCTTCATTTGCTGTGGGAGTGTATTCTCATTTTTATTTTGGATGTCCGTCATTTTCTTCGTTGGCGATTTTCGATTCGTGTTAGTGTGAGCTTGCAATCGTAAAATGTTTGGTGTCATGTTTCGCTTGAGCCAATTTGCGGTTCAAATGCGTTTTAGGCGACGCGTCCAGCGTTTGTTGGTTGCCGCTTGCAATGGTAAAAGGTTTTATGTGGCGGCCGGTTTGGGGCTGTTTAGGAGCTGGGGCGCTTTTCGCGAGTTCAGTTCGCTCTGCCGCAGCTTCTTTTTGTTTGGCTGTTTGTTGATGGTCTTCCATTGATATGGCACGCTCTTTTTTGGTTTTTCCCTTTTTCGTTTTGTCGGATGACGCTGCCGCGTTCTTTTTCGAGTGGACTTTTTCTTTTGCATCCGCTTTAGGGGTTGGCCGGTTCAGTTGTTCTGTTGCATCTTCTTTCAGCGGTTCTATTGTCATGCCGGCTGCTTGTTCTTCACTCACTACAGCTTGTTCTGTTTTCTCCGCCTGCTCCCAAACTTCCAATAACTCGGAAGCGACTCGCTCCCAATGATAGATCGAAATCGCAAGCTGCCGGCCTTTTTCTCCCATTCTTCTCATCAATGATTGATCCGATAATATTTGGGCAATCTTGTTGGCAAAATCACTTGGGTCCTCCGGATTTTCTACGATAAGGCCGTTTTCATTGGCGAAAATGACTTCCGGATTGCCGCCTCTCGCGGTCGTTACGATCGGAAGGCCTGCTGCCATGGCCTCATAGTGGACGCGCGCCAACGGTTCCTGCCATTGCGAGGTGCATACAAACAAATCAGCCGCCGCAAACCAATTTTGGATTTCATTCGGTGGGACAAAGCCTGTCGTGACAACGGGGACAGGCATTCGTTTCGCCAGTGCTCTTACATATGCGACATAATCAGTCATGTCATTTTCGCTAAACCAGTTGCTCCCGACAATCACCAGGGCTAAGTTTTTAAATTTTTTTGCCAGCTCCGGCAATGCTAGAATGAGTTTATCGACCCCTTTATTGCGAGACAGCCTTCCGGCGAACAAAATGACCGTTTTGTTTTCCAACCCATGCGCCCGCCGAATGTCGTTGCGTATTTTCTGCATTTTTGGATGATTTCCCGGCAAAAATCGTTCGCTGTCTACTCCAGAATAAATCGTGCGCAATTTTGGCGATGCCTGCGGATATAGACTGCGGATGACATTGCCAATATAATCGCTCACTGTTACGATGTAGGCCACTTCTGCGATGGCCGCCGTTGCTTCTTCTGGATCGATTTTTTCCGGTTGAAACATATCATTGTGCATACTTAACGTCATTTTGGCGTCGGGCGCTGCCTGCCGGATGGGCAGAACAAGGCGGGGGCGGTTAAAGATATGGATGAGATCGAACTCGTTCGCTTCCACATAACGAACAACGTTTTCCCGGTATATTTCAAATACTTTGCCCGGTACGCGCACGTAATGAACCCCGTTGATCGTTTCCTCTTCGGGTAGCGATGAATCGCTGATGCCCAAAATGGTGATATCATGGAAGCGGCTTACATGTGGGAGAATGCCGGCAATATACGTTTGGATCGCCCCGCCGAGCACAGGGGGAACGGGGAGTTTTTCTGTGCAAACCATCAAAATCCTCATATTTATCCCACTCCTTTCCAGTCATTTTCGATTTCTGCCAATACAGGCCACTTTGACTGGTCGGTTTCGACAATCGTTTGAATTAACTGTGCTGTTTGTTCATTGAGAAAAATTTCCGGTTCATAGACGACTTCTTTCATATTTTTATAAAATTCGTTTGGCATGGCCAAGTCAATCATCAAAAGCTCGTATAATTCAGGTGTGATTGGATTTGCTTTGTGGTACGCTAGAATCATTTCCCGCACCCATGTTGCATCCCATTTGTATAAATCCGCCATTGTGCCGCTAATGAGTTTTCGTAAATCACGAATCGGAAGGTCAAAGGCAACTCCGTCGAGATCAATAATCCACATTCCGTCCGCGCCCATTTGGCCGTTGGACCAACCGTAGTCTTGGTGAACCAACCCCCAATGAGCCGTTCCTTGCTTGACGAATTCAACATAGCTGGATTGCAGGAATCGTTCCATGCCTTTTCGCGCCTGTTCTTCAAATCGGTCAACTACCTCTAATAATGGTGGGCTTGCCGGCATTTCAGGGTAGTATTTGGCAATGTTCCGAAACCAGCTCATTTTCGTAATCATTTTTTCATAGTTTTTTGGCCATTTGGTTAGCCGCGAAGCCATTTCCGCCTGTTTTGGGGGGACATACCCTTTGCTTAGCCGATGGAATTCACCAAGGGCATAACAAAGCTTTCTTGCTCCTTCCAAATCCTTTGCAACTGGCGTCAACGGTTCAATCCATTCCGCCACAAACCATAGTTTTCCTCCTGCCTCGACATAACTTTTTCCATCCTTTGTTTTTACAATTGGCGGCACTCTTGCCTTGCGCACTTCCACTAAATATTCTTGTGCTCCTAGGCTGAATAGGCTCCTTGTCGGCCTCCGGTGCAGCAGCTTCAAACTTTTCGGGCCTGATTTCGTTTCGAGCTTCCAAATCGCTCCTCCCTTGTCCGGTTTTGTCGTAACGATTTGCATGTTTTGAACGGATAAATCGTAGTTTTTCAGCACTTCCTCTGCCAGCTGGATGATATACTCAGGGATAAAAAATTCATGGGTCGTTTCATCGACGAGCCATGGTTCAATAACGATGTCTTTCATGCTATCCCTCCTGTCAGGTATTTGGGAATGGACGAAGTGAAATATGTGTGATTGCTACTAGGATATGTATGGAGAACGAAATTGGACTGGGTAAGCTCATTAAATAGAGGATATTTCCCGAAGCCTCTGCAGTTTGACGAACTGGGGGGCGGCGAAAGTGTGACGAGTGGGGATCCATGCACAAGGAGCGGCATGGTTGATTTCATCGGAGAAAGAGAAAAAGGCTGTCCCGAAACCATTTCTCTTAGACAGCCCTTATTGGTTTGGGGAAAGAGAGGAACATGCTTCGATATAAACCGTTTCAAACCGCTTGGCCACATGGTGAAATTGAAATTGCTGTTCAACGAGCGTTCTTGCCTTTTTCGCCATGGTTTCCGCTTCATGTTTGTTCACAAGCATGTAATCAATCGCTTCAAAAAAAGCGTGCGGGTTTTGGTAGTCATCGATGACAAAGCCGGTTTCGCCGTGGCGGACGATTTCGGTGTTGCCGCCGCGGTTGGTTGTCACGACCGGAATGCCGGCGGCCATCGCTTCGTAATGAACGCGGGCGAGCGGCTCGTGCCATTGCGAGCTGCATACAAACACATCGGCCATTAAGAGCAGTTTGGGGATATGACTGTGCGGAACGTAATTCGTAAACAGAACGCGATCGGCCATCGGCGCCGCGAGCTCATGAAGCCAGTCGATGTATTCGCTTCGGCCGGTGTCGCCGAACCATTTTCCGCCGACGATGACAAGCGCTGCCTCGGGATGGCGGATCAAAAGGGATGGCAGGCATTGAATCAGCAAATGCGGTCCTTTTGTTTTGCTGAGTCGGCCGAGAAAGAGAACGACTTTTTTATCGGTGAGTCCGTACGCTTCGCGTTCCGCTTGGCGGATGCGCCTGCCTTCTTCCGTCCAGACGGGGATGTATTGGGAAGCATCGACTCCGGAATAAACGACTTTTACTTTCTGAGGATCGATTGGGTAACGGTTTGTCACCGTCCGTTTGATGTATTCACTGACGGCGGTCAGCAAGGTGCAGGCGTCTAGCGCCCGCTTCGCCTGTTCTGCTGTAATTTTCAGCGGGGAAAACATGTCGTTATGCAGGCTTAGCACAAAGGCGCTTTGCGGAGCCGCCGCTTGGTAATCGATGAGCGGAACAGGACGATTGAAGACGTGAACGACATCAAAGTTGTATGCGGCCAGCGCACGTGCCACATCCGTTTCATACGTGGCTTTTGGAAAACGGATGTAGTGGATGTCTCCGTCTGTCTCTTCAGGCGGCAACAGCGGGTCAGTGATCGAAAAAATAGTCAGTTCGTGGCGGCGGGCGATCAATGGAGCAATCCCATCGATCATCATTTGAATGGCCCCGCCCCGCACTGCTGGGGCGGGCAGCTTTTCCGTGCAGACATAGGCGATTTTCATCCTATTTCGCGCAGGAGACTCCCACTTCAACGACCAAAGGGAGTAAGTGGGAGAGGAATGCGCGTTCCCCCTTTCTTTTGTGTATGATAGAATAAAGGCATGGAGAAAACCGTTAAATAAAGGCACTCCAATAAACTGCTGCTCGATGGATGGAGTTGGTTGCAGGAAACGTTGCAACCGTCAAACATCGAGCGTAGATCCGTCTGTTGTGTATGGAAGCCAAGTACTGCCAACAGACACACCGAGAGAATCGGTAACGATGCAGGCATGACCTGCGTCGTTGGGCAGTCGTCAACCTGCCCCTGATGCAACCCCAAGTCAAGGAAGGAGGACGAAGTCCGCTCGCACTTCTGGGGAGTTGCAAGCCCCCACTTCAAGCGTTAGTTAAGTGGGGGTAGTTGACGAATGCTCACCCTCATACAGCGAACGGATGTATTCAATCTCTTTTTGCAGGCCGTCCTCAAGCGTTACAACCGGCTTGTACCCAAGCAGCCGCTCCGCTTTTGTCAAGTCGGCCCATGTTTGTTTCGGCTCTCCGCGGGCGGCGGGGGTATACTGAATGATCGCTTGTTTTCCCGTCAGCTTTTCAAGCAGCCGGATCACCTCATTGACCGATGTTCGTTCTTTTCCGCCGATATTGATCGTTTCTCCAATGACGCCATCCCGCTCGATTGCGGCGATTGTTCCATCAACGCAGTCAGAAATATAGGTGAAATCGCGCGATTGTGTTCCGTCGCCGAACACAATGAGCGGTTGTCCAGCGAGCAGCTGGCGGATGAAGCGGTGAAACGACATGTCCGGGCGCTGGCGCGGGCCGTAGACGGTGAAATAGCGCAAAATGACGATCGGTACGGCGAACTCGCGAAAATAGACGCGGCATAAATGTTCGCCGGTGAGCTTCGTAATGCCATATGGGGAGAGCGGGGCCGGTTCAAGCGTTTCCGACAACGGGCCGCTCCGCTCGCCGTAGACGGATGAGGTCGAAGCGTAGATGAACCGTTTGAGCGGCCGGTCTTTGCATGCCTCAAGCAACCGCTGGGTAGCGGAAATGTTGTGTGCAGCATAGGCGGCAAACTCCGTCCCCCAGCTCGTTCGCACACCGGGCATGCCGGCTAAGTGGTAGACCGCTTCGACGTTTTGCAGCAAGGACGGCAAATCGGCTGTCAACAAATCCAGCTCAAGAAAGGTAAACCGTGGATGAGACTGCAAATGGGCAATGTTCTTCGCTTTTAGCGGCGCCGGCGTCGGTCCGAGAAAGCCGTCGACGCCAATCACATGATGCTCGTCGTTTTCCAGCAGTTTTTCGCATAAATGGGAGCCGATAAATCCGGCCGCACCGGTGACGAGAATGTTCACGGGCGCCCCACCCCCATGTAGCGCAAACCGCTTTGTTCGACTGCATGGCGATCCAAACAGTTTCGACCGTCAAACACGAGCGTCCCATTCATCGCCGCTTTCACTTGCCCCCAGTCAAGCGTGCGGAATTCGTCCCAATCGGTGGCGATGACCAAGCCATCCGCCCCTTGGATCGCTTCGTGCACCGACTGGACTTGTGTGACGCGGGTGAGCGGCTCCGAGAGCGTTGCCTTCGGGTCGTAGGCGGCAACCGTACAGCCGTTTTCACTCAATCGGCGGATGAGCGCTTCAGCGGGGGAAAAACGCGTATCGTCTGTATTCGGCTTGAAGGAGATGCCAAGCACGGCGATCTTTTTGTCCGTCAATGGGGCAAGTTGCTCATTGAGTTTTTGGAAGCAAACGTCAAGCTGGGTGGCGTTGATGGTCTGCACCGCCTTCAGCAAATGCGGCTCCACTTGGCGCGAGCGCGCCGCATGTTCGAGCGCTTTGATATCTTTTGGAAAGCAAGATCCTCCATAGCCGAGGCCGGCCCGCAAAAAATGCGGGCCGATGCGCGGGTCGAGGCCGATCCCGCGGGCGATGTCATTGACATCGACGGCAAACGCGTCACAGATGCGCGCCATTTCGTTAATAAAGGAAATTTTGGTCGCCAAAAACGCGTTGGCGGCGTATTTGATCAGTTCCGCGCCGGTCAGGCTTGTTGTGAGGTAAGGGGCATTGATGCCGGCATACACCGCCTGCATGACGGCAAGCGATTGGTCATCATCCGGTTCGAGTCCGACGACGATTTTGTCTGGGTGAAACATATCGTAGACAGCCGACCCTTCCCGCAAAAACTCTGGGTTGGATACGATGCGGAACAACTGCGGTTTCACTCCTTTGCGGATGAGCTCGGCACACATCCATTCATTCGTCCCCGGAGGGACGGTGCTTTTCGTGACGATCGTTTTGTACGATTTGATCGTTGTTGCCAAGCGGTCGAGCACCGCTTCAATATAGCGCAAGTCGGTGCCGCCGTCGGGCCGCGGCGGGGTGCCGACACAAATGACAACGACGGTCGCCCGTTTGATATCATCCCAGCGGCCGCTGAACGTCAAATAATTATCATTTTTGGCAATCAATTCTTCGAGCCCTGGCTCATAAAACGGAACTTCCCCGTTATTGAGCAGGCGGATTTTCCGTTCATCATGATCAATGCAATGCACTTCATGCCCAAGTTCAGCAAGGACGGCAGCGGTGGTTAGTCCGACGTAGCCAGCGCCAATGATGCAAATGTTCATCCTAATAGGCCTCCTTCGTGAAATCTCCGGCTTTTATAGCGTATTAACGGACAAGTGTGGTTTGCTACATGGCAAGCGCCTAAAACGCTGGAAATGGTGCGGTCTATTTTCGGCGGACAACCTTTCTGCTGTTTGGAAAGGAAAGGGGAAGAATTAAGCAACAAAGGGGGTGTCCCAAAAGGATCGGGACACCCTCTTTCGTCTCTATATATACGTACTGACCGCTTCTTCCGCACTATATTTTGTGTCTATCCTGAAGGCAGACAGCCTTTTGGGTCAGCCCCTTTTGATGAACTCATCATACAACCGCTCCTGCACCTTGATTTGTTTCGTGATATCAAACCGCTGTTCAATCACTTTGCGCGCTTTTTTCGTGAAGGATGGAATTCGTTCCGGATGTTCCAGAAAAAAGCGAATGCCGTTCGCTAGCTCAAGATCGTCTCTTTCTGGTGCGAGATAGCCGGTGCGTTTGTGTTCGATCAATTCGGGGATGCCGGCGTGATTCGTTGAGACGACCGGCAGCCCGCTTGCCATCGCCTCTTTCAACACGTTGGGGATGCCTTCGATGTCTCCATCAGAAGCGGTCTCGCTCGCCAAGCAAAATAGATGGGCGCGTTCCATTTCGCGGGCGATTGAAGCGGCATCCATGGCACCCAGCAGGTCGACAAACGGATCGAGCTTCAGCTCGCTGACAAGCCGGCGGATGTTTTCTTCCTCTTTGCCGCTGCCGATGATGCGGAGGCGGCAGCGCGGATGAACTGCATGCACGCGCCAAAAGGCGCGCACGAGCGTTAAAAAGCCTTTTTTCTCGACGAGCCGGCCGATCGAGAGAATGATGATGTCTCCGTTTGCAGGAATCGTCCGTTCCCGGTACGGAAATAAATCGAGCTCGATGCCGCCGTAGAGAACTTGAATTTTTTTCGGCGGAAAGCCTAGTGTAGTCAGTTCATTGGCAAGGTAGCGGCAGACAGGAAGAAAGAGCGCCCCATGCTGTTTGAGCAAATTGTACCGTTTTTGATTGCGCCGCAAACTTTGATGCTTCGCCGATCCATCGCGGCCGCGGATGCTGACGACAAGCGGAATGCGATGGGCGATGCAAAGCGGAAGAATTTCGACGGCATGCTTTCCATGGTGAGCGTGAATGGCGACAATATTTTGTTCTTTGGCGAAGCGGCCGAAATCGTCGATGTCGTTGAGGCGGTAATAGTTGATGAGAGGAAACGGATGGCTGCCGTCATCAGCGAATGACCCGATCATGATCGGGCGGTATTTTTTTAAATGAACCATTTGGTTGTAAATAAAACGTTGATTGATTTTCATTTTTTCATGAAGAAAGTGGGCGATCGTTTGTTTCATTTTTCTCTATCCCTCGCTTTTGAAAAAATCGGACAAGAATGCGAATTTTTTTGTTTCCTGTTCGGCGAGGCGGATGAGCAAGTCCAAGGACGATGGGCTGTGCAACGCTTGCTTTTGTTTTTCACGGCCGACCGCTTCGCTGTAAAACACGTGAGGAAACATAGCATCAGCGACATAGACGCTCTTGTACGGAGCGTACAGCGGGCAAATGGAGAAATAAAGGTCAAATAGCAGCTTCGTTCGCTTTACCGCATCGTTTTTCGGGTTTTTCATCAATGAAACAAGCAGAAAGCGAAAATCATCAAGCGGGAGGCCATAGTAGGCGCGGTCAAAGTCGATCATGATGACTTCGTGGTTTTCCGCCAATAAAAGGTTGTTGCTGTTGTAATCCCCGTGGCAAATGGCCTTTCGTTCTTTCGCTGTGCGGCAAAAATCAGCTAGATTGCTTTTTTCAAGCCATGCATAACTTTGATTCGCGATTCCAGCCATCTGTTCCATTATATGAGAAAGAGTGTCACCATGATCGATGGCCTTTGCCTGCTCCTCTAACTGTGCTGCTTTTTGCCGATGTGCGCTCAGCACGTCTTTTGGCTCCGGAAACGATGAAGGGCAGGGGCCGATCCAATCGGCAAACAGACTGTGAGCATGAAAGCGGGCGAGCCCTTCGATCCGTTGTTGGAAAGAGGGCTTCGTTCCGCTTGGGACGATGTAGTCCATCAAATAGTAGTAATGGCCTTTTCGGTGGATGTAATATTGGTCTGTTTTCGTTTGGAAGATTTTTGGGACATGAAATCCTTCTTGGTACAGCTTGGAATGAAGCAAAATCGGAAAATTCGTTTTGTCTTCGCTCAGCCGTTTCAGCACGTACCGTTCCCTCGTTTTTTTGTTTTGCACAAGCCATACTTTTTTTTCTTTCAGTTCCTTCATGATATCGACTTCAGTTCCAGTCAGGTCGTAAGGGCTTAAAATGTCAAACAACAAGCGAGATCGTTTCGAAGCCAAGATCAGTTCCTCCTAGCATCCATTGTCGATTGGTAAAAGTGTATGTAATACGAGAAGAGAATGTATAGACAAGCGCACTAGTCAATGAGAAAACGGCGCCGCCAAAAAAATAAGCGCCGGCCGCGTTGGTTGGCGTCAGCCGGCTGTGCTTTCTTTCTTGGTTATTCTTCCTCGTCATCCGAATCAGCGGATGAAGCCGGCCGCATGGAAACAGGGAGATCGATTGCGGTGATCGCGGCCGCATCGATCGCAAGGGAGCGCCCCCCGTCTTTATAAAAGCGGTCAACCAATAGCGAGACGCTGTTCGTCCGCGGCTCGAAGCCGAGAAAAAGCGCATTGTAATGCGTCTCGTTGGTGGTGTGCACGTTAACCTCAGTGTTGAGTGGAAGCGCGGCCAGCTGTTCGTAAAGAGCACGGGGAAGGCGGGGTCGGGTTGGGCGTCGGTTGAAAAAGACATGGTACATCGCGTCGCCTCCTTTCTTGTCCCTTGTGTTAAAAACCTATACTTCATCATATGATTGGCTTAGGAGAGCGTTTGGGCAAACGTCCGCGTCAAAGAGAATTCACTGGCTGCCAAGTTGGAACGACGGAGAGGTAATCGGTTTTTTAGCGGTCATGACCGACGGAAAGGGGGAGAGGAGCATGGACGATCCATTTTCATTTGTCCTTCTTTGTTTAGCCAGCTTTCGCCTGACACGGCTGATTGTATATGATGCGATCACCGCCTGGATTCGCCGTCCCTTTCACGAATGGACGGAGCAGGAACTTCCAGACGGAAGCAAACAAGTGTTTCTTTCTTTCAAGGGAGGCGGGCTGCGTCGCTGGTTTGGCGAATTGCTGAGCTGCTACTGGTGCACGGGGATCTGGTGTGCGGCGTTTTGTTATACTGGCCTAATGCTTTGGCCGAATGTTTTTGAGCCGCTCATTATGCTTCTAGCGATTGCCGGCGGGGCGGCGATCATGGAGACGATCGTCAGTAAATGGCTGTCGTAAGGAGAAAGGCGGCTATTGAGATCATGACACAGCCAATGAGGGATGCCGGCGGGCGTCGTTTTGGTCAAAAAATGGACAGCGAACCGCTGATGCTGGTTGGGCAACGTTCGCTGAAGGAATGGCTGGCGGTGTGGATGGAAGTCGTCAAGCCGTCGTCAGCCGGTGATGCCAAAACAGCAGCGCAGCTTGTCGGGATGACGTTGATGGAAGGAAACGTCCAACTCCTATTGTTTGAAATAGGAAATAGCGGAGCCGGCCCAAAACGGCCGGCCCAAACAGCAGGTGCGCCGCTGGCCGGCATGAAGGCGGAAAACGAGCGGGTCACCATTGAATGGCAATATGGTTGGCGGCAGGAACGCCCTTTGGCAGTTCTGCGCAATACACGAATCCATCAACCGTCAATGAGCGGGCATTGCTGGACGGGGGAACAGTGATTTCAAACTGGGAAAAGCGCCGCTCCTCGCCTGGTTCAAGCGGGGCGTCATAAAGCGGGGCAAGCCAGTATTCCCCGCTTTGCCGCACTTTTTCCCGCCAGTTTTCTTGGGTGAACGTCCAGCTTTCCGCGCTATTGGAGATCAGCGCTTCCTGCTCGGCCCGTCCGCTGTTTGGCAAAACAATTTTCCCGCTGAGCACCGCTGTTTTTGGAGGCGAAAGGCGGAGACAGACAATCAAATGGTGAAGCGGCGCTGTTCCGTGATTGCGAATGATGAAATCGCCGATGATGGTCAGCTCTTCCTCGTCAAGATGCGTCGGAATGACGACAGAGTAGTGAAACAACGACGACACGGCGGCAGCTCGTTCAAACGCTGGTGTCTGTGCTTCTTTGGAGATGTTGGATCGCGTTTCTTCGAGTGCAATTTCACACAACAGAAGTTGGCGTTCCAAGGCGGCGATTTTTTTCTTATACGTTTCAACGTTGACGGTTTCTGCTTCGCGGAACTTTTCTTTCCAATAGGCGCTGCGCATTTTTTCTTTGGCCAGCTCGGCTTCCAGCTGTTGCACTTGTTGCCGGCATGAGGCCGCTTCCGACCGGTAGTGGATGATTTGTTGCTGCAGACGGAGATGTTGGTCGTTTTTGTTTTTCATATTGTTTCCACCCCTTCCATTCTCATCTTATGTATCCATTGCGGGTGCATGCCATATAAAAAAGGCTGTTGTTGGAACAACAGCCTGAACGGTGCAGGACGCTACATGGCCGGGAATACGTCCGGGCATTGCGGCGGGAATTTGGTTGTCGGGCAAAGCACGGCTTCGGCCAATTCTTCGCGCGGTTGGCAGAAACGAGCTTCGACTTCGATTTTGACATCAGCTTCCACTTGGACTTCAAGGCATAAGGTGATGGAAACATCAAGTTGTGCAAAGTTGTCTGTGCAGACTAGGCTCGTGTCGCATTCGAAGAACGAAATATGGCAGTTGAGCTGCGTGCCTTCTGGGGCGCACAAGATGAACGTTTGTGCGGTAGCGAACGGAATTGGTTTCGATTGGCAAATGACCGTGCCGGCTGGGCTGACAATTTGCACGACGACATGCCCTTTGATGAGCGCTTTGACTTTTTGCAACGTCACCGTTTCCCCAGAAGGAAGGGTGACGTTTACGGACTGCCGGCCGTTTGGCTGCGTAATTTCCTGGCAAATCAAGGCGTCCTGGTCAACGACTGAGTCGATCGGATTGCCTTCAGCATCTGTCAGGAAGCAACGGATTGTCAAGTGTTGCGGGTTTGTATGTTGCGCTCCCAAAAAGTCGCAAATCGTTCCTTCCCGCCGGCAGTGATCCAGCGGGAAAAGTGCTTCCAAATCCTCGCCGCTGAAGCTGCGCAATGGCACATCGACTTGGCGCGTCACCCAGTCGTAAATTTTGCGCGTTCTGATGCATACTCTTTCTGTATCGCGACGGTGATGATGACTCATTTTTCTTCGTTCCTCCTATCGTTCAGTTGTTCCCCAACGCTTGGTGGTTTGGGACTACTGTATACTATGGAACGGATTAGGTAAATGTGTTGGGACAGATGCGGATTTTTGGTTGGTGGGCGCAGCCAGCGATGAATCAAAGGGGGAGATGTCGAATGATGAAAAATAAACATGGGGCGATGAACGAAAAGAGAAGGAGCACGGGTGAACAGCGGCTTGCTGAGCGAATGGCGGAACTGGAGCGCCGTCTGAAAGAGGTGGAAGCCGAAAACATTGTGTTAAAGGAGCTGGCTTACCAAAGCGCCAAGCGCTACGAGCAGCTCAAACAGCTGGAGAAGGAAAATGACGAGCTCCGCCGCCAGCTGCTGCAATCGCCATGGAGCGAAAAAACGGGCAAGGCAGATGAGGACGAACGGCCGGACAGCTGGTTTTTCCGCATACTGAGGCAAGAAAATGCCATCATGCCACACCCGGAGCGAAACGAAAAATGAGAGGCACCCTTGGCTCGCCAAGCCATACAATAGCAGTAGCCGCTCGCTTTTTCTCTCGCCGTTAGACATTGTTTGTTTTTATGCCGTTTCGATTAGAGACGAATCGTACGGAAATGGACTTGAACATAAATTGGTTGATCGGCGAGGGCTACACTTTTTCGGGATGGAGGGATGAGAAATGAAGAAGCCAACTCCGTCGAAACCGGTGACAAGGGTGCTTTCTTCGACAACGCAGCCTGTGCGGCGTCCGAGCGGATGCGGATGCGGTCGGCCAGCCGTCATCAAGAAGAAATAACGGAAATCTGTGAGAGATGCCTATACTTCGCTTCGCCTCCTTGCATAGTCTAACAGTGCAACTAGGCGAAAGGAAGGGGGGAAGGGCATGTCGGATCGGAAAAAAGCGAAAGTGATTCATGTCGATAAATTGATCATTCATGCCGATGACATCGTCATTATGCCGCGCGGCCGCATCCGCGATCCGTGGTTGTTCCCGCACCGCGATGATACGGAAATGGAAGCCGTTGAAGATGTGCGGGACCGGGATAAGGAAGAACATGGTGAAGGAGGCCATGATCGAAACGAAGGAGAACGGAGACCGTTCTCGTGGATCTAGCCATAAAGCAAATGGGGGACGCAAACGGTGGAGCGTTTTAAAAATTACGGGCTTTGGCTGGCAATCGGATCGTTTGCCGTGATTGCGCTTGAGACATTCGGCGTCGACATTGATCTTGGCAAATATGAACAACTGTACCATGCCTTCTTAAGCATTTTGGTGATGGCCGGCATTTTAAACAACCCGTCGCTTGGCCGCGGTTATTCCGATAAAGTTGATAACAAGTCGTAAACCGCATGGGCGCCTGCAGAAGGCGCCCTTTTCGTGTGCGCCCGGCATGGGTGCAGTCTATAGGGTGAAAGTCCCGAACTGCGAAGGCAGAAGTAGCAGTTAGCTTAACGCAAGGGTGTCTGCGGCGACGCAGAATCTGAAGGAAGCGGGCGGCAAACTTCCGGTCTGAGGAACACGAACTTCATAGGAGGCTGGGTATCATTGGGTGAGTTTGCACGACAAAACGAAGCC
>NZ_BCPV01000049.1 GCF_001544135.1 Geobacillus zalihae NBRC 101842 | reverse complement strand
GGCTTGAATGATATCGTTGCGATCCTTGTGAAATACATTGGCAATCACCGTATCTTTCAGCCATTTCCATAAGCGTTCGATCGGGTTCAGCTGTGGCGAATAGGGAGGAAGGTAAATAAAGTGAAAACACTGCCCTTCTTCCCGCAAAAACTCCTTGACCATTTTGGCATGGTGAATGCGGGCGTTATCCAACACCAAAACCATGAGACGGTCTAAATAGCGCTGTTTGAGCATTCTCAAGAAATCCAAGAACGTCGCGGCATTAGCAGCGGTCGTTTGATGAAGCACCGTTTCGCCATCGTGGATGTTGACCGCGCCAAACAGCGATACGTGGGCATGATGGCCGAACGTCGGCACTTGTTTTTGGCGGCCGACTTCCGACCATGTGGACCGCAAGACATGGTAAGAGCGGATATGGGTTTCATCGATGTACAGAAGAACAGCATCTTCTGTCTCCTTGGTGATCAAGTTTTTTTTATCAGATCCATTTGTTTTTCAAATTGCTTTTGCTCATCCGGATTTCCTTTCGCCAGTGTGTACGTCGGCCGTGTCCACGACAGCCCTTTGCGGTGCAGGAGTTTTCGCAGCGCTTCGCGGGAAATGGAAACACCGAATTGCTTTGCGACATAGGATTGCAGGAGTTTGGTGTTCCACGCCGAAGCGACGTCCCAGCCCAGTTCCGCGGGAGTAGTGGTCAACACAAGCTGTTTGATCTTTTCCTGCTGTTCTTCGGTGAGAAACGGCTCCCGCCCGGGGGCGAAATCCTGATGAAGCAGGAGTTCAAGGCCGCCTTCGTTGAACAGCGACACATAATGGGAAACAGTTTGTCGGCACACGTTGACCATGGAGGCCACCTCTTTGCCCAAATAGCCTTCCATGACCAGGCGGACGGCCATCACACGTTGGCGAAGAAGGGTGTTTTTGATTTTCCGTTCCTGTTTGCGAAGTGTCCGAGGTGTCCATCCGTGATCGTTGGTGATTTTGAGACGTTTCATGCAGAATTCCGCTCCTTTTCCGTGAAAATCCCACGTTGGTGAGTGGTGATTTTCATGCCCGAGTGGAGGGCAAAACGTTGCCCATGGACCTTTTCCGTGAAAATACATGCGCCTTCAGCGGTCATTTTCATCCCCGGGTGGAGGACAAAACGTTGTCCATGGATCTTTTCCGTGAAAATGCAGCGCCTTGAGCAGTCATTTTCATGCCGGGTGGAGGGCAAAGGGTGCTGCCCATGGACCTTTTCCATGTTTTTCATTAGGAGCAGTATAACCGGAGTGGGCACCACTTATACGAAGGTTAACTTTTCAATGAGCATATATATAATTTATGATTAATATACTCAGATCAATAGTTGAAATATAGAAATAATTGTATTTTATGCAGTAAAATGGCTCTTCACCACAAAGTGTACTTGACAAAGAAAGACGATTATGATAAAGAAAATCAAAACAGCATTTTTCCTTTTTATACCACACATCTCTTTGAGCAACATTGCTATCATGTTTGTCTTTAAAAGTCAAGTACATCTTTTGGTGATGAACCTATTTTTATATTAACAACCCCAAGTTATGGTGATGAACCAGTAAAATAGTAATATTAGTGATATTTTTGTATATTGAAAGGGGAGGTTTCATTGGCAAACTGTCAAAAAGCAAATACGAAAAAAACGATTGCCAATTTACTACGAGCCCGTTTCCCATTTCTTTATATTTCTACGTGGGAAGAAGAAAGAGTTCTTTCATTAATTCGCTCTATTGCTTCTGATCTTTCATTGATTAAAACGCCTAGGGAAGTCATCACGTGGAAGTTAACAACAGGGCTGGCAAATAACGATAAGCAGTTTCATGATACAAAAAACCCGATGAAGGCGTTAGAGTTTATAGAGAGCTACGAAGAACCGGCTATTTTTGTCCTTCAAGATTTTCACATTTACTTTGGAGATCAGGGGAGATTACCGGATTTTCAAATAATCAGGAAATTAAGGGATATGACTATAAGCATTAAGCAAAGTGCATATCCGAAAAATGTCATTTTTGTTTCACCGATCCTTCTGCTTCCAACTGATCTTCAAAAGGATATTACCATTATCGATTTTGAGCTCCCTACTTTCGAAGAGATCATGCACATTTTAGAGGAAATGATTGATGTCAATAAGCAAAGCGGACGAATTACCATTGATTTAAAAGAGAACGAAAAAGAAAAATTAGCGAAAGCAGCGTTAGGCTTGACCCTTTCGGAAGCAGAAAATGCTTTTGCTCGGGCGATGGTAGAGGACGGCAGGCTTGATATCAATGATGTGGAAGTGATTTTAGAAGAAAAAGAGCAAATTATTAAAAAAACAGGAATTTTAGAGTTTGTACATAGCCATTTAAATATGGATGACGTGGGCGGATTAGAGAATTTAAAAAGATGGCTTAAGAAACGGAACAAATCGTGGCTGGAATCTGCCCAAAAATATGGACTTCCTTCTCCAAAAGGAGTATTGATTACAGGAGTTCCTGGGTGTGGAAAAAGTTTAATTAGTAAAGCGATTAGTGCAATGTGGCAGCTTCCATTATTACGGTTGGATATTGGGAAAATTTTCAGCGGAATCGTCGGTAGTAGTGAAGAAAACATGCGAAAAGCCATCAAAACGGCTGAAGCAATTGCCCCTTCCATTCTTTGGATTGATGAAATTGAAAAAGGTTTTAGCGGGTTACATTCTAATGGCGACAGCGGTACGGCATCACGAATTTTTGGACACTTTTTAACGTGGATGCAGGAAAAAACGAAGCCTGTGTTTGTCATTGCTACGGCTAATAATATTTCCAGTTTGCCGCCAGAGTTTTTGCGAAAGGGGCGTTTCGATGAAGTGTTTTTCGTTGACCTTCCAACCCATCGCGAACGGGTTGAAATTTTTCGGGTTCATTTAAATAAACGATTGAAAGATCCGGGTGTAATAGGTTCTTTTACTGTATCAGAAGAAAATTTAAACAGACTAGCTGATTTAACGGAAGGATTTATCGGAGCAGAAATTGAACAGGTCGTTGTTGATGGCTTGTTTGAAGCTTTTTCCGAAGATCGAAGTGTCACGTTCGAGGATTTTGAAAAAGCGTGTAAACAAATGGTTCCTCTATCTGTTACACAGGCTGAGCAAATTCAACAGATTCGCCAATGGGCCAATGTCCGGGCTGTAACGGCTACCCCTCGAGAAGATTTGCAGGAATATGTGGCCAGTGATCAGAACAGTCATCATGAAGATGTACGCCGATCACGCGGAGGAAGAACGATAGATTTCTAAAAATAAATTTGAAGGTGAGAAATGTGAGTATTGAATTAGTGTTAATTCCTATTGGAATCGCTATTACACAATCTGTAAGTGCAATGCTTGAAAAGACAGGGGAAATGGACCATACGTTCAAAGTAACGACCATTATGAAGGATGAGAGTTTGCTGCAAAAGGCATTGGAGCAATATGGATGCAATGTAAACGTATTGACAAAAGACAACTACGAAACAGAAATAGCAAAAACAAAAATCCTTTTCCAAAAAAATAACGATGGTGTTTTTGAAGCCGTTTTTGATGAAGATGTAAAGTTGGAGGATGCTGCAAATTTTATTGAAAATCTTACAAGTGAATATAAATATGTCCTTCAACAAGAAACATACAGAAAGGTCATCGAGAGAGCAAAAGAAAAAGGCTTTATTTTGGAGTCAGAAGAAATACAGGGAGATCGAACGATTATGCTGACTCTAAAAGTAAATTCGTAAGGTGGTCCAAATGGAAGAGAAAAAAATTATTATCAAAATCACAGAGGACGGGAAAATTTTTGCTGAGACATCAGGGATGAAGGGTAAGCAATGTCTTGAGTATATTCAAATATTAGAGGAATTGCTCGAAGCTGAAACGATCGATTCTGAATTTACACATGAGTACTTTGAAACAAATGTTGTAATGAATGAGACACAACGGCAAATGATTAAAGGGGAGTGAGAGAATGCGCAAGCCGATTACAAATAAAGGGATAAAATGGGAAATCATGAATTCCATTTGGATGCTTTGGGCGATTCTATCGTTTGGATTTTTTAACTATGTTTCTTTTTTTTATGCCGCCTATAGAGTAAAACAAAGAAAGTGGTTTATTTGGGGGCTGCTCTATTCCATACCATTTATCTTGTTTGTCATTTCGATGGAAGCAATCGATGAAAAGCATTGGTTGGATGACCTTATCTTCGCAATCTATTTTATTGCTTGGATTGTCTCTATTATTCATGTTTTTAAAATGAGAGCCGAATATTTGCTGCGTCTTGAAGCAAGAGTTTCGTTGAAAGAGAATGAGCTGGAACAATTGAAAAAATCCATTAAAAAAGAGTATGAAGCTTTGGACGGTCCTTCAATCGATGAAACTGTGAAAAATAAGGCGGATATGAAAGATGGAAAAGTAAATATAGAAGGTCGTGCCATCGATAGACCAATTGACATTAATACTGCGACAGAAGAAGAAATTGCGTCAATCTCTGCCATTGGCGGGCTATTGGCTAAAAAAGTGGTTGCTGTCCGTGCTCAGGAAGGCGGTTTTCGATCTTTAGAACACTTTGCCGAATCCCTGCAATTAAAGCCGCATGTCATTGAAAAGATTAAACCATTTGTTAAATTTCCTGAAGTCGAAGCTGCACGAAAACAAGGTAAACATGAAGGAAGGGTAGTAGACTTTTAATGAAGCTTACGATTCATCGTTTTTTACCATTGACAACAGTAGAAGGTCCAGGGAAAAGGGCTTGCCTTTGGGTGCAAGGGTGTTCGATTCGCTGTAAGGGATGTGCCGTTCCTTGGACATGGGATAAAAATAAAGGTGAAGAGAAAACGGTTCAAGAGTTGTTTATAGAAATTGAAAAAAGTAAAAGAGAAAACGGTATTGAAGGTGTTACGTTCCTTGGAGGCGAACCGTTTGATCAAGCCTTGCCTTTAGCAAAATTGGCTTCGATGGTGAAAGAAATCGGTTTAACGGTCATGACTTTTACAGGGTACTTATATGAAGATATTGTATCTTCAAATAACAAGGAGCAAATCGAGCTCTTAAAGGTTACCGATTTATTAATCGATGGCCCTTTTGTAAAAGAAAAAATAGATTTAAGCCGCCCTTGGATCGGTTCGTCAAACCAAAGGTATCATTTCCTGACATCAAGGTATGAACATTTAAGGGATCAACTATCGACAATTCCTAATAGAATCGAAGTTAGACTAAGCCCAGACGGTTCCATATCTGTAAACGGCATGGCCATGCTTGACTCATTAGGGGAAATTTTTTTTGATGAAGAATATGAGATAAAAGGAAAAAAATAAAATGTCGATCATCATATCTTTCTGATGAACGTGGTAAAAGTGGATGATAGAGAAGTTTCAAGGAAAAAGGAAACAAAGCAATCTACCTAATTAAGTAAAAAAATTTCAAACGGCCATCTCTATTTTGTTGTATGATTGGAAAAAATGGATAGATAAGCAGCGAAAAAGAGGCTGTCCGATAAGTCCCCTTTGTGCTTTTTCGTGTTTTCTGTGAAAGTAGCTGGCGGATGCCTGCTGCTTTCAGTATGTTGTAGTCATAAAACTTTTATGGCTAATAAGACAATAAAAGAAGTTCTGGCGTTAATATCTAACGAAAAAATTTGCAATTTAACATGTAAGGGACTAGGAAAAGAAAATGTTGAAGTAAATGAATGAATGGATGAAATATATCACCGAAGAAATCAGATTGCCCATCAATCGGATCGAGTTCATAACCAAGATGGACAGAATCCTATTTTTAAAAAAGAGGAGGTGAAACGATATGCGCATTTTACGTCCAGCGGTATCGCCAGTTGCGGCGTCCAACTCGGGAAGACTTTCTAAATCCGTTCCGGGCAACTTAAAATGACAAACGTCTGATTTCCCTATGAAGATTATCGGAAGAGCGTTTCCGCGAAGGCGGTGCGCTCTTCTTTTTTCTTGCGCGCCTGTGCACTATGATTCGAAATTACCGTGTGGACTTGCCTTGAAATCCATTAAAGGTTTTTAAAAACGTAGGAAAAAGAGGAGAGAAGGAGTTAGAAAACTCTTAATTATAAGGAGTCCGAGCCCTCTTTTTAAAGTAAAAAAGAGGGGAAAAGGATCCCATAAAAACTTGACTCACACTAACTAAGGGCGTTGATTGCGGGTGTTTTCCATCCGGCTTTTGGCGGTTTCCTTTGATGAGGAAGGATGCATATGGGTGATGGGGCAATTGGCGGCTCGATCTCTCCATTGGCGGGAAACGATGATGGTGCACAAATACACGATAATTTGTTAAAATATTATGTATATTTTGTGAAAATAAAAGCGCCGTTTTTTGGAAGCCGGAGAGGCGTTCTTCGTAAAAAAGATAAAGATTTATTTTACGTAAACGAAACAAAATCATCAAATATGTAAGGTAACCTATATATTTAGAATAAGCGGTTTGCCGACCGTTCCATAACCGAAAGAATGGGGGAGAGCGCAGTGGAAAAGATAGAAGATGCCTTGTCTTTGGAGACAAAGAGGCGTCCGGGATGGAAACTGTATGTTTCTTTGCCGGTTTTATCGTGGGCGTTGTATGATTTTGCGAATACGATTTTTTCTTCGAATGTGAATACGATTTTTTTCCCGCTTTATGTTTCGGAAACGGTGGGAAAAAGCGAGAGCTTGAACCAGATCGCCAGTACATTTATTTCGTATGCGAATGCGTTAGCCTCTTTCTTTTTAGTTTTATTTTCTCCTTTATACGGCACATGGATTGACCGGACTGGGAGAAGAAAGAAATGGCTTGGGAT
The DNA here is from genome assembly GCF_001544135.1 of Geobacillus zalihae NBRC 101842. GTDB lineage: Bacteria > Bacillota > Bacilli > Bacillales > Anoxybacillaceae > Geobacillus > Geobacillus zalihae. Next base: position 20,096 of record NZ_BCPV01000049.1, on the reverse strand, counting down.
ATTTACAGTTCTTGCGGTTGTAGCGACTTTGCTTATGGGCGTTGCCGGATATTCGAATCATGGGAATTTCATTTTTGGATTGCCGGTGTCTTTTGTCATCACCGTGCTTTTATTTGTCGCAGCAAAATTTTTTTACCATTCGAGCCTCGTTTTTTACGATTCCATGATTTCGAGTTTGGGGAATAAACAGGAAATTCCGCTCATCTCCGGTTTTGGCGTTGCCGTCGGATATGTCGGAACGCTTGTCGGGCTTGCCGTGTATCCGTTTGTTGGCGAAAAGGATTACTACCGGGCTTTTATTCCAAGTGCTCTTTTGTTTCTCCTCTTTTCTTTACCGCTTTTTTTCTTTGTCAAAGAAGAAGCCGCTGCACTAAAACGAAAGACCGGATTTTTTGCGGGCTATCGGGATATTTATGCGACGTTGAAAGAAATGAAAAAGTATCAACACATTTTTACATTCATGATTGCTTATTTCTTTTTAAATGATGCCGTGGCGACGACGATCGCCATCATGTCCGTTTATGCCAAAGCCATTGCCGGGTTTACGGCGGGGGAATTTATCCTTTTATATTTAGTTTCCACCGTTTCTAGCATTATAGGTTCCTTTCTTTTTGGCTATATTACGAGAAGCAAAGGGGCAAAAAAAGCGGTTTTGTATGTTGGCATCATGATGTGCATTGCGCTGGCAGTAGGGGCGTTTGCTTATTCCAAGCTTTCTTTGTGGATCGCCGGAAGTTTGTTCGGCGTCAGTTTAGGAGCGATGTGGGTCACTTCGAGAACGTATATTGTCGAACTTTCGCCGAAAGACAAGCAAGGGCAATTTTTCGGACTGTTCGCTTTTTCCGGAAAAGTGTCGGCCATCATTGGTCCGACGATTTATGGAAGCATTACTCTCCTTCTTCATTCGTATGGAAACATTGCCAATCGGTTGGCGATGGGATCGCTTTTGGTGATGGTGCTCCTTGGCATTTTCTTTTTGCGGAAAGTAAAGCCGCAGGCGCCTGCCGAACCGGAAAGCTGACGGGAGATTTTATGGGTGCCTGTCACTTGTCAAAGGTGATTCCGTCAAAGAAGTGATGGAAACATGTGAAAAAAGCAACCGGCCGCAAATCCGCCATGGAATCCGCCGTCCGCCCGAGCGCCCCGGTGCGCCTTGTGGCGTCATCGAAAAAAAATTTAGGAAAGCTTCTCACCGCGCAACAGTGAGAAGCTTTTTTAGTGGATCGATTTTTTCGGTTGATGTTCACTCTATATAGGCTGTTTAAATAAAAAATGTATACAAAAAATTCCGCTAATACGACCAATTTCGACAAAATTCCTAGGTTGTATTGGTTAAAATATACTTATCAAGATAAAAAAAATAGAAAATTAGGTGACAAAAGTATGAGTAGAAGCGAGGAGCTTTTTCACAAGGCGGTTTTTTTGGAGAATCGCCATCGGTTTGCGGAAGCGGCTTTTTATTACGAAGAACTGGCAAAAGAGGAACATGTCACGTTAGATATGCTATATGCTTTAATGAAATATTTTCATAGAATAGGGAATTTCCAAAAGGTATTGCAGGTGGCAAAAGAAGCATTAGAAAAAGGAGGGATTGGCGAATCTATGGAAACGAACATCGGATAACGAACCATATGCCAACGGGAAGTCCGTCCTGATGATAGGGCGGTTTATTTATGGGAAAAAATCTGTGAACTAGTCAACACCGGAATGCTGGGAAGTCCCTATGTCCTGGGTCTTCGTTCTTAAAAAATTTATAGAAGGAAAAGGGTTCTGAGGAAAAAGGTCGAAATTAAACAACGGACATCTACATCGACGGACATGGAGGGAATTCCATTGAGTGCGTTTCGGGAACTTGGCAGATTAGCAGGGAAGGCAACAGGGGCATTGATCGGAGGAATGGTAAACGCAGTCGGCGAACTGGCGGACAGCCGCTTTCTCAAAGAGGTCGGAAACGGGGTGAAAAAGGCGTCTGAGTTCGCTGGCGACACGTTCGGCCAGGCAGTCGACGGCGTGTGGAATACGGCTTCCGGCCTTATCCAAAAGGACGAGGCGAAGATTGAGAGGGGGATCGAGAGCATCGGCCAGTCGATTTCACGCACGGCAAAAGGCGTATATGAGACCGCTAAATATACATACGAAAGCGGCAAGGAAGTGTATGAGGGGATGCGCGATGATGACGTCCAAAAGGTGAAAAACGGGCTGGCCAGCATCGCCAAAACGGCGGCGATAGGAACGTTGGCTGTCGGAATTGTCGACATGATCGATGGAGCAGACTACGGTGATGGGGTCGAGGGGAGTGAAGATGTGAACTTGGAAACCCATGGTGCAGATGTTCAGAGTCAGCTGGTCAGTTCCGCGTCCCTTGAAGCAGCTGCGGCCGTCGAGTCAGACGAAAGTCCGGGAACGCATCATGTCCGCCCGCACTGGGTGGAAGGACATTGGCGTGACGGGCAGTGGATTGAAGGATATTGGCGCGACGGCGACGGGAATACTGATGTGAATTTGACCGAGGAACAGGGCGGCGGCTATGAGCGGACGAATCCGGACGGGAATCCGGAGAACAACTTCACGTCGGCCTGAAGACCTTTAGGGCAGTGCGGTGCGCAGCCGCGATGAATCGCAATCGATGGTTTTGACAATTGAGGCCGTTCATACATAGAGAAGGGGGGAGCCTGCAGGGTGCTGGATCGGATCAAAGGCGGACTGTTTGGGGTGGCGATCGGGGATGCGCTTGGGGCGACGACGGAGTTTATGAGCGCTGATGACGTCCGCCGTAAGTATGGAAAGGTGACGGACATCATTGGCGGCGGTTTCCTTGACTTGAAGCCCGGGGAAGTAACGGACGATACGGCGATGACGATCGCGGTGGCGCGGGGGATTATTCGCGATCCGACATGCCCGATTCATGACATTGGCGAAGAGTTTTGGCGGTGGTACGAGACTGACCCGCCCGATGTCGGCATCATCATCCGCACGGTGTTGAGGCGGTATCAGGGCGACTGGTTTGCGGCCGCGGTGCAGGCTTGCGAGGAGTTAGGGGGAAGATGTGCAGGCAATGGGTCACTGATGCGCTGTTTGCCGATCGCGCTGGCATATGCGGACCAAGAGAAGATGGAAGAAATAACGGCTTTGCATTCCCGCATGACGCATGCGGACGAACGGGCGACAGAGGCGTGCCTGATTTACAACCGCGTCGCCTTTCGGGTGCTTCAAGGAGAGCCGCTCGCCAAGGCGATTCGGAAAGAAGTGGAGCATACCCGTTATGAGCCGCTGCTTATGGTGACGCCTGTCTACCCTCCTGACGGGTATGTCGTCCATACGATGGGGTGGGTGCTGCATTGGCTGCTCCGTTGTGACTCGTTCGAAGATGTCGTCATTTCGGCGGCGAATATGGGTGGAGACAGCGATACGATTGCAGCCATTGCGGGAGGACTGAAAGGGCTGGAAATCGGATACAGCCAGCTGCCGAAGCGGTTTGTGGAAGCGATCGTTTGCGCTGATGAATTGGAAAAACTGGCGTTGCAATTGGCGGATGTTCGGCGTTCGTTCAGTTCGAGCGGTGCGGATGGGGCGAATGGAATGAGGGACAAAGAAGGATAGGGGGTGAAACGGATGGATCGACAAACGTTTGCCGAGAACATGTGGAAATCGTTGTTGGTTGAACTGTACGAAGGAAAAATCGTATCGACGTTCAAAGGGAAGGAAGCGTTTCGCGTCGTCTCGTTTTCTGATGAGGGGATTACCGTGCGCTTGAGTTCGAAGGAAAAGGAAGTGTTTCTAAGCAAGAAGGCGATGCTCAACGTGATTGAAAAACTCATCGCCCATGAAGATGGCGTGCGGCAAAAAATGGTGGACCCGGAATCCCGTCTAAAGTTAGGGCTGTTTTTGCTTCACCCGTGGACGGAGAAAGTGATGCGCCAGGAGGAGGGGAAACGCCGTCCGTATTTGTTGTTAACGGATGAGGCACGTTGGCGGCTGGCAAGCGGGGAGAAGAGTGTTTGACGCGCTTTGAAGTGTGCCCGCTTTTGCGGCGAAAAACCAAAGGCAAAGTCCGGCTGTTGCTTGTTCTACACGCAAGAACAGCACTGATTCCTGTGGGGAAAAAGCGGATGAAAAGAGCCGCACGGTGGCGGTTCTTTGGCGCTATGGGGACGGCGGCTGATCGTTGTCCATTTCCTTCGCGAGATCGGCGACTTCGGCGACGGTCAGCCCGATTCGCTTTGTTGTTTCCGGCATCAGGAACATCATTCTGGGAGGAAGTGATAACAAGGAATGCTTGTTTCGTTTTGATCGGCTCTGCGGTTTGCCATTGGCGACCGGCAAAATAGAGAAATGACTTTGTTGTGCTTTTAGGAAGACGATGCGGTCTAAATCATCTGTTGATGAAGTCATTCAATTCTTGGAGCATGCCCGTGAATATTGGGTCATGATGAATGGTGTCATATATGCTCGGAGAAATGGTGATATAATCATTTGATAAAAGATTAAGCAGTCTATGTTCGTGTTGAGGAAACAGAAGAGGATAAAGCGCAAAATCTTTTATATTGGCTGTGACGAGAATGCAGTCGTATTGCCAAGCGGTTAGCAGGATACGGGCATCAGACACGCTGCCGTATTCCATGTCTCTCATGGCATTGATTTTCCTCTGGTATTCAGAGCGAATATAAGCCACCATTTTCCTTACTTGATGTTCCATATCGGGAGTTGTCCAATCGGGAATCGTTATCGTTATATTTTCCAACAATTCCGAGATCCGTTGCCTTTCCTTTTCGCCAAGTGTGTAGGATTGCAATTCAAGCTCTCGGATGACTTCTTTAGGGATATAGAGCACAGCCTCTTCATGGCGAACTTCCTGCAAAACATCTTTCCAAAAACGCTTGGCGGCTTTTTTGTGGTTCGTGTGGGCAGATGGGCTTGACTTGTATCGGAATACGTTTGTATCCAGCAAATATGCTTTTGTTTCCGTGCCGTTTCCGCTCATGAAGAACTTTCTCCTATTCTCCAAACTCTTTTTCCATTTTTTCCGCGATACGAATCGACTGGCTTTTCAGCTGTTCTCTCATTTGGAGAAATGAAGGCCAGTTTGGGTGGTGAAAAAACTGTGCGGCCGGGATGATCCATTTTCCACTGTCTCCAAGCCGTTGGTAAGCCTCGATTTTTCCTTCTGCGCAATAACGGCGCACCATTTGCGGCGTGACATCAAGCAGAAGAGCCACATCGCGGACATGGAGATCATCTGGAATTGTTTGTTCCGCCATTTCGGTAAGAATATGCCGTACGCTCTGTTTTTCCTGGTCGCTTAGGTTGGAATAGATTTCTTTTTTTCGCTTCTCAAGTTCAAGCGACTGTTGGACCAATTCTACATAACGTCGAACGTTGTCGCTTAGTACAGTTTCGTGAAGAGGTGGGGGGGCTGTCTTTCGGGTTTCTGTTTTGCGGGACAAAGTACTCATTTTTCTTTCCCTCCTTGATGTTTATATCCATTATACTATTTTGGCTGGAGAAACAAAAGAAAAAAAGGAAACAAAAGAAATTGAGATCTTGCCAAGCAGCAAAGGGAAGATGAAAAGAGCCGCGCGGTTGCGGCTCTTTTGTGCTGCCTATCGGTCCATTTCCTTTGCGAGGTCGGCGACTTCGGCGACGGTCAGGCCGGTTCGTTTCGCCACTTCGTGGATGGGCAAGACATCAAGGAAGTTTTTGGCGATTTCAATGGCTTTCTGTTTTTCGGCTTGCTTAATCACTTGTTCTTTTTCCTGTACGATTTTTTGCAGGGCTTGCTCTTTTTCCTGCATTACTTTCCTCAACATTTCTTCTCTTTCTTGTTCAAGTTCTTCGACTAACAGACGGAACACTTTGTTCATTTTGATCCACTCCTTTACTTTTTCGGCGTATGACCGGTCGATGAATTTGTCTGTGGCGGTCAGGACGCCGGCGATGATGTGCAGCTGTTTCGGTTCGTCGTCGATCGTTTTTGCCAGTTCGATCGTTTTTTCGATCATCGTTTGCCGGTCGAAGCGGGTGTGCATGAGCGGAACGAGGATGAGTTTCATCGTTTCTTCCGGAGTGAGCGGTTCGCCGTTGTGGACTTTTTCTTCAATGGCATGGAAAATGGCATCGCCGTTGAATTCGCCAAGCAGCACCGCTTTGGATGAAAGAAGCACGTCGCCGGCGTCAAGCTGTTCGCGGGCGCTCGTGACATCGCTTGTGTAAATGACCACAATGCGAACCGGACGGATTCGTTTTTCCTGTTGATAGTATGTGTGAAGGAGCCGACAGGCATAATCGAGATACTTCAAATGGTTGTCGAGAAATCGTTCGTTGCTTTCGTACTCAAGAAGCAAAATGGAATCGTCTTCGAGAAGAAACACGGTGTCGGCGCGCCGTTCATCCGCCCGTACAGACGGAAATTCGGTTGGCAGCACTGCTTTGATCCGCGGGAGTCCGTGAAGTCCGTATACATCGAGGGCTTGATTTTGGTACAATGCGCTGAGTGATTTGAACAAAATGTCCTTGGCGTGATGCGAGATCCCGCCTGCCATCGTCTCCACTCCATTCGCTTTTTATCTTATCTAAATTATACTACTTGACCGACCGGTTGTCAGCTGCCATCGCGGGCGGAAACACGTTGGTCACCCGATGAGAGCGAACAGCATTTCACTGAAAATGGAAGATTCCTCTAGCAGGTAAAACGCTCCTTCATCTATTGACTCTCGGCAGAACAGACGGATGACACTGTTTTGCCTTCACGGCCGAATAAACACTTCCGTTCCGTTTGGGACGATGGAGGCGAGCTCGAGCACGTCTTTGTTGTGCATGCGGATGCAGCCTTTGGATACGTATTTGCCGATTGAGGACGGGTCGTTTGTGCCGTGAATGCCGTAATGGATTTTGGATAGGCTTAACCACATCGCGCCGAACGGTCCGCCTGGGTTCGGCTGGCGGTTGACGATGACAAAGTCGCCGATCGGCGTGGCGGTGACCATTTTCCCGACGCCGACGGGATACGTGCGGATCGTCCGCCCTTGGTGTTTTAACGTCAGCTGGCGGCGGCTGATCGAAATGTGGATCGTGTACGGAATCGATCCTTTCGGCGGAAGGTGGGGGATGACGATCCCTTGGCCAGGGAAGATGACGGACGAGGCCGTTAAGCCGTTGGCCCGAAGCAAGGCCTCGACGGACGTCCGGTAGTCGCGGGCGATGGAAGCGATCGTTTCCCCGCGTTTGACGATATGTTTGTACATGGCATTTCGCTCCTTTTTTTCGCTGGATGGAGAAACCAGCTCCGATTGATGATACATTAGTGTATGAGAAGATTCGGATGAGGTTGCTCAAATGGGAAGAGAGTCTCATGCGCATGGCATGCGGCCGCCAATGCCGTATGAACGCGCTGTGCGTTAGTCTATACTTGACAGGGAGCGTTGCCTAACGGGTGTTTCTTGTCAAAACGTGTAGGTGAAAAAGGAGGATGGCGCGAATGAGAACGTTTGTCCTAAAACCGGAAGGACAGAAGGTTGATTATGAGCTGTATGCCGAGCTCTCCCCTGTCCCGCTTGAGATCATTGACGGCGATCTCTTTTTTACGAAAGAGGAGCGGGAAAACTTGCTTAAGCTGTTGATATACAATGTCGGCATTAATCGGACGCTTGAGATCATCGAGGAATGGAAGGAGCGGTGAAAGCGGCGCCCGGTCGATATCGGGGCCGCATCGATGTTGGGGGTTACGGGCGGTAAGGGAACAAAATGCTCTTTTCCCCTTTTTCTGTGGCGACGAAGACGTCTTGGTGGATCTCGAACACGCCAAAGACGCTATGGAACGTCTGAATGACGCGGACGCGATACACGTCGTGAAGCGGTTTGTTCTCATCAGACATCGACCATGACGACAGGTTTTCCACCTCATCGATGCGGTAGTCGAACGTCTCGACGCCGAAGTCTTGCATAAAGACGTGGGCGCGGCGCTGGATGTAGACGTCTTTTGGGAATTTCTTTTTCATGAGCGGGTGAAACAGCTCCCAAGAGCTGCCAAAATCCCCTGCCTGTTCATAGCGGTAAAACGTGTCTACGATTTCCTTCGCCTCATTTTGTTCGTTCGAAAGAAACAGGGTCAAAATCGCCACCAACACGGCGGCGGCGGTGAGAACCGCCACCCCCGTCCTGGCTCGGATCGTTTTTTGGCGGTAGCGTGGGAACATGGGGTCTTCTCTCCTCTCTGTTATACCATATGCACGATGGACGGCCGATATGGGCGGAGAAAGGAAGAGCGCTCGATATGACGGTGCTTTTGAGTCAAAAAATCCGCTGTGGTGTAGTAAAATAGAGGGCAGAAGCCATTGCAGCGGAAGTGAATTCATTCGTTCTATGCGGAAACGGGTGGGAAAGCGGAGCGTCCATCGGCTCCGTTTTTCCTTTTCCATGTTGAGAAAAACCGAACGTGCAGGAGAGGGAGAGAGGGATGAAGAGATCATTCATTTATGTGTTGCTTGTCGGGATTATGGTCGCCTGGGGATTGAATGTGACGGCGTTGAAAATTCTCGTTGATCATTTCGCGCCTGTGACGTTGACGGCGCTGCGCATTTTCACGGCTGGGGTGGTCGTGCTTTTGTTTTTATGGGGGAGCGGGCAGCTTCGGAAAGTCAGTTGGAATGAGGCGAAACAGATCGGGGTGGCGGCGCTGTTCAGCGTCGTTGCCCACCATTTTTTCCTTTCGGTTGGGCTGACGAGGACGACGGCGGCGAATGCGGGATTGATTTTAGGGCTCGTGCCGCTGGTGACGTCGTTGTTGGCGATGATGTTTTTGCGTCATCGGTTGACGGTGTTTCGGCTGCTTGGCATTGCCTCGGGGTTTTGCGGCGTCGTGTTTGTCGTCGCAAACGGCGATGGCGGTCTCGGCCATTTGTCGGTCGGGGACGTATACGTGTTTTTGGCGGTGTTGGCGCAAGCGATCAGCTTTATTATGATCAAAAAGGCGACGGTCGAAGCGCGGGTGATGACAGGGTGGATGTTGGTGTTCGGGTCGGTGTGGCTGTTTGTTTTAAGCCTCGTGCTGGAACCAGGCGGCGTGTCGAGTTTGAAAGACGGCACACCGTCGCTTTGGATGATTTTTCTCGCTTCGGCGGTCGTGGCGACGGCGCTCGGCCATATGTTTTACAACCAGGCGGTGCAGCACCTCGGCCCCGCCGAGTCGGCGGTGTTCATCAACTTGAATCCGCTCTTTTCCTTGCTTGGCGCTTATTGGTTTCTCGATGAGACGATCTCGCTCGGGCAACTGGCAGGCTTTTTGTTCATCGTGGCGGGCGTCGTGCTTGGCAGCGGGGGATTGGATGACATGAGCGCCCGCTTCCGCCGGGCGAAAGTGGCGGCTGGGGGGCGGAAGGTGGGGATGTAGCCGCGTTGGGATCCCTCACTTCGCGGTCTTGGGTGTAACGGGCGAACTATTCGTTTCGGAAAGAGGGAGGGCTTCACGTGGCAGTCAGTGTCTTGGCGGTCCTTTTTGAAAAGGGACGGCCACTTTTTTTGTGCCATCGGCAGGATTATTTTGCTTGATGATGTCGAAAAAGAGAATACGAAACCCATTCGTGTGAGGTGAATGTATGGCGATCGATCACGACCGGTTGTTCAAGGAGTTGTTACAGACGTTTTTTGAGGAATTTGTGCTGCTCTTTTTCCCGGATATGCATGAGCATATTGATTTCAACCATTTGTCGTTTTTGTCCGAAGAGCTGTTTACGGACGTAACGGCTGGGGAGAAGTACCGCGTTGACCTGCTCGTCGAGACGAAGTTCAAAGGAAAAGACGGATTGATCATTGTTCACGTAGAAAACCAAGCGTACGTTCAATCGTCATTTCCAGAAAGAATGTTTCTTTACTTCAGCCGCTTGTTTGAAAAATACCGCACTCCGATCATTCCGATTGCCGTCTTCAGCTATGATGCCATCCGAGATGAACCCTCTTCGTTCACGCTCTCCTTTCCGTTTGGCGATGTGCTTGACTTTCGCTTTTTCCATGTGGAGTTGCGCAAGCAAAACTGGCGCCAATTCATCCGCACCGACAACCCGGTGGCGGCTGCGCTGCTTAGCAAAATGGGGTATACTGAAAGTGAACGAGTGGAACTGAAAAAGCAATTTTTGCGCATGTTGGTGCGTCTTGAGCTAGACGAGGCAAGACAGCGTTTGTTGATGGGCTTTTTTGAAACGTATGTGAAGCTGTCCGATGAAGAAGAACAACAGCTTCGAAGTGAGGTGGAACAAATGGAGACGAAAGAAAAAGAACGCGTGCTGGAATTGATCATTTCGTACGAGCAAAAGGGAAAAATTCAAGGCCGAAAGGAAGGACGGGAGGAAGGGCGCAAAGAGGGAGCGGAACAAGAAAAACGGCACATTGCGAAACGGATGTTGATGAAAGGGTTTGATGCGCAGACGATTCACGAACTGACCGGATTGCCTGTGACGGAGATTGAGGAAATGAAACAAAGCGGCTTCAAGTGAATGGAAATCAAACAGGCGGGGCAAAAGGCCAGCCCCGCCCTAGCGCGTTGGTTTTGCTGCTGTGGATTCCCGTTTGATCAGTTTCGTAGACAATAGCACTTCCTGAAAAGGTTCGTTCGGGTTGTCCCACCGCCATCGCAACAATTCCACCGCTCGTTTGCCGTAGCGCTTCAGGTCGATGTCGACGGTCGTGATTTTCGGCGTCGCGATTTGCGAAAGCTGTCCGTTGTCAAAGCTGCAGACGGAAACGTCATCGGGCACTTTTAGCCCGTACTGCTGCAGGCCGGTGCTGACGAAAAAGCCAAGCCCGTCATTGACGCAAAACCAGGCGGTCGGCTGCCGCTTCAGCTCGCGGATGTAGCCTGCGATGACCGTTTCGTCTTCTTGCGCCTGGCAGAACATCCACTCCTCGTTCGGCTTCACCCCATAGTCTTTCAGCGCCAATAAGTACCCTTCATACCGCTCTTGATAGCTCGGCGAATAGTTGACGTCGCCGACAAACGCGATGTCAGTATGGTTGAGCTCCAACAAATGCTGGACGGCCACATACGCCCCGAACCGATTGTTTGTCAGCACCGCATCGGCTGGAATGTTCGGATGGTGATGGTCGACCAGGACGGTCGGGATGCCGGTGGCGACGATTTGTTGGATGTACTCGGTGCTGATGTGGGAAAGGACGATCACGCCGTCGACTTGTTTTTCCTCGATGAACGAAGGCAAAAGAAGCCGTTCTTTTTGTTCTTTGTTCACCGATTGGATGTGCAGCTTCATGCCGTGTGACAGCGCTTCCTGTTCAATGCTTAAGTAGATTTCGCCAAAAAATTTCAGCGAAAACGTGCGGTCGGAGGCGATGAGGGCGAATTGCCTCGGCGGTTTGCCGCGCGACTTCGCGCGGGAGGCGGGATATTCATACCCCATTTCTTTGGCTACACGCTTCACAAGCTCCCTCGTTTCTTCGCTGACCCCTTCTTTGCCGCGCAGCGCTTGAGAGACCGAGTTTTTGGAAATGTTCAGTCGATCGGCGATGTCTTGCATGGTGATGCGTTTTTTCATGTAGTCTACACCTACTATTCGATTTGCTTATCATTATTGTCATAAAAAGTTTAATTGGATTGAAAGTGCTCTTCGATTTCCACAAATAGATGACTTGTGATATACATAACAGCAAAGCAAAAAGGTCCAACAACAAGATACCAAGGTATTTTAGGAAAATGGTACAATAATAAATATAATAATGCAATAAGAGCTGATAAAATGATTGTCGTTTTCCACTTTGTCGTGAAGCACCAAATGGCTAATTTTATGGCAGCCCAACTTTTCATTTGAAAATAAGAAAGTAAAGGATATAAGTATATTCCTACACATACGTTTAACAATAATAAGATATATAAAAATGGTATGACATATAAACCGAGCGCATGTTGTTTCATAAATAAGATATCGACTGCCAAAATGATAGTAAGGATTGCTTGGAAGAGCCCCAGCATAGAACATTGGATAAAGTTGGTTTTGACTCCGTAAAAAAATGATTTTGTGAGTTCTACCTGCTTTTCCCTGATGATTTTTCCCATTACATGATACGAGGCTGTTAAAGCAGGTGGAATCGGAATAAAGGAAACCAATGTGAGTAACAACGTGATAGTGTTCGGGTGATTCCAAAACCAAAATAAAGATAATAAAAATGGGATGCAAAATAAAAAGAAATAACAATTACAGACAGTGAGCCAATAAATATGTAAAATCAGCCGATAAAACAAATTGTTTTGCATATCCATTGTTGACATGACCCTCTATTCCTCCTAATTAGTCGAGGCAGGGGAATTCTGCTTTTCTTCCCCCATTTATCCTTTAATGCCGGTAATGGAAATGCCTTCGACAAAGTATTTCTGCAAGGAAAAGAATAAAACTAATGTTGGAAGCAACACAAGCAAGGAAGCTGCCATCAGAGGGCCCCACTCGACTTTTGTCATTCCATTAAACATGGCAAGTCCGAGTTGGAGAGTAAATTTATTCGAGTCGTTCAGGTACATTAAGGGTCCGAGCAAGTCATTCCATGAACCCTGGAACGAGAACAGAGCGATTGTTACTAAGGCAGGTTTTGATAAAGGTAAGAAAATCTTATAAAATATTTGCCATCGTGACGCGCCATCCATAAGTGCCGCTTCTTCTAACTCGCGCGGAATGGTGAGAAAAAACTGGCGCAACAAAAATACGAATACAGCTTGTCCCCCGAAGAAGGCAGGAACAATCAGCGGTTTGAAGGTGTTGATCCATCCTAATTTGCTGAACATGATGAATACAGGAATCATTGTGATTTCTCCCGGCAACATAATCGTTGATAATAAAATCATAAACCAAATATTTTTTCCGGGGAAGTCAAAACGGGCAAATCCATAAGCTACTAAAGCAGAAACAAACACCTCAGCAATCATACGAAAAAATGTAATAATGACAGTGTTCTTTAAGTATAAGAAAAATGGAATATCCGTAATGGCGCGTTGATAATTTTCCCAATGAAGAGAATCAGGAAACCACTGAGGAGGGATTTGGAAAATAACACTTCCAGATTTTAATGATGTTGAAATCATCCATAGTAAAGGCAACACTGTAGCTGTTGAAGAGACGATCAAGAACAGATAGACAAAAATGGTTTGGATGCGTTTCCGTTGAGTGATCGTCAATGATGGCATGGTTAACTCACCTACTTTTATTTTTTGTTTTTTTCTTTTTGCCATTCTCTAATTCCCCTGAATAGAAGACCCAGAGGGGAGAGGTTTTGAACACGAGTAAAGTCAACAATAAAATAATGATAAATAAAATCCAAGCCATCGCTGTGGCATATCCCATTTTGTAAAAATTAAAGGCGTTCTCATATAGATAAACCATGTAAAATTGTGCTTGATTACCTGCGCCTCCAATGATGTAGGCATCATTGAATTTACGAAATGCTCCGATGATGCCCATGACAAGATTATAAAAAATCACGGGGCTAAGCATCGGAAGGGTAATGTGACGAAATTTAGTCCACCAACCGGCTCCGTCAATTTCAGCCGATTCGTATAAACTTCGAGGAATATCTTGTAAGCCGGCAAGGTAAGTCAACATTCCACCCCCCGCTCCCCAAATGGCCATCATCACGTACGAAGGCAATACCCAAGCCGGGTCACCGAGCCAATTAGGCCCTGAAATCCCTATATAAGAAAGAAGAAAATTGATCAAACCGTAGTCGGGGTCTAAAATCCATCTCCACAGTAGGGCAATCGATACGCCCGAAACGACAGCTGGGAGATAAAGGGCAGTACGAAAAAGGTAGATTCCTTTCACTTTTACATTAACAATTACAGCAATTAAGAGAGAAGATACGATACCTAAAGGGATAGCGAATGCAGCATAGATAACGGTAACTTTTAAAGAATTTAAGAAATTTGGGTCTTTGAAAAGGGAAATATAGTTATCTAGACCAATAAATTTAGGTTCAGTAAACGAATTCCAATCAGTAAAACCGATATAGAAGGCGAATCCAATGGGGAAAATAGTAAAAATAAAAAATCCTAAGATCCATGGTAGGATAAATATATACCCTTCATATTTCTTAATGTTCTTTTTCACGAGTCCCACCTTCATATTGTTTAGGATAAAAACCATTCAATGAATCATCAAAAAATACAGAAATGAAGAGGCCGTCTTGAAATCGCGAGGTAGACAGCCTCTTCTTTAATTTTCATTGACCTAAAATTTTGCGAAGAGCATTCCCAGCATCTTTTGCAGCCTGTTCAGGCGATTTTTTGCCTAAAAGGATTGGTTCATACAACTGTTGCCAAATCGCTGTATCCAATTCATTTTGTTTATCTTGGTTATTGAAGCCACGCGAAATGGTCGAGCTTTCTTTGATTACATCAATAGCATATGCTTTGTCAGGGCGAATTTTCGCTACATTTGTTAAATCTGATTTTGTTGGGGGAAGTATTTTCCACTCGTGAATCGCGTTCGTTAGATCGATCAGCGCTTCTGCTGCTACTTCTTTGTTTTTCGTTGTACTTGACATAACGGTGGCAGCGATCCAACTGAATGTCGCTTCTTTCGTTGCATGAGGTACTTTTGTCATACCGACTTTGAATGCGTCCCCGATTTGTTTTTCCAAATCGTCACCAGCCCCACCGAAGAACATAGCTACTTTTCCAGTTTTGAACATTTCAGGTCCACCGGTATTTTGGGCCTGTGTTTTAGACGGGGTTACTTTATCTTTGTTGATTAGTTGATCAAACATTTTAATGCCTTCGATTGCTTCAGGCTCATCGATGCGCACTTTCCCATCTTTGTCGACAATTTCTCCACCATATGTCCAAATCCAGAGTGCGATTGGCGGCCATCCATCAACAACAGTTCCAAACTGGTCAACTTTCCCATCGTTATTTGTATCCTTTGTCAGCTTGATGGCTGCTTTTCTAAAATCCTCCCATGTCCAGTTCGGTTTCGGAAGTTCCACTCCATACTTTTCAAAGAGTGTTTGGTTATAATAGAGCATTACTGGTTGGTTAATCCAAGGAAGGCCATACAATTTTCCATCTACTTCCCCAATTTTCAATGGCCCTTCAAAGTAATCATCAAGGTTTACTTCTGGGTGATCCTTTACATATTCATCAATTGGTGAGATTACTCCTAACTTCGCGTACATAGGTATGTACTCCTGGGATAGCCAAAATAAATCAGGGGCTTGCTTAGCAGCAGCCATCGTTTGAATTTTCTTGTAATAATCAGCTGGAATGCTTTGGATTGTTAGATGATAGTCCTTTGCTTGTTGATTTAATTTGTCGACGATTGCTTGGAATTCTTTTAATTCCTGAGCACCTGCCCAGGTTCCAACCTTTAATTCTACTTTTTTGTTGCTAGACGAAGAGGAGCCCTCTTTCGCTGTGTTTGAACTGTCAGAGCATCCAATCATTCCAGTTAACATGAAAGCAACGGCGACTCCAGATATGACTTTTCGCCAAAAGTTTCTTTTCACATTGTTCTCCCCCTTTTTGTTAACTGTTTTGGTAGCGCTAACAATAGCAGTTAAAAAATAAAGTATTTTGTAACCTGATTATTACATTATTTTTCGATTTTGTCAATTAACAAAACTTAAATTACATAGTTTGGAGGGGTCGTTTTCATTTTTGCTTACAAGACATCGTTTTGCGTTATTTATTTGATACTGTAGGTATGAACCTAACATGGTGCGTGTAATATTGAGTAAAAATATCGAAAAGATATTGACTTGATAGTTTATCGTTTTGTAATGTGAAAATGCATATTGTTAATTACTATATTGTAACTTGATTATTCGTGTGATAAATGAGAGAGTTAGGGGGATATGGATGCTATTGAGGACGCCGACCATGAAGACTTGCAAGACACTGCTTGAGGAATTTCAGCGTGCACCGCAGCCGCTTCGGGCGGAGAAGCTCGTGTTTGCCGGTGTCGGTGAGCGGGATGTGTACAACATTTCCGCGCCGTTTGAAGATGATGGCGAGTGGGTCATTGCCGGACGGGTGGAGGCACGAGACAGCGAGCAATCCGAAGTCTACTTTTTCGTCGAGCGTGAAGGGACATGGGTGCCGCGGGAAGGGGCGCCGGTGTTTGCGCTGCAGGATCCGTTTGTTTCGCGGGTGCACGGGCATCTTGTGTTTGGGGGGGTGGAGACGTTTCCGCATCCTGTGCTTCACGGGAAGTTGTATTGGCGGACGGTGTTGTACCGCGGAAACACGATCAAGGAATTGGCGCGTTTTTTCACCGGTCCCGACGGGATGAAAGACATTCGTCTTGTCGAGCTGCGGGATGGGTCGGTTGGGGTCTTCACCCGTCCGCAAGGGGCAAAAGGCGGACGCGGAAAAATCGGCTTCACCCGCATCGGTGCGCTCGATGAGTTGACGGTGGAGGCGATTGAGAAGGCTCCGCTCATTGACGGCCAATTTTCGGATGAAGAATGGGGCGGCGCCAATGAGGTGCATTTGCTTGACAATGGGCTCGTCGGCGTCTTGGGCCATATTGCTTGTTTCGATCACGAGCGGAACCGCCACTATTATCCGATGGTGTTTGCGTTCAATCCGGATACGGGGGAAGCGTCGGACATGGAGTTGATCGCCACAAGAGCCCATTTCCTCGATGGCCCGGCGAAGCGTCCGGATTTGGCGGATGTCGTGTTTAGCGGCGGACTGATTCGCAACGGGGACGGCACGGCCGATTTTTACGCTGGAACAAGTGACGCAGAAGCGCAAAAACTCACGATCGTGGATCCATTTACGAAATACGAAAGGCAGGGGTGACGATGCACCTTTACCGCTATGAAGAGAACCCGCTCATTACGCCGAACGATGTGCCGCCGTATCACGATGGGTTTGAAGTGATCGGGGCGTTTAACGCCGGGGTGGCGATGTTCCAAGGGGAGGTGTTGCTGCTGCTTCGGGTGGCGGAGCGCCCCGTGTCGGATGACCCGAATATCGTGAAAGCGCCGGTATGGAATCCAAAGACGGGGAAGGTCGAGGTTTACGAATTTCGCCAAGACGATCCGCGCTACGATTTTTCCGACCCGCGCGTTATTAAAGAGGCGGGGGCGGAGCGGTTCGCCTATTTGACGTCGCTTTCGTATTTGCGCCTCGCCCGCAGTCGGGACGGGCGGCGGTTTGTGATCGACGACCGCCCGTTCGTCTATCCATCGAATGAGCTCGAGACATTCGGTATTGAAGACCCGCGCATTACATGCATTGACGGCACGTATTACATTTATTTCAGCGCCGTGTCGCCAAAAGGAGTCGGCGAGGTGATGGTGTCGACAAAAGACTTTCAGACGGTGACGCACCACGGCATGATTTTCGCGCCGGAAAACAAAGATGTGCTCATTTTTCCGGAGAAGATCAACGGCAAGTATTACGCCCTTCATCGCCCGGTGCCGAGAAGCAACGGCCGCCCTGAGGTGTGGATTGCCGAGTCAGAGAATCTGCTTCATTGGGGGAATCATCGCTTTTTGTTCGGTCTGCGCGAAGGGAAGTGGGACAGCGCCCGCATCGGCGGCGGAGCGGTGCCGATCAAAACGGAGCGCGGCTGGCTTGAGTTGTACCACGGCGCATCGGATGACCACCGCTATTGCATGGGGGCGGTGCTGCTCGATTTGAACGACCCATCCAAAGTTCTCGCCCGCTCGGAGCAGCCGCTTGTCGAGCCGGAAGCGGATTATGAGGTGAACGGCTTTTTCGGCCGCGTCGTGTTTTCATGCGGGGCGATTGTCGATGGCGATATCGTAAAAATGTATTACGGCGCCGCGGATACGTCGATGGCGTGCATCGAGCTGAAGCTTAGCGAGATTTTGGATTCGCTTGTCAAGGAATGAACTTGTAAACGGGAAACGCCTGATGTGTCGGGCGTTTCTTTTTTGGTTTGCCGCGAACATACCGTGAGCGCAGGTGGGAGAGCGTTCAACGTTCATTGCGTCGTTTCGTTTCTTTTCCGTTCAACAGGATTTGGTATAATAAAAACAACGCCGATTCATCGGTCAGGTCGGCAGAGCGGTTTGCGGCTGGGCAATGAAAGACACTGGCCATGACTCGAAAGAACAGATGATCATCGGATAGAGGAGGAACCATCGGAGATGAAAAAAGTACGCAAAGCGATCATTCCGGCGGCCGGGCTTGGGACGCGGTTTTTGCCGGCGACGAAGGCAATGCCGAAGGAGATGCTTCCGATCGTTGATAAGCCGACGATTCAATATATTGTCGAAGAAGCCATCGCCTCAGGCATTGAGGACATCATCATCGTCACCGGGAAAGGGAAGCGGGCGATTGAGGATCATTTTGACTACGCGTTTGAGCTGGAACAGATGCTCAAGCAAAAAGGGAAGCTGGATCTGCTTGAGAAAGTGAAAGAGCCGTCGAAGGTGGACATCCACTACATTCGCCAAAAAGAGCCGAAAGGGCTCGGGCATGCGGTTTGGTGCGCGCGCAATTTCATTGGAGACGAGCCGTTTGCGGTGTTGTTGGGCGATGATATCGTCCAGGCGGAAAAGCCTTGTTTAAAACAGCTCATTGAGCAGTATGAACAAACGTTCAGCTCGGTGATTGGTGTCAAGCGCGTGCCGGAGGAAGAAACGCATCGCTACGGGATCATCGACCCGCTCGAGCAGCAAGGCCGGCGCTACCAAGTGCGCCGCTTCGTGGAAAAACCAGCTCCGGGCACAGCGCCGTCGAACTTGGCGATCGTCGGCCGCTACGTGTTGACGCCGGAAATTTTCTTGTTTTTAGAGAAACAGGAAGCCGGCGCAGGCGGGGAGATTCAGCTCACCGATGCGATCGGGCGGTTGAATGAAATTCAGCGCGTGTTTGCCTATGAATTTGAAGGAAAGCGGTACGATGTCGGCGAAAAGCTCGGCTTTATCGAAACGACGATTGAGTTTGCCTTGCAAAACGAGGAGCTGCGGGATGACTTGCTTTCGTTTTTGGAGCGGGTGGTGGCAGAGGCGAAGGGATCGAAGAACAACTAATCAAATTTTTCAGAAGATGAAGACAAAAAAGGAGGGTAGGATGTGGCGCGCATACGGATTGAACATTTTGGTCCTGTGAAGCTGTTTGATGAGGAGATCACGGATGTTACCGTTTTGATTGGCCCCCAAGCGAGCGGAAAAAGTACGATCAGCAAATTGATTTTTTTCTTTCAATCGATTCCTGATGAATGGGTAAACTATTTGCTTTCAGTACGTCAAACGGAAGAAAACAACCCATTTTTTGAGTTCAATAAACGTCTTCGGAGAAAATTTGTTGGGTACTTTGGCACAACCAAACATATGAAACCGTTTCATATTCGTTATGAGTATGATGTTGAAAAGTTTGTCCGTCTTGATTTAAAGGACGGTTATGTACAAATCCATTTCAGCGATCCGCTAAAACGGGAGATTCAGGAAAATTTTAAACATGTTGTGCAGATGAAAAAGGAAATGCAATATGAAGAACAACAGTTGGATGATTTTTGGAATGTCTCCTCGTGGAAAGTGCGTCAACAAAATGTGTTAGAAAAGGTCAAAGCAGCGATCACTGAGGTATTCGGCGATTCCAAAACACCCATTTTTATCCCTGCAGGGAGGAGTTTAGTTGCCACATTGTCGGATCAGCTTCAGGATATTAACCCGCAGCAACTCGATGTGTTGACAGAACAGTTTATCGAGCGAATTAATCTACTAAAGAAGATGTTTTCGCATTCGTTTGAGGAAATCATCGAAGATCGAAAAAAATTCTCGACAGAAAAAATTGACTTTGAGGCAATCCGACTGGCCATCAAGATGATCGAAGGCGTGATGAAAGGGAAATACATGTTCTCTGATTATGGGGAAAGGATTTTTTTTAATGAAAGAGAGTATACAAAACTGAAATTTTCATCTTCTGGACAACAGGAAGTCGTTTGGATTTTGCTGCTGATATTTACAATCATTCTGGAACGGCAGCGAGTGTTTATGGTGATTGAAGAACCCGAGGCACACTTATATCCGAACGCACAAAAAGAAATGGTTGCCTTATTTGCGTTGTTGCTGAATGTGACGAATAGTACGCTCGTGATTACGACTCATAGCCCGTACATTTTGTCTGCTTT
>NZ_BCPV01000048.1 GCF_001544135.1 Geobacillus zalihae NBRC 101842 | reverse complement strand
ACTTACTCCCTTTGGTCGTTGAAGTGGGAGTCTCCTGCGCGAAATAGAGATGAAACGATGGATCCCAATCTTCGCTCAAACCGCCGTTTTCCTCCGTCAATTCGGAAACATAACGGATCTGCTTTATCCAGACAGCCGTCATGATACAATGTGAAAGAGAATGATGTTGCTGGGAAAGGACTGGCTGATCATGACGAAAGAAGAATTGGCACGCTCGCTTTCCGTCTTGCTTCATGAGCTGACGAAATCATGGCAGAAAGAAAAAATTCATTCCGATGTGCTCGAAATCATTATGAAGCTGCGCATTCAAACTGATGACGACGAGCAATACGTTGCCGATCTGCTCGGCAACATCGCGTTTGCGAGCGAATCGGCCCATGCGCTCAAGCAAATTTGGGGCTATATGCTGCGCGAGCAAACCTTTCTATCGCCACAGACGATCGAGGCGATGCTCACGGACGCCCAGCGCAAGATCCAGCGCCGGCTGTCAGAGATGACGGCCCGCTATGAGCGTCCGTTTTTGTCCATCGATGACCCGCTCGAGCGGAAACGCCAGCTTGAGCGCTCCTACGGCGCGCTTCTTTTGTTCAACCGGATCGCCACCGACTTTTTGCTTGAGTTCGTCCGCGAAGAAAACGAAACGGCCGCCAGCACCTTTTTTGCAGCTGACCCGAACGAGGCGATCGAAGTGTTCCACCATCTTTGCAGCGTCTACGCAAGCCGCTGGCTGGAAGGCTTGGAAGTCGATTGATGGCCGAACCGTCGATTCAAGTCCTTGAAGCCAACCAAGGGCGCCCCAAACGCAGCGGGGCGCCTCTTCTCATCACCATCTATACGGCTGCATGGACATTTTCGATTTGACAGTATTGTTCAGTCATGATATTGTATTCATTGGAAAGAATTTTTATAATATTCTTTCCTTTGTAAGCGAATACAAAAAACTCAAATGGAGGAGGAATCGGGGATGATCTACGCACAACCAGGCCAGCCAGGAGCGCTCGTCACATTTAAAAAGCGCTACGAAAACTTCATTGGCGGCAAATGGGTGCCGCCGGTCGACGGCGAGTATTTTGAAAACATCACGCCCATCACCGGACAGCCGTATTGCGAAGTGCCGCGCTCGAAAGCGGCGGACATCGAACTGGCGCTTGACGCCGCCCATGCGGCCAAAGACGCATGGGGACGCACGTCTCCGGCAGAGCGCGCCCGTTTGCTGAACAAAATCGCCGATCGGATGGAAGAACATTTGGAAATGCTGGCCGTCGCCGAAACGTGGGAAAACGGCAAGCCGATCCGCGAGACGCTCGCGGCTGACATTCCGCTTGCCATCGACCATTTCCGCTATTTTGCCAGCTGCATCCGCGCGCAAGAAGGCACGATTTCAGAAATCGATCACGACACAGTCGCCTATCATTTCAAAGAACCGCTCGGCGTCGTTGGACAAATCATCCCATGGAACTTCCCGATTTTAATGGCGGCCTGGAAACTCGCGCCAGCGCTCGCGGCCGGCAACTGCGTCGTGTTGAAACCGGCGGAGCAAACGCCGACGTCGATCCTCGTTCTCATCGAACTCATCGAAGATTTACTCCCACCTGGCGTCGTCAACATCGTCAACGGCTTTGGCTTAGAAGCCGGCAAGCCGCTCGCCTCGAACCCGCGCGTGGCGAAAGTGGCGTTCACCGGCGAAACGACGACCGGACGGCTCATCATGCAATACGCCTCGCAAAACATCGTGCCGGTCACATTGGAACTTGGCGGCAAGTCCCCGAACATTTTCTTCGCTGATGTGATGGACAAAGACGATGACTTTCTTGATAAAGCGCTTGAAGGCTTTACGATGTTCGCCTTAAACCAAGGCGAAGTGTGCACATGCCCGTCGCGCGCCCTCATCCATGAGTCGATTTACGACGCCTTTATGGAACGGGCGCTTGAGCGCGTCAAGCAAATCAAGCAAGGCAATCCGCTCGATACGGAAACGATGATCGGCGCCCAAGCCTCCTCCGAACAGCTCGAGAAAATTTTGTCATACATCGACATCGGCAAACAAGAAGGCGCCGAACTTTTGATCGGCGGCGAGCGGAACATGCTCGAAGGAGAACTGTCCGGCGGCTATTACGTCAAGCCGACCGTTTTCAAAGGGCATAACAAAATGCGCATTTTCCAAGAAGAAATTTTCGGCCCAGTGCTCGCGGTCACGACGTTTAAAGATCATGACGAAGCGCTTTCGATCGCCAATGAGACGCTGTACGGCCTTGGCGCCGGCGTCTGGACGCGCGACATCAACACCGCGTACCGCTTCGGCCGCGGCATCCAGGCTGGCCGCGTCTGGACGAACTGCTATCACATTTATCCGGCCCATGCGGCATTTGGCGGCTACAAGATGTCCGGCATCGGCCGCGAAACGCACAAAATGATGCTCGACCATTACCAACAAACGAAAAACTTGCTCGTCAGCTATTCGCCGAAAAAACTTGGCTTGTTCTGACATTGGTCCACCTGCTCTTCCACAGCAAAAGGCAGCGCCGACGCGCTGCCTTTTGCCCACTGTTGCATCCATTGCCGCCAAAACCACGCAAACGCCTTTTGATGATGGAATGGAAAACAACGCAGCAACCGTTCCATTCGACGAATTCAGCGCAGCTGCGCCAGGCCGGCGCCTGTCTTTGACCGTGATGCGAAAGGAGGTGCATCCGATGCCTAATGAACCGAAAGTCATCGCCACCGAAGCGGCGTTAAAATTGATTGAAAAATTAAAGGCGAAATACGGCCCACTTATGTTCCATCAATCCGGCGGCTGCTGCGACGGCAGCTCGCCGATGTGCTACCCGCTCGGTGAGTTGATCGTCGGCGATTCCGACGTGTTGCTTGGCGAAATCGGCGGCTGCCCGTTTTACATCGCTAAGGCGCAATACGAATATTGGAAGCATACGCAGCTCATCATCGATGTCGTTCCGGGGCGCGGCGGCATGTTTTCCCTCGAAGGCCCGGAAGGCGTTCGCTTTCTCACCCGCTCGCGCGTCTTCGGCCAAAGCGCAGAGGCAGGCGCGCCGTAGCCGCCCGTTGCCGATCGTCACCGTGAAGCTGCCAAGCGCCGAGCATCGCGTTGATGCGAGACCCGCCCGGCGAAATGAGCGGCACAAAAGCAAACCGACGCCTACCTCTGGATGCCTCATCGCTCTTTTGTTCGTTGCCGCCCACAAAAAAGGCGGCCCGCCTTCTCGCCGAAAAGGCGCGGTCCGCCGTTTCCTTTTCTTCACTCGGTCTCTTTTGCCTGCTTCAACGGCTTCATCGCCTCCGCCCGATCGGACAAGACGATCCTCTTCAAGCCGAACACGAAAAGCAAGCCGACCGCGATAAACGCGAGCCCGAACCAAAAGACCGCCTGCAGGGAATCGACAAGCGACTGCTTCAGCACCGGCACGAACATGTCCCGAAGCGGCGCTGGAATTTTCGCCATCGCTTCCGGACTGAGCAAGACAGAATACAAGCCTTGCGGGTCGGTATGGATCATATCGGCAAAGCGGTCGACAAGCCCTTTCGCCTGCGCCGGCAGCGCTTCGAGCTTTGGCATGAGCCGCTCGTCAAGCAAGGCGCTCGACCGGTGGTTCATGATGGCGCCAAGCACCGTCATCCCAAACGTCCCGCCGATCGAGCGGAAAAATTGGCTTGAAGACGTCACGACGCCAAGCTCCGATTTTGGAAAGCTTTCTTGCAGGGCGAGCGTCAAAATCGGCATCACGAGCCCTGTGCCAAGACCGAGAATGATCATATACATCGTCGCCGTCCATTTCGACGTCTCGACATCCATCGTGCCAAGCAGCCCGAATGCGGACGCCATAACGGCCATGCCGATGATCAGCTGCGGCTTCACCCCGATCCGGTATACCAGTCGACCGCCAAGGACGCTGCCGATGATCATCGTGATCATCATCGGCGTCATAATCGTCCCGGATTGGGTGGCGCTCACACCGACAATGCCTTGCATAAAAAACGGCACAAACATAATCGCGCCAAACATGCCGACGCTCATGAAAAAGCCGATGCCATTGAGCAGCGTAAACGTCCGATTGCGGAACAACCGAAGCGGAATGATCGGCTCCTCCGCCCGTTTTTCCGCCCAAACAAACAAAGCGAAAAAGACAACCGCGGCCGCAAACAGCGAAACGATTTGCCACGACCCCCACGGATATCGGTCGCCGCCAAACGTCAACCCCAACAGCAAGCTGACGACGCCCGCCGTCAACGTCGCCATCCCGGCGATGTCAAATTTCACCGGCCCTTCGGCTTTATATTTGCTTAACCCCATCGCAATCAGCACCGTGGCGAGAATGCCGACCGGCAAGTTGATGTAAAACACCCAGCGCCAGTTCAAATGGTCGACGATAAAGCCGCCGATTTGCGGGCCCAGCACTGAAGCGAGACCGTACAAACCGCCGAACACCCCTTGCCATTTCGCCCGCTCCTTGCCGGTGAACACGTCACCGATGACAATCATCGCCATCGGCATCATAATCCCGCCGCCCAGTCCTTGAATGCCGCGGTAAACGATGAGCTCGGTCATATCGTTCGCCATGCCGCAAAGCGCTGAACCAGCCATAAAAATGACCAACCCGCTCACATAGACAATCCGACGGCCCAATAAGTCGGCGAGCTTGCCGGCGATCGGCACGACCGTCGTCGACGTCAACATATACGCTGTCGTCAGCCACGTCATAATCCCCAATCCGTGAAGCTCCCCGACGATGCGCGGCATCGCCGTGCCGACGATCGTCCCGTCTAATGCCGCAAACAGCATGGCAATGATCAACCCGGTAATGAGCAACGGACGATGACGAATGGTGCTCGCTGGCACTGTTAACGCTTTTTCCATGGTTCTCTCTCCCATCCATTGAGTCGTTGATACGCTTCCATTTCTTGGCTCAGTGCGTCCAAAGCCGACGCAAGTCGAGGCGCCTGTTGATGGCGCAAATACAAAAGCAGCGCTTCAACGATATAGGCGCGCGGCGGCTCATTGCGCCCAAGCACTTCCTCCTCCAGCGCCGCTACGGCTTCAAGCACATCGTTCGCCTGCTTCGGATCGAGCCCGTTGGCGGCCTCCCGGACGGCGGCGAACGCTGAAGCCAGCCGCTCCCGCTGGCGCTTGCGCTCGCGCTCTTCGAGTTCTATCCATGGCACGAGCGCCTCCTCGGTCAACAACGGGCGCTCGCCGGCCGCAAAGCTAGCAACAATGGCATCAATGCGGCGCACGAGAAAACGAGCCGCTGCGTCCGCATCAAACGCCTCCTCGCGAAAAAAGAAGTAAAACAAATATTGTCGGATGATGCCGTTGGTCATCATGGCGACATCATACACATACGGACAGACTTCCTCTCCGTACACCTCCGCCAGACGGGTGCAATACCATAAAAAAAGGCGCCCATGCTGGCGGAACATATACCGTTCCACTTCCGGATTGACTTTCGGCAATTGCTCCGACATCATCATACGCAAAAAGTCTTTGTACTCGCGAATGTGAGAAAAATGGGCAGCCAGCTGGCGGACAAACCGCTCTTTTTCCGTCCCTTCCCCGCCGTCCGCCATGAAATCAGCGACCATTTTTTCGCTGTAGTAGCGGAGCACCGCCAGCAACAAATCTTCCTTCGAGGCGAAATGGTGATAAAACGCTCCTTTGGAAATCCCCCATGCCTCGACCAAATCTTGAATCGACGTCTCATGATACCCTTTTTCGGCAAACAATTTCATTGCCGCCTCAATAAATTGGACGCGCCGTTCATCCATGGCAGCCACTCATTCCTTTCCCATTCGTCCTCATCCACTGCCGATACGACGGCAGCAGCGCGCGCGGTTTCACTAAATCGGCGCGCACACCTTGTTGTTGCAGCCATTCCACCAACCGTCGAGCATGGATCATTGTCCTCGCCTCCATATCACTCATGACCGGATGGTCAAACTAATTATAAACTAATGTTATACAGATTTGCAACTCAAAAACGATATTTTTTTGACCAATAGGTCGATTTTTGAACGAGTTTTTTGAACAGTCGGTCAGAGCCCCTGCCTTCAAACAAAAAACAAACGGCCCCACCGCCTGATTGAAGACGGTGGACGGCCGTTCTTGCTATTCGATCGCCCTCGCCGCAAGCGCCAACGCGCCCGCCACGCCGGCGTTGTCGCCAAGCCCTGGGAGGACGATGTACTCATCGATCTTCTCGAGAATCGCTTCGTGCTGAATATAGCCGCCAAGCAATTCCTGCACATGACGGCGCACAAGCGGCAGCACGTGCGTCTGCTTCATGACGCCTCCGCCCGTGATCACCTTTTTCGGCGATAAAATGAGGATGTAGTTGGTGATCGCCTGGGCAAGATAAAAGGCTTCCAACTCCCATACTTCATGGCGGTCCGCCAATTCCGCCCCCTTTTTCCCCCAACGCCGCTCAATCGCCGGGCCGGACGCCATCCCTTCCAAGCAGTCGCCATGGTACGGGCAGACGCCGGCAAACGTGTCATCTGGATGGCGGCGGACCAACATGTGGCCCATCTCCGGGTGAAGCAGCCCATGCAACAGGCGGCCCTCGACGATTGCCCCAACGCCGATACCCGTTCCGACCGTCATGTACAGGCAGCTGTCAAGCCCTCGCGCCGCCCCCCAGCGCTGCTCGCCGAGCGCCGCCGCGTTGACATCCGTGTCAAAGCCGATCGGCACGGGAAAATGTTGCTTTATCGCGCCGACAAAATCGAAGTTTCGCCACGCCTGTTTCGGCGTGCTCGTAATGTACCCATACGTCGGGCTGTCCGGGCGCAAATCAACCGGGCCGAATGACCCGATCCCGATCGCCTCCACGTTGTGGGGGCGGAAAAAATCGATAACGTGCGCCATCGTCTCTTCCGGCGCCGTCGTCGGAAACACCGCCCGCTCATGAATGTTCCCTTGTTCATCGCCGATGGCGCAGACAAATTTTGTGCCTCCGGCTTCAATGGCTCCTAGGATCATATGTACGCCTCTCTTTCTTCATCTGCTCTTTTCTTGTATCTATCTTACTAGAAAAAGGGAGAGGGCATCAATGACAAAAAGCCGCTGATCAGCGGCTTTTTGAAACATAGCGCAATCGATTCTATTGTCTACCGGGTTTGTTGATCTACACTGCTGATTGGCTCACCCCTTCACCGAACCAGCCAACAACCCACGGACAAAATATTTGCCAAGGAAGATGTACACAAGCAACGTCGGCAGTGCGGCGAGCAAGGCTCCTGCCATTTGCACGTTCCATTGGACGATTTGGCTGCCGGATAGATTTTGCAAGGCGACCATGATCGGCTGTTTGTCGGATGTCGTGATCGTCACCGCGAACAAAAACTCGTTCCAAATGTTTGTAAACTGCCAAATCGCCACGACGACGAACCCGGTAATCGACAGCGGAAGCATAATATACCGGAAAATGCGGACAAATCCCGCGCCGTCGATTTTCGCCGACTCGATCATCTCATCCGGTATCGCGGCGTAAAAATTGCGGAACATGAGCGTCGTAATCGGAATGCCGTAGACGACATGGACGAACACGAGCCCCGGAATCGTGTTGTACAGCCCGATTTCGCGCAAAAACTGGATGAGCGGAATGAGAATGCTTTGATACGGGATGAACATGCCGAACAAAATGAGCGTAAAGAGCGTATCCGCTCCTTTAAACTTCCATTTCGACAGCACGTAGCCGTTGAGCGCCCCAAGCAGCGCGGAGAGCAGCGTCGCCGGCACGACGAGCAAAATCGAATTCCAAAAGTTCGGGGCGAGCTTGTCAAAGGCTGTGGCGTAGCTGCTCCAATCGATCGTTGACGGCAGTTTCCACATGTCGGCCAGTGTCACTTCATCAAGCGGCTTCAAGCTCGTGGCGACCATGACATACACCGGCATGAGGAAAAACACGCTCATGGCGATGGCCAATGCGTACAAAAACGGCCGCGCCCACACGGATCTCGCCATCACGATCCCCCCTTCCGGCTTGAGATAAGATACGGAACGATAAAGATGGCGACCGACAGCAGCATCACGATCGCAATCGCCGCGCCGTTGGCGTAATAGTTGCCGCGGAACGTCGTTTCAAACATGTATACGCCCGGCACATCGGTGACAAAGTTCGCCCCCGGCCCGGTCATGGCGTAAATCAAATCGAAAATTTTCAGCGAAATATGGGCCATAATGATGATGACGCTGACGGTGATCGGCCGCAGCAGCGGCAAAATGATTTTCCAATACAATTGAAACTCGGTCGCTCCGTCCATCCGCGCCGCTTCCCGCACTTCATCCGGAATGGCGCGCAGGCCGGCGAGATACATCGCCACCGCAAATCCGGTCATTTGCCAGACGGCCGCCACGACAACAGCAACGATGGCGACAGGAACGCCAAATTCGATTTTCCCCCAATGGAATCCGCCAAGGATGTTCGTATCCGTATACCATTTTCCATCAAGGCCAAGCGGTTTCAAAAATAGATTCACACCCGTTGACGGGTTGAACAGCCATTGCCACACGACTCCGGTGACGACAAAGGACAAAGCCATCGGGAAAAAGAAAATATTGCGGAACAGCGACTCGCCGCGCAGCTTTTGGTCAAGCAAAATGGCAAGCAGCTGGCCGAGCACGATGACGGCGGCGATAAACAACACCGTAAACACGAGCGTATTGCGCAAGTCGGCCTGGAAGCGGAAATCATGAAACAAATACAGATAGTTTTTCAACCCGGCAAACGACCAATCCGGTACAAGGGAGTTCCAGTTGCTCAACGACACATACCCCGTCCAGCCGATAAACCCGTACACAAATAAGAAAATCAGTACGACCGACGGCGCCAAAAACGCCGCTGCCAGCCAATGATCGGCCGTCCATTTCCGCTTTTTCCGCACCGCCGGGACGGCCGTTGCCTTCTCCGTCGTTGTGACGTTGACCGTTTCCACTACGATTCCTCCTCATGATGGCGAAAAGGGGAAGAGAATGGCTCCCGTCCCCTTTTCTCCATTATTTCTTCAGTTCTGCTGCAGCCGAAGCCAACGTGTCGATGAACGTCTTCACATCTTTTTGCGTCACGAAAATGTTGACGGCCTGATTCACCTTCGTGACAAACCCTTCCGGCGCTGCGGAGCCGTGGGCTAAGCTCGGCGCCAATTCGGCTGTTTTGAAGTCTTGCATCGTTTGTTTGCCGTATTCATCGTACTTGGACGGATCCGCGTCGATGCGGGCCGGGATGGAGCCTTTCAGCGGGTTGAACGCATCTTGCCCTTCCACCGAGCCAAGCACCGCTAAAAATTTCTTTACATCATCCGGGTTTTTCACGCCTTTCGGCAGGCCGAACGTATCGGTAATGACCATAAACTTGCCTTCCGTATTCGGCACTGGCACATAGCCGAAGTCTTGGTTCACCTTCAATTTCAAATCGTTGACAAAATAGCCTTTCACCCAGTCTCCCATCACGTACATGGCCGCTTTTCCTTCGGCAACGAGCTGGGCGGCGTCTTGCCAGTTGCGCGAGCTATGGTCTTCGTTAATATAGCCAAGCATTTTCTTAAACGTCTCAACGGCTTGTTTCACTTGTGGGTCGTTAAACGACAATTCGCCCGTCCAAAGCTTCTTGTAGTTTTCCGTTCCGAGCGTGCCAAGCAGCACGTTTTCAAACAGGTGCGTCGCCGCCCACGGCTCTTTGTCGCCCAAGGCGAGCGGCGTAATGCCTTTTGCTTTCAGCTTATCCGCCGCTTGGAAAAACTCGTCGAACGTTTTCGGCGGCTGGAGTCCGTTGTCGGCAAAGATTTTTTTGTTGTACCAGAGCACGTTGCCGCGGTGAATGTTGACGGGCACGGAGTAAATGTTGCCGTCTTTGCTTACCATATCGATAAGCGCTTTCGGGAATTTGTCCATCCAGCCTTCTTTTTCATACAAATCGTTGAGCGGCTCCATTTTGCCAGCCGCAACCCAGCCTTCATTCAGCTCCGCTCCGCCGTGCACTTGGAACGTTGATGGCGGGTCGTTCCCTTGCATGCGGCTCGCCAACACCGCCTTGGCGTTCGTTCCGGCCCCGCCGGCGACTGCGGCGTTTTCGACTTTAATATCCGGATATTTTTCTTGGAACAGTTTGATGAGCGCTTTTAAGCCGTCTTCCTCGCCGGCTCCCGTCCACCAGCTGAAAATCTCGAGTTTCTCTCCCGCTTTTTGGCTGCCTTGTTTGGCGTGATCGGATGAAGAGTTCGAGCTGCTGCAGCCTGAGAGCGCCATCCCAATTCCAAGCGCCAACGCCAGCCATGCGGATGCTTTCTTTCTCATGGTTCTCCCCCTTTGTCTTTTGTTTTTGAAACCCCTTTCAACATCGAGTGTACCATGCGCTGTCCAGCAAACGGCGGCTTGATTTCTTCACTTTTTTGCGTTTTTCTTCACTTTTTTGTTTTCCGTTCTCCTGTCAGGCAAGCGGTGCAGCGGACAGCCATTTCGCTTTTATGGCGCGAAAAAAGCCCGTCTCCCCATCCAGGGGGCGGGCTTCGTTTCAGACGCCGGAAGAGGGCGGGGCAGCCTGCTTTGTCTGCGGGACTTACCTTTTGACTTGCCATGCACCTTCCTTGTTGGAGACAGCACTCCCCTTGTCAGCGCGCCTGCACTTTTTTCCGGTATTCGCTCGGCGACAGGCCGGTCTGCTTTTTAAAGACGCGGCTAAAATAGTTGGGATCGTTGTAGCCGACTGAAAAACAAATTTCTTTTAAGCTTTGGTCCGTCCCAGCCAGCGCTTCTTTCGCCCGTTCGATGCGCACGTTCGTCACGTAGTCGATAAAGGTGATGCCAAAGTGCTCTTTGAACAGTTTGCTGAAGTAGTACGGGCTCATCCCGGCTTGTTCCGCCACTTCTTCAAGCGTCAGCGGCTTGGCGTAGTGGCGGTCAATGTAGTCTTTCGCTTTGCCGAGTTTGCCGTAGGCTTGCTGCTGGCGCCAAACCTCGAGATCAGCGGCGATGCGGTCCAGTTCATCAAGCGCCGCCCGCTTCAATTCTGCCGCCGACCGGCAGGAAGCAAAGGAAGCGAGCCGCTCATAACGAATGCCCAGCTCCGATAGAAGACGCCCGAGCCACACAAAGGTCTCTTCCGCTTTGCGACCGGCGGCCGGCAGTGAATGAGAAGAGGCCAGTTCCTCTATATACGTCAGACAAATTATCCGGGCTTGCTCGATGTCGCCAAGGCGCAGCGCTTCAAACAGCTGTTTATCCCGTTCCGCTTCCCCGCCGGCGCGCGTCGCTTCCGCCGGCAGAAACCCCACTTGTGCTTTTTGCCGGTCGGCGTAATAATGAGCGGCCGACAGCGCCTCATAGTACGAGGAACGAAGTTGGTCAAGGCGGGAAAACGGGGAGCCGAGCCCGATATACAGCGCGGCGCCGTACCGGGCGGAAAACTGCCGCGCCAAATCGAGCGCCAATGCCTGGACGGTGGGCTTCCAGGCCGGCTCGCCATCGTTTGGGCTGCGGAAAAACAAGACCGGCAGGCGCCGGTTCGCCATCCGCCCTATCCAATAGCGCGTTGGCGCCTTCCCGCTAAGCTGCTTGTCCAGCCATGATTTCCATTCGTCAGCCACCCCTGCATCCGGGAACTGAATGACCATAAACATTCCCGAGGCGATCGAAAACGGCAGCAGTTCCTTCCACCGCTCCCACTCATCAGCCGATACGTCTTCTGTCATGAGGACAGACAGCCATTCGCTTTCCACAAGCGTCTGCAACCGGCGAATCTGCTCCTCGAGCTGGCGGCTGCTCTCCTCGTGTCGCCGCTTGGCCGCCACTTCTTGTCTGACCCGTTCCAAAGCCGAAATGACCTCCTCCTTCCGGCTCGGTTTCAATAAATATTCCTTGACGCCAAACCGCATCGCTTGTTTCGCATAGTCGAACAAATCAAACGCCGACACAATAATGAACTCAAGATCCAATCCGTCTTGGCGAATCGCTTCGATGGCTTGCAGCCCGTCAAGGCCGGGCATTTTGATGTCTATAAGCATCACATCCGGGCGATATTGCTTGGCAATGTCAATGGCCTCGCGCCCGTTGGCGCCCTCGGCGACCACCTCGATGTCCGGAAGGTGGTCGTGAATCATTTTGCAAAGCGCTCTTCGCTCCAACGCCTCATCATCGACGATCGCCACTTTCACCGTTCATCCCCCCTTGCCATCTTGGCAGCCATAACCGCACCGTCGTTCCGTTTCCTAGCGCAGACTCGATTTCAGCCACATCCATCACTCCGTAAAACAGCTGCAGCCGGCGAATGACATTGCGCAAGCCGATGCCGGTCGAATGGCCGCGCCCTTGCTCACGGCGCGCCGGCGGTTCTTCGCCGCGGATCAACGCCTCAAGCTCCGCTTTCATCTGCTCATCCATGCCAACGCCATTGTCGCGCACTTCCACAACGACCCGCCCATTGTCGGCGAAAACGGAAACGGACAGCTCGGCTCCCTGCTCGTACGTCTCAATGCCATGGATGAACGCATTTTCAATCAGCGGCTGCAACGTGAGCGGCGGAATCGGTTGATCGAGGCAAGATGGTTCCGCCTCTAACGAAAACTTGATCCGATCAAAAAACCGCGTCTGCTGGATGAAGAAATATTCACGGGCGATGCGCACCTCATCGGCAAGCGTCACCGTCCGCTGCAAATCGCCCAAGTTGTAGCGCAAAATGGCCGCCACCGCTTCAATCAGCCGCGACGTTTGCTGGGCGTCCTCCAAGTACGCCATCTTCGCAACCGTGTTCAGCGTATTGAATAAAAAATGCGGATTGATTTGGCTTTGCAAGCTTTTGAGTTCCAGCTCCTTCACCAGCCGGTCGAGCTCAGCCTTTTGTTTCATCTCCGCAATCAGCTGCTTTAAATTGCGGCGCATATCATTAAACGTGATCGTCAACAATCGCAGTTCGTCATTCGTCGTCGGCTCCACATCCGGCCCGTCCAGCCGCCCGTCAGCGATGGATCGGGCAGCGCGCGAGAGAAGAATGATCGGCTTCGTTACGTGGCCGGAAAAGAACACCGCCAGCAAGGCGCCAAGCAACAACGTCGTGACAAACAATCCCATTCCCATATAGCGGAAATAGCGGTTGCGCCGCTCCACTTCATCGTACCGCCGTTGGTAGGCCGTCAGCTCATCGTCAATCAAGTTTAACGTTTCCTCTTGCAAAAAGGACGCAATGTTCATCGTTTCATGCAAGTGGGACGAGTACAAGCCAATATTTCCAGCTTGAAAATGATAGACCGTCAGCGCCGCCTCCTCCAGCAAACTTTCAATCATATGTTCATAGTTTTCCGCCGCCAACCGATCGGACAGCACTGGCAAGATGGCGCCGAGCTGCCGGCGGCGTTGCTGCAGCCAGCGGAACTCCCGCTCATAAGCGCGTGCATACCGTCCTTCTTTTTCCGAGACGTACGCATTGAGTTGTTCGGTCATCCGATTCGTCCGCTGCGACACCTCATTCAGCAACAGCAATCGGCGCATCCGTTGATCATAATCGCTCATCATCTCTTCGCTCGTCTGATACAAAAGAAACACCGCTCCGTTGAGCAAAAGCAAAAACACGGTAAAGCAAAGCAGCATCTTCGTCCGAATGTTCATCTCGATTCCACCCCGCTGTCACCGGCGCTTTGTTGCCTGCATCGCCCTGCCGCTTCAAGCCGAACGTGTTCGAACGTCAAGGACGGCCATCTCTCATGCTTTAGCGGTGTTCGCCAACCTTTCTCCGCTTTCAGCCCCCTCCCTACGGAGGCTTGGAAGGCGCCTTCATGGCGTGTTGACCTCATAATGGCGCGCCGGGCGCAGCGGCAAATCCTCTTTTCGGATCACTTTCGTCTCCGTATTCGTCACCGCCGGCACGTCTCTGCCGGCGACGATCTCGGCCATCATGTTGACCGCCTTGTATCCCATTTCATACGGCTCCTGCACCACGGTCGCCGCAATCGTTCCTTTCTGCAAATAGCGGATCGTCTCCGGAAGCGTATCAAAACCGATAATATACGTCTTTTGCTCGCGGTGAAACTGTTCCACCACTTGGGCAATACCGATCGCATCAAGCGCGCTTGTGCCGTAAAACGCATTCACATCCGGGTGCTTTTTCAAAATCGTATACGCCTTTTCCGCGGCTTGCACACGCGTAATGTGCGACTCTTCGATGGCGACGATGCGGATGCCTTTTTCCTGTCTCACCGCATCCTCAAATCCGCGCACTCGCAGCTGTTGGTGCGCCGCCGTCAAACTGCCGGTAATAATCGCGACCGTCGCCTTGCCCTTCGTATCCTCAGCCAACGCCCGTCCCGCGAGAAAACCGGCATAATAATTATCCGTTCCCACATAGGCGACACGTCGGCTCGTCGGGGCATCCGTATCGATCGTCACTACAGGAATATTCTTGTCCGTAATTTCGTTAATCACGGGGACAAATTCCGCTTCCGTCAACCCTTGTGTGATGATCCCATCGACTTTCGCCGCCGCAGCTTTTTTCAAAATGCGCAAATGCTCATCCATATTCGCCTGCCGCGGGCCGATATACTCAAGATCAACCCCCAGTTCTTTCGCCGCCGCTTTCGCTCCTTTTTCCACGAGCCGCCAGTAATCATTATCGAGTTCCTCTGGCACAAGCACGAAATGATAGGCCTCTTTTGTTTTTTCCGGAACCCGTTCCTTCTCTGATTTCGGATACGCATACACGTTCCAAGCGCAATAGGCGGTGAAGGAAGCGCTTGCAAAGAGCAGGGCGATGCCGCCCCCGTAAAACAGCCGTTTCCACCAATCGCGCATCTTGATCCCTCCTACCGCCATTGTACATGAATGCCGGGGCGCTAGCCTAGACAAAAGAAAATGGATGCCGTGTCTCTCCCTTCTTCCCGCCTGCCGCGGCCTCACATCGCCCTCCTCTTCTTTTCGACGTATATAAATGATGCCCTTTTATGCAAAAAATTCATTTACCTACCTTTTTTGGCTCTTCACCACAACATGTACTTGACAAGCAATACAGTTTCCTGCACAAAGATGTGCCAAAATCGCGGATTTGTTGATTTTCCCTCACAAGCATAAATAAGGTATGTTCAGAAAAAATCAAGTACAACTTTTGGTGAAGAGCCCCTTTTTTACATGGACAATATATGTACCTTAAGAAAAAATTCAAAAAATTTTTGATCATATTTTCCTTTCGATCCTGCTTCTTTTTGTCGAATAATGATATAATAGAAACGGAAAAAAAGGAGGTGAAGATGATGGAGCAGTTGTTAGAACGTATTTTTGATGAGCTGGCTTTTTTGCGGGCGAATATGGCAACGAAAGACGATGTGGCTGCGTTGAAAGATGATATTCGAGCATTAGAAAGTCGCGCCAGTCATATTGAGCAGACAATGGCGACAAAAGACGATATTGCCGCTATGGACAAACGCATTAGCCAGATCGAA
>NZ_BCPV01000047.1 GCF_001544135.1 Geobacillus zalihae NBRC 101842 | reverse complement strand
CCAGCATCGAACAGCGGATGGCGACGAAAGATGATGTGGCAGATATTCCGTTTATTAAACAAGCGGTGATGGAAACGTTAGAAACCATCAATGAAATCCCAGCAATAAAACAAACCCTCTCTGAAGCGCTACGAAAACTAGACAATGTTATCGCCAGTCAAGCGCGGCAAGAGCTCGTTCTCCAATCACTTGCATTTCGCTCGCTTGAACAAGAAAATGAGATTCGCGCATTAAAAGCGAAATAATCTAGCCACGCAACAACACTTCTTACCGTAGCAATCAATCCTATACTAAGCGCAAAAAGCAACCGCATGCACGGTTGCTTTTCTCCATTTATGGAATGATGGATCAGGCGCGCGTAATGCTTCTGCCAACAACGATAAAACATAAATTGACAACCAAACAAAAACATCCGACACTGGCCAATCCGCAGCAGATCAAAAATGTCCCGTAACAATCGGAAGAATGCTTCTGTCGTATTTCATGACCAAGCCGCCTGTCGCCGGCGGCTTGGTCAATCCGTTCCTAAGCGGCTTAGTTCCCAGCCGTTGCTTTTGCCTGTTTGAAAAACTGCGGCAAGTATTCTTTATGCGCTTCCAACATTTCGTCCAAAATTTGTTTGGCGATGGTGTCAGACGGGACAAGCGGGTTGATCGTCATGGCGACCAACGCCGTTTGGTAGTCGCCGGTGACCGCAGCCTCGGCAGCGACGCGCTCGAACGACTTGATTTGCTGGACGAGCCCACGCACCGCGACCGGCAAATCGCCGACGGCGATCGGTTTCGGTCCATCTTTCGTGATGACGCAATTTACCTCCACCGCCGATTCCGGAGGGATGCTCGCAATGGCGCCGTTGTTTCTCGTGTTGACCGGCTGAATGTCGCGCTTGTCGTTGTAAATGGAGCTGATCAAGCTGCACGCGGCGTCGCTGTAGTACGCCCCGCCGCGCTGCTCGAGCTGCGGCGGCTTGATGGCCAAGTTCGGGTCTTTGTACAGCTCAAACAGCTCTTTTTCGAGCTGCTGCACAACTTCGGCGCGCGTCCCTTTCGTTTTCGCCGCCTCGAGCTCTTCAGCCAGCATTTTGTCCGTTTGGAAGTAATATCGATGGTACGGGCACGGCAATACTTTCAACCCTTTCAAAAAGTCCGGCTCCCAGCCAAGGTCAACGATGTTTTTCATCGTCACACCGGAGCGGTCTGGATGGGCGACGAGGTCAATCACCTTTTCAGTCACTTCGACTCCGTCCAGATAGACGTGCAAGCCAAACACCATATGGTTCAAGCCGGCAAAATCAATGTGCACGCGGTCGGCATCAACGCCAAGCAGCTTGGCGACGCCCATGCGCATGCCGATCGGCACGTTGCACAAGCCGACCACTTTCTCCTGTTTCGTATAGCGCAAGACGGCTTCCGTCACCATCCCAGCCGGGTTCGTGAAGTTGATAAGCCATGCATCGGGGCAAAGCTCTTCCATATCGCGAATGATGTCCAAAATGACCGGGATCGTCCGCAATCCCTTAAACAATCCGCCCGGGCCGTTCGTCTCTTGGCCGATCACCCCGTATTTGAGCGGGATGCGCTCGTCTTTCGCCCGCGCCTCAAGACCCCCGACGCGAAACTGCGTCGTCACAAAATCCGCCCCGTCAAGCGCCCGACGGCGATCCAAAGTCAAATGAATCTCGATCGGCACGCCGGCTTTTTCGACCATCCGTTTGGCCAGTGCGCCAACGATTTCGAGTTTTTCTTTGCCTTCCGGAATATCGACAAGCCACAATTCCCCGACCGGCAATTCATGATAACGCTTGATCAACCCTTCGACCAATTCCGGCGTGTAGCTCGACCCGCCGCCAATCGTCGCAATTTTCAATCGTTTATCCATATTCCTCTTCCCCTTTCGCCCTGTTGGGCATGGTATAATCAATGTAGGAATCAACCAGTGGGCTTGAAAGCGCCATCCTTTCCCAGCTATCGCACGTTCCGTCCCATGAAAGCGAGGTGTCCCGATGTTCACTCCTGAACAAATCGCCCAGTTCTCCGAGCTCGACTACGCCATTTACGACTATGTGATGAAACATCCGCATGAAGTCGCGTACATGCGCATCCGCGAGCTCGCCGAAGCCGTCCATGTCTCGCCGCCGACCGTGCTCCGCTTTTGTAAAAAGGTCGGATGCGAAGGGTTCAGTGAATTTAAAACGAAATGGAAGCTGTATTTGCGCGAGACAAAGCGAACCGCGATCATCAGCAGTCAAGAGGCGCTTAAGGAATTTTTCGAACGGACGCTGACCGCCGATTACGAGCGGACCATTCTGGATGCGGCAGCCGCGATCGCCCGGGCGGATCACGTCATTTTCGTCGGATCGGGCAGCTCCGGT
The DNA here is from genome assembly GCF_001544135.1 of Geobacillus zalihae NBRC 101842. GTDB lineage: Bacteria > Bacillota > Bacilli > Bacillales > Anoxybacillaceae > Geobacillus > Geobacillus zalihae. The sequence goes on along the minus strand of NZ_BCPV01000047.1, from coordinate 9,583 downwards.
ATTTTGGCCGAATACGGCTCGCGCTATTTTTCTGCCTTTCAAAAGTTTTCTGTCTACATCAAGGATCCGTTTTTTCCGATTTACGGCCATTATTTCCACAACTGCGCCGTCATCGCCTTGTCGGTGTCTGGAGAGACGTCCTATACGCTCGCCCAAGTGCACCGGTTCAAGGAAAACGGCAGCACGATCATCAGCATCACCAACCGGAAACATTGCACACTCGCGAACATCTCGGACTACAACTTGACGTACTACACCACACCGGAGCGGATCGGGCAGACCGATGTCACAACCCAGCTTCCGGTCGTCTACTTGCTCGAACGGTTAGCGAAAGAAATGTATCGACTGCTGGGACGGAAGACGGAAACGATCGGAAAGGACAGCAGCCCAACCGTTTGAGCCCAACTCTGCTGATTGCAGCAACGCCATCGCCTTGTTGTTGGCTCCATCTACTATTACTAAACCGCGCCGGATGGCAAAAGTAAAGGGCATGGCGCCTTGTTGTAACAAAAGGAAAACGAAAAACAACTGTTTCTATGTTGTAACACTATGTTACAAAGGCAAGAACGGGCTGTGCATATAAGTTTTAGAAGGAAGGGGGGAACTGGGGCGTCCCGTTTCCTAGCAACCCTTCTCAAATGAAGAAATCTTGAAACACCCGTTTCTCTTTTTCCATGATGGTCGATCCAAGGGAACCGGCTGTTTTTCACCAACCTTTTCGCGGACAATGCGTTTGTTTTTGTAAACTCAGCCTTGACACTGTGGTGTTGTTTGAGGCACGCTTAGCGGATTTCTCCTTTGCGCCGCCCGCCGATCAAAAGAAACATCCCCGCCAACAGGCAGGGATGCAGAGCGTCCGCTATGATCAAAAAATTTTCCCCGGATTGAGAATGCCGTTTGGGTCAAACAATTGTTTCAGCCGTTTCATCCACACGACGGCGTCTCCTTTCTCCTCGCGCAAAAACGCCCGTTTGCCAAGGCCGATGCCGTGCTCTCCCGTGCACGTGCCGCCGCGCGATAAAGCGTAGCGGACGATATGGGTGTGCACGCGTTCGATCCGCGCCATCTCATCTGCATCGTTCGGGTCAAAGGCAAGCACCGTATGGTAATTGCCGTCGCCGACGTGGCCGAAAATCGCGGCGGTCATCTTCTGCTCGTCAACGAGCCGACGTGTATCGGCGATAGCGTCGGGCAGCTCGGACAGCGGCACGCACACATCGGTGGAGAGCATCGCCTTGCCTGGATAGGCGGCTTGAATGGCGAACGCCGCATGGTGGCGCGCTTCCCACAGCTTCGCGCGGGCGAGCGAGTCGGTCTCGACCACAAACGAAACCGCCCCCTCCACTTCGCACAATTCGTTGACCAGCTTTGTCCCTTCCTCGACGCTTGACGGGCTGCCGCTCAGCTCGATAAACAACGTCGGTTTCACCGGATAATCGGTTTTTTTGTACGCATTGACCGCGGCGATCGTCGCCTCGTCCACGAGCTCGATTTTGCCGGGGCCGACGCCGGACCGCAAAATGGCAAACGCAGCCCCTGCCGCTGTCTCGAGAGACGGGAAGCACACTTTGATGGCGTTCGTCGCCTCTGGAATGCCGTGCAGGCGGACGACGAGGCGGGTGAACACGCCAAGCGTCCCTTCCGATCCGACGAACAAGCCGGTCAAGTCATAGCCGGCCGACGATTTCACCGCCAAACTTCCCGTCTGAATGACTGAACCGTCCGCGAGCACCACCTCTAATCCGAGCACTTGATCGCGCATGACGCCGTATTTCACGCAGTTCGTGCCGCTCGCGTTCGTCGCCGCCATGCCGCCGATCGTCGCGTCCGCCCCCGGATCGACCGGGAAAAACAACCCGTATCGCTTCAGCGCCTCATTCAGCTGCAGCCGCGTCACCCCGGGCTCGACGATCGCCAAAAAATCATCGGGACGAATGTCAATGATGTGGTTCATCAACGTCAAATCGAGGCTAATCCCGCCTTGGACCGGAATGACGTGCCCTTCCAAGCTCGTGCCGGCGCCAAACGGTGTGACCGGAATGCGATGCTCGTTGGCAAACGCCATCACCCGGCTGATTTCCTCCGCTGTCTTCGGAAAGACAACGACATCTGGCTTGTGCGGCGCATGGTAGGCGATGCCTTTGCTGTGGTGTTCGAGCACCGTTTCATTGATGCTCACCCGCTCGCGGTCGCCGATCAATTCCAGCAGTGATTCGTATACGTTCATCGTTCTCCTCCTCACCCGATCGGATCAAGCGGCGCCACCCATCGATGCGCCGCCTTTTCTCTTGACGCACTCTGATGGTGGATCGATCGACCCGGATGGCATGGTTCGTTTAGTATCGCAACAGCGTTTCGATCCCTTCCACGATGCGTTCGGCGTTCGGCAGCCAATCATCCTCCACCGACGGCACCGGATACGGCGTGTCGTAGCCGGCGATGCGCACGATTGGAGCTGATAGAGAAAACAGCGCCCGCTCACTGATCAAGGCCGCCACTTCGGCGCCAAACCCGCCCGTTTTCACCGCTTCATGGACGATCATCACCCGCCCCGTTTTTTCCACCGAGGCGATGATCGCATCAAAATCAAGCGGCTGCAGGCAGCGAAGGTCGATCACTTCCGCGCTGACCCCTTTCGCTTCCATCTCGGCGGCGACTTTGGCGGCAAGCGGCACGGTCGCCCCCCAAGCAATGATCGTCACATCGTCTCCTTCTTTCACAACCCGTGCTTGGCCGAGCGGAATCGTGTACGGCTCTTCGGGCACTTCCATGCGAAACGCCCGATACAGCTTCATCGGCTCCAGAAACAGAACCGGGTCTTCGTCGCGAATGGCGGAAATGAGCAGCCCTTTCGCATCGTACGGATTGGACGGCATGACGACTTTTAAGCCCGGCGAATGGGTAAACAGCGCCTCCAACGCATCGGAGTGCAATTCCGGCGTCCGCACCCCGCCGCCGTACGGGCTGCGCACGACGATCGGGCACGAAAACCGTCCGGCCGAGCGGAAGCGGATGCGCGCCGCCTGGGCCGCCAGCTGGTCCATCGCCTGGTACACAAACCCGAGAAACTGAATTTCGGCAATCGGGCGCATGCCGTTGATCGCCAGTCCAATAGACGTGCCGATAATGCCCGATTCCGCAAGCGGCGTATCAAACACGCGCCCCTCGCCAAACTGCGCAAGCAGCCCGTCCGTCGCCCGGAAGACGCCGCCGTTTTCGCCGACATCTTCGCCCAGCACGATGATGCGCGGATCGCGCTCCATCTCTTGGCGCATCGCTTCATTGATCGCTTCAATCATCGTCAATTCCGCCATTTATCTCACCCCGCTCCGTTGTTTGCGCCGCATCACTTCGTCTTTTTGCTCGGCAAGCAATGTTGGTGCCTCGCTGTACACGTAATCGAATACATCGACAATCGAACCGGACTTGCTGGCGATGGCCGCCTCGTACGCCGCGGTCACTTCATCATTCACTTGGGCGACAAGCGCGTCTTCCTGCGCTTCCGTCCATAATCCGCGCCGTTCCAAAAGCAGGCGCAGACGGCGGAGCGGATCTTTCGCCCGCCATGTCTCGACCTCTTCCGGCCGGCGGTATTTCGTCGGGTCATCCGCCGTCGTGTGCGGCCCGAGCCGATAGGTGAGCGCCTCGATCAACATCGGCCCCTCGCCGCGGCGAGCGGCTTCGACGGCCTGCTTCATCGTTTCGTACACCGCCAGCACGTCATTGCCGTCAACGAGCACCCCTTTCATCCCGTACGCAAGCGCCTTTTGCGCGATCGTCCGGCTGGCCGTCTGCTTCCGGTACGGGACGCTGATGGCGTATTGGTTGTTTTGGCAGAAAAAGATGACCGGCACGTTGTACACCGCGGCAAAATTCATCGCTTCATGAAAATCGCCCTCTGACGTCGCCCCGTCGCCGAAATACGCCACCGATACGTGCGGTTCGCCCTTCAATTTCGACGCCCACGCGCAGCCGACCGCATGAAGCGTCTGAGCAGCGATGATGATTTGCGTCGGGAAAATGTTCACTCCCTCCGGCATCCGTTTCCCCGACAGACGCCCTTGCACGTAATGGAAAAACTGCTCAAGCGGCATGCCATGCATCAAGCATACCGCCACTTCGCGGTAGCTCGGGAAAATCCAATCGTCTTTATGAAGCGCAAGGGCGCTGCCGATTTGCGCCGCCTCTTGGCCGCTGAACGGGGCGTAGGTCCCGATCCGCCCCTGCCGCTGCATGCGCAACAGCCGCTCATCAATGACGCGCGCCCGCCGCATTTCCCGATAGGCGCGAAGCAGCCATTCATCGGAAAACGCCGCCAGCTGCCTCTCGTCGCCGTTTCCGTTTTCGTCCAAAATTTGCACGACCTCGACCGGCAATTTGCCCGGATCAAACATGGAGTCCCCTCCCACTCTTTTTTCATTGCCGCTTCACTTCGCGCTCTCCCAGCTTTTAGGCAAGCATCGAATGATCACCGTACATCCAAAAGCAGCACTTCCGGATTTTCCAAATAGTAGGCCACCGTCCGCATAAACCGCCCGGCCGGCTCGCCGTCAATGACGCGGTGGTCAAAGGTGAGCGACATTCCCATCATATCGCGGATGACAATTTCGTCGCCGACGACAACCGGGCGCCGTTTGATCGCATGCGCTCCGAAAATCGCCACTTCCGGATAGTTGATGATCGGCGTCGCAAACCACCCTCCGCCCGCGCCGGTGCTCGTGATCGTAAACGTGCTTCCTTGCAGCTCGTCAAGGCGAAGCGCCTGGCGGTGCGCTTTTTCCGACAGCTCGGCGATCTCAACGGCGAGCTCGCGGATCGATTTTTGATCGGCGTCGCGGATGACAGGGACGACAAGCCCCGCTTTCGTCGCCGTCGCGATGCCGATGTGATAGCGCTTTTTCAAGACGATTTCATTCGTCTCTTCATCGAGCGAAGCGTTAAACATCGGATATTGCTTCAGCGCCCTTGTCACCGCTTTAATAATAAACGGCAAATACGTCAGCTTGATCTGCTCCTTGGCCAGCTCGCTGGCCAGGTTTTTGCGGATCTCGACGAGCTTCGTCACGTCCACCTCGTCCATCCCGGTCACATGCGGCGCCGTGTACGCCGATTTCACCATTTTTTCGGCGATTTTTTTGCGCAAGCCGCGAAGCGGGATGCGCTCTTCTTCTGGAACCACAAGCTCCGTGCTGGCGATGGACGTCCATGCGGCTTTGTCCGCCTTTTGCTCTATCGCCGTGCCCCCAACTGGCAAAACCGCGGCCCCGCTCCTTTCACGTTGCTCTGCCACCGCCACGGCTGCTTCCCGCTCGCGGACATATCGCTCCAAGTCGGCGAGCGTCACCCGGCCGCCTTCGCCCGTTCCTTCCACTTCATCGATCGGAACGCCCAACTCCCGCGCCCGCTTGCGCACCGAGGGCGCGGCAATCGCCCGCTTGCGCCCCACCGTTGGGCGCGGGGCTTCTATATGAACAGCAGACGCAGGCTCCTGAGCCAAATGGTCAGTCGGCGCCGCTTCGGCCGCCACCGCCGCCTCGGTTTCCACGACAATCAACGGCTCTCCAACCTTCACCGTCGCCCCTTCCGGCCCGGCAAGCGCCACCACTTTGCCAGCGACCGGCGTCGTCATTTCCACCATCGCCTTATCCGTTTGAATTTCAGCGATCGGCTGATCGGCCTTGACCACATCCCCTTCGCGAATGAGCCAGCGGATGATTTCCGCTTCATGCAGCCCTTCGCCGATGTCAGGCAATTTAAATTCGTAGATCATGCCATATCCCCTTCCCCTTGTTCTCACGTTGTGATTGGAAACAAACACAATGGTGCGGCATCAATGGTGCGGCGATCATGAGGAAACATAGAAGTTAAGCGCTTACAAAAAACGTGGTGACCATTCGTTTTTTCTACCAAAATATCAAATGAATATTTTAAATTTTCCAACCTACAAGATTTATGATAGTCTATAGATTGTCAAACTGTCAATATAAGGAGAGCAGACATTTTTCGCCCGCTTCGACAATCAACGACAGCAACTTCCATTATCGCAACATAACATTTTCGATTTCATTTGTCCCCAAACACCGGGAACGGGTCCAAAACGGCGGGGAGGCTGTTTTTCCCAGTATGAGCCATACAGGCGCCAATCGGCGGCATTGGGTGAAAAAGAAGTTGGTTTTATAAGGTTTTTCTAATTGAAAAATAAAACTAGTTCAACGGCATCACCCGTTTATATAAGGAGGAATTGACATGCGCCTTGCCACGATTCACCATATCGCTTTGATTTGCTCGGACTATGAACGATCAAAACGATTTTATACAGAAATTCTCGGATTTCGCCCCATCCGGGAGCAATACCGCGCTGAGCGCCGTTCGTACAAACTCGATTTGGAGGCTGATGGCGGCATTCAGCTTGAGCTATTTTCCTTTGAAAACCCGCCGAAGCGCCCAAGCTACCCGGAAGCGTGCGGACTGCGCCATCTTGCTTTGGCGGTGGACAACCTCGATGAAGCCATTGCCTACTTGCGCCAACACGGCATCGATCCCGAACCCGTCCGCGTTGATGAAGCGACCGGCAAACGATTCACCTTCTTCCAAGATCCGGACGGGCTGCCGATCGAGCTGTATGAAAACTAAAGAGAAAAGCACGCTTGCTCCATGACGATGACAAAACGAAGCCTCTCCGTTGATTTGTGGTACAATGGGGTCGATACAAATGAAGGAGGCCAAACAACATGATTCGATTCGCAACCATCGGCACAAACTGGATCACCGAAGCATTTCTTGACGCCGCGCGCCTCGTCGATTCCTTCGAACTCGCCGCCGTCTACTCGCGAACCGAGGAGACCGCAAAGCAGTTTGCCGACAAAGTCGGGGCGCCGCGGACGTTCACCGACTTGCAAAAGCTGGCCGAAAGCGACGGCATTGATGCCGTCTATATCGCCAGCCCGAACGCACTTCATGCCGAGCAGGCGATTTTGCTCATGAATCACGGCAAGCACGTCTTATGCGAAAAACCGCTCGCCTCCAATGCGAGAGAAGTCAAAGCGATGATCGAAGCGGCGGAGCGAAACGGCGTCGTATTGATGGAAGCGATGAAAGCGACGCTGCTTCCCACATTCCGGTCCATCCGCGAGCACTTGCCGAAACTCGGCCGCATCCGCCGCTACGTGGCGAACTATTGCCAATACTCATCGCGCTATGACGCCTATAAGCAAGGAACGGTGCTCAACGCCTTCAACCCAGCTTTCTCCAACGGGGCGTTGATGGACCTTGGCGTCTATTGCCTGTACCCGATGGTCGTTTTGTTCGGCCAGCCCCGTGGCGTGAAGGCGCAAAGCGTGAAGCTCGAATCAGGGGTGGACGGCGAAGGCTCGATCGTGCTTCATTACGGGGCGATGGACGCGGTCGTCTTTTATTCGAAAATCACGAACTCGCACTTGCCTTCGGAGATTCAAGGGGAAGACGGAAACATGATCATCGACGCCATCCACACACCAACCAAAGCGGAAATCCGCTACCGCGACGGGCGCGTCGAGGACATCACCGCGCCGCAGGACAAGCCGCCGATGTATTATGAAGCACAAGAGTTTATCCGTTTGATCGAAAACGGAGAACACGAATCGGCCATCAACTCACACCGTCATTCGCTTTGGACGATGGAAATCATGGACGAAGCGCGAAGACAAACCGGCATCGTGTTCCCGGCCGATCAGCGGTAATAAAAAAGTTCCAACCTAGTCTGCCTGGGGCTCGGTTGGAACTCTTTTTCTTTCTGTCTTATTGGATTTCCTTGGCTACCGATAAGCCATGGCTGTCACCTTCTGCTAAAATACGGGCCAAGCCATCCGCTTTCATGCGTCATGACAAACGTCCAGTTGAACTCACTGTCCACCACATATAGATCGATTTTGTCGTTTTCCGCTGCCAGATCGGCGGCTTTCAAGCCGGACGCATCCTCCACGGTGAACGCATCGTCGCCATGTTGAAAGAAAAGATAGCAACACGTTTTCTCTTCTTGATCAAACGCCATTTCCGCTTCTTCTCCTGTGAAACAGCCTCTCATCCCATAGCTGAACAGGTGCCATAAGTAGCCGTTGACTCCATTCCGATTATGAAGGTGGATGCGTTGTTTTTCTTCCGCTGTCAAATGGCCGGCAAACGCCTCTTCCCACTGTTGTCGCCATTGCGCTCCGAAACCGGACTGTTTACGGATTTTGATGTTTCGGCGAGCTAACTGATGAAATAACTCCATTTGATTTCTCCCCCAGTGACCTGATGTGGCACTGCCTTCATCGATGTGCTCATTTCGTCTGTCAAAACGTTCAGTGGATTGACAAGATGGCTTCTCACCATCTTTTTCGCGCCGAGCGGTTTTCGTCCGCCCAGCCACTTCCCCGTTTCCGGCCGCACTTCGACGAGCAGCTGCTGCGCACCCTATGCAAGACAGTTTCCCCGCTCTTTGCGCCTGCCTCGCTGCACCGCCCCTATTCCCCCGTCTCGGCAAACCGGCGGATGCGCGCGCCGATTTCATCGCGGACGCGGCGGAACACCGCCAGCTTCTCCTCTTCCGTCCCTTCCGCTTTCGCCGGGTCGTCAAAGCCCCAATGGACGCGCTTCACGTGCGGCGGGGTGACGGGGCAATGGTCGGCCGCATGGCCGCACAGCGTCACGACCAAATCAGCGCGGTTGAGGAGATCCGGGTCGATGACGTCAGACGTTTGGTTCGAAATGTCGATGCCGACTTCCTTCATCACTTTCACCGCATTCGGATTGAGGCCATGCGCTTCAATGCCGGCGCTGTGCACTTCCCATTCCTCACCAAGAAGTTGTTTCGCCCAGCCTTCCGCCATTTGACTGCGGCACGAGTTGCCGGTGCATAAAAAGTATATGACTTTTTTCTTCATCGCTGGTTCCCACCTTTACGTTGATGTTGGATTGCCCGAAGAAAAATACTTTCGCTGAAACGCCAATGCTACGTTGACAAGCGCCAGCATCACCGGCACTTCAATCAGCGGACCGATGACCGCCGCAAACGCCGCGCCCGAATGAATGCCAAACACCCCAACCGCCACAGCAATCGCCAGCTCAAAGTTATTGCTCCCCGCTGTAAACGCCAGCGTTTAAAGTCAGCACCCGCAGCGGGCCGCGGGATTCGCTGTCTCGATTTTGCGAATGTTTTCGTCTTGGTCCGGAACGTATGACAACACCGCTTGCAGCAGGGAGTAGTATTCGCTTTGCGGCCGGAGCGAATAATACACCCATTGCCCCCTCCGCTCCTCTTGGATCAGCCCGGCATCTTTTAACTTACGCAAATGCTGGCTGATCGCCGGCTGGCTGGTCGAAAACACCTCCAGCAGCTCGCACACACAGCACTCCCGCTGATTCAAAATCGCCAAAATCGTCAGCCGCGTCGGATCGCCGAGCAGCTTCAACACCCGAGCGGCTGCTCCTATCTCCATTGCGAGTTGCGGCATATCACCCCTCCATTCATCATCATATCATGATTTGCTTATATAAAAACGAACATCCGTCATGAAACGGCCACGCCGACCAATGAAATGGTTTCCGTCAATCAGTATATAAA
>NZ_BCPV01000046.1 GCF_001544135.1 Geobacillus zalihae NBRC 101842 | reverse complement strand
TTTATATCATACTGCCAACTATTTCTAAAAGAGGCCAAGGAACTTTTTCTTTTTCACCCGCTGTGGTTCGTCGCGGAACACGGCTTGGCCGCGAACGAGCAGCTCGGCGTTCTCTTGGAAGTAGTACACCATGTCTGTCCCGTATTCTTTCCGGATCACCTCGTACGCCTCGCGGAGGCGAAACGGCCGCGTTTTCGTGTTGTGGGCGTCCGAGGCGATGAAATGGGCCAAGTTCGCCTCCATCAGCTGAAACGAGAACGCCTTGATTTTCTTGCCGAAATGGCCTGTAACGCTCGATGCCGTCAGCTGGGCCAAGGCACCGCGTTTGACGAGCTGGTACAGCCGCTCTGGATATTCGATGATTTCAACGTTTCGCTCCGGATGGGCGATGATCGGGATAAACCCTTTTACTTGCGCATCAAAGAGGAGCTGCTCCGCATACTTCGGCACGTGATCGGGCGGAAATTCGATCAAGACGTATGGCGTATCGGCAAGCGTCATCACCTCGCCGCGGGCCAGGCCGTCAAGCAAGTCGCCGTGGATGCGCACTTCTTGGCCTGGAAGCACGTTCAAGGTAATGCCGCGCCGTTTCAATTCGTCGTTCAACTCAGCCGCCAAGGAAAGGACGGCTGGTCTTGGGTTTTCATACGTCCCATTTTGATGATGGGGAGTGGCGATGATCGTCGTGATTCCTTCCTTGGCTGCAGCCTGCGCCATGACGATGGCGTTCTCCATCGCCGCCGCTCCGTCGTCAACGCCAGGCAAAATATGGCTGTGAATGTCGATCATCGTCCACTCCTCCTTTTTTCACTCTATTAAACATCTATTATGGTAACATAGGAAAAACAGGCTATCAATGGGTGAGGTTTGTCGAACATTGTCGAAATGGAAGGCAAATTCCACTGATTAGGGGGCAAGCTGGAACGCCCGCCAATGCGGCTGTCAGTTGTCTTCTTTTCGAAAACGGTCTATAATCGAAATGGTATGCACGAAAATTTCTGAATGGAAAAGGAAGAGTGCCCATGAGAGCAGAACGTCGAAAAAAGAAGAAAACATGGCTCCGCTGGGTGACGGGATTGCTCGTCGTGTTATTCGCTGGAGCAGGAATATTCGCCTATTCCATTTATCATCATGTGAAACAGACGGCGAACCAAATGCACGAGAACGTCAACTGGAAGTCGGAGAAGCGGAAAGAAAACGTTTCGTTTGAACGGAAGACGCCGATTTCCATTTTGTTGATCGGCGTTGATGAACGCAAAGGGGATCGCGGGCGCGCGGATACGCTGATTGTGATGACGGTGAATCCGAACAAGCAGTCGATTGACATGGTGAGCGTGCCGCGCGATACGAGAACGGAGATTATCGGAAAAGGGACGAAAGATAAAATCAACCACTCGTACGCCTTTGGCGGCGTGGAGATGACAATGGCGACGGTCGAGCATTTCTTGGACATCCCGATTGACTATTACATTAAAGTCAACATGGAAAGCTTCCGCGACATTGTCGATGCCGTCGGCGGAGTGACGGTGAACAACCCGTTCGCGTTTACGTATGAAGGAACGCACTTCCCGAAAGGCGAGATTACGTTGAACGGGGACGAAGCGCTGAAATACTCCCGCATGCGGAAAGAGGACCCGCGCGGCGATTTCGGGCGCCAGGACCGGCAAAAGCAGATCATTCAAGCGATTATTGAGAAAGGCGCCAGCTTCTCGTCGCTTGCCAATTACAGCGATGTGCTCGCAGCGATCGGGAAAAACGTGAAAACGAACTTGACGTTTGAGGAAATGAAAGAAATTCAGGCGAATTACAAAGACGCCCGCAAGCACATTAAGCAGCTGCATATTACGGGACAAGGGACGAAAATCAATGGCATTTATTACTTGATCGTGCCAGAGAGCGAACGGCTGGCGATTTCGAATGAGTTGAAAGAGCATCTGGAGCTGAAAGCGACGGCGGCGAAGTAAATGCGACGCGCACCTTAAGAGGTGCGCGTTTTCATTGGGCGATGAAGCGCTTGGCGAGCGCATCGGCCCACACGTTGGCGCCTTCTGCGGTCGGCAAGTCGGTTTGCGGGTCGACGTAGCGGTTCAGTTCCTCGCTGTTTGCATCCGGCCAGGCGGGCCAATGGTTGATATAAGGATAACCGTTCTCTTTCGCGAACGCTTCAAGCTGCTCGACTTGCCGCGGATAGTAGGTCGCGTTGTAAATCGGGTTCGGCGGCTGCAAGATCACGACCGCATTCGGGGCCGCCGATTTGAGTTGGTCGATGATCGATTGGATGTGGGCAAGCGTGTCGTCGATCGTCACGACGCCGTTGTCGTTTAACAAAAACGGTTCAAGCAAGACAAGATCCGGCTTGTCCTTGACCCAGTCGGCGGCGATGCGCTGTCGGTCGGCGTCGGCGGTCGTCAAGCCCTCGTATTCGTGGACGGTGATGTGAAACACGCCTTTTCCGTAGGCGTCATCGAGCGCTTGTTTCAATAATTCAGGCCAGCCGCCGTTCTCTGGCGTTGATTCGGAGCCGGCGATGACGAGGCGGATTGGGCGATTCTCCTCCACCGCCCGCTTGATGGCAGCTTGCGCGGCCGCTGGCAGCTGCCTAGCGCGGGCGAGGATCACTTTCGTTTGGCTCGTCTCCGTTTCCTGCTTGGCGGATGTTTCGACTTTCGCCCGCGCCGCTTGCACGGTGGCTTCGATTTTTCGCTCCCAGTACAAGTGACCGGTTATGATGAAGGCAAGGCAGGCGGCGGTGAACAACAAGATCAAGATGAAGTTTCTCAACGGCTCTCCCCCTTTTCTCTATCAGAACGGCTTCCCGCGATCGGGAAGCCGTTTTTGGTTACTTGTATTGATAGTAATAATAATACCCGCCGTCGCGGTGCTTCCGCTTGTTCAAGACAACGCCGAGCAGTTTGGCGTTGGACGCTTCGAGCAGCTCCTTCGCCTTGACGGCCGCCTCGATTTCCGTGCCGCCGCTTTCGATGACCAAGACGGTGCCGTCGCATTGATTGGCTAAAATTTGCGCGTCTGTCACGGCCAAGACAGGCGGGGTGTCGAAGACGACAAGGTCAAACGTCTCATACAGCTGTTCGAGGCATTGCGCCATCGCTTTCGAGCTGAGGAGCTCGGCGGGGTTGGGAGGAATCGGGCCCGACGTCAAAACCGACAAGTGATCGATTTCGGTCGCTTGGCACGTCGGCAACAGCGGCGCCGAGCCCGTCAAAACGTTCGTTAATCCCATGTAGTTGTTTAACCGGAAGGTGTAATGGACCGTCGGTTTGCGCAAATCAGCATCAACAAGTAGCGTCTTTTTCCCTTGCTGGGCGAAGACGACCGCCAAGTTCGCCGCCGTGGTCGATTTTCCCTCGCCAGGTCCGGTTGACGTGACAATTAGGGAGCGGAGCAGCGCATCAATGAATGAAAATTGGATATTCGTTCGAATCGTTCGGTATTGCTCCGCGATGGGCGATTTTGGATCTTCCGCTGTAATTAAATTTCGCCCCAATCGTTTTAGTTGTTGACGATTGCTACGAGCCAATGGTTTCACCTCTTGTTTGTGGAATGGCGGTTTCGCGTTTCGCTTTTTGCCCGCCTTCCGCCGTGATCAAACTGACCGCACCGAGCACCGGCAGGCCGAGATGTTTTTCGACGTCTTCTTCCGTTTTGATCGTGTTGTCCAAATATTCAAGCAGGAACGCAAGCCCTACACCCGTCATCAAGCCGACAACAAAGGCGATGGCCATGTTCAGCAAAGGCTTCGGTTTGACCGGGGCTTGATGATCCTTCACTTCCGCTTTGGACAGAATCGTTACGTTGTCGATGTTCATGATTTTGACGATTTCGTTTTTGAACACTTCTGCCGTTTTGTTGGCGATCTTGGCCGCCAAGGCGGGATCGGGATCTTGGACGGTGACCGAGAACACTTGCGAGTCTTTTTCGCTTGAGACTTGAATCTGTTCGTTCAGCTCGTCGATCGTCCGGTCAAGGCGGAGCTCGTCTTTCACTTTTTCCAAAATGGTCGGGCTTTTGATGATGACGCTGTACGTGTTGATGAGCTGCACGTTCGTTTGGATTTCATTGAAGTTGTAGAGCTGCTGCTCCGATTTCGCTTGGTTGACGAGAATTTGTGTCGATGCCTGATAAATCGGCGTCAATACAAAATAGCTGACCGCACCGCTTACAACGGTAGCAAGCGCGGTGATCAGGACGATGAGCCAAAGCCGTTTGCGCAATGTTTCGAACAGCTCACGCAGGCTGATGGTTTCTTCCATCCGTGTTCCCCCTCTCTTGTTTGCCTCCGTCTTGCTTGACGTTCGCTGAATGTACGCCCCTTCTGATGTAGAATGGGTGGGCTGTGCGGGTGTTTTCCCCGCAAGGACATCGCGGTGTTCGACCTCTGTCCCGATCTTTCGAACATGAATCGACATTCCCATTATAGCGAATAGAAAGGGACATCGCTAGCCGAAATGAGTACTAATTTTGGCCAAATGAAAAGGCCGCCCGACAGGCAGCCTTTGTTTGCGCTATTCATCTTTATTGTCTTTGTCGTTCGCATCCCGCGGGTCTTCAATCGGGTCTTCGCGGTCCGGAACCGTATCGCGCTCATCGTCGCCCGGTCCGTTGTTCGTATCGTCTCCCGGCGGGAGTTGATTGTTTTGGTTGTCGTTCAAATCGGTATCGCGGTTGTCCGGGATGCCGTCATTGTCTTTGTCGTTGTCGACGTTATCGTTTTGGTTGATGTCATCAGCCGGGTTCATGTCTCGGTCGTTGACATCGTTTTGGTTGTTTGGCGGCGGCGGATTGTTGTTGTCGCGGTTCATATTGCATCCAGCCGCTAAAAAGAGGGCGACAAGAGCGCTGAACAGCCGGATCAGCAACGCTTTTTTCTTCATCCTATCTGCTCCTTTCTATTGGTTGTGATGACCTTATGTAAGACCGGTCCTTGTTTATCTTTCCCAGAAAGAAACGTTTCATTCGTTCGCTATATAGCGCAGCCGACAAAAAAACGCGCTCCCCGAAGGAACGCGTTTTGTTCAGTCAGCTCGTTTGTCGCCAAGAGCGAACATCAACTCCGTTTCGCAGACAAGCTCGCCGTCGACGGTGGCGATGCCTTTGCCTTTGCCGATGGCGCCGCGGACGCGGAGAATTTCGACTTCCAAGCGGAGCTGGTCGCCCGGTTTGACTTGCTTTTTAAAGCGGCAGTTGTCGATGCCGGCGAAAAAGGCGAGGCGGCCCCGGTTTTCCTCGCTCTGCAGGAGGACGACGGCGCCGACTTGGGCGAGCGCTTCGACGATCAACACGCCAGGCATGACCGGGTATTCGGGGAAGTGGCCGGCGAAATAGGCTTCGTTGGCGCTGACGTTTTTGATGCCGACGGCGCGTTTGCCTTCTTCGATTTCCAGAATGCGGTCAACAAGCAAAAACGGATAGCGGTGCGGGATGATGGACTGGATTTGCTGGATGTCAAGCATGGAAACACTCCTTTTCGTTATCATCAAAACGGCGTTGCCGCGACAGCCTCTTATGCCCCTTTTTCGACAAAGTCGAGGATGTGCTGCCACGTCGACGGGCGGAACACGTCAAGCCACGCCCCGTCGCCGATGGCGCTGTAGCCGACGACCGCTCCCGCCGCAAGGCAGATGGCCATAAGAACGGTGACGATCACAAGCCGAAGCCAGATCGGGATGAGCCGGGTGCGGACGAACCGGCGCGGCACGGCCGCCTCCCCTTCCGGCGGAAGGGCTTTGGCTTCCGGTTCGGCGGGGGCCGGCGGGCTCTTTCTTACTCGGCCTTTCCGCCTTGCCATCCGGGAAGACGGCGAGCTCATAGGTTCTTGATGCCTCTCGTCACTCATCGCGATCCTCCTTATGAGGAGCGCATGCCGTTGATCAGCCCGAGCATTTGTTCCGAGATGGAAATGGCGCGGGCGTTCAGCTGATACGCTCGGCTTGTCGCCATTAGGCCGACCATTTCCTCGCCAAGGTCGACGTTCGACTGTTCCAAGACGCCTTGCTTGACGCCGATTTGGCCGCGCAAGTTGCCGTTCAGTTCTTCGGCCGCGCCTGGGACGTTGGGAAGCGCATAGACATTGCCGCCGCGGGCTTCCAGAAGCTGCGGACGGCGGATCATGGTGACGCCCAAATTGACGCGGGCGACAACGCGGCCGTCGGTATTGGTTGCCGTCAACGTCCCAGTCGGGGACATCTGTACGTCATGCGCATCGGCGGGAAGCACAATCGGCGCGTTCCTTTCATCAAGCACAAACAGGCCGTCGCTTGTCGTCAAAGCAAGCTGGCCGTTCATGGGCGCAAGCGAAAAGTTGCCGGCGCGGGTGTAGCCGATCGTTTCCGCACCGTTTTGATCGGCCAGACGGACGCGGAACCATTGGTTTTCGTCCGTCAAGGCAAAATCCAGGCGGCGGCCGGTTTCCACCAGCGCACCTTGCTTGGTGATGAGCATCGTCGAAGCGAGACGCGCCCCGTTGCCGTAGCGCACGCCCTCTGGCGTTTGCCGGGGCGCTTCGTCGTTCGGCAGGCGGTCGATTTGTTGGGTCAAGAGCTCGGCAAAGCTCGCTTCGCGCCGTTTAAAGCCGACGGTGTTGCTGTTGGCGATGTTATGGCTGATTGTATCGAGCCGCTGTTGCAAGGCATTCATCGTGTTGGCGGCGGTGAGCATCGAACGGAGCACGGGCTTGTCCCCCTTTCATCATTTCAGGCGGCCGACTTCATTGACGGCCTTGTCCAAGCTGCGGTCGTACGCTTGGACGATTTTTTGGTTTGCTTCAAATGCGCGGTAGGCAGCGAGCAAATCGGTCATCGTCCGCTCAATGTCGACGTTCGACCGCTCGAGAAAACGCTGTTTCACCGTATACGTCACATTGCCGGGCGCCTGCGGCAACGGCCCTGTCGTGCTGCGGAATAAGCCGTTTCCTTCCTTGACCAACGTTTGCGGATTGGCGGCGAATGCAACGCCGAGACGGGTGGCCGTCCCATTCTCATCGATGATCGTTCCATCGTCGCGGACGGCAAACCGCTCGCTTGAGAGCGGAATGCGCTCGCCATTGGCATCAAGCACATACCAGCCCTCTTGCGTCGTCAAGTAGCCGTCCGGGCTCAAGGTGAAATGACCGTTTCTTGTGTAGCGGACCTCCCCTTGACCGTTGGCGACGGCAAAAAACAGCGCGCCTCGCTGGCCGCTCGCCCGGTCGACGGGGACTTGTCCGTCCACAAGGGCGATATCGGTCGCCAAGCCGGTTTCTTTCACATCCCCTTGGCGGAAGTTCGGGATGAGTTCTTGCATATAGACGCCCGTAACGAGCGGCCCAATGACGGTTTGCGTCGGGATGGCGCGCCTTGAGGCGGTCGGGATCGGTTGATCCTCGAGGCGGCTCATCAACAGTTCCGGAAACGCTCTCATCGCGGCCGCATCGGCTTTGTATCCCGGCGTTTCGGCGTTCGCCAAATTGTTCGTCAACCAATCCACGCGCCGCTCTTGCGCCAACATGCCGCTCGCGGCGGTGTACAACCCTCTCAACATGACCAGCACCTCGCTTGTCCGATCGATCAGAAAAAGCCGCGGCCGCTCTTTGGGCAGCGGCGGATGGGGTGTTCCCTATGGTCAAGCGGGCGGCGCGTTGCCCTGCCGCTCCGCTCCTTTCCATTCCATCTTTCATTATAAGCGGGCAAGGGCAGCCGCGGCATCCCCCGCCATTCCTTTTTTGCCCGCCTCGCTTGTCCCGGCGGCGGTTGTATCCATTTTGATCAAGCCATGAGAAAAACGTCCTTCCAAAGCGGTCTGCGCCTGAATGACGCAAAAGGTTGACTCTATAAGGTTGATCCAGATGAACCATCTCTTGGCCAAAGGGCATGACGGCTTTTTAAATCAATTGCGATTTTGGCGCCCGATCGATGTTTTCCAGCATAATCCCGGTGCCAAGGGCGACGCAGTCCATCGGATTTTCGGCGATGAACACCGGCAGCTTCAGCTCTTCGGCAAGCAACTGATCGATGCCATGCAAGAGGGCGCCGCCGCCCGTTAAGATGACGCCTCGGTCGATGATGTCGGCCGATAGTTCCGGCGGCGTGCGCTCGAGCACGCTTTTCGCGGCTTGTACAATCAAGGACACCGGCTCGCGAAGCGCCCGTTCGATCTCCTCCGATCGAACGGTGATCGTGCGCGGCAGTCCGGTGACGAGATCGCGGCCGCGGACGTCGATTTCTTCGGACCGTGCGCCTGGGAATACCGTTGCGACCTTAATCTTGATTTCCTCGGCCGTTCGCTCCCCAATGAGCAGCTTATATTCGCGCTTGATGTAGTTTAAAATCTCCATATCAAACTTGTCCCCGGCCATTTTAATGGAAGAGGCGGTGACAATGTCCCCCATCGAGAGAACCGCCACGTCGGTCGTGCCACCGCCAATATCAACGACCATGTTTCCGCACGGCTGAAAAATGTCCATTCCGGCGCCAATGGCTGCGACTTTCGGCTCTTCCTCCAAGTACACTTTTTTGCCGCCGCTTTTTTCTGCTGCCTCTTTGATCGCTTTCCGTTCGACCGATGTCGTGTTCGTCGGGCAACAAATCAAAATGCGCGGTTTGGCGAAAAAGCCTTTTAGGTCGAGCTTGCTTAAGAAATGCCTCAGCATCGCTTCCGTAATGTCAAAGTCGGCAATGACGCCGTCTTTGAGCGGCCGAATGGCAACAATATTCCCAGGAGTACGTCCGACCATTCGTCGTGCTTCTTCGCCCACTGCCAGCACTTTGTTCGTGTGTTTATCGATCGCCACGACGGACGGCTCATTGAGCACGATGCCTTTGCCTTTGACGAAAATGAGGACGTTCGCCGTGCCTAGGTCAATGCCGATATCTCGTGAGAACATACATGCTCCTCCTTGCCTCTGCCCTAAAATCATTCCTAATTGTTTATTCTACCATATTTGCCTCCCGGAATGATACTGCAAACGGCAGATGGCAAGGAAAAAGTCAGTTGTTTTTCACTGCTTGCTTTTTATACTTTTTCTTCGTTGCTTCCCCGCCGCGCAAATGGCGGATCGATTTATGGTAATCGAGAATTTGTTTGACTTCTTGGGCCAGTTCCGGGTTGATTTCCGGCAGCCGCTCGGTCAAGTCTTTATGCACGGTGCTTTTGGATACGCCAAATTCTTTCGCGATGACGCGAACGGTTTTCCTCGTCTCCACGATATACTTGCCAATCTTGATCGTACGCTCTTTGATGTAATCGTGCACACCACTCGCCCTCCCTAGGTTGGATGTGAGAAGTGAGAAGTGTGAAATGAGACTCGTCTTGCCACTGATGAGCGCCGCTTTCGTTGGATGTCTTAGAAGCGTCTTCATCGCGTCGCTTGCCGGTTGTGAACGATCCCCACCTCAACCACTCTCATTGCTGTTCAATTTGTAACATTTTATTAGACAAATCGGGCATATATACCAGAAATATCAAGGCGGACAACGGTTTTTTCACAATTTTTTGCGGTTTGTAACGGAGAGAAAATGGGAAACGACTATAATAGAAAAGTCAAAGGAGGAGCGAGAATGGGAAACGGAAAGACGATCGGCATCATTGCGGCGCTCGTGGGAGCAGCAGCGGCGAGTGCGTTGTTCATGTACACAAACAGCAGTGATCAACCGCAGGCGAAAGACGATTTGCTTGGCCCCGCTCCGGCCGGCAAACCAGCGCCCGCGGGCGGAAAAGGCATCATCGCCGGGACGCTGGAGCCGTCGCTCACGTACGAAAAGCAACACGATGCTTACGTGTTTACGTTTACGGTCAAAAACCAAACCGAACGCGTGCAAACGGTGACGTTTACGAGCTCGAAAAAGTATGACTACGTTTTATACCGCGATGGACAAAAGGTGAAGCAGTTCAGCGAAGGGAAGATGTTTGCGCAAATTTATGAGGAACGGCCGTTAAAACAGGGGGAAGAGCTGTCGTTTCAGGAAACGTTCCGCGACCTAGAGCCGGGGACGTATACGCTTGAGTGGTGGCTCGCTGATCCAAACTGGCCGAACGCGCGGGCGAAGGCGACATTTACGGTCGAGTGAAGGCGCTGCCGGTTTGCCTTCGCGGCTGTTGCCGCGCTCGCCATCCGGCGTCTAAATTAGGAAAACGCTCCTGTCCCGAGCGCTTTTTGCGGCCTTTTCCAACAGGAATTTCTGCATCGATGTTCTTTTTGCCCGCACTGCCACAAAAAGAGGGATGCTCACCCAAGGATGAAGCATCCCGTTGCAGCGCCGAAAAGATTTTCCCTGCATTAAGACAAAAAGAAAGCCCCGTACACAAGCGACAAGGCGATGACATACGCCGGGTGCAGGCGCCATTTGCCCAGCAGCAAAAAAGCGCTCGCGGCGGTGAGAAACGCCGTTTGGCCGAGCCCGGCCCCTTCGTACGATTCGCGGAAAAGGTCGATCGCCATAATCCCGAGCATCACGGCGATCGCTGGGCGGATGTAGGCGGTGAGCCGCTTCACTTGCGGCGCGTCTTTCCATTTGTACAAGAGCCCAAGCAGCGCCAACAGCAAAACGAGCGACGGAGCGACGCTGGCAAACACTCCGATGGCAGCGCCAAGGACGCCGGCTTGTTCGTATCCGATATAACCTGCCATTTTCGTCGCAATGGGGCCGGGAAGAGAGTTGCCAAGCGCCAGCACCTCGCTGAATTCGTTGACCGTCATCCAGCCGTAGCGGTCAACGACCTCGTGCTCGATGAGTGGGATGGAAGCCGGGCCGCCGCCGTAGCCGAGAATGCCGGGCCAAAAAAAGGCGAGAAACAGCTGCCAGTAGATCATGACGACGCCCTCCTTTCTCCGCCTTTGTCTCTATCCACCGCCTTCGGCTTGCTTCGGCCGACAAACGCGGCCGCAAGCAACACTGCGACCACAAGCGCCGGATGAAGGCCGAGCCACTGCAAGGCCAAAAAGCAGGCAAGAAGGAGCAGGGCGGCCGGCCGCCAGCCGAGGGCGGCGCGCGCCTGTTTGGCGAACTGCCACGTCATCTCGGCAAGCATGACGGCCACGACCGGCACGACCGCTTTGGTCATCCCAGCGACCCATGGTGTGTCTTTAAACGAGGATAAGGCGGCCAACAGCACGATCATCAACACGACCGTCGGGGCCGTCGTCGCCAACACGGCGTTCACTAAACCGAGCGCGCCGCCGACACGGTAGCCGATATAGCCAGCGAGCTTCGTCGCGATCGGGCCGGGCAAGGCGTTGGCAATGGCGAGAATTTCCGCAAACTCTTCATCGGTCATCCACCGGTATTTTGTCACCACTTCGGCGCGCACGAGCGGGATCGAGGACGGCCCGCCCCCGTACCCGAGCATGCCGACGCGGAAAAAAGCAAGAAATAAATGCCATTGGTTCATCGAAGTCATCCCTTTATCGTGAGTCTCACCAAGCGGCGACCGCCCCGTCCGTGCGCGGCTCCGTCCCGGCGGCAAGCACGCCGGTGTCAGGATCGCGCCAAATGATTTGCCCGCGGCCGAACAGTCCGCTGTCCAACGCCAAGCGGATGTCATGCCCTTTGCGGGCGAGCGCTTCGGCGATATGGCGCGGGAAGTGCGGCTCGACGAGCACCGTTTTTCCTTCCATCCACTGCCAGCGGGGAGCATCGAGCGCCGCTTGCGGGTTCAAGTCAAAATCGATGGTGTTCATGATCACTTGCAAATGCCCTTGCGGCTGCATAAATCCACCCATGACGCCGAACGGGCCGACCGGCGTGCCGCCTTTGGTCAAAAAGCCGGGGATGATCGTATGGTACGGCTTTTTCCTTGGCGCCAGCCCGTTCGGATGGCGTTCATCGAAGACAAAGTTATGGCCGCGATTGTGCAAGGCAATGCCCGTGCCTGGGACGACGAGGCCGGAGCCGAAGCCCATGTAATTGCTTTGAATATAGGACACCATATTCCCTTCGCCGTCGGCGGCGGCCAAATAGACCGTGCCGCCTTTGGGCGGCGTCCCCGGCTCCGGCGTGAGCGCCTCCGCGCCGATTTGCGCCCGGCGCATGGCGGCAAACGATTCCGACAACAGCTCGTCTGGGCTGCAGCTCATATAACGGCGGTCGGCGATGTACGCTTTCCCATCGGCAAAGGCAAGCTTCATCGCCTCGATTTGCCGGTGGTGCGTCTCGACATCCGGCACGCTCGGCACGTCAAACCCGTTCATGATGTTGATGGCCATCAACGCGACAATCCCTTGGCCGTTCGGCGGAATTTCCCACACCTCATAGCCGCGGTAGGAGACGGAGATCGGCTCGACCCATTCCGGTTCATACTCGGCGAGGTCGTCCGCCGCCAAAAAGCCGCCGTATTGCTTCGAGAAGGCGGCGATTTTTTCCGCCAGCTCGCCGCGGTAAAAGCTTTCCGCCTCCGTTTCGGCAATGGAGCGGAGCGTCGCCGCATGGTCCGGAGACGCCCACACTTCCCCGATCTTCGGCGCGCGGCCGCCCGGCGCAAACGTCGCAAACCACGAGGCGAACTCCGGCCCGTTCAGCGCTTCTTTGTACACCCGATAAGCGTTCGCCCAGTATTTGCCCAGCACCGGCGATACTGGGTAGCCGTTTTCCGCATAGGCGATCGCCGGAGCGAGCGTTTCGGCAAGCGGCAGGCGGCCGAAGCGCTTCGCCAGCGCCGCCCACGCCGCCGGCGCACCCGGCACCGTCACCGGAGCGAAGCCGTATTTCGGCATCTCCGTATAGCCGCGCTCTTTGAGCGCTCCAATCGAGATCGATTTCGGCGCATAGCCGCTCGCATTCAGCCCGTACAGTTTCCCATTCGTCCAGACGAGAGCGAACGCATCGCCGCCGATGCCGTTCGACGTCGGTTCGACAACCGTTAAGCAAGCAGCCGCAGCGATCGCCGCATCGATGGCATTGCCGCCTTTTTTCAACACCTCAAGCCCCGCCTGGGCCGCCAGCGGCTGCGATGTCGCCACAACGCCGTTTTTGGCGAACACCGTCATCCGCTGCGATGGGTATGGGTGGTATAGGTAGTCCATGGCCACGATCCCCTTTCTTTCGTTAAGTGAAGAATAAAACGTTTCACAAACGAAACTGTTTCCGTTTTCATTTATTTTAAAGGAAAGAGGGGGTTATTTCCATCCTTGTTCCCAAAAAATGAAAGAATATTCAAATCATAATTTTTGGCGGTTCATCACCGAAAGATGTACTGAACTTTTAGACACAAACATAACATCGTCCCTCCCGATCGAACAAAAAATAGCCATGACTTTTTGGGCACCTATCATGAAAAACGTTTTTTATCTTATGGTGAAGAGCTTTTTTGGCTGCCGTTTTTCCCACGTCTGACTTTAGAAGCGGCAAAGCAAAAAGACCCGCCCGCTTGTCTTGGCAAACGGACAGGCCTTTTCGTCGCGTTTTTCGTTTCCTCTTGCTCGACGCCTTGTCGATTACGCTCTTGCCATGCCGATCGAGGCGTCTGGCGTTTTGTAGGATGAAGCATCGTTGTTTTCGTCTTGATGGTTGTCGCTTGGCGTCGTCGAATGGTCGTCAGCCGATGGTTGTTCATTCGCTGGGTTTTCGTCTGTCGGCGCTGTTTCGTCACTCGGGATCAATTCTTTTTCTTTGCTCGTGGCGGCGCGATCGGTTCCCGTTTTGTCTGCCGCTTTGTCGGTCAAAGCCGTCAACGGTTTGTCGACATAGTCGATCGGGTTGACCGCCCGGCCGTCTTTGCGAATTTCAAAATGGACGTGGATGCCGGCTTCTTTGTTGAATTCGCTTTGCCCTGCCTTGCCGATCACTTCACCTTGTTTCACCGTGTCGCCGGCTTCGACTTTCACATCAGCGAGCGATTGATAGACGGTCGTGACCCCTTGTTCATGATTGATTTCGACAACATAGCCCAAAATCGGGTCTTTTTCCGCTTTCGTCACCGTGCCGCTTAAGGAAGCGGTGACATCAAACGTTTTGCCGTCTTGGCGCACAAGATCGATGCCTTGGTTCGGGTGGTACGTATGATCATAAAAGACGAGGGCTGCTTCCTGTTCTGCTTCCGATGCTTTGTCATCGTAGAATGGCGTTTTCACTTGCACCGCATTTGGATCAAGCACCGGCATCGCAATCGTTTCGACCGTTTCATTGACCGGAACAGCCGGATTTTCTTGCTGGGCGGTGCCGTTTTTCGCCACGTTGTCTCTGCCCGTATTCTCCTCTTTGCCCAATTGGAACCAAAGCGCACCAGCGACGATCAATGCGGCAGACGATAAATAGATCGCCGGAAATACCCAACGTTTGCGGAACAGACGCTTCAGCGACGATTGTTTTTGTTCCTCTCTCATGTTCATCACCTCAGCAACCATTTTGAACAGAAAGAGGAAAAGATATACACATAGAAAATAATTTTTTCACTTATTTTTTGACATTCGGCTAGATTTTATACAAAAAATGAGGGGCGTCTCCCTGCCGTTTGCCCCGAACATTTGACAGAAAACCGGGGCGGCAGAACCCCGGTTCATCCATTTTTCGCGGTCAATTTGTTTAAAAACGCCGTCGCCGACGAAATATGAACGCCGCGGTAATAATATTTGACGATGTCAGCGTACGTTTTCCCTTCTTTGGCCATAAAATTGGCGCCGTATTGGCTCATGCCGACGCCATGGCCGTAGCCTTTCGTCGTAATGATGATGTCATTCCCGCTACGCACCCAGGTGAAATCACTCGACGGCAATCCGAGCCGTTCGCGCACATCGCGGCCCGTAAACGTCTTGCCGCCAATCTTCACTTCGCCGACGCGTCGGCCGGGAGTGCGCGATACAATGACGCCGACTGAGCCGTCAGCGGGCAGTTCGACCCCCAGTCTTCGCTCGAATTCCGCCACTGGCATCGTTTTTCGCTGGTAAAACTTCGGGGATTGTTTGTCCCATGGGCTGGCGACGCTTTTTAAATACGGAAAATCGCTTTGCCAATAGGCTTCCGAATTTTCCGTATAGCCGTTGCTTGTCGAAAAAAACAGCGCCTCGATCGGCTCATTGTTGTATGTCAAAATTTGCCCTTGCGTGTCCATCACCGCTTTTGTCACTTTTTTCATTTTCCAATCGTAGTCGCTGCCCCATAGTTTTCGCAGTTCGTCATCGCTGTAATAGACTTGATGAGCCACCGTGTCGGTCACATTCGCTCCTTTTGGCAGGCGAAACGGCTGGTTGGCGAGCAATTGCTTCACGATGTACGTTCTTGCCGTCAACGCTTGCGCCTTTAATGCCTCGAGTTCAAATTCGGCCGGCATTTCCGCCGCAACGACGCCGATGACGTATTGCTCGAGGGGAATATGTTCGACGCGTTGTTCTTTGCTTCGATAGACCGCCACGTCGATGGACGGCCCTTCGGCTGCCTGCGACCGTTGGACTTGTTCTTGCTTGTGCAGTTGTTCGGCCAATTTGGCCACCTTCCCGTCATAAAATGGAAGAACGAGCGCCGTCGGAATGACGAGGATGGCGACAAACAGCGAGAGAGCGAGCGCCATCACCGGTTTCAGTCGTTTCACCATAGCCGAGCCCCCAATATGCATTTTCCAAGCACAAGCGGACATCGCGAATGAATGCCTGCGTTGGCTTCGGTTCGTTACTATAGTTATGGGCTCGGACAAGTATGTATGACAGTTTTCTTTCCAGCCAAAACCTTCATGAGCGCGTTTCGCACTCCGCCTAAAAGGCTGGTGAAAAACAACGGATTCGCTCAGTTTGTGAGAAATCGCAAGGAATGACGCTATGGTGTTGCAAGGTTTTTCCATTTGAGAAACACTGTTGGAGAACAGCATTTCCCCTTAAATCGCCATCCTGCTAAACATGAAGCCGTTGAAAAAAGTCGGTGACTGAATAGGGGGCGATGGAACAAGGGGGTTCTCGAAAGCACATGTTTCACCACCGTCGCGACTTGCTTCGCGCGATGCGATCAAGCTTATGGAGAAATTTCATCCTATTTCGCGCAGGAGACTCCCACTTCAACGACCAAAGGGAGTAAGTGGGAGAGGAATGCGCGTTCCCCCTTTCTTTTGTATATGATAGAATAAAGGCGTGGAGAAAACCGTTCAATAAAGGCACTCCAATCACGGCTACTCGATGTATGGAGTTGGTTGCAGGAAACGTTGCAACGTAAAACATCGAGCGTAGGTCCGTCTGTTGTGTGTGGAAGCCAAGTACTGCCAACAGACACACCGAGAGAATCGGTAACGATGCAGGCATGACCTGCGTCGTTGGGTAGTCGTCAACCTGCCCCCTGATGCAACCCCAAGTCAAGGAAGGAGGACGAAGTCCGTTTGCACTTCTGGGGAGTGGCAAGCCCCCACTTCAAGCGTTAGCTAAGTGGGGGTAGTTGACACAGACGGTCTTTCTCTGAGCTTCAAAACAGACCGTTAGGAACGAACGGTTGTTTTTTACCGTCCTTCGACGGTCGCCCGTGTTCCAAGAAAAAACGACCATTCCCTGCTCGAAGGCAGTTCACGGTCGTTTTTCGCTCTTTATCCGTTCCATTGGATCGTTTGAATTTGGTCGAATTGTTCCGTTTCTTCGCGGACGCGTTCAATGTCGGCCCCAAGCGCAGCCAACTTTTCGTGGAAGCGGACATACCCGCGGTCGAGATGACGAAGCTCGGTCACGCGCGTGTAGCCGTCCGCCGCGAGTCCAGCCAAAATCAACGCCGCCGCTGCGCGCAAATCGGTGGCCGCCACTTCGGCGCCTTGCAGCTGGCACGGGCCATTGATCATGACGGAACGCCCTTCAATTTTAATATCGGCGTTCATGCGCCGGAATTCCTCCACATGCATAAAGCGATTTTCAAACACCGTCTCGGTGATCATGCTCGTGCCTTCCGCTTTCAACAAGAGAGCCATCATTTGCGACTGCATGTCGGTCGGAAAGCCCGGATATGGCATCGTTTTAATGTCGACGGCTTTCAGCTTTTCCGGACCGATGACACGCAAGCCGCTTTCCTCTTCAATGACGGTCACGCCCATTTCTTCGAGTTTAGCGATCAGCGAGCCTAAATGTTCCGGAACGGCTCCTTGCACGAGGACATTGCCGCCGGTGATTGCCGCCGCCACCATAAACGTGCCGGCTTCGATGCGGTCCGGAATGACCGTATGCGTTGTGCCGACGAGCTCGTCAACTCCCTCGATTCGAATCGTTCCGGTGCCGGCGCCGCGCACTTTGGCGCCCATCGCGTTCAAAAAGTTCGCCAAATCGACGATTTCCGGCTCTTTCGCACAGTTTTCGATCACAGTCGTGCCCTCCGCGAGCACGGCGGCCATCATAATGTTTTCCGTCGCCCCGACGCTTGGAAAATCCAAATAAATTTTGGCGCCGCGGAGCCGTCCGTTCACTTCCGCATCGATAAAGCCATTGCCGACTTTCACAGACGCGCCCATCGCTTCAAATCCTTTTAAATGTTGATCGATCGGGCGCGAGCCAATGGCACAGCCGCCCGGCAGCGCCACGCGGGCTCGGCCGTTGCGCGCCAACAGCGGCCCCATGACAAGCACCGACGCGCGCATTTTTCGCACATATTCAAACGGCGCTTCCACCGTCAACGGACCGGTGGCATCGACGGTAACCGTCTCGTCGGCAATGTGCACATCGGCGCCTAAATAGCGGAGCACTTCACTGATTGTATATACATCGGAAAGAGCAGGCACATCATGAATCGTACTTGTTCCTTTCGTAGCCAATAAAGTGGCAGCGATGACAGGCAAAACGGCATTTTTGGCGCCTTCCACTTTGACGGTGCCGCTCAACCGGTTTCCGCCACGGACGATGATCTTTTCCAAGGTATTCCCCTCCGCGTCCAATTTCTCTATATTAGTATTCAATGGTAATGATTGGGGTTCCAACAACGACGCGCGTCTTGCCGCCCAATCTTTCCCTCAAGGCGAGTTGCAGGTTGACCGGCTGATGATGGGCGGTTGGGAGAACGTTCTTCCACTGCCCAGTATATGCAGACAGGGAAACGAGTGACTCTTCCCGCAGCCACTCGACAGGCGCCGCGTGGAAATCGCGAAGCAATTGAGAGGCTTGGTCGAACAAACCACCTTCCATATTACCACTGAACTCGCCTTCAATACAAGCGAAAAATGTAGAGTGATTCACAAATAGTCCGTTCGTCGTTTTTTGAATGTGCTGTGCTGCTTCTCTCCACCCAGCTTGGCTCCACGTTGGGCCGGTCGCTTCATAGAGGATATACGTTTGCGGCGTTCCATTTGTGACGGTCATCACGAGCTGGATTTGTTCACGAAAAAAGGAATGTTCATTCGTGCCGATCACTTTTTGCCAATGGCTCGTTTGGTGGAACGTCCAGCGGAAGGAGCGGTATGTTTGTTTGAACTCCGCCATTTTTTTGAAAAAGTCCGCATCATTTTGAATATCGTGGGCATACTCTCTTGTGTACACGACCCAGCGGCCGAGCGAGGCACCGTGTTGCGCCAATGTGTGCGCCATCATTTCCAACGGTTCGGACCATTCGTTCCCCCGCGCGCCTTCCGTCCGGTATTGCCCTGCGGCCAACAACAAGACCGCGGCGGCCAGCGCCATCAGCCAACAGATTGGATTTTTTCTCATCTTCGTTCCCTTCCTCTCCTTACTTGTTATTGTTGCCACCGTGCAAGGGAACATACGTCAAAAAAATCGACAACCGGCGATTTTTGAAATCGCTTTCATAAATAAACATCAAAGCGGAGGGCAAACAGCCGAGAATCCATGGAAGAAGGGGACGGGACGGGGAGCAAAGAGGCGGGGGCAAGAACGGATCGGCCGGACAGAGGGCGGGGCAAGCGGGCAGTTGGAGGGGGAGCCGAAGCACCACGGCGCCCCGGGCCTCCTATTCGCGGAACAAATACGGCAAATCGGTTGACCAAGCCCAATAGTCAAGGAAAAAGTTCGCCACCGTCGAGCCGATGGCAATCGTCAATAAAATGTACAGCAGCCGCCCTTGGACGACGCGGTTCGGCCGAAGCAGCACCTCGAGCCGCACCGCCTGCAGCGTCCACCACGTCACCGCTAGAAACGCCAAATGAACGATAATCGAAATCAACGCTTGTTGGCCGATGACCGGCATCATCAAGTTTCACCTCTTTCTCAAGCATATGTGAAACGGCGCATACGAAGCATTTCCTCTTTTTCGGAACGCGGCGCGCAGCCAAAGCACTTCATGCGTTTCGAAAACAGATTAAGCGTCGCATGACAAGCTCTTCTCCCCCGAAACAGCACCGGCCGCACATCCAAGGTGCTCCTCGTCCCGAAACAAAGCCAGCGGGATGAGCATTCCCCTCTTTCTATGAAAATGCGCAGGCCTTGAAACTTTCATGCTAGGTGGAAAGCAAACATGGCTCGATGGAGCTTTCCTGCGCAAAGCACGCAGCGCATCCCCTCCTTTCCAAACGAAGCCGGCGGCGCAAAAAAAGAGGAGAGGCATTCTCCCTCTCCCTTTATTCTACCGTTACGGCAAAAAATCGCCAAAATGCCCAAACTGGGCAAGCATATCGTAAGCAAGCCCCGGCGCCCAGCCGATCGCCAACGTTCCAAGCGCGCAAAGAACGACGGCGGTCGACAGCCCGGCCGGCAGCCGGCCAAGCGGCGCGGTGAACGTCGGGCGGAAAAAGAGCTGGACGATCAAATTGAAATAATACACGTACGAGATGACGGTCGTGATCGCCATCACGGCGGCGAGCACATAATGGCCCGGCTCTGTGACGACAAGGCCGATGAAAATATGCAGCTTGGCGATAAAGCCAGCTGTTCCTGGGATGCCGGCGAGCGAGAGCAAAAACAGCCCGAACGCCGCAGCCAGAAATGGGCGGTGCCGATATAAGCCGGCGAGCCCATCCAAATCATCGGATCCGGTTTCATTGACAATATGGGCAATAATGGCAAACGCCCCGATGTTCATCAACGTATAGACGAGCAAATACATCCAGAGCGAATCGATCATCGCCCATGACATCGCGGCAAACCCCGCGAGCAAGTAGCCGGCGTGGGCGATGCCTGAGTAGGCGAGCAGCCGCTTTAAACTCCGCTGCCGAAGCGCCACGACGCTGCCGATGATCATCGTCAATCCGGCTAACACGGTGATGATCGGCTGCATCGACAAAAGAAGCGATGACGGATCCCGCCCTTCTGCCGGCGCCGCGGCAAAGATCGTCACCAGCAAACGGAGAAGAAGGGCAAAGCCGGCCGTTTTCGACACGACGGCAAAAAACGCGGTCGCTGGAACGGGCGCTCCTTCGTACACGTCCGGCGCCCACATATGAAACGGAACAGTCGCCAGCTTAAACGAAACGCCGATGAGCAAAAGCAGAAACGCCAAAGCAAGCATGTACGGCTCGTTCGTCTCCTGCAAGCGGCGCGCGATGCCGCCGAGATTCGTCGTTCCGGTCAAGCCGAACACATAACTCATGCCAAACAGCATGATGGCGGTGGCGATGCCGCCATTGATGACGTATTTGAGCGCCGCCTCGTTCGATGCCGGCGCCGTTTTGCGCAAACCGGCCAAAATGTAGGACGACACCGAAAGCAGCTCAAGGCTTACAAATAATGTAAGCAAATCGCCGCTAGACGCCATCATCATCGCCCCAAGCAGCGCAAACAACATCATATAGGCAAACTCGCCGCGGTGCGGACTGCCTTCTTTCGGCGCCCATTCGGCCACTAAAAGCAGAGCGAGCGCTCCGCCAGCCAGCACAACGAGCTTGAACGCTTTGGCGAACGCATCAAGCCGGAACGTATCATGCAAAATCGATGCCGACTCGGCCGGGATCATCGCCGCTGTCGCGATCATGGCGAGCGCTGCCGCCGCCGCGGCGCCCCAAGCAAGCGGCCGGCGGCTTCGGCTACTTGGCAGCGCCAAGTCCATCACCAACAGCGTTATGGCGGCCGCGAGGACGATCCATTCGGGCGCCATCATGCTCCAATCGGATTGCCATACATCGTTCATGTGATCAACCCCCTAGCCCGTTCATCATCGTCTTGACGACGGCCGTAAGCGGCGCGGCCAATAGCTGCGGATAGACGCCGACGGCCACGATCAACGCGACGAGGATGAACGCCGGCACAGCTTCTTTTCCTTGCAAGTCAACGACGCCCCCTTGCGGTTCACCGAGGCTTGCCGCAGATGCTTGCGGCTCACGCGAACTCACGACCGCTTCCCGCCGGTCGCGGGGGCGGCCGAATGTGATATCAAGGACGGCTTTCAGCGAGTAGACAGCAGCGAAGATCAAGCCAAGCGCCCCCACGGCGGCAAGGGCCGGCTTCGTTTGAAACAGCCCGAGGAACGACGTGAATTCACCGACAAATCCCGCCAGCCCCGGCAGACCGAGCAAGGCGAGCGCCGCTGTGAGCAAATACCCGGAAAAGAGCGGCATCGCTTTCGTCAGTCCACCAAGCCGGTTGATGTCCGTTGTTCCCATTCGATGAGCGAGCACGCCGACAAGCAAAAACGACAAGGCCGAGATGAGTCCGTGAGCCACCGATTGCAAGACCGCTCCTTGAATGCCGGCCTCATTCAACGCGCCGAGTCCGATGAGCACGACCCCCATGTGCGACACACTCGAGTAGGCGAGCACGCGCTTCAATTCGCGCTGGCGAAGCGCCAACAGCGCGCCGTACAGCACGTTGATGACGCCAAATAGAGCGAGAACGCCGGCAAACGAGCGGAACTCATCCGGAAACAAGCCGACCCCGAAGCGAATCATCCCATACGCTGCGATTTTCAACAACACCCCGGCATGAAGCATCACCACCGGCGGCGGCGCTTCGACGTGGACGCGGATGATCCAGCGGTGGAACGGAACAGCCGGCAGCTTGACGGCAAATGCCAACAACAGCCCGCCGAGCAGCCAGCGACGCCCTTCCTCCGTCAGCGGCGCAATCAGTTGCCCTTCCGCCGCTGGATTATGTAACATTTCATGAAGCAAGGCAAAGTTCGCTGTTCCAGTTCGGGCAAGCAGCACCGCGATCACAACAAGCAGCAAAGCCGAGCCGAGCCCGTTGTACAACAAGTAGCTGTACGCCGCCCGCTCGCGCTCAAACCCGCCCCACTTGCCGACAAGCAAAAACATGGCGACCAACGTCACTTCTAAGAAGAGGAAAAACCAAACGAAATTGGCGGCGGAAAATACGCCGAGCATGCCAATCTCAAGCGCCAGCAGCCAGAGAAAATACCCTTTTTTCTCCGTTTTGACAAGCATCGACGCCAAAGCGGCCAACGTCGCCAACACCGCGGTCAGAACGATAAAGACAAGCGACAGCCCATCGATGCCGAGCTCATAGCGGATCACATACGCCGCGTCCGTCAAAAATGGCAGGTCAGTAAGCCGCACCCAGTCCCGTGCTTCGTCGAGCCGCTCGAGGCGAAACCCGCGCCCGGACTGAATGAAAGCAAACAACGCCAAAATGAGCGGCGGTACGGTGGCAGCCGTTCCGAGCCATTGAATCATTCGTTCATCCGTTTTGCGGACAAACATCAGCAACACGATGCCTAACAGCGGCGAAAAGACGAGCAGCGATAAAAACATCATAGCCAGTACCCCCCTGTTAAGGCGAAAATGACGACCAAAATCGCCAATCCGGCCACCGTCACCGCCCCATACGTCTGCGCCTGCCCGTTTTGCCCGCGCGACCCAGCCGAGGCGGCCGCGCCGACAATGCCGGCGGCAAGCCGGGCGAGCCCTTCAACAAGGAAGCGGTCGACATACGTCAACAGGCGGCTGATCCATGACACAAGCGACACGACCGTCAAACGGTAAATGTCATCGATGTAGTAATGACGGCGCAGCAGCTCATCAACATACGGAACACGCGCGGACAGCCAATCGCGCGGCATTTTCTGCGCCCCGTACATCAGCCAAGCGAGAAAAATCCCTGCAAACGACACGATCGTCGCCAAAACAGCGATCCATCCCGGCGCCGCTTCATGACGATACGCTCCATCCGTCAACCATTCGCCAAGGAACGAGCCAAACCATGGCGTTTGCATGTATCCGGATGCAATCGACAGCACGCCGAGCACAAGCATTGGCGCCACCATCGAGGCTGGCGCATCATGAGCATCCTCATGATGCCGCGCTTTGCCGGCAAAGACGAGGAAAAAGAGCCGGAACATATAAAACGACGTCAACAGCGCGGCAGCGACCGCGAGCCAAAAGAGGAGGCGCGGCCCGTTCGTCCAGGCGGCGGTCAAAATTTCGTCCTTGCTGAAAAAGCCGGCGAATAGCGGAACCCCGCTGATCGACAGCGCCCCAATGAGGAATAGCGGCGCGGTCCATGGCAGCCGCCGCCAAAGCCCGCCCATTTCCTCGATGTTTTGCGTACGGACGGCATGAATGACGCTCCCGGCGGCCAAAAAGAGGAGCGCTTTAAAGAACGCATGCGTCGTCAAATGGAAGATGGCCGCGACATAGCTGCCGGCGCCAAGCGCCAACATCATATAACCGAGCTGGCTGATCGTCGAATACGCGAGGACGCGCTTAATGTCCGTCTGCACCAAGCCGATCGTCGCGGCGAAAATGGCCGTCACCCCGCCGATCGTCGCCACAGTCATCATGGCTGCATGGCTTGCCTCATACAGCGGAAACAATGCCGCCACAAGGTACACACCGGCCGCCACCATCGTCGCAGCGTGGATGAGCGCCGACACCGGCGTCGGGCCTTCCATCGCGTCTGGAAGCCATGTATGGAGCGGAAATTGCCCCGATTTGCCGATGGCGCCGATGAAAATCAAGATCACAGCGAGCGTCGTCATCCCCGGCGACAGCGTCCCGTCGCCGACGGCGCGGAAAATGTCGTCGTAATCAAAGCTGTGCGTTTGCCAAAAGAGCAACATCATGCCGATGAAAAAGCCAACGTCGCCGATGCGCGTCATGATGAACGCTTTTTTCGCCGCCGCTTTTGCTTCTTCCTTATAGAAGTAAAAACCGATCAGCAAAAACGATCCAAGCCCGACGAGCTCCCAAAAGATGTACGCCTGCAGCAAATTCGGCGACAGCACAAGACCGAGCATCGCAAACGTAAACAGGCCCAAATACGCGTAAAAGGTGGAAAACCGTTCATCGCCAGCCATGTACCCTTGCGAATACACATGGACGAGCCAGCTGACGAGTGCGACGACGACGAGCATCCAAGCGTTTAGGGCGGTGGCGGAAATCCCGACCGTCAACGTCACGCCGCCTATCGTCATCCATGTCCAGTTTGCCTCATACGTCGACCCGCCAAGGCGGTCCACAAGCACCGCGAGCGCCAAAAGCAGCGACAAGAACGCCGCGGCGATGCCGACATAGGCGCTTCGCTGTTTCCATCTCCGTCCGAACAGCAGCAACAGAATGAACGAACCAAGCGGGAACAGCGGCACGACCCAAGCTAGGTTCATCATCGTTCCCATCCCCTTCTCTAATGTTTCAACGAATTGGCTTCATCGACTTGAACCGTCTTCCGGCTGCGGTAAAAAGCGATGAGCGCAGCTAAGCCGACGGCTGCTTCCGCCGCCGCCACGGCGATCGCAAACAGCGCGAACACGTGCCCGTGAACGCTGGGATGGGCGCCGTATTTGGCAAACGCGACGAAATTGATGTTGGCCGCATTTAACATCAGCTCAATGCAGATGAGCACAATGACCGTATTCCTCTTCGTGAGCGCCCCGTACAGCCCAATGCAAAACAAGATCAGCGCCAACGCTAAATAGGCCGATAATGTCATTCGTCTTCCGCCCCCTTGCCGTCTTTTTTCGCCAACACGATCGCGCCAATTAAGGCGACAAGCAAAATGACGGACACGATTTCAAACGGAATCGTATAATACGAGTAAAGCGACTTGCCGATCGCCTTCGCGTTGTCGCCCGAAAGCGCGCTGCCGTCAGCGCCGAAGTCGAGCTGGCGGATGCCGAAGTAGACGGCAAGGCCGAAGGCGATGACGGAGAGGGCGGCAACCGCTTTATGCCAGACGCCGCCGGTGGTTGGGCGCTCCCTTTCGTCTGTGTGATGGCGCGTCAGCATGATCGCAAACAGCATGATGATCGTGATGGCTCCGGAATAGATAAGCACTTGCACAACAGCGACAAATTCGGCGGACAACAGCACGTACAGCCCGGCAATGCCTACAAATGTCATGACGAGGGCGATGACCATATGGACGACGTTCGTCAGCTGGAGCATCGTCACTCCCCCGGCAATCGCCGCGAGGGCGAGCAAGAAAAAGGCGATGTCCGTTCCGCTCACGGCTTATTCTCCCTTCTGATGTTCGTATCGTTTTCATCGAGCCAGGCCAAATCTTTATACAGAGCGTCGCGGCTGTATTCCGCGAGCTCAAAGTTGTTCGTCATGACAATCGCTTCCGTTGGGCATACTTCCGTGCACAAATCACATAAAATGCAAATTTCAAAGTTGATGTTGTACGTCTCAATCACTTTCCCTTTTTTCGTCGGATCGGGATGTTTTTTCCCGGTCAGCTGGATGCATTCGGTCGGGCAAATGTTGACACACTGGTTGCACACGATGCATTTTTCGGGATAAAATTTCTGGATGCCGCGAAACCGATCCGGGAGCGGGAGCGGTTCGTGCGGGTAATCGTACGTCACTTTTTCGCGCGTCAACTCTTTTAACGTATACGCCAATCCTTTCATCAACCCAATCATCCGTCTTCTACCCCTCTCATGGGAAAAGTGGCGTTCCGACACGACCTCTGCCCGAAGGAGGAGGCCATGCTCATGGGCGGCTGCCCCCTTCCTGGCAAGACAAGTTGCTTTGTTCCTTTAGAGGACTGGTGAAAAACGACCGATTTCGCCGAATCCGTTGCTTTTGGGTGAAAGAGAGGCGTTGATTTTACAGGACTTCTCAATTTGAGAAGAGTCCGTTTTTCGCGACTTTTCACTAAATCACCGGCCTTTTAGAAAAACCACGCTTTCACGACCGCCGTCAGCACAATGTTGACGAGCGAAAGCGGAAGCAGCACTTTCCAGGCGAACTCCATCAGCTGGTCGGCGCGCACGCGCGGAAATGTGGCGCGAAACCAAATGAGGACGAAAACGACCGCACAAAACTTCAGCGCAAACCAGACCGCGCCAGGAATCCAGCCGAGAAATGCGACCGGATGCCAACCGCCGAGAAACAAAATCGTCACAAGCGCCGCCATGGCGAACAAATACACATACTCGGCGAGCATAAAGAACGCCCAACGGAACCCGGAATATTCGACATGGAAGCCGGCGACGAGCTCGGACTCCGCCTCCGGCAAGTCAAACGGCGTCCGGTTCAACTCGGCCACCGCGGCAATGAGGAAAATCAAAAACGCCAACGGCTGGGCGAAAATGAACCAGACGTCTTTTTGCGCCGCAACGATGTCGACTAAATTCATGCTTCCAGCCAAAAGCACGACGCCAAGCGCCGACATGACGAGCGGAATCTCATAGGAAATCATTTGCGCGGCTGCCCGCATGCCGCCAAGCAGAGCGTATTTGTTGTTTGACGCCCAGCCGCCGGCGACAACGCCGATGGTTGTCAAGCCGGAAACGGCGATGTAATACAAAAGGCCGACGCCGATATCGGCAAACCGAAACGAATCGGTAAACGGCAATACCGCCAGCACCATAAACGACGGCGTAAAGGCGATGATCGGCGCCAACACGTACAGCGGGCGGTCAGCGGCTTTCGGAATCGTATCTTCCTTTAGCAGCAGCTTTAATACGTCCGCGACCGTTTGCAAAAGCCCGAAGCGGCCGCCGACTTGGTTCGGCCCGATGCGCCCTTGCATAAACCCCATCACTTTCCGCTCAGCCAAAATGCCGTATGTGACAAAGGCGAGCACGACCGCCAAAAGCAGCGCCCCAAGCCCGAAAAACAGGGCGATGTTCGACCAACTTGGCGTCGATTCAAGCCATTGCTCCATCATCCATCGACCTCCCCGAGCACAATGTCAATCGACCCGAGAATGGCAATGACATTGGCCAAGTTTTGCCCTTTGAGCAACTTCGGGAGTATTTGCAGATTGTAAAACGACGGGCGCCGGAATTTGAGGCGGTACGGCTCCTTTTTGCCGTCGCTCGCAATATAGCAGCCGATCTCGCCGCGCGGCGCCTCGATGCGGACGAACGTCTCGCCCGGCGGCGCTTTTATGATGCGGGGCACTTTTCCCATGATCGGCCCCTCAGGCGGAAATTGCTCGCACGCCTGCTCGATGATGCGAAGCGACTGTTCGATTTCCGCCATCCGGCATTCATAGCGGGCAAGGCAGTCGCCGCCATCGCGCACCGGCACGTCAAAATCAAAGCGGTCATAGATCGAATACGGTTCATCTTTGCGCAAATCCCATTTGACGCCGGTCGACCGCAAGTTGACGCCGCTGAGCGAATAGCTGATCGCCTCTTCTTTCGTATACCGCCCGACGCCGGTGACGCGCTGGCGGAAAATTTCATTGCCAGTGACAAGCTCATGATAGCCGTGAAGTTTCTCCCGCATGTACGGAACGAACTGCTTCACTTTGTCAATCCAACCGTCCGGCGCATCCCATTTGACGCCGCCGATGCGCATATAGTTGAACGTCAGCCGCGCTCCAGACAGCTCATTTAATAGATTAATAATCATTTCGCGTTCGCGGAACGCGTACAAAAACGGGCTCGTCGCACCAAGATCGAGCAAATACGTCCCCCACCAGACGAGGTGGCTGGCGATCCGCCCGAGCTCCATGGCGAGAACGCGCAAATATTCGGCCCGCTCCGGCACTTCAATGCCCATCATCGTTTCGACCGCATGGCAAAGCACATAGTTGTTCGTCATCGCCGACAAGTAGTCCATCCGGTCGGTGTACGGGATGATTTGCGTATATTGCAGCCCTTCGGCGATCTTTTCCGTTCCGCGATGCAAATAGCCGATGACCGGCGTCGCCTCTTGAATGATCTCGCCGTCAATTTTTAAAATGAGGCGGAACACCCCGTGCGTGCTCGGGTGTTGAGGGCCGACGTTTAAAATCATTTCTTCTGTGCGCAGCATCATCTACACCTCCGCATCATACGGCTCATAATCTTTGCGCAGCGGATGCCCAACCCAGTGCTCCCCAAGAAAGATGCGGATTAAGTTCGGGTGGCCGCGGAAACGGATGCCAAGCAAATCGTACGCTTCGCACTCCGGCCAGTTCGCCCCCGGCCAAAGCGGAACGAGCGAATCGACTTCCGGGTTGTCGCGCTCGATTTTGACTTTCAGCGCCACCGGCTGCCGGTTTGGATAGGAATACAAATGGACGTACACTTCCATATGCGTCTGAAAATCGGTTCCGTGCAGCTCGGACAAGTAGTCAAACCGGAGCTGTTCATTGTATTTTA
Organism: Geobacillus zalihae NBRC 101842; assembly: GCF_001544135.1. GTDB lineage: Bacteria > Bacillota > Bacilli > Bacillales > Anoxybacillaceae > Geobacillus > Geobacillus zalihae. The sequence goes on along the minus strand of NZ_BCPV01000046.1, from coordinate 1,859 downwards.
AAAACTCGGCTACTTTGTAGTACGCCTCTTTGGGAACAACAAGCGTCGGCACGTCTTTCGCCAGCCGGTTGATATACGCGTCTTCGAGCACATCCGGCCCGAGATGTTCCTCAATGATCCGGACATATTTTTGTAGCAGCGGATCGTTCGGCGATGAAGCAGATGGCTTCGCCGCCCCGCCATCCTCCCCAGCGGCTGCGGCCTTCGCCCGGGCAGCCGCGGCCGCTTTCGCTTTCGCCGCCGCGATCGCCTTTTGTTTCGCCTCATCGTCGGCAGCATCGCCTTGCTGCTTCGCCAAGGCCGCCGCACGCGCTTTTGCCGCGGCCGCGGCTTTCGCTTTTTGCTTCGCCAGCTCGTCATCGCTTCCCGCCGCTTCAGCGGCTTTTTGTTTGGCTAATGCAGCAGCTCTCGCCTTCGCGGCCGCAGCTGCCTTTTTCTTCGCCAACTCAAGATCATCCTCCGCACCGCTTTCCGCCGCCTCGCGCTGTCGCCGCAACTCGGCGGCCTTGGCTCGCACCTCTTCGGCAACTCGTTTTTTCGCTGACGCGATGTCTTCAGCCGATGGCGGCTGCGCCGCGCCGCCCGGCGCTTCATTTGCCGGGCCGTCGGATACATCCGAAGAAGGATTCAAATCATCGCTTCGGGCGTCACCGGTTTCAGCGGCTTGCTTCGCCTGTTCTGCTGCTTGCTTGGCCGCAAGCCGTTCGCGCGCCAGCTGTTTTGCCCGCTCGGCTGCTTCTTTTTTTCGCTGGGCCAAATCTTTTTCTTCATCCATCGGTTACAGCACCTTCTTCCCCGTTTTGGCTTCCAGTCGGATTTTTTCTTTTAATTTATGAATGCCGTAGATGAGCGCTGCCGGGTTCGGCGGACAGCCTGGTATGTACACGTCCACCGGGACAATTTGGTCGACGCCTTTGACGACGCTGTACGATTTGACGTACGGGCCGCCGGCTGTCGCACACGAACCCATGGCGATGACCCATTTCGGTTCGGGCATTTGGTCATACAACCGGCGCAAGAGCGGCGCCATTTTTTTCGTCACCGTGCCCGAGACAATCATGACGTCCGCCTGCCGCGGCGAGGCGCGGAAAAACGAACCGAACCGGTCGAGGTCGTAATGGGCGCCGCCGACCGCCATCATCTCGATGGCGCAACAGGCAAGGCCGAACGTCAACGGCCAAAGCGAACTGCTTCGGGCCCATCCTTTCAACTGTTCCAACGTCGTCAAAAAGACGTTTCGCTTCACTTCTTCCATTTCGACGCCAGAAAAACCCTCCCATTTCACATCCATCGTAACACCTTCTTTTTCCAAGCATAGATCAAGCCAATGGCAAGCAAAACGATGAACATGATCATTTCCACCAACGCGAACAAGCCGAGTTGGTCATAGACAACAGCCCACGGGTACAAAAACACCGTCTCGATATCGAAAATGACAAACAGCAAGGCAAATAGGTAGTACCGAACTTGGAACTGAACGCGCGAGTCGTGAAAGGGATTGTTACCGCTTTCATAAATTGTCGCCTTTGCATCACTCGGCACGTGCGGCCGCAGCCACCGCCCGGCCGTGAGCGCCCCGATCGGCAGCAACACACCGAGGCAAAGGAAGACGAAGATGATCAAATAACTGTTTGCATAGATGTTGCTCAACCAGCTCGCCCCCTTCCGGTTTACTACATACGTATGGTGTTAATGATGAAATTTTTCAATAATTCCTTCGATTTCATTATAACATTTATATCCAGCCGTGTCAGCAAAACTTCAAGTTAACACTGTCAACACGGTATCCATTCATGTAAGCGCTTCATCTTTGTTGAAACGACGGAATGCGAGGAACGAAAAAAGAGAGAGCGTTTGCC
>NZ_BCPV01000045.1 GCF_001544135.1 Geobacillus zalihae NBRC 101842 | reverse complement strand
GTTAAATCCTCCCTCTCTTAAAAAAAGCGAATTGGAAGAAACTAAATCAAACGAAAAATCACTTAAAACTCTACTGAAGGCAAAAGAAAACCTGAACGATCTTAAACAGAAGCTGATGGAAAACCCGAAAAAGAATAAAAAAGAATTGGAACGCCTACAACGCATAGAATCGAAACTAGAAGTGAGCATTCGAAAAGCAGAGAGACGAGAAATCGCAAGAGCGCTAACTTCATTAAAAAAAGACCCAAAACGAACCGTTTTTCGTTTAGTGGAAGCTAAAGACAGGTTAATGATTTTGAAAACAAAACTACAGGAAAATCCTCGGCGATACAAAGCCGAATTGCAGCGAATGGAGAAACTAGAACAACGGCTGAATCAAAAAATTGAAAACGCTCGGTTAAAAACACTTAGAAGAGCCATCATGTATATTGAAAAAAATCCTAAACGATACAAGGAAGAGCTTCAGCGCTTCAACGAATTGGAAGCAAGACTGAAACAAGAGTTAGAAGAAAAACGAACGCAGGAAAAAGCTAAAACTAAAGAAAAGGATTTAGAGTTAATCCGATGACCCTTTTCTTTTATACACCAATCTGAGAAGCCGTTTTTTAGGTAATTTTATTTTTGCTTCTGTTAAATTTTAATGTTGATTTTTAAACCACAGAAAAAGACCGAAATCAATCGGTCTTTTTGTATGTTCACCTCTCTGATCCTCTTTCTATTGCTTTCCATTCATTCCGATAATCCTACCTATTTTATAAATAGATGAATGAATAAAACATTCAATTTGAATGAATATAGAATGATAATACCACTAATAAATGAATAATGAATTTAAAATAAATTAAATATGAATTAAAAATAATAGTGAATCTTATATAAATTAAATTCGCATTTAAAATACATTCAAAAATATTTATTTTTTAAATTCATTTTGATTGATTATATAACATTAATGCTTTATAATGTAGATAAGAATTAATTATAAATTTAATTTGAATGTAAAATGAATTATTAGGGGGAGTTTAAATGAAATTAGTGGTGGCTAATGATATTGGGAATTCGGAAACAAAAATGATCGTGAACGATACGCTCATAAAACAACCATCGGTGGTCAAACGTCTGTTATCCAAGCCAAATGTGATGGAAACAAATGTGGAAAAAAACATTGCTAATTTGTTGGATGAATTGATTGTTCATGTAACAAGTAACGCTATTAAACGAAGTGGCCTATACTTCATCGGAAAACGCGCCAATATGACGGCCGATAAAGTAGAAAATATGAATATCAAATTAGGGAATAAATCAAAACACGATATTCCAGTCCTAATGACGCTATCGATGCTTGCTGCTCGATCAGTTCAATTGGCATATCAAGAAAATCAAGAGCTTCCTCCATCAATTTCAGTAGATGTCTCAATGACAACAGCAATCCCTGCGTCAGAATATAGTGCCGATCAAGCCAGATACCTTGAAGGACGTTTCACTAGCAACGATCATGTGGTGATTGTATATGTCGGAGAAACTCCTGTGACCGTCACACTCCATTTTCAGACTGTGAAAGTCACTCAAGAAGGCATTCCAGCTCTATATGCCTTATTGGAAAGTGAGAATGAAATTCTGAAGAATTATAACGAGCACTATAAAAAACAAGCTGTGCCAAAAGATTTCGCTAACAAACGAATTCTCCACGTGGATATTGGCGATGGAACAACGGAATATATCTATACTGTTGGAATGAATCCTGTAACAGATGTTTGTTCAGGGGAAAAACGAGGAGTGGGTCATGCCACGGAAGAAGCTACTCAATTGCTGAAAGAGGAAGTTGGCGGCTTTTTGAACCTAAACCGCCAGCAGTTTATGGACATTTTTAGAGATCCATCCCATCATCTTCACAATTTAGCCGTTCGCTTCATGCAAGAAGCACGGTATTCGCAGGCTCAACGTATTCTAGAAGACATTCAAGAAAAATACAGCGACATCGCCGGAAACGTGGATGTAATTGCCGTGTATGGTGGAGGCAGCATCCAGTTCAAAGAAGAGCTATATGAGGAGCTATTGGACTTTGCAAATACCGTACACTGTGAAGTCCTTTGGATTCCAGAAAAATATGCCGTGGACATGAACGTAAACGGGTTGCATGTCATTAACGAAAAAATTCTATTTAAGCAACACGCTTGATCGAGGTGAGTGATCGTGGCAAAACGAAAAATCGTCACTTGGAGGGTGGCTGACACCCCCCAAAGTGACTTGATTAATGAATGGCTGGACAAGCAACAAAATATTCAAGTCTCTCTTACTAACATTGTTTTACACATGATTAACCGTTTCGGAATCAAAGACATCATGGATTACGATATACAAAGAATACTATATCAAGAGTTTTCTTCCGGTACATCCAAAGAGAACAGAACAGCGAAATCCTTAAACAATCCAGACCCGAAAAAAGACCGAGATAAAGAAAACCAAGATGATGATAATGATCTCTATAAAAACGTGGATATAAACAATCTTTTCTAAACAGGCTGACCAAGGTTTTGACCTTTAGGTCAGCCTGTTTTATATTCACCATATTTTCCATTTCAGTGTTTGGATTAAATCCCGAATCGCTGCTGATTCGGTAATATTTTTTGTCTGACAATATTGTTTCAACAACTGATAACTCTCATCGTCCAACCGGACGGTTACACGATGCGATAGCGTATTTTCCTCTTTAGGGCGTCCCTGTTTTAGCTTTTTCCGTTCATACGTTAAATCATCATATACCACGACATCTAAATTTGAGGAATCTCACGAATCAGGCGCAAATATTCTTGTTGTAGCTCCCATTTTTCCTTTTCTGTAGACGTTCGGCGTTGGGCAAACTGGGATAAGATCAATACCTGAAAATCATGTTGTTCATAGCATCGTCCTTCTCTCATAGAAATCACCTTTTTTGTCTGACGTAAATTTATTTCTATATTATCACAAAAAAATAGAATGCGGGACATCACCTACTACGACATATAAAACGAGGACTACGCTCTTTTATTTAACACCTAAATTAATCTTGATCCCTCCACTATATTTCAGTTGGGACGCTGTCTTTGGTTTCGGTCGTTGTTCTTCCTTCGGCTTCGCTGGCTTCAACGACTGCATAAATTGCGTGAACGATTGCGCTTGTATCACCCGAAACGGATAACTCCCGTCTATCGCATACCGATGTTCCGATATGATTAGAACGATCGGAAAAACGGGCGGAGGGTCGGCCGGCTGCCACGGTTCCTGCGTGATTATTCTACTCTGATAAAGTTCCTCGTATCGCTTTAGCTTTTGCGTCATGACTTTTTGCGAATAGAACGTATTTTGCACCTCGATGAAAAACGGAGTCCGGCCGGTCATGCCGTGCTTGCGGAATATGCAAAACACGTCAGGCTCAACCGTTCCTTTGCCTCCGTACTTCGGCTCGACTTGAAAGACGTCAAGTGTTCCGTGACGAAGAATGTCTTTATATACGCCCAATATCGCGAGGTAATGGCCGATTTTGGCGGAGTCTTCGCTTAACGCCGTTTCTCTGCTTAAGTACAAATAAGGCGCCCCGAATTTCGTTGACCGGCGAATATGCCCGTCGGTAACAAGGCGTTTTAATACGGCGTTTGCGCTGTTAATCGGGCGTTTTAAATGACTGAAATGCAACTCCGCAATCGAATCACGGTCCATGACTCGGAATCTATTAATATCGGCGATAATCGCTTTGTCGCGTTGTGATAACCGCATTTTACAGACCTCCTAAAATTTCATCTTCCGTCAGCTCTACCGGACGAGAGCCGCCAGCGTTTTTCGGTTTATCAACGATATACGAAGGTAGTTGCACGAGTACGTAAGCAAACGACCGTCATAATCGGCGTATATCGCGTTTTAGGAGGCGTGGAATTATTTAATATTCCCCCGACTTAAAGACGTCTCTACGCGCCTGTTAGACGCCTTAAAACGAGTGTGTCACACCTCAACGCCCTTAATTCGTGCGACAGCCTGCAATAACGGCGCAAACATGTCTTCGCTGTCAAACGCTGGCTTGCGCTGGCTTGTCGGCTGGCTGGCGCTGGCACTCGTCGGCTCTTTCGTAAAGTCGTACCAAATCAATCCGACCGGTTTGTAGTCGGCTTGTTTGCGTTGTTGGGCGCGAGCTTTTTCGGCTTTGGCCTTCGCTTTTGCACGTTGCATTAGGTCGTCGAGTGTTTTTTCGATATAAGCAGACAAGTATGTAATTCCGATTGGGCTTCGTTTTTGCGCTTCGTTTACCTTAATCGCAACATAACGAACAATTTTTTCGGCTGTATGTAGCGTCTTATTAATTATGTTTTCGTCTTGTTTATCGGTTTTAGAATACGAGTTTTCTTGGTCGGACACTTCGGCCGGTTTCTTGTCGGACACTTGTGCGACAACTTCAACGTCCTCAATCGGCTGAATGACGATCGCGTTCGCTGTTTGGCGCATGTCGGACGGGCGCTTCATTTCGTATTGGCGAATAAATCCGTTTTTTTCGAGCCATTGACAAACGCGAGTCACCGTTTTGTCGCTAATGCCGAGGTCGGCGGCGATTTTGCGTTTGCCTTTCCACGACACGCCGATAAATTTACATGAATGGCGCTTTAAATATTCAAGGATAGCGAGCGCGTTTTGTTTACCTTTATAGTCCGAGCGCTTGATTCGTTTTTTGTAGCGATAAACTGTTTTGTTGAGTTCTTCGACCGATTTAAAAGATTGCAAGTTTGCGAGTGTTTCTTCGCTAAAAATGATTTCGATTGCTTTTTTGGCCATTTTCTCTCGTTTCCTCCCTTTTGTTGTCGGAAACGAAAAAGGACACGCGTTCGCCGTTGAACAAGGCAAACACGTGTCCCGAAAATGTGCCAAAATTAACCCCTTGCGTTACTAGCGCATAACCTGTACAATATAGACATAAGCATAGTAACGAAGGGATTCTCGACAGGTGTTTGCCCTGCGGCACCAGGGCGAACGGTGTAAGGGTGTTGCCGCACCACTTACACACGTTGAGAATCCTTTTTCATTTCCGTCCTTATTTAGTTGTCTCTATTGTACTACTAATCTTCGAGTCGCGACAAGGTCTATTTTCCAAAAATTCTCGACAGCCATCCCCGTTTTTTTGTCCTCTTGTCCTCTGTTGTCTTGTCCTCCGTGGTCGCTGCTATTTCCAATGTGACCTTCTCTTGTTTTTGCGTTCCTTCAATCATCGCTCTTTTTTGTTCCTGTAGTGCTCGAATCGATTGCAGAAGCAGCTCATCTCGTTTATTCAATCGTTCATCTATATATTTCTGTTGCGCTATCACTATTTGTTTGAGTTCCTGGATTTCTTTCAGCAACGCTTCATATTGACGATCAATGCGACCTATATCGCTTTCGTCTATCATTTTCAACTCATTTTCTAGTAGTGTAGCGACTTCCGATTCGATACGAATCGGGTCAGATGCGTCATTTTTTTGTTCACTGACAAGCATTGATGCGATTCGATCTACTGGCATCCCTGTATCATTGGACATTTCTTTCATACGTTCAAATATTTGAATATCCTTATCGGTAAAGATACGAAATCCTTGATCGTTCTTTATGAATGTATAACCTGCCTTTTCGAGCGCTTGAGCATATTTGCGAACGGTTGGAGTCGCTATACCAACGATATTCGCTATATCTTTTGTGGAATATTCCTTCATTCGCATTCGTCTTCGCCTCCTCATACGATATACATTCGATACAATCCATATGGAATCCTTTATAACAAAGGGTCTAGCTTGTCGCCGTAGTGTGTCATAGCGCGAGGTACATCTGACTCCCGGGCGATGTCCTCCGTTTTCTGGACACCACTAACGACTTTGTTCGCCGCGCTTTCAAGCGTCATTCTCTCGTCTTTAGCGCGACAATGTCTGTCCCCGTGTCTTCGAGCATAGCGCTCCATTTCCACTAGGTTGACGCAGCGATCTCCAAATCACTTGGACAGGTAAATATTGTATATTGTTTTTAAAACTGGTATAATTAGATTAACTTTAGGTTTAAAGTTAATCAAAAATCAAGGTGAAGGGTTGGGTATATTGGTATGAGATTGACGATCTCCATCAATCGTGAAATCAATGAGTTAATCGGGAAGATTGCTGAACAAATGGGAACAAGCAAGAGGAACGTTATCGCGTTTGCCTTGGCAGAAATTCTGCAAAAAGGATATAGTTTCGAGCAACTGGAAGCGTTGAGAGAAAAGATCAATCTCGATTCGCAGACAACGATTTTTTTGACGGAGGAAATGGCGCAAAAGATTGAACAAATCGATCGTTTTGGTTTATCAAAAAGAACTTTTTTTGGGCTGCTAGTTTCTGATTATTTTAAAAAGAACGAAAAAAATTTTTCCTTAGCCGGAGATATAGAAGCCAAAGACAACGATGTAAGTCGTGACTATATCAACACCAATATGGACGAGGAGCTAAAAAAAAAAATAACTGATTTCTGTAAGTCGAACTCTATTGCAATGAGTTTCTTGTTTTCGTATTATCTCTTGGCTAAGAATGTGCAGATACGCCCGTTCCAAATAAAGAAACGAGAATATCTGCATCTAAACATGAATGCGCTCGCCAAAAAAATGCTAGATAAAAAAAGTAGTGACATCAACGTAACTAGGCAATTTTATTTACATTTGGTTGCCTTGCAAATCTGTGAGGATTTCAATTTGTAATTTTAAAAAATAGCGAAAAAATTCGCTATTTTTTATTTACATTTTTCTTCGATTATTATATAATTTTAATATAATCAAAAAGAAAAAAATAACCCATATTTGGAAAGGGGAGGAATAATTGTGTTTGACCAACTTCGAGGGCTATTGAATTCTTTGTTCGGAGACATTACGTCTACATTTATCACTTTGTTCGCCATTGGGATTCTTATTTGTGGTCTATTGGCGGCATTTGGTGGAGAAGAAAACCAAGCAAAGTTCAAACGGGGGTTGTTTTTGTGCATCTCTGGGTTGATTGTGTTTTTGCTTGCCCGCCCGATCGTGTACTACTTCCAAAGCAACCTCTAATCGGAGGGGTGAATGAATTTGGCATATGAAACACAGTCGATCGCTGAACGAAGGGAACAGTTGCGGGAAGAGGGGAAGATAGAGCTACCTCTAAACGTTGATACCCGAAAGTATTTACTCTCTTTCATTCGGTATCGAGACGTGCTGATCTCCCTTCCTTTATTGATTGCTGGCATTGTGGCTCTGTATATCATCCATCGAACGGGAATCGGCATTAATTCGCAAAACGTGATTGTCTGCTTTGCGCCCTGGGCAACGTTCTTACTGTTGCTGACGATTCAACATCCCGATCGGAAGAACATTTCGTTTTTCGAACACCGGATTGTTTGGCGCATTAAGTACAACAACCGTCAAAAACTGTTTGTTTACACAAAGGGTGATCTGATGGGAAAGAAGAAGGAAAAAGATGTTCGTGAACAGCTCGGCATTTCTAACATTTATTCGGATTGCTATGAGACAACGGATAAAAGATTAGTTAAAGTGATTAAAGTGTCGAGCATCAATCTTTCGTTGTTGAATAACAAAGAGAAACGCATGATTTTTCAAGCATACGAAACGTTCCTCAACGATCTTCCAAAAAATCTGACGCTCCAAATCAGCCAGATCGCGCAACCAGTCAATTTGAAAAACTACTTCCTGTTCATCCAAGAGCAGACATCCCAAGAACAAGATATGGCGAAAAAATTGTTGGCGAAAGGATATCTTGATTTTATCGACGATATTCAAAAGTCTAAGAACATGGTATCTCGAAACCGATATGTCATTATCTCAAAACCGTTTACAGTGCAAAACAGAGAAAGTGTACTAGAGGAACTCGACAGACAAGCAAGAATCCTTGTTTCTCAAATCGAGAATATGCTCGGCGGTCGCTTTCAGCTGAAAGCAGAAGTCTTAAACAACGAAGAGTTATTCCATCTCATCTACACCTGTGTTGACTACGAAAATGCACAAGTCAATGCGGAAATCAAAACAAGTACATTCCCGATCACACTGGGGGAAGAGACATATATCGAGATGAAAAAGAGATGGGAGAAAGAAGTAACGGAGAAAATTATTTAAGCCAGGGGGAAGGACGATGAGACTTACACTTCCTTTTTTCCGAAAAAAGAAAGAAGAGAGTTTGGAGGAATCGTATTACAACGCTAATGAACATATTTTGAATTTGCTTTCTCCTGACAGTATCGAAGAAAAAGAGAGTTATGTTCGTTCGGGTACGAACTATACCCGAACACTTGTTGTTGTAGAGTATTCGTCCATTATTGTGCAGGAATATGTTCAACGCCTAAATGATCTGAGTGATAACATCAGCGTCATTCAGTACATCACGGAGTACGATTCTTCAGAAGTGCGGAGACATTTATCGGAAAGCATTAAGCAAAACAGTCAGAAACTATATTCCAAATACGTCAATGATGCAGGAAAAGCTGAAGTACAAGCGCAGATCGACAGTGCTAGAATGTTGCTTCATCAGCTGAGTTTCAAGAACGAAAAAATGTTCATGTTTCAAATGCTGATTCACATTGTTGCAAACGACCTGAAGGAGCTGGATGCGCTGACTCAACAAGTGAAAGCCATCGTCGGGCCATTTGCCAAAACATTAACCCCAACAACCAGAATGAAAGATGCGTTTGATAGCTTCTTGCCAATCGGCAAAAACAAAGTATATGACTTGACATATCGCCCGATGAACGCTGAAGCCGTTTCTTATTTCTTTCCGTTTCATGAAAATGAGATTTTCGACGAGAAAGGTATCATCAAGGGAAGAAACATGACAACCGGAAATGTGGTAATTGTGGACGACGATTTGTTGTTAAACCGCCATGAATTTGTCATTGGGATTTCCGGTTCTGGAAAATCCACCTATATTTTTCAAGATATGATGCGGAAGTACATGTTAGGACGCAGAATCATTGTGATCGACCCGAAAGGAGAATTCGGGGAGGTATTTCGTACACTTGGCGGTGAGTGGGTGAAAATCAGCCTAAAAGGCGGGAACATCATCAATCCGTTTGACATTCCAAAGAATCAACATGGAACAGAAGAAGGAAATCCACTGATCGCTAAAATCAGTACCTTGTTGACGATGTTCCGCCTCATGTATCCGCAGATGACGGATTTGCAGGAAGATGTCTTGTCGAAGTTATTAATTGAGCTGTACGCCAAGTTTGGCATCACGGAAGAAACAGACGTAAACGCATTAACGTTAACGGACTTTCCGATTATGGAAGACTTCTATCATTTTCTTGAAGAAATCAAGGAAACAAACCCTGAAGAGTATGAGCACGTAAGGGACTTCCATACCACGTTGCACGCTTATGCGAAAGGAATGTTTGCCAAAGTGTTTAATGGGCATACCAATGTGGATGTGTCGAATCCACTTGTTGCTTATGATATTTTTGACCTCCAAAACCGGGAAAAAGCACAACGAGTAGTATACTTCAACCTATTATCTCATATCAACTATGACATCTTGAACGGTGACCGGCATCCAACGCAAGTGTATATTGATGAGGCGCATATCATCGCTGACCCAAAAGTGCCTCTGGCGATGGAATATGTGTATTTCATGATGAAAGTATTGCGGTCGTTTAATTGCGGTGTAACTCCTGCTACCCAGTCGATCAAAGACTTCCTTTCTGCAAAAGATGATAAACGAAACTATGGGGAAGCTGTCATTTCACAAGCTATTCAACGTTTGTATTTGCCGATGCAAGAAGTAGAAATCAACTTCCTGGAAAAAGATCTTGGGCATCAATTCTCTGAAGAGGAACGAACGACATTAACGGTCGTTGAGGGGCGAAAAGACGAACAAGCAGGTAAGGGCATCTATTTTGTCGGCTCGAAAAAAATCAAATTGGAAGTGCAGCTGACCGATATTGAAAAACAACTATGGTTTGAACGAAAGAGTTTAAGTGAGTTGATCGTATGAAAGATGTCATACGCTCTCTACTTCTTTGGAAAGCAAGTCCGTTGATTTGGATCGTGGCAGGGGTTCTGTTTATCATCGTACTCATTAGTGCCATCAGTAACGCTATTTTCGGGGAAGAAGAGAGCTTCTCCAATATCTCAGGCGGAGTAGCAATGTGTACGAAGGGAAATGTGGATGAAGCAAGAATTGAAGAAGTGTTATCTAACGCCGGAGTTTTTGCTGGAAAAAAAGATGTGTTCATGAGTGCAGCTGAAAAATACGGTATTGATCCCGTGCTACTCATCGCCATTGCGTTGCATGAAACTGGATATGGAACATCCAATGCGGTCAAAACCAAAAACAATCCTGGTGGCATTATGGACCCGAACACTGGAAAGCTGAAAGTATTTGATAGTCTGGAAGACGGCATCAATTTCATGGCAGGAAACCTGTATCGGGTCTATATATCTAAAGGATTAGTAACGATTCAACAGATCGGGGCAAAGTACGCTCCAATTGGAGCGAATAATGACCCCTCGAACTTAAACGCGAATTGGGTGCCAGTAGTCACCAATATCGCAAATGAACTAGGCGGCCTCTCGATGAACTGCGAAGTTATGGGGACAGGAGAATTCGCGCTGCCTACCGGTTCGATGAGCATCACGTCTAATTTTGGGTATCGGAGTGATCCGTTCGGAGGCGGAACGGAATTACACAAGGGAACAGACTTCGCTTGTTCGCGAGGTGATGCAATTTATGCAGCTGACGGGGGGCAAATTGTAGTGTCCGTGAAGTCCGGATATGGTGGCGGATACGGACACCATGTCATTATCAGCCACGGCGATAAATTCACCTTGTACGGCCACATGGAACATGTGGATGTAGACGTAGGAGACACGGTGCAGAAAGGACAGAAGATCGGTACTTGCGGAACAACCGGTTCCTCAACGGGATACCACTTGCATTTTGAGGTTCAGCTAGACGGCATCTATGGTAAAAGAGTAGACCCAATGACGTACTTCCAGCCAGCAAAGAAGGAGGAAGATGAATGAGAATCACCGTTACTAACCTTGTGTTAATCGTTCTTCTATTGATTGCAGGAAGCTTTAGCTTCCTCTTGTATACGGACCTTCAGGAAGCAAAGGAAAAGATTGAGAAGTATCAAGATATCGAAAAGCTGAATCAACGATCAGAGGATTTTATCGAAGCGTTGGTTTATGGGAAACATAAAAAGTATCTGACCGGAGAACAACTGGCGCGATATGAAGCTGGCCTGAAAGAGTATGGAGAACCAACAGAAAAAAACATGGCGAAAATAAACGAATTTAAAATTCATCAGCTGTTCACAAAAAAGCAGAAAAATAAAGATGATGAGGCGGAATCGTATGCCATTGTACAGATTCGCTATGAAACAGATGACCCTAATCAATACGGGGATGACTACATTCATACATTAACGGTCAACTCTCATTGGGTGAAAGACGCTGGGGAGTGGAAAGTCGATTATATAGATATGGCTTTGCTTGAAGACAGCCGGGATGAAATGTTGCGGAAACAAGCTGAAGAAGCGCTGCGGAAAGCCGGTCAAACAAATTAAAGAAAAGGGGGAGAGGAAAGTGAAACTAACGCCGGAACGGCGTAGACAGATATACGAGATTACGCAAAAAATACTCGATGTCTACGATCGTTTTTTCTCTTTTGTACTTAAGCTGTATGAAAAGCCGGTGGAACGAAAGAAAAGAGAGTTTTTCCTTACGTATCGCACAGAAATGACGGAGGAAGAAATTCGGGAGTATCAATATCGATTGACGGTAGGGTGGACGGTTATCTTATTTATCTTCATTTTGCTTTTGCTAGAGATCGGGGGGAGAATCTTTGGCTAAATTTGTTCGAGTCTTGGTCGTTGCGCTTCTGTTGTCCTTGGTGATCTTTCCAACGGCAAGTTTGGCGGAAAAAGGGGATTTTTACGAAAAAAATAAAACGTTCTTTGAAGAGCCGGGAAATTTAGATGATGAGAATAGATCTTCGAATACTTATATTGAAATTCTAAAAAACTACGATGACGACAGTCAAACGATTGAGTGTGGAAAATTTCAGGTTACTTGCCATATCTATAAATTCATCTTTGAAACGGGAGTTTCAGCGATGGAATTCATTAAGGAAATCATGAAAAAGACGATTATTTCCCCTACAGACATCATTCAGAATCCGTTGTATGAAAGATACCAAGATGGACTGTTCGCATTATCAAAAACGGTATTGGCGATCTTCATTGTATTTAACATGACAAAAATCATGAGCCTTCGCATGGCGGATGCGGATGACGGCCCGATTGTCATGAACGAAAAGCTCGTAAGCATCTTCGTGATCTGTGTGTTCCTGTTCTTGTACGAATCAATTATCCACTGGATTCTAAACTTCCAAGAAAAACTCATGACTGCGATCATTGACACGATACAAACAGAAAAAATAGTCGAAAACATGATCACCAATATATTACTTTCTCCGGGGGTATTTGCTTTCATTACAGTATTAGTCATTGGAATCATTCTAGTGGTTCTAACACTTCAGTTTTTCTATCGCATCGCTCTCGTTGCGATCTTGTATATTATCGGCCCGATCGCTATTGTTACGAAAGTCAATGATACTTTTAACTTCTTTGATTTCTGGCTCAAACAATTCATCAGCGCGTTTCTCACGCTGGCGTTACAATTGATCGCTACGGCCATTGGACTGCAACGCTTTTTTGAGAGACCTCAGTATTTCGGCGATACGACCAATCTATTTATCGGAACAGCCTTTTTTATTCTTGCTGTGACACTGCCATCCCTCTTAGGTCAATGGGGATTGAGCACCGGTTCAGCCCGTTCGGTTATGTCCGGGGCTAAAACCATTGCCAGAGTGGCAATAAGACGATAAGGAGGTTAATGAAACGTGAAAAAAATATTGTTGGCCAGTGCAGCTGTGTCGTTGATGTTCTTGGCTGGATGTCAAAATGATCAACCTGAAGTCAAAAGCACACAAGTAGAGAATGGAACGAAGACCAAAGAAAATGGTGAAAACGAAAAAGCAAAAAGCGTCTTTACGCGAAAAGATCGTCAGATCGCAAAGGAAAAAGCTGAAAAATTTATCGTTCTTCTCACTGAATTTCACGGTCGCTCCATTTTTAGTGATGAAGACAATGCGAGAGTTCGTGCGGAGTTAAGCCAAAAGGCAGATGAACAAAAGTTGATTCATCCTGAAACTTCGTTCGCAAATCTCACTGAATTTGATGATAATGCTAAAGAAGACAGTAGATTAATTCTTCGGAAAGATCGCTTTCAATTAGGCGATGAATTTAAAGAAATTTATTATAAGTACATTGATGTTCATGAATTGAGATTGCCAATTAAATATATCGTTAAGTCTGATACGTCCTCAGAAGATGTGGAGTTAGAGTCGTTTGTTCGTTTCGTTAAAACGACGGATGGAGAAATTTTAATTTTGGATGCGCCAATGTTGATCGGAATGGACTTGGAGAAAAAAGATGAAGACGCTTATTACGATGAATACAATCGGAAAGAAATCCAGCAAGAAGTCAAAGAAGAGCTGAACATCCAATAAAGAAGAGGTGATACTTATGCAATTTCCTCTGAACAAATATGGTGAAGTTGAGATACAAAATAATGAGCTTCGGTATTTTATCCCTATCGCCTATACGGAAGCCAGTGATTTAGGAGAATTAGAGGAATCTTACAGAAAAAAAGGAAAAGAATTAATGGATTCCCCTTACTATCTCTTTGCGAGCAACCTCGAAGTAGTACGAAATCGCTTCTGTTTCACGTTCCAGTTGGAGGAAATGAAAGCTTTTCATTATATTCGGCAGTTCCCGTTTGAGGAACAGTTATACTATCTTCGTTCGTTAGTCGAACTGGCAAAAAATATTGAACAGACACCAGTTTTGTGGGATAAAAATAGCCTTCTCATGGACTTGACGGACGGAAAAATTAAAACGTTCATCTTTGGATTCGATAAACATCCGATTCATGTATCGCAAGATGTAGTGGACGGACTAAAAGAAACGATTATCCTGGCTTTGACGACGCTTCATCGTGTGTTGGGGAAACCAAGACGGATTGATTTCATCGATCAACGGGAGATCGTCATCCGTTTTGCGGAAAACATTTTACACGGAAAATCCGTTAGTGAAATCGGTCGAGTTGTAGAAGATACGATCTTGGAAATTGAACGTCAGTTAGAACAGGAGAAAAAAGAACAGCCGAAACCAAGCGTCTTTGAGGCCTTTAAGAAAAAATGGAACACGAAAAAAGAAACGGCTGCTACTGTTGAACAGCCAATCTGGCGTTTCTCCAAGAAAAAATCGAATCTTTCGGCACCATATGAAAAGAAAAAGTCGATTTGGGATAATAAATACGTGTATCTTTCTGCTTCGGCACTCGCTTTGGTCATTCTCATTGGAAACTCAACAGGGGCATTTGATTTTTCCAAGCCTGAAGAAGTAAAAGCTAAACAAGAACAGACAGAAGTCATTCCATCTAACAAGCTCATCGGTATTTACCGGCAGGCAATTACGGGAGACAAACAAAAAGCGTTAGATCAATTGGAGCGATTGGGATTTGATAATCTGAGCAAGAAAGACCAAAAAGTGATGTTGAGTCTATATGAAGAGACAGGACAGCCCGAAAAAGCCATTAAGCTGAAGCCGGAATATGCAGAAAAAGTCGTGAACGACTTAGTTAGTAATCAAAAGTACGACGATCTACGAACGCTGCAAAGTAAAGTTGATAATCCAGTTGTTAATTATGAGGTTGCTTACCTAGATAAGAAATGGGAAGATGTAGTCCGATTAAAAGACAAAGTGAAAATGACCGACAGACGGGAAAACCAATTATTAAGCGCATATCTTCATTTGGGGAGAATGGATGAAGCTAAAAAATTGGCTGCGGAATCTCCTGAATTGAGCCAGAAAGTCCAGGATTTCGAGATGAAGAAAAAACAAGTCGAGGATTTGAAAATGCAGGTGCAACAGGTGCAAAAAAATGAAAAAGACGCGAAAAAACGTGATGAACAAGTGAAAAAACTGAATGAACAGATTAAGCAACTGGAAGCAGCGATCAACAACATCTAAAAAAAGTGGAGAGGGCGGTTACTTCACCCTCTCCACTTCTTTTTTGGGAGGCTGGATGTTCATGTCTTTCACGGGTTGCTGCATCCTTTCCACCATGTTTTGAATGAATTCTTTATTGATTTTTTTAGGGATGAATCCGATTCGTTCGCGAAGGATGTTTTCGATGACAAAGCATTTTCTCGTCCAGTACTCATACTCCTTATACGTGTATTGTTCTGCATCGGAAAATTCCTTCGCTCCTTGCTTCATCGCCTGAATGAAAATGTACCGGTTGTTATACGTATCTGATCGTTCTTTTCGAGCTAATTTAAGAAGGTAAAGCAATTCGACAGTGGAGAGTTTCATCAGTTCAGGAGTGGGTTTTTTAGCGTCTTCGATCGTCGGGTGCTGTTGAGGAAAGAGATTTTTTCTTTTCCCGTTCTCCTGAACTTCGCTTCGATCAAGCTTCATTTTGCAAAAACCACAATAATAATGATGTTGGTGATTTTGTACCCCACTTCCACAGTACGGGCAAGTTTTCATACTGACTCCCTCTCTATATTGTTGTAACTTACTACAATCATTATAACATCCATTGTTGTAATTTACAACAAAATTGTAGTGGACTTGTGAGCGATACTTTCATGGAAGGCGAAAAGGGGAGGTATCCTGAATTTTTCAGCCCCTCTTCAAAAAACGGCTTCTCAGATTGGCGTATAACGCGTCTTCAAGCGTAAGGTAATGGTTTTATATTCGGAAAAGAAAAGGCGTCTCTATAGGGCATTTATGGCTTTTTAAAACGTGTACCCCTTTGTTCAATCAAAATGTTGCTATAGTTTTTCCCCAATCATTGCTTCTGTTGCCCTAATAAATGCTTGGCAAAGCTTTCAACGGTGTATTTTGACCAGTAAGGGGTTCCGGCGATCAATAAATCCTCTTTAGGAAACTTTCCTCTTTTGCGGTAAACAGCAATCTTGTTTTGTGGAAAATGAATTCCTTTATCCTCCAGATAACGTGCAAAATCACTTTGGGTGTAATAGTCCTGGGAGTCTCTAATGATCGAGAAGTTAGGATTTTTAATCAAATACGTTTCGTTTCTGAAAAACTCCACGATTAGTTGCAACGCAAATTCCAGCCATTCATCTTCAAGGTGCTGATATAGTAATTGGAGCGAGAATGCTTCCTCATTCGGTTTTTCAAAGAATCGAGCCAATTGCAAAAATGTCTTTTCTAACTCACTTAATGTTGAGGAAGTTTTCAATACTTCTTTATTGGATTCATCCAGTAAAGGTTTTAATTGAGGAAATTGATTGATGATCTTTTGTGTAGTATTTTTCATTTAATCCACCTCTTTGTTGTAAGTTACTACAATAATAGCATAAAATGTTGTATATCACAACATTTTTCCTAAAATAAATGGCTGTTTTATTGCAACGCTTTAAAACAGCCCATTTTTGAAAAGCTCGATGCTATTCAAAAATGGAGAAAGGGGAAGAAAGAAAAAGAAGAAGGAAGGAGGAAAACCTTCCTTCAGGAAAAGAACCCTCTTTCTTTGAGGGAAGTGTATTCTGCTTTGTAGTTGATGACTAGGTGATCGAGAACTTCAATCCCTAGTATCCTTCCGGCTTCTGCTAGCCGTTTCGTCATTTCAACATCCTCTCTCGATGGAGTGACGTCACCACTTGGATGCTGATGTGCGACGATGATGCTGGCTGAGTTATTGAGGATTGCTGCCTTAAAGACTTCTCTTGGGTGAACGATGGATGAGTTGAGTGAACCGATATGGCAGCGATGAACGGCAACGACTTCGTTTTTGGTATTGAGGCACATGACTAAGAACACTTCTCTGTCGTCGTCGCCGATGAAGTGTGCTGCCACTTTTGCTGCATCCTCCGGACAACGGATTTTGTGTCGCTCACCCACCTCCCGAACGATTTGTTTGATGCGTTGGATTTCGTAGATTTTTTCCATGGTTGAACACTCCTTTCTTTGTTTGCCGGTGGGGGAATTTTTGCGCGAAGGCGGGTAGAAGGGTGCGGAACGAAGTGGAGCATACGAAGTATCAAGCGATTCGTTGACGGCTTGTGGGAAGCCCAATGACTTAGCAAGCCTTAAAAGCGATGCTTTTTAGGCTTGGTTAGCCGACTTGGCTTCCCCAAGCCGTCCGAAGAGCGCAGACCCTTTACGCGCCTAACAAGCAAAAATTATAATGGGGAGAGGCAAAGGAAGGAGCGTACTTGGGAAGGAGGTAAAAAATAAAACGCATTTTTAGCCTGTTGCATTTTTTTAAATGCAACGGCCTAAAAATGCGCCAAGACAAACTTTTTCAATCTTGGAATGAAACATAATCAAGATTATAGGAAGCCCTAAGTTTTCAGTAACATTCTCTGCATCTCAGCAAGCCTTAAAAGTTGTACTTTTTAGGCTTGGTTAGCCGACTTGGCTTCCCCAAGCCGTCCGAAGAGCGCAGACCCTTTACGCGCCTAACAAACAAAAATTATAATGGGGTGAGGCAAAGGAAGGAGCGTACTTGGGAAGGAGGTAAAAAATAAAACGCATTTTTAGCCTGTTGCATTTTTTAATGCAACGGCCTAAAATGCGCCAAGACAAACTTTA
This sequence comes from Geobacillus zalihae NBRC 101842, assembly GCF_001544135.1. Lineage (GTDB taxonomy): Bacteria > Bacillota > Bacilli > Bacillales > Anoxybacillaceae > Geobacillus > Geobacillus zalihae. The sequence continues at coordinate 13,295 of NZ_BCPV01000045.1, read as the reverse complement.
GACGGTCCCCTTCACTTGTATATCGACACCTAATTCAATAAATATCACAGAATTTCTCTAATACAGGTCTGGAGTAATTTAATGGATTGTACTTTTACCTGAAAATTAAATCTTGGAAAAAATCCTCAGCCTCTTTATCATCTTTTGAAAACACCTCATGATTTCCTACAATCTCATTAGCCCCCTAATGAATTTGGACACTCGATAAGGTGTTTTTTATAATCGAAGTGACCAAATGAAGGGGGCTTTTGATGTACATGAAACGAAGAAAACATTCGAAGGAATTTAAGCTACAAGTGGTGAAAGAAGCATTAGAAGTTGGAAATAAAGCATTGGTAGCTAGAAGATATGAGCTTAGCCCGAATCTTGTGCAAAGATGGGTGAAGGCATATGAAGAAGGAAAACTAGGACAAGAAATGGTTTCCTCTCCCTCTTCAGCTGAAATCAAACGGCTGGAGGAAGAAAACGAGCAGCTCAAGAAGCTATTAGGGGAAAAAGATTTAGAAATCGCGATTTTGCGTGATTTGATAAAAAAGAAGAACCCTCACTTACTGAAAAATTGGAAGTAGCTGAGCAGTGGATCAAGAAAGGATATCCGATTACAAAAGTATTGGAGATTCTAGAAATCAATCGCTCAACCTACTATTATCAGCAGAACGGAAAAGTCGAGAAGAAAACAGTAGGTGGGGGACGTCCAACACCCGGCTACTCTCTAACGGCAACTGGCGAAAAAGTGCCAGACGAACAAATCCAAGAATGGCTCTCTGAGCTTGTGATGGGAGAAGGATTTGCCTACGGATATCGCAAGCTGACCATTCAGTTAAGAAGAGACCATCAGCTTGTGATCAGTAAGAAAAAAGTATATCGATTGTGTAAAGCGATGGACTTACTACGTCCGCAGCGAGAGAAACGGATTCCATATCCGAAGAAACTCGCTCGAAATCGCATTATTACAGGCTCGAATCAGTTATGGGAAATGGATGTGAAATATGGATATATCGAAGGAGAAGAACGCTTTTTCTTTGTTTTGTCGCTCATCGATGTGTATGACCGTTCGGTAATTGATTACCATATTGGGTTGAGTTGTTCAGGAAGCGATGCCGTAAAGACGCTTCAAAGAGCGTTATTCAAGCGTCAGCAATTTGAACAGGCAAATAAACCTGTGATTCGGACAGACAACGGCCCGCAATTTATTTCTCATGCCTTTGAAGCTGCCTGTGAGCGATTTGGAATCGAACATGAACGGATTCCACCACGGACGCCGAATATGAATGCGCATATTGAAGCGTTTCATCGTTTACTGGAGGAGGAATGTCTAGGAAGAATGGCGTTTGACAGCTATGAAGAAGCTTATCAAGCCGTGATGGAGTACATGAAATTTTATAACGAGCGAAGGATTCATTCGAGTATTCTCGATCTTCCACCGCATGAATTTTACAAAAAAGCGCAAACGGAATCGTTAATCATCAAAGAAGTTCGCGTATAAGGCAAGAGGATTTTGTCTGTAACTATTCAGCCCGTACATAGAAAAAATTTACGAGAGCCGGTTTGTTCGTACCTTCCTTGTCTATACTAATTACCATCATAGACATGGGAGGTGAACACAATGGCAAATGTTGCTTTTGGCTTCCAAGAAGCGGTCTTCACACTCGAAAGCATGGTGGCAAACATCGAACGTCAAGCACAGACCATCGAAAAACTCATCAACGAAAATAAACAGTTAAGACAAGAAAACCAGCAATTGAAAGCACGTATTGCAGAATTAGAAGCCCGTACGAAAAAAAACAGTACGAATAGTCATTTACCGCCGTCCTCTGACCGGTTTGGGGCGAAATCTCCTTCTCGCCAACCGTCGGAGAAACGGCCGGGAGGACAGCCAGGGCACCAAGGAACGACGCTCCGCCAAGCACCGAATCCTGACCATCGAGTCCTTCACCGTGTGACCCAATGCAAAGGATGTGGTCACTCTTTAGAACATGTCGATCCACTTCAAGTAGACATTCGCCAAGTGTTCGACCTCCCAGTGGTTCGCATGGAAGTCACTCAACATGAGCGGGAAATCAAGCGTTGTCCGGAATGCCGACTTGTCCAGCAGGCGGAGTTCCCTTTCTATGTCACCAATCATGTACAATATGGACCGGTCATCACTTCACTCCTGTTATACTGGAATCACGCGCAGTTGATTCCGTGCGAACGGATTACGGAGATGGTGAAAACATTATTTCATCATCCCATTAGTGCCGGAACGGTCGTGAACATGACGAGACGGTGGCAGCCTGTGTTAGAAGCAGCGATCGAAGAAATCGAAGCCGCGCTGCTCACCTCGAGCACGCTGCACGTCGATGAAACGAGCCTGCGTGTGAAGGGAACGAAACAATGGGTGCACGTCGCTTCCACTTCCAAGGAAACCCGATACGGGATTCATCGCTCGCGTGGCAAACAAGCGACGGATGACATCGGGATTTTGCCACGGTACAAAGGAACGATGGTACATGATGCGTATTCCGTATACCCGATGTATACGCAGGCGAGCCATGCCCTTTGCCACGCCCATCATCTCCGGGAGCTTCGGGAATATATCGAACTTTACCAGCACTCTTGGTCGAACAAGATGGCCGAAGCACTGTTGGAGATGAAACAGGCAGTGGAGAAAGCGGGCGGAGCCTTGCCGGAAGAGAAAGTCCGGTATTGGGAAGCGGTGTACGACGAGCTTCTTTCGAATGGACGCCGGGAACTCGATGAACGTTGCCGACAAGGCAGCCATCTAGGTGTCCGCAAAGCGGAAAATTTCATCCGGCGCCTAGAAAAGCGCAAGCAAGAAGCGCTTCTCTTCCTGCGAAAGAAAGAAGTGCCGTTTGACAATAACCAAGCCGAACGCGATTTACGGATGGTGAAAGTCAAACAAAAAATCTCTGGAACGTTTCGTCAGGAAGACGATGCCGAGGCTTTCTGTGTCATCCGCAGCGTCGTTTCCACCCTGCAAAAACACGGAAAGCCGGTGTGGGAATCGTTGCAAAGACTTCTAAGCGGAGAGCCTCTTCAAACGATTCTCCATTCCTCCTAGGGCATTTTCGATACTGGGAATGCCCTATTGGTGCTGGATTCTGAAAATCTCGCTAGTACTGGGCTGAATAGATACTTTTGTCTTCTTGCCAAGAAAAAAAGAGAAATTTTGAGAATAACCTAAAATAAGATAGGATGTGTCCAAATTTAGGGGGTCAATCCGGTTATTTCATTCATCGATGTGCCAATTTTTATTGGCATGGGTGTCTGTTAAAGAATGTTGTTGACCAAAGTTATAAAATATAATTCGATAAATAGATAACAATGGTCAATGTAAAACTACTTAACAATGTAGATAACATTAAAGCTTGGGCTGCAAATTCGGGATGATTATCATATTCCAATGCCAATACTACACTATTCCTTGAAGTTGGAATTGCGCTGGATATAAATAGAACTTGAGCAGTTACACCTTTTAACTCAAGAAAACAAATCAACGAGAAAGAACATATGGGTGCTATGATTAACCTTACGAAACTACTCAAGCAGACAAGTATTGATTGTTCTTTAAATCTAGATATTGATAGCTGGGCACCGATAGAAACTAATGCAAAAGCTAACATTCCATTGGCAACTGTTTCTAAAGGTGTTAATAGAAAATCCGGAATTTTAAGATGTAGGATTTTAGAAAACAAACCTAGCATAACAGCATAAAAAACGGGTAGTTTAAAAAAATGTTTAAGAGAGTTTTTGAATCCCTTTTGTGCAGAATTGGCATTGATCAGTCCAACAGTGAATGAGGTTAATATTTCAAACAATACCACTACCATTTGAACAGACATAGCAAAAGGATTATGATGAAAAACTAGATCGTTTAAGGGTATACCAATATTTCCATTATTGACAAGAATAATGCTATTAGAAAAACTTGCAGATAATCTTTTTTCGAGTTTTAGAACTTTACTTAACAAATTACTAATTACAAATAGAATTATTAGTTGTAGAATAAGATATGCAAATATATTAAGCAATTTTTTAAGAGAAAGATTTGCCTGATAAATATTTAAAAAAGCTAAAGCAGGTATATAATAGTACAATATTAATTTGGAAAATGTTTTCATATCGAATTTAAACCTGAATCCGTGATAAAGACGCGTTCAAACTGCCAAGAAAACTTGATCAATCAACAAATATTGCACTCGGGCTTCTTCACCTAATAGGTGAACATTCGGAATTGAGTTGATACTTTGGCATGATTGGGTTTTCCAACATTTTTGATACACTTCTGTCACGGATTCAGGTTTAAACTGATGATGTAAAAAAGTTCCAGATGCTATAAGACTTAAAATAGGAAACATAATTTCGAGTATAATATTTAGTATCATATTTTTTAATCCTTTCTACCTCTTCAAAATTATAGATAGCGCTTGTCTTATCTAGATTAAGTCCCGGAAATCGTGTAAAAAGAAAACGGCAAAAAGCGATTTTGTTTTCCGGTGACCGAGTTCACTAGATGGACGGAGAGAGGGAATTTTACACAATAATGAGGACTTGACCGTCTTACCTTTTAAGTTTGTCTAAAGATTATAATTTAATTCTCATAATAAGTAATATGGAGTATCTATATAAAAAAGCTGCTGAGAAAGTCCCTCAACAGCAATAAATTTATTTTTTATATTATTTTAGATATTAGTTCCTTCCAAATCGTTGAAATAGTGTTATTCTAGATCTTAAGGTTAAAATCCTTATCTTTAACTGGTTGACGAGTAGAAAAACTATATTTTCTGTAAAAAAACAGCAATAGGACAATATAAAATAATGTGAAAAAGATCATTAATTTTTGAAAACCTAAAATGTCAAATAAAACTCCGCCAAGTATTAATAAAAAAGCATTCCAAAATCCATATAGCTTTTCCATTGAGGAAAATAAGGCTGTTCTCTGTCTAGCATCCATTTTATTAGTATTCAAGTTGCTTAATGTCAATGGTCGCACTCCACCAGATGAAAAACCTAATAAAGCAACAGCTATTACACTTAATACGAAATTATTAGATACTCCCAAAAGTATCATTGCAATAATAGAAAAAACTGTGGTTGCTAGTGTAAGATTTTTGTAACTAAATGTATTATTTAAGCGAACTAATAAACGTGCCGAAGAAAATCCTAACAATGTAAATAAACTGAGAACAACTCCAAAATAGTATAAATTAACTTCGATAACTCTGAAGAGAAAATAAGGTAAAAATCCTATAAATATTGCTAATGGAAAGGCGCGTGATATTGCATAATAATTCTTCCAAAAATTTTCTAAAGAGGTATTTTCCATCTGCGTGTTGTTACCAACAATAGTTTCTTGTACTTGCTTTCTTTCAGATTTATCAGTACCTATACTCAAGATGGCTAAAAATGAGATAAAATTCGCACAAATCGATCCATAAAAAACATACAATTGGTCAAATTTAAACAAAACACTTCCAACAATACCAGCTAATAAAAACGAGATAAACATATAGCTATTTGATGAAGATTCAACTTTTTTATATTTACTTGAATCTTCATTTAATAAAATATGTCTTAATAAACTAGAGTCTGTACCAGCTGTAAGGCTATACCCAATTCCTGATAAGATTTGTGCAATAACCAAAGTATAAAAGTGCAATTCAAATGTAAAAAATAATAAACCTGTTGCCTTTACTAGTTCACCTATTGCAATGATGTATTTTTCTGAGATATACTTCGTCAGCTTCGAACTCCATTGGGAAGAAACCATTAACGTAATCCCATAGATAGCTAATAACAATTCAATGTGGAGAATATCAATGTTATTTAAATAAAAGTAAAGGAATAGTACAGCTAAATGAAAATAAAGCCGAGAAAAAATACGATACATATAAAAAAATAGGAGATTTCGTCTCATAAGAATTGTCATTCCTGTCCTTTAATTATCTATTTTTTTATAACTCTGGAAATATATTTACAACTTTATTCAACTGTTCTACGGTAATATCCCCGTAACGTACAATCGATGGTTCAGATGTTAAATCAATAATTGTACTTGATTTTGTTGTTCCATTTGCCCCACCTTTAATAATGTAATCTACTTTATCTCCAACTTGTAATACAGCAGTTTCTAAATCAACAAGAAATCCGTCTGCTTGTCCTGAAATGTTAGCAGATGTCATTGCTACAGGTATTTGCATATACTCCATAAAACCACGCCAAACCGGGTTAGCTGCACAAGATAAGGAAACCGTTTCTCCACCGCAAACCATTTTTTCTGGAACATTATCATTTTTTTTCAAAATGATATTCAGAGGACCAGGCCAAAATGCTTTAATTAGTTCTTCAACGATATCCGGATCTGATGCTACAGCATATTCTTTCCACTCATCTGGATGAGAAAAGAAAAGAGTAAGAGGTTTTGAAAATGGTCTGTTTTTTATGGCGAATACTCTTTCAACCGCGTCATCAATCCAAGGATTAACTGTCAATCCCAAATTACAATCACTGGGTACAACTATTACTCCACCATCTTTCACACATTGAGCTGCTAAAGCAAAATTTTCTGAGGTAGGCTCTAAGATCTTATTTTTTATAGTTTCCATATTTCAGTTTCCCCCTTACAGTACACTGCTTTATAATAAGGTAGCACTCCCTATACATAATTTTATAGAGAGTGCATATATCAAGAATTGTTTTTCTACAATAATTTTTTATTTGACAGTCACAATTTCTTTCACTAGCCCAGGTATGTTTTCGTGGAAATATGAACTAAATTCTTTTAATCTTTTTGTACTACTAAAGTTATAAGTCTTGAGAATCCATCTATTTTTAGCTTCCTCTGGAAACGCAATTTCAATTATCTCGCGATTATGTAAACCATCTTGATTTGGGAATACAAATAAATCACCAGTTTTAATATGAATATGGTCTTTTTCCGCTTTTATAATTGCATCCTTTAAAGCAAGAAGAGCCTCTTTTGCTTCAACAGGTGCATCGTTTATATATGTCGTTCTAGTATCATAGTATCGGAAGCTGTGGTAATTTTCCAAAATAGGATGAACTTGCGATACTACTTGATCCTTATTTGAATCACGCGAGTAGTCATCAAAAGGTGTAAAGAAGTAAGGTTGTCGTAGTATACTCTGATGATGTTCATTTAAAAATTTGAGAATTGCTCTACCATCAATATATCCGGTATATATTCTATTTTGCTCATGAGAACGCATACCCAATAAAGCGAGATAATCAGCCCTCACACTATGTGCTGTGCGATCATTATGATAAAATAACTCACTGTCAGTTTTTTGAGTTTGAGTGCCGTAATATTTTGAATGTGCATAGACATCATGGAAAAAGTCACCATTGTTACGGGTTTCGTAGGCTAATAGCGGCATATCAGTAAGTTGTGCAAATAATTCTAGAAAACCTTCACCCACAAATGTTGTTTTCTTTTGATATTTATCAGTTACTGGATCGTCGTGATCAAATACTGGTCTTACAGGATCAATAGGGCAATTCTGAATTAGATGGGCGTAAGTTTCCCCACTTTCTCTATCTGTTCTAATAGTATTACATATTTCAATGAGTTCTTTAGGAACAATATTTTTAGATATTATAGTACTTACTTCATTTTTAAAGCTCATATAGTTTTTGTAGGGATTATTTTGTAAACGCAAAAATACTTCAGTTAATTCAGAATTAGTTTCTTTAGATAATTTAATCAACTTAGTTTTCATATATATCCTCCCTCTATAAATGTTGATATATCAACGTTTTTCAATGTTGATCAAGTGTCAAAAAATTTTGCTGTTTGCGTGTGTTTCTGGAGTGTACAGGGAACACTACAGGCAGCCAGGCTGCCTAAGCGCGCACTTCTTCCGCTATCGGCATGATAGTTGGTAGAATGGAACCCGTCAAGGAAAGCACTTTGTTTCCATTCTACCAACTTGGTGGTCCGTATGTGGAAGAAGGATCCCGGCTGATGAACCTGTTTCATCCAGCTAACATGTTTCTAGGATTGAGTGGAAATCACAGAAAATGATGAAGACTCAAAATTATTAAATATGATATTTTAATTATCGAAACATAATTTTTAGTTAAATAAATAATAAATAACATAATTTTTAGTATATTCAAGAGACTTTTATGAGTTAATACTAGGGTAGTATGAAGGCCTTAATTGCTCATATTCTTTTATATCTTTCTCATATAGCAAAGTCAATTCTATATCATCTAAACCTTTTAGGAGTTTTTGACGAGTAAACTCATCTATCATAAAGTTTTTGATTACATTTGGACCTATTACAACACACTTTTCCAAATCAATTGTAATTTCAGCTTCTGGATTTTTTTCAACTTCTTGAATAAGTATTTTAACGATTTCATCTGGTAATTCAATTGCAAGAAGTCCAACCTTTGAGCAATTATTTTTGAAAATATCACCAAAAGAAGGAGCAATAACTGCTCTAAATCCATAATCTAGCAAAGCCCAAGGTGCATGCTCACGACTAGAACCGCATCCAAAGTTTTCTCCTGCAAGTATGATTATCGATCCTCTATGTTCTGGTTTATTAAGTACAAAGTTAGGGTCTTCCCTCCAATCTCTAAATAAATAATCACTTAAGTTTACTCTCTCAGAAAATTTCATCGTATCGCTCGGTGCAATTTGATCTGTATCAACATCAGAGTAACCTAAAGGTAATGCTTTTCCAGATACTTTCCTAATTGCTTTCATATGATCACCTTCTTTACCGATTCATTAATACATTAATATCTGAAGGAGAAGCAAATCGGCCAAGTATTGCTGTAGCAGCTGCAATTACCGGACTGACAAGATGAGTTCTAGCACCTTTTCCTTGTCTTCCTTCAAAGTTACGATTGCTAGTTGATGCACATCGTTCACCAGGTTGCAAATAGTCTGCATTCATTCCTACACACATTGAACAGCCTGAAGCTCTCCATTCGAAGCCAGCTTGCTGGAAAATTTCAGCTAATCCTTCATCCTCAGCTTGCTTTTTTACCTTCATAGAACCAGGTACAACTAAGGCGCGAACACCTTCTTTAACCTTATGTCCTTTCACTACCTGTGCTGCTGCTCTTAAATCTTCGATCCGAGAGTTAGTACATGAACCAATGAATACAGCATTTACTTCAATATCTTTAATCTTAGTTCCAGGCACGAGTCCCATATACTTTAAAGCCCGCTCCTCATTTGAGTTTCTTGGTTGTGGAACTTCACCATCAAGAGGGACAACTTGATCAGGAGTTGTTCCCCAAGTTACATACGGTACAAGTTCTTCAGCATTTATTTTAACTTCCTTATCAAATACAGCTCCTTCATCTGTATATAATTCTTTCCACTCTGCTAATGCTTTTTCCCACTGTTCCCCTTTTGGGGCATATGGCTTATCTTTTAGATATTCAAATGTAGTTTCATCTGGTGCAATCAAACCAGCCCTTGCTCCAGCCTCAATTGTCATGTTACATACAGTCATTCTACCTTCCATAGATAATGAACGTATTGCTTCGCCTCTATACTCAATTACATGTCCTACTCCACCGTCAGTACCGATTTTCTTTAAGATACCAAGTATAAGATCTTTAGCCGTGACATCTTTAGGAAGTTTCCCTTCTACTGTGACAGCCATTGTCTTTGGTTTTCTTTGTAGTAATGTCTGTGTTGCTAAAACATGGGCAACTTCACTAATACCAATTCCAAATGCTAAAGCACCAAACGCGCCATGAGTAGATGTATGAGAATCTCCACAAACAATAGTCATACCAGGTTGTGTTAAACCCATTTCCGGACCAATAACATGAACAATTCCCTGTCCTAAAGTCCCCCATGGATGCAATTGTATACCAAACTCTGCACAGTTTTTACGTAAAGCTTCCATTTGTTGAGCAGCAATTTCATCTTCTACAGGAAGATCTAAGTTATTAGTTGGAACTTGATGATCCATGGTTGCAATTGTAAGGTCTGGTCTTCGAACTTTAAGTCCCAATTGTCTTAATTTATTAAAAGCATGTGGCGACGTTACCTCGTGCATTAAATGGAAGTCTATATAAAGCAAATCTGGTCCACCTTCAGTACTCCGTACCACATGCTTTTCCCATATTTTTTCAAATAGTGTTTTTGGCATTTCATCCTCGCCCCCTTTACTTATCTCATATTTTGGGATAAAATATCCGTATGATGGACAATATTTTACAATATAAAAAAGGTAATTGCAATAGTGGAGTTGGAGTTTTGGATAAAATTGTATTAATCCTTTCCTATTTGGCGGAAGAGGGTCCCTCTGAATTTTCAGAGATCGTTAGTAAGACAGGAATATCTCGATCTACAGCTCACCGCCTATTAATGGCACTTGAGACACATCATCTTGTTGTGCGTACACAAGAAGGTTATACTTTAGGTTCAAGAATAGTAGGATGGGGGGAAAGTTCGAAATTTAGATTGCTTGTTGAAGCATCTAAACCTGCTTTGGTTTCGTTGCGGGATTTAACTGGAGAAAGTACACAACTCTATGTAAAAGAAGGTGATAAAAGAGTTTGTTTAGTTTCTATTGAACCAGCAATGGGTCTTAAAAACACTGTACCTGTAGGTGCTGTGTTCCCACTTGAAGTTGGATCAGCCGGAAAAGTAATTTCAGCTTGGTTAGGGCTAGGGAATAATCCAGAACAAGATAAACTAATTCGTCAACAAGGTTGGGCAGAGAGCATTGCTGAACGAGAACAAGGTGTAGCAAGCGTTAGCGCACCAGTTCTGGATCCCAAAGGTAATTTAATAGCTGCAGTGAGTGTAAGTGGTCCCATCTCCCGTTTAGGTTTAGAACCAGGAAAACGTTTATCTCAACTAGTTGTTGCTGCTGCTAGAGAGATTGAATTAGCAATTCGTAAATATTGATAAAAAGCCATATTGCTAATTCTTAATAAATTGAGAAGGGGGTTAAGTAACTTTTTGGTTCTCCAATACAGGAAGACCTGTTTTTTCTTAGTCTAATTCTTAGCTAACATCTTTCTATATAAAATGGTGTTGCAAAACAAAAATTATGTATAATTGCACATAAAGCAAAAAGCCATACCATCGCGGTTGTTCCAGCCCAGTATCTTTTAACTCGTTGAACTAACGCTCGATGATACTCTACAGCTTTAATAGTTATTAGGAGACGAGGTGTTTCCTCGTCTTTTGTATATGCCCATTTTTATATGATTAAACTAGCCATATAATATACATTATATGACTAACAATCTATTCTTTTTTATGGTATACTCGTCATATAATGTTATTTTTTAAACTAATTATGCTCTAGTGATATCATTCTAAACTCGTCGTATAAGTGAAAGGGTGGAAAAGATGCTCAATGAGTATGTGATCTACCTTCAGGAAAAAGGAGCTTCTCCAAACACGATCATCTCCTATACGAATGACTTAAATATCTTTTTCAATGATTTACATATCTGTCCGGGTGATTACGTTACGCCGGCCGACATTCGCAAATGGATTCAGCAAATGTTGAATCCGGTGGAAGGGAAACCGTTGGCCATCTCCACGATCAATCGCCGGCTCAATTCGCTGCGAAGCTTTTATGCGTGGGCGGTCGAACATCATAAGATCGAACAGAACCCAATGAAAGACATCCAGGATTTAAAATCAGCCGATGAAGAGAACGAAAAAATTATGTGGCTCACAGAAGAAGAATTTGAGGACTTATTGCATCGGATGCGGAAAAAACCGGTGCAAAGCCGAGGGGTCGATCCCGAGGAGAAATATCGGCGGGACCGCGCGGTGGTGTACTTGCTTACCTATGCAGGATTGCGGGTGGAAGAGTTATCAAATTTAAAACTAACGGACTTAGATTTAGAAATGAAACGAATTCGGATTGTAGGAAAAGGGATGAAGGTGCGGACAGTGCCGATCTCGAATATTTTACTGGCGGAACTGGAGGATTGGCTGGAGTTTCGCGCGGAAATGGCGAAAAAGAAACCGCATGTGGCCGCATCGCCATATGTCTTTTACAGCCAGCGCTCACCAAAGTTTTCAGTACGTGGCATCCAGCGAATGATTGAAAGCTACAGCCTTCCGAACAAAAAGCTTACGCCCCATATGTTCCGGCATACGTTTTGTAAGTGGATGTTAAAGGCGACGAACAACGATATCGAGAAAGTGCGGAGGCTTGCTGGTCACAGCAATATCGCCACGACATCACGATACTTAAAAGACAGCTATAGTGATTTGGCTGATGCAGTCGAGGCGCTGCCGAAGTTCTAACCTAAGCAAATTTGTTTCAGAAGGGAGAAAACCAATCGATGATGGATTCATTGCAAATCATTGACGGGTATTTTAGCAATAAGGAGTTTTATATGCGCAGCGTGGCTGGATTTCCGTTAGAAGGTCGCTTCAAGGCCGCCGGCTTGCGTTCCTTGGCACGATTGATCGATGAAAACGAGCCTTTTTCTTTCACGCTAGGTCCCAACACCGTGCTCCACGTTCCTGTGGAGCTCAATCGGCAGCTGAAAAAAGAGCTATTCATGATTGCGGAGAAGCTTGATGAAAAGGAATAAACAGCGAAAAACGGTGTTTCATTTAGGGAATCTGGTGAATGACCCAAACTCGTCATTTACTGAATCATAAGCCGACGCCTCAATAGATTTTTCTCCTTTCTGTGAAGGAGATAGGGGAGAAGTCGATGAAATAATGTAATAATTATAAAGAAATTAACTTGTTAGATAGAGAGGGGAGTAAGATTGGCAAAGCAAACAAAAATTTGTGCATGTGGACATACAGTACCTATAGATTTTGATCAAGAACAAATAGAATTAACAGGTAAAGTAAGTGATCTGAATATGCTTGATCCTATAAGCTATAAAGCAGAAGCAACAGAGTTGTATAAGGGTATAGAGCTGTACTACTATTACGAAGAAGATACTTTAAAATTTATAGATGACGGGAGCGCACCTAAAGCAAAATTCAAGAACTTATGTGAATCATGTTTGTTGGAAACTTTACAAACTGATGAACCACATTATGGCGATGGTGTATATTTGACCCAACACAAGCAATTGTTTGATAATGCTACCCATGAAGAGGTGAAAAAAAGTCACGGAATTTCTTATAGAAAACACCGCGCTACATATGTTTGTCTTGATGAAAGTGTATTTCGAAAAATATATAAAACCGGAGGGGTTGTGCGTTCTTGCAAGCATACAGTACAAACAATAGGTGATAAAAAAATGGTAAGTGTAGATGATGGGGTTTTGTTTCAGCTTTACTTAGACTGGTAAGAAAG
>NZ_BCPV01000044.1 GCF_001544135.1 Geobacillus zalihae NBRC 101842 | reverse complement strand
GAAGCCCTTTCTGCCGAAGGTGATACCGAGTAAATGAAGCAGATGGATGGAAGGAAAGACTGCACTCTTACCCGGGGAGGTCTGTCCGGGAAGCCAAGTGCGCTTGGCAACCGTTGGAGCGATCCAACGCTGAACGGACAGAAGTCAGCAGAGGTCATAGTACCCGTCTAGCTTAGATAGAAGGGGAAGGACCGAACCATGAAGGAGAACGGCCACTAGGCGTTCATCTTCTTTGATGAAGCAGATAACCCGAAAGGGCCTGCTTGAGGGGGGAAATGGTGAAGTCCATGGGGAACCTCAAGAGGGTGGAGAAGAAGATGGCACAAATAGAACGGACCGTTCACGTAGAGAGGAAGAATCGGAATGTGGATGAAACAGGTAATGTCACGGGAGAATCTCCTGCGAGCACTCAAACAAGTGGAAAAGAATAAAGGGTCCCATGGAACCGATGGAATGTCCGTCAAAGACCTGCGAAGACACCTCGTGGAACATTGGGACGCGATACGGCACGCTTTAGAAGAAGGGACCTACGAACCTTGCCCGGTCCGACGGGTCGAAATCCCGAAACCGAACGGAGGAGTCAGGTTACTAGGAATCCCGACCGTGACAGACCGGTTCATCCAACAGGCCATCGCCCAAGTGCTCACGCCGATCTTTGACCCATCCTTTTCGGAACACAGCTACGGGTTTCGTCCCGGTCGAAGAGGACACGACGCGGTGAAAAAGGCGAAGCAGTATATTCAGGAAGGATATACATGGGTGGTAGATATCGACTTGGAAAAGTTCTTTGATCGAGTCAACCATGACAAACTGATGGGGATATTAGCGAAACGAATTCCAGACAAAATCCTCCTAAAGTTGATACGGAAGTATCTACAGGCAGGGGTCATGATCAACGGGGTGGTCATGGAAACACAAGAGGGGACTCCACAAGGAGGGCCGCTCAGTCCACTCCTGTCCAACATTCTCCTGGATGAGCTGGACAAAGAATTGGAAAAACGAGGGCACAAGTTTGTACGGTATGCGGATGACTGCAATATCTACGTAAGGACGAAGAAGGCCGGGGAACGGGTGATGAAATCGATCACGGCATTCATCGAAAAGAAACTTCGGCTGAAAGTCAACGAAACCAAATCGGCAGTGGATCGTCCGTGGAGGAGAAAATTCCTCGGTTTTAGCTTCACCCCAAGTAAGGAGCCAAAAATCCGAATTGCAAAGGAAAGCATTCGGCGCATGAAGCAAAGGATACGCACCATGACGAGCCGATCGAAACCGATTCCCATGCCCGAACGAATCGAACAGCTCAATCAATACATTCTGGGATGGTGTGGATACTTTTCGCTAGCAGAGACCCCAAGTGTGTTCAAAGAACTAGATGGATGGATTCGACGAAGGCTGCGCATGTGCCAATGGAAAGAGTGGAAACTTCCGAGAACCAGAGTCCGAAAACTGCAAAGTTTAGGAGTGCCCAAGCAGAAAGCATATGAATGGGGAAACACTCGGAAGAAATATTGGAGAGTGGCCGCCAGTCCCATCCTGCATAAAGCCCTTGGCAACTCCTATTGGGAGAGCCAAGGGCTGAAGAGTCTTTATCAACGATATGAATCTCTGCGTCAGACTTAATGGAACCGCCGTATACCGAACGGTACGTACGGTGGTGTGAGAGGACGAGGGTTAGTCACCCTCTCCTACTCGATGCCCGGAAAGGCTGGAAAGGCGGCAGAACGTTTTGCAGAAAATGACAATTATAATTTGGCGGCGAAAAACCATTCTAAACATTGTCACCACCAATCTTACACCATATAAGGAGGACATGAATCATGACGGTTGCAACACAAGTGAAACAAACATTGGCGGGGTTAAAATCGGCTCAAGCGAGCTTCGAAACGTTTGCTTTGCAAACCGAAAACCAAGCCGCGAAACAGCTTTACCAACAAGCTGCCCAACAAACGCAGGCGGTCATTGATTTGGTGAACTCGCGCATGCAAGAAATTCAAAACGAAGAGCCACAATATAAACAACAATAACCTTCGCAGAAGCGAATGGGATGGTTTAGGCGGAAAGGTTGGCACAGCACGCCAACCTTTCCCGACTTGGCGGAAATACATAAAAACGAATGGGTTGATGAAGATGAAAAAATGGTGGTTGGCGGCCGTCGTTGCGATGATCGCGGTCGGCGGCTGCGCCAAAGAAGAAACGGAACAAAAGCAATCGCTGCAAGGGGCAAACCTGCTGAGAACCCAAACGTCCGGGACGGCGAAACATGCGGAGCTGAACCAAGGTCCGGCCGAGCGGGCGGCCAGCTATTTGCGCGGGCGCGACGATGTTCGGGACGTGGTGGCGGTCAACAGCGGGGATCGGTTGCTCATTGCTTATCAAATTCCCCATATGAAGCGGTGGAGTCGAAAACAAATTGAGAAAGACATTGACCAAAAACTGCGCGACCTGTTTCCTGGCTATGATGTTGTTTCCTCGAGCGATTTGAAAATTTTTTGGAAGACGAAGGAATTAAAAGCCAACATGGACAATCGACGCTGGGATGAACGAAAAGTCAATCGGGAAATCAGGCGCATTGAAAAGCTAAGCAAAGAGCAAACATAAGAGGTGTCATTATGGCGAATGAAAAACGGAAAAAGCTGACCCCGGTTCAGCAGGAATATCATTTATTCGAAAAAGAGCGGGAAACGAAGCGCCCTATCGTTCGCAACTGTGTTTGCGCGTTTCTCGTTGGCGGAATCATTTGCACGATCGGGCAAGCGATCTCTTATTTCTATATGTACTTCTTTGATTTCACCGAGCAAACGGCAGGCAATCCGACGGTCGCGACGATGGTCTTTTTGTCGATGATTTTAACTGGGCTTGGCGTTTATGACCGGATCGCCCAATTCGCTGGGGCGGGAAGCGCCGTGCCGGTGACAGGGTTTGGCAACGCCGTCATCTCGGCGGCGATTGAGCACCGGACGGAAGGATTTGTGTTAGGCGTCGGCTCGAACATGTTCAAGCTCGCCGGATCGGTCATCTTGTTCGGTACGTTTGCCGCCTTTGTCATCGCCCTTGTCAAAACGATTGCGACCCAGTGGGGGGGATTGTAATGCTGAAAGGGCACCGCACATGGGTGTTTGCGAACAAGCCGGCAATCATCGCAACAGCGGCGGTCGGCGGGCCGTTTGAGGCGAACGGCCGCCTCGCGGAAGACTTTGATCTTCTTCACGAAGATTTATGGCTCGGAGAGGAGTCGTACGAGAAGGCGCACCGCGTGCTCATGGAAGAAGCAGCGTTTCAGGCGATGGAAAAAGCCGGCCTAGAGAAAGAAAACGTGCAATTTCTCATCGCCGGCGACTTGATCAACCAAATGACCCCGACAAGCTTTGCTGCCCGAACGCTCGGCATGCCGTATCTCGGTGTTTTTGGCGCCTGTTCCACTTCGATGGAAGGGCTGGCGCTAAGCGCTTTTATTACCAACTACGGCGGGGCAGATTATATATTAACCGGAGCCTCAAGCCACAATGCTGCCGTCGAAAAACAGTTTCGTTACCCGACGGAATACGGCGGGCAAAAGCCGCCGACGGCGCAGTGGACAGTAACGGGAGCTGGCGTGGCGATCGTCAGCCCGAAAGGGGACGGGCCGCGCGTGACCGCGGCGACGATCGGCCGCGTTGTGGATATGGGGCTTGCCGACCCGTTCAACATGGGTGGAGCGATGGCGCCGGCGGCGGTCGATACGATTGAGGCGCATTTGCGCGACATGCAAATCGATGCATCGTATTACGATTTGATCGTCACCGGCGATCTAGGGCGAATCGGACGCCAAGTCTCCCTTGACTTGCTGCGTCAGCACGGCATTGACATCGATGAAGAGCGCTACCAAGATTGCGGACTGCTCATTTACCGCGATGGGCAGCCGGTTTTGTCCGGCGCAAGTGGGGCGGCTTGTTCCGCCGTTGTCGTTTACGGGCATCTCATCAAACGGATGCGGCGCGGCGAGCTGAAGCGCATTTTGGCAGTCGCGACAGGAGCGCTATTGTCGCCGCTATCGTTCCAGCAAAACGAGACGATTCCATGCATCGCCCACGCGGTGGCGATCGAGTATGGAGGTGAGGCGTAGCGTGTTGGCTATGTTTTTTTGGGCGTTTGTCGTCGGCGGGCTGATTTGCGTGATCGGGCAAATTTTGATGGATGTGTTTAAACTGACACCTGCACATACGTTGACGATTCTCGTCGTCGTCGGGGCGATTTTGGATGGATTCGGTTTGTATGAGCCACTCATTGATTTTGCCGGCGCCGGGGCGACGATTCCGATTACGAGCTTTGGAAACGCGCTCGTTCACGGCGCGATGCAAGAGGCGGAAAAACACGGCATTATCGGCGTATTGACCGGCATGTTTGAAGTGACGAGCGCCGGCATCTCAGCGGCGATCGTCTTTGGGTTTATCGGGGCGCTCTTGTTCCGCCCGAAAGGATAGGAGGGATCTTCCATGACCGTTGCTTCGCAGGTGAAACAAACGTTGGCGAGCTTAAAAGGCATTCACGCTGGGCTGCAACAGCTGGCGCTCACTTCCCAGGATGAAACGGCGCAGCGGACGTTTCATGAAGCGATGCTTGCGACAGAGGAGATCATCGCGGACATCAAAGACCGGATCGGCCGGCTCGAGTTCGAAGAGCCGCAATACCACGGAAAGTAAGGAGCATGATCGATGCCTATATGGTTAGAAACCGCCATTCGTTCGATTTGCATTTTAATCGGGTTGTTTGTTATCACCCGCATTCTCGGCAAAAAGCAATTATCAAAATTGTCGTTTTTTGAATACATCGTCGGCATTACCGTCGGCGATATCGCTGGAACGATGTCGGTCGATTTAGGAATTTCGTTGCAAGAAGGCATCACCAGCATTTTGATTTGGTCGCTGTTTCCAGTGGCTGTCGCTCGTCTCTCGCTGCGCAACAAGAAATTTCGCGATTTTGTCGAGGGCAATTCCACGGTTTTTATTAAAAACGGCAAAATTTTAGAGGAAAACTTGAAACGGGAGAAATATACGGTTGACGAGCTGCTCGAACAGCTGCGCAAAAAAGATGTGTTCCGCGTCGCCGACGTCGAGTTTGCGGTGCTTGAGCCAAACGGCGACTTGAACGTGTTGCTGAAGCGGGAAAAGCAGCCGCTCACCGTCGGAGATGTGTTCCCAAACCCACCGCGGGAAAAAGAGCCGCAAACGGTCATTATGGACGGCATGATTTTGGATGAGCCACTCGCTACGATGGGGCTTGGCCGCGGCTGGCTGAAGGAACAGCTTGACAAACAAGGAGTGGCGATTGAAAATGTGTTTCTCGCCCAAGTCGATTCATACGGACAGCTGACGATCGATTTGTACGATGATAAGATCCAAATTGCCGAGCCGCAGGAGAAAAAGCTGCTCTTGGCCGCGATGAAAAAAGTGCAGGCTGATCTGGAGCTGTATGCGTTGCAGACGAATTCCGAAGAGGCGAAGGCGCTGTATGAACGAAACGCCGCAGAAATGGCAGAGCTTGTGCAAAAAGTCGAACCGCTCTTGCGAAACTGATGACACAGGAGGAAAAGACGATGGAAGACAAACGGACAAAAACGACGGATGAGGAAATTCAAATCCAATTGAAAACGAACGACCGCTCCGAGCGGACGCGGACGACCGATGAGGAAATTTTGATTGAATTGATGTTTGACAGCCCGCAGCTGACGCGCCAGCCGAAAGACTACGACGAAATCGAATATTGACGGCTTCCGTTTCCACAATCGGCGATCCATAAGGAGCTGTCTGTTCATTCGCATTGGCTGTCCGGGAAGGAAAACTTCCTTCTCGGACAGCCTCTTTTTGTTGCCCTTCTTCTCTGGCGACGCAAGGGCGCCGCCCCGCCTTACTCCGGCAGAGACTGCAAAAAGGCGCGCACCTCTTCCGGCGTTTTGGCGTCAGCGCTGTGCAGATGAGCTATTTTTTTTCCGTTGCGGAAGACCAGCAGGCTCGGGATGCCAAGCACCTGGTATTTCTCGCCAAGTTCCGGAAACTGGTCACGGTCGATTTCAAACCAATCATATTGTCCATAGTCGCGAACGATGTCATCGATGAACATATTGAGGCGCACGCAGTCCGGACACCAAGTTGTGTAAAACTTCATAATCGCTGGCTTATCGCCGGAAATGGCCGCCTCGAATTGCTCAGCTGTTTCAATCTGTCTCACATTCGTTCCCTCCCTTTCATGTTGCCGTTCATCTTTACTTTACCATATGGCAAGGCAAAAAAAGAACGGGGACGCCTTCACCTCGGGCAGTCGTTTTTGCATACAACAGTAAGAAAGGGGGGGAAAGTGTGAGCAAAGAACTGGAAAAGGCGCTCGAAGGTTGGGTGGCGTCACGCAAAGAAGGGCATGAAACGTTCATCCGCCTGTTTGAACAATGGGGAAAGGACTTTAACAAACAGCTGCAAGAAATCGAAAAATTGAACAATGGATTTTTAAAAAGTGTGCAAGGCAACTTAGACTACATCGAGCAATGGTTTGCGAAGAAGGAGCGGGAATTTGCCGAGCTGTTCCGCCGATTTGGATGACAAAATGCCCTTGCGCCCATACGTCTTGATGCGCGGATGAATACGATACAGTAAACAAAGAAGGAGGTGCATCATGATGGGCTTCTGCGGCTATGGATTTCCGTACTACGGCTACGGCTATGGCGGTGGCTATGGCGGTGGCTATGGCGGTGGCTTTGTGCTGATTGTCGTGTTGTTCATTTTGTTGATTATTGTCGGCGCGGCATTTGTCGCCTAACGGAAAAAGCGAATGGGATACGGGCCGTTTCGGCGCCACGGAGCGGCTCGTATTTTTCTTTCCCTAATTTGATGCACGCCGAGGCGGGAGCATCATACGATATAGCAGGGAGAAGGAGGCGGAACGATGGATCAGCAATTTTTTAAAAACATCGAAAAGAAAACAGGTGTCAATATGAAAGACGTTTTTGAGCTCGCCAACTCGCTGCAAAACGCCAATTTCAGCGACGAAAAAACGGTGCGCCAAGTGGTGAAGCGGGTGGCGCAAATCGCTAATCGAAAAGTGCCAAAGGAGCTCGAAGACCAAATCGTCAAGGCGATCGTCCATAACGGCAAGCAAATTGATTTCAATACGATTGCCAATATGCTGAACAACAAAAAATAAGCGAAAGGGAGCTTGCGTGCGCACAGCTCCCTTTTTTGCCCTCTCTGCCTAAGCAAAAGAAAAGGTTTCTACAGATCCCCCAGCACTTGATGCCATGTAGGCGCAGGACGCTCAATCAGCTGGTTATTCGAGCGATTTCACCATCGTGACATGTGGGATGCCAGCGTCCATAAAGACACCGGAGACGGTCGTGTAGCCGAGCTTTTTGTAAAACGGTTCCGCGTGCGTCTGGGCGTTCAGTTTCGCCGTTTTCGCCCCTTTTGTTTTCGCCAGCTGTTCGATCGCTTCCATCACCATCCGTCCGGCGCCGCGGCCGCGGTAGGACGGCAGGACGCAAATGCGCTCGATTTTGCCGACGCCTTCGTCAATGAAACGGAGTCGCCCAGCACCGACCGGTGTTTGGCCATCATACAGGACGAGGTGGAACGAGTCGTCCTCGAATGCGTCGATTTCCTCGTCTTCCGGCACGTTTTGCTCCTCAATGAATACGAGCCGGCGGACGCGCAAGGCGTCTTCGTACAAAGCGCGATCTTGCGTTGTGCCAATCGCAATGTTCATCTCAGACCGTTTCCTTTCCTCCGACGATAAACGTTTCATAGACGGTCCACGAGCCGTTTTCCAGCTGATAGAGAAGATGGAAGCGGTCGACGGTCTCCTCGAAGTGCACATCTTGCAGCTTCAGCTGGCTGTAGACGTCCGCATATTCTGCGCCCGGCAAATCGCGGCCGATCGTAATGTGAGGCACGAACACAAACTCCGGCTTTCCGGCGAACAAGCCGCTGTGCAGTTGTTCATGAAGGCGCTCGAGCACGTCGTTTGGTTCCACCTTCAAATAAATGATGTTGCTTGTCGGGTAAAACGAGCTGAATTTCGTCACTTTGATCGGAATGGGAGGTGTTTCCGCCGCAATGCGGCGCAACTCTTTCGCCATTTTTTTTATTTGCTCCTCATCCGCTTCAAATGGGTATTTCAGCGTAATATGCGGCGGGATGAGGGCGTAATGGCTGTCGTACCGTTTCCGGTACGAGTTGGCGAAGTCTTGAATCCGTTTTGGCGGAAAGATCACAATGCCGTACTTCATTTTGTTTTCCCTCCTTGAACCAGTTCTTTTTCCACGCGCAGGAAACGCACGGAATGGATGCGGCGGCTTCGACATCTTTGAAGTTGCTCCGTTTTGTCCTATAACGATAAAACAGCGGCTACGGCTCGGGGGACATCCGGCTGCCAATACGTCCACGCATGACCGCCTTCGAACTCATGGTACGTATAAGCAAACCGTTTTTCCATAAACAAGTCCCGCGCCATTCGATTCGGGGTGATAAAATCGCGCACATGGCCATCCGTCGTTTTCACCGCTGTTTCCTCTGTGCCAACAGAATGGTAAAGCGAAAGGAGCGATGGATCGCGGAATGAGCGGATGCGCGCCAATACCGAGTCATCGATATAGGGGGACTGCATGGCGATTTTCCCAAATGTATGCGGATACAACAACCCGGCTAGAAGCGACACCGTTCCGCCGAGCGAATCGCCGATCAGCGCCCGGCCTTTGCCCATTTGGTATGTCGGCAGTTCGCGGTCCAAAAACGGGACGAGTTCATGGGCTAAAAAACGAAGGTATGCTTCGTGCTTTCGGCCTTCCGGGTGGTATTTCTCGTAGCGGTCGTTGACGTTCCGATACGGGATGCCGACGACGATCGTCCGGTCGATTGTTCCTTCTGCCATCAGCGTTTCGATGACGGTTTTCATTTTTCCATACATAAAATAATCTTTGCCATCTTGCGCGATTAATAAAGAATATTTGTAAAGCGGCGAAAAATTGCTTGGCAAGTAGACGAGCAGTTCGATTTCTTCTTGCAGCTCTCCGCTGTACAACTTGCAGTCGCGCATCGTTCCTGTTGCTGTCGCCATGACCATCCTCCATGAAAGCGTAAGTTCATCTGTTATTGTAACATATTTGCGCCAAAAGATGTTAACGAAGGGCTCGAATTTTTTGCGAATTTGCCGAATCGTGCCATTCACAAAAAAATGGCTTGCAAAAACGGGGGGAATGCGCTACATTTTTTATTAAAATTAGAAAAATTGAATACGCGTCTCATTCTTATCAAGAGAAGCGGAGGGAACTGGCCCAATGAAGCTTCAGCAACCAGCCGCCCGGCGGCCAGGTGCTAAATCCAGCGAATTGAGCATTCAATTCGGCAGATAAGAAGAAGCATGACCATGTGCGTATGGAAAAGTCTTCTTCTTAGAAGACTTTTTTTATTTACTCAAGCGGCCGCTCCCTCAACCGAGGGGCGTCGAGGATCAAGGCCCTCGGCCGCTGCCCGACAGACAGCGGCGCTTCGTTGGGCGTCAAATGGTCGGCCGTTGATCCATGATGGAATTTTCAGCAGAAGGAGAGAGATGAGATGGAGAAACTGGAGACGTTGTTAGCGCAAATTGGCAACCGGAGCGAAACGGTGACGGGGACGGTCAACCCGCCGGTTTATTTTTCCACCGCCTACCGCCATGCCGGCATCGGAGAGTCGACTGGGTTTGACTACATCCGCACCGGCAACCCCACGCGCAAAATCGTCGAAGAAGCGATCGCGAGACTGGAAGGCGGCGACCAAGGCTATGCGTTCAGCTCCGGCATGGCCGCCATTCAGACGGTGCTCGCCTTGTTTGAGAGCGGAGATGAGTTTCTCGTATCGGCCGACCTTTACGGCGGCACGTACCGCCTGTTTGAGCGCGGCTGGCGCAAGTACGGTCTTGGGTTTCATTACGTTGACTTTGCTGACCTCGATGCAGTGGAAGAAACGATAACGGAAAAAACGAAAGCCATTTTCTTGGAAACGCCGACGAACCCATTGATGCAGGAGACGGATATTGCCGCTGTCTCCGCGCTTGCCAAACGGCATGGGCTTTTGTTGATCGTTGACAACACGTTTTATACACCGGTGCTTCAACGCCCGATCGAACAAGGCGCCGATATTGTCATCCACAGCGCCACGAAATATTTAGGCGGCCATAACGATGTGCTGGCTGGCCTTGTCGTCGCCAAGGGCGAGGATCTCTGTCAACGCTTGGCCGAGTACCAGAACGCCATCGGCGCGGTGTTGTCGCCGTTTGATTCATGGCTGCTCATTCGCGGGATGAAAACGTTGGCTCTCCGGATGCGTCAACATGAAGAAAACGCCAAGCGCATCAGCGCCTTTTTGCGCGAACATGAAGATGTGACTGACGTCCTGTACCCAGGGCGAGGAGGGATGCTGTCATTCCGGATTGCCGATGAAAAGTGGGTGAACGGGTTTTTAAAAAGCTTGCGCCTCATTACGTTCGCGGAAAGCTTAGGCGGAGTTGAAAGCTTCATCACGTACCCGGCGACGCAGACGCATGCGGACATTCCAGAGGAAATCCGCATCCAAAACGGCGTCTGCAACCGACTGCTCCGCTTCTCGGTCGGCATCGAACATGCGGATGATTTAATCGCCGACTTGGCGCAAGCGTTCAAACACATGAAAGAGGTGTAAGCGATGGAACGGGAATGGTCGTTTTCAACGAAACTGCTCCATAATGAATGGAAAGTCGATCGCCACACGGGAGCGGTGAGCGTGCCGATCCAGCATGCCTCCACGTTCCATCAGTTCGATTTCGATTCATTCGGCAAATACGACTACAGCCGCTCCGGCAACCCGACGCGCGAGGCGCTCGAGGAAACGATCGCGGCGTTAGAAGGCGGCGTGCGCGGATTCGCCTTCGCTTCTGGCATGGCGGCCATTTCGACGGCGTTTTTGCTCTTGTCCCGAGGCGACCACGTCCTCGTGACTGAAGACGTCTACGGCGGCACGTACCGGATGATCACGGAAGTGTTGACCCGCTTTGGCATCGAGCATACGTTTGTCGATATGACCGATTTAAACGCAGTGGCCGAAAACATCCGACCGAACACGAAAGTCATTTATATGGAAACGCCGTCCAACCCATTGTTAAAAGTGACCGATATTCAAGGCGTCGTCAAACTGGCGAAAGCGCACGGCTGTTTGACGTTCTTGGATAATACGTTCATGACGCCGGCGCTGCAGCGGCCGCTTGACCTTGGCGTCGATATTGTCCTTCACAGCGCCACGAAATTTTTAGCCGGCCATAGCGACGTCGTCGCCGGGCTGGCGGTCGTGAAAGACGAGGAATTGGGAAAAGAATTGTACAAACTGCAAAACGCGTTTGGCGCCGTCCTTGGCGTCCAAGATGCGTGGCTTGTGCTGCGGGGATTAAAAACGCTCCACGTTCGGCTGAAGCAGTCGTCTGAATCAGCGGCCGCCATCGCCAAGTATTTGGCTTGTCATCCAAAGGTCGAAAAAGTGTATTATCCGGGGCTCGAGAACCACCCAGGCCATGACATCCAGCGCCATCAGGCGGCCGGGTTTGGCGCTGTGCTGTCGTTCCGTTTAGCCGATGAAGAAGCGGCTCGGACGTTCGTCCGAAACGTCCGCTTGCCGGTGTTTGCTGTCAGCCTTGGGGCGGTCGAGTCAATTTTATCGCACCCAGCGAAAATGTCGCATGCGGCGATGCCAAAAGAAGAGAGGCTCCGGCGCGGCATTACCGACGGCTTGTTGCGGCTGAGCGTCGGGCTTGAGGATGTCAACGATTTGATCGCCGATTTCGAGCGGGCGCTGTCGTTTGTGAAAGAGCGGCCGTCAGTTTCAACGCCATAGCAATCAGCCCGCCAAGCCTTCAAAGCTTGGCGGGCGGGTCAAGATGCCGCTGAGGTTGACAACAGCCGCTCCTCTTGTAAGTGTTTCAAAAAGAGGTCGACGAGTTCGCTGTCCCACTGCGTTCCCTTTCCTTTTCTCAAGATGTCCGCCGCTTGACGAATATCCATGCCTTTTCGGTACGGGCGATCGGAAGTCATGGCGTCAAACGCATCGGCCACGGCGATGATTTTGCCAAACAACGGAATCTCGTCGCCTGTTAAACCGTCTGGATATCCTTTCCCATCGATGCGTTCGTGATGGGAGCGTATGCCGGCTAGAAGCGGTTCGATCGGTTCGATCGGCCTGACTTCCCGCAAAATGGCCTCCCCAAGGGCGGGGTGTTTTTTGATCCGGGCAAATTCATCATCGCTTAGCTTTCCCACTTTAAGCAAAATGGCATCGGGAACGCCGATCTTTCCGATGTCATGCAGTAGAGCGGAACGATACAAGGCATCAAGCTGTTCATTCGGAAGGGAAAGCTTTTCCCCAATCGCGAGTGCGTAACGGGCCACGCGCAGCGAGTGCCCAGCTGTATAAGGATCGCGGGCGTCAAGCGCCGCTGTCAAGACGGTGATGAAACTGTTAAGCAGTTCTTTGTTCGTTCGGTCGCGGCGATGCACAGCATCGATCATATGATTGAATCCGCGAAGCAAATCGGCAAATTCATCAGTATACACATTGTGGGCGACGGGTTTATACGTTTCGTTTTCCGCCCATTTCATATGAGTTAACACCACGCTGACCGGCTCGTTGATTTCGTCAACCAACAGGCGAGTCAAGAAAGCGGAAAATGCGATCGAAAACAGCAAAATAACGGCCGCCCACGGCCAGTATGACCAGTGGGATGCGTTCGGCCCTGTAAGCGACCATTTGATTTCCGTCGCTAAGCTGAACAATAAGACAGGAAATGTGCTGCTGAACAAGACCGTCAGCTGCAGTTTCATTTTGAGCGGCACCGGAAGCGGCGGGCGTTTTTCATCAATTCCCCCAGCCTTTGCAAGCAAATTCTCGTTTGATAGAACAATCAGAATGTAGAAAAAATACGATGTCGAACCGTTCCAACACGCATTATTCCTTTCGGGGAAGTCACCTTTCCTTTTTTCATCATGAACAGCGATTTTTTTAAAAAAGTTGTTGACAAACAACTTGCCCGTTTATATAATTAAAAATGTGTTCGATAGCGGACAATAAAATATGATTCCGTAGCTCAGCTGGGAGAGCGCCACCTTGACAGGGTGGAGGTCGCTGGTTCGAGCCCAGTCGGAATCATCGAGTGAAATCCCTTGAGCTAGAAGGCTTCAAGGGATTTTTTGTTTATCCCGAATCTGTGACAGAAGTGTATCCAAAATGCTGGGAAGCCCAATCGTGCCGAGACTTCGACTCCATTTCGAATGTTCACCTATTTAGGTGAAAAACCCCGAGTGCAATATTTTGTTGATTGATCCAGTTTTCTTGGCAGCTTTGAACGCGTCTTTATCACGGATTCAGGTTTATGTTGTCGTTTTTATTACCACGGGTAATAAAACTATATTGTGCAGGTAAAAAGGGATGCATATGAAAAATCATCAAACAAGAACAGTCTATGTCATATCAGGCCCCGCTGGAGTTGGCAAATCAACAATTTCAACAGCATTGGCGAACAAGTTGGAGCGTAGTGCGTATATTTCCGGCGATGACATCAGCCATATGCATATCAATGGACGGAAAAAACCGTGGGAAAGTAAAGAAGAGCTTTCATTAATTTGGGATAATATTCTAAGTCTTGCAAGAAATTTTGTAAAATACGGCAATGATGTGGTAGTGGATTATATTGCCTTTCCCCAAGAAGCGATATGGTTGTATGAAAATGTAAAGGATTTAAACGTAACGGTTATGTATGTTGTTTTGTGGGCAGATGGGAAAACGTTAAGGCAAAGGGATGAGATGAGGGCCCCCGAGCAACAAATGGGGGAACGCTGCCTCATTTTGCTGAATGAGTTCCATGCATCAGGATTCGATCGAAAGCATCTTTTGGATACTAGCGGGAAACGTAAGGATGACATAGATGAGATGATTGATGAAATCATGAGCAATCAAAGATTTCGAATTGGTTAAAAGATGTTTCATTGGCGCTGCTCTTTCCTTGCCATCGCGAGTTGATTCTCACATCAGCAATGACACTGAGGACAGCAACCGCCCTTGTTCGCTTTTTTATGGTCCTGTCTGGGAACACAAACAGCCCGTTTTCAGCGGGCTTTTTTTCATGATATGATAATGGCAAAAGAAGAAAGTTGCAAAAGAGACAAAGATGAGGGATGGACATGGCGCATAACTTTCAATTTCTAGAAGGAAAATGGGATGTGCTTGCCCGAGTAGGGGAGACGGCCGAGCGGCATGTGCATCAAAACCCAAACGTGGCGATCAGCGAGCTGCGAAAGTTGGCCGAGGCGATGACGAAATACATATTGGCGCTCGAAGGCATTCGCGAAGAGCGCGGCACCGATCAGCAAGACCGCCTCAAGGTGCTGCTGTATGAACAAATCATCCCAAAAGAGATATATGACATCTTCACGATGATCCGCTTAAAAGGCAATCAAGCGGTGCATGATCCCCATTATGGGGACGTGCATGAGGCAAAGACGCTATTGCACATGGCGTTTCGCCTAGCTGTATGGTTTATGGAAGTGTACGGTGACTGGTCGTTCGAAGCTCCCCAGTATCGAGAGCCGCTGCCGCCATCGTCTGAATCGACGGATGAACTGAATCGGCTCATCGAATCGTATAAACAGCGGCTTGCCGACTTGGAAGCGGAGCTTTCGCACATCCGCGAGACGGGGCTGTATACGAGTGCCGAGGAAAAACAAAAGCGGCGTGACTATTCGCGGCGGGCGGTGGCGAATTTCGAACTGACTGAGGCAGAGACGCGCCTCATCATCGATGAACAGCTGCGGGCGGCTGGCTGGGAGGCTGATTCGGAAAAACTGCGCTTTGCCAAAGGCGCGCGGCCAGAGAAGGGGCGGAATTTGGCGATTGCCGAATGGCCGCTTCGGCACGGGGTTGCCGATTATGCTCTTTTTATCGGCTTGGAGCTGGTCGGCCTCATTGAAGCGAAACGCGCAAGCAAAGACATCCCCGCCGATATCGAACAGGCAAAACAATACGCCCGTCTCGTTGTGCGCCATGGGCAAGAAGTGATTCACGAGCCGTGGGGGGAGTATTTCGTTCCATTTTTGTTCGCCACCAACGGCCGTCCGTACGTGAAACAGCTTGAACAAAAGTCCGGCATTTGGTTTTTGGACGCCCGGAAATCGACGAACCATCCGCGCCCGCTGCAAGGCTGGTATACGCCGGACGGGTTGAAACAGCTGCTGGAACAAGACATTGAACGATCCGAACAGCGGCTGCGCGATGAGACGTTCGATTATTTGAAACTGCGTCCGTACCAAGTGCGGGCGATTCAGGCTGTTGAGCGGGCGCTTGAAGACAAGCGCCGGAGCGTGCTTGTCGCCATGGCGACG
The DNA here is from genome assembly GCF_001544135.1 of Geobacillus zalihae NBRC 101842. Taxonomy (GTDB): domain Bacteria; phylum Bacillota; class Bacilli; order Bacillales; family Anoxybacillaceae; genus Geobacillus; species Geobacillus zalihae. Next base: position 15,805 of record NZ_BCPV01000044.1, on the reverse strand, counting down.
GGAACGGGAAAAACGCGCATGGCGATCGGCTTGATTTACCGCTTGCTCAAAGCGAAACGGTTTCGGCGCATTTTGTTTCTCGTTGACCGAAAAGCGCTCGCCGAACAAGCGGAAGCGGCGTTTAAAGAAAGCCGAATGGAGCACTTTCAGACGTTTGCCGAGATTTACGGTTTGCAGTCGCTGTACGACCAAAAGCCCGATCCGGAGACGAAAGTGCATATCGCCACCGTTCAAGGAATGTTGAAGCGCATTTTTTACAACGACCGTCCCGAAGACGTTCCGCCGATTGACCAGTATGACTGCATCATCGTCGACGAAGCCCACCGCGGCTATACGTTGGATAAAGAAATGAACGAAATCGAGCTGGAGTTTAAAGACCATCGCGATTATGTAAGCAAGTATCGGCAAGTGCTCGATTACTTCGATGCCGTCCGCATCGGTTTGACCGCGACGCCCGCCTTGCATACGACGGACATTTTCGGCCCGCCCGTGTTTACGTATTCGTATCGCGAGGCGGTCATCGACGGGTATTTGGTCGACCATGAGCCGCCGTATCAGTTTGATACGGTGCTGAAACGGGAAGGGATTACGTGGGCGAAAGGAGAGACGGTTGATGTCTACGACGCCGTATCCCATACGGTGTCGCAAGAGTATTTGGAGGATGAACTGAACATTGATGTTTCGCACTTTAACACGAAAGTCGTAACGGAAAGCTTTAACCGCGTCATCATTCGCGAGCTCGTCAACTATATCGCTCCGGATGATGAAGGGAAGACGCTCATTTTTGCCGCGACGGACGATCACGCTGATCTCGTCGTCCGGCTGCTGAAAGAAGAATTTGCGCGCGTATACGGAGAGTTCGATGACAATGCGGTCATGAAAATCACCGGATCGATCAAAGACCCGTCAGGAGCGATCCGCAGGTTTAAAAACGAAAAATACCCGACAATCGCGGTGACGGTCGATTTGTTAACGACAGGGGTCGATGTGCCGGCGATTACGAACCTCGTCTTTTTGCGCCGCGTTCGCTCGCGCATTTTGTATGAACAAATGCTCGGCCGGGCGACAAGGCGGTGCGATGAGATTGGGAAAGACCATTTCAACATCTTTGACGCCGTCGGCATTTACGAAACGTTAAAGCCGTATACAAGCATGAAACCGGTCGTCGCCCGCCCGCAGGCGACGCTGACGGAGCTGTTCGATGAACTCGAACAGCTTGAACAGACCGCCCATCTGGAATACCAAAAAGAACAAATCATTGCGAAGATGCAACGGAAAAAGCGGACGTGGTCCGACAGGCAACACGAAGATTTCCGCGTGCTTTCCGGCGGAAAAACGGTCGATGAATTCATCGACTGGCTGAAATCGCTGCCGTCTGATGAACTGAAAGACGGGCTGAAAGAATATAAATCGATGTTCCGCTATTTGGACGAAAACCGGTACCGCGAGCGCAAGCAATACATTTCCCACCATGAAGACAAGCTGCTTGGCGTCAAACGAGGCTACGGCAATGCGGAAAAACCGGACGACTATTTAGAGGCGTTCGGTGAATTTATCCGCACGAACATGAATAAAATCCCGGCGCTGATGATTGTCTGCCAGCGGCCGTCCGAACTGACGAGGGAAGAGTTGAAACAACTGCGATTGGAACTTGACCGAAGAGGCTTTTCCGAGAAAAAACTGCAGGCGGCATGGCGGGAGGCGAAAAATGAGGACATCGCCGCCGACATTATCGCCTTCATCCGCCAACAGGCGCTCGGCGACCCGCTCATCAGCCATGAAGAACGAATTCGCCGCGCCATGAACGCCATTTACCGGATGAAACCATGGCCGCCGCTGCAAAAGAAATGGCTTGAGCGGATCGAAAAACAGCTGCTGCAAGAATACGTCCTCCATCCCGATCCGGAAAAAGCGTTTGACTACGAACCGTTTAAAAGCCACGGCGGTTTTAAGCAGCTGAACAATATTTTCGGCGGTCAGTTGCCGCAAATCGTGCGCGAAATTAATGAAAACTTGTACAACTACGCCAAGAAGGAGCAAGCCTAGAGATGAACAACCGAGAAATTGTCCAAAAGCTGTGGAACTTGTGCAACGTCTTGCGCGACGACGGCATCACGTACCATCAATATGTCACCGAGCTGACGTATTTGCTGTTTTTGAAAATGATGAAAGAAACCGGGCAAGAATACATCATCCCCGAGCCATACCGTTGGGACGTGCTCGCCAAAAAGGATGGAATCGAGCTGAAAACGTATTACCAACAGCTGCTCATGGCACTTGGGCAGGAAGAGAACGAACTGTTAAGGCAAATTTACACCGACGCGACGTCCAACATCCGTGAGCCGAAAAACTTGGAAAAAATCATCCGCACCATCGACGCGCTTGACTGGTACAACGCGAAAGAAGAAGGGCTCGGCGCCTTGTACGAAGGGCTGCTCGAGAAAAACGCGAGCGAATTGAAATCAGGCGCGGGGCAATATTTCACCCCCCGCGTGCTGATTGACGTCATCGTCGAACTCGTTGACCCGAAGCCCGGCGAGCGCTGCCACGACCCGGCGGCGGGGACGTTCGGCTTTATGATCGCCGCCAGCCGCCACGTCCGGGCGAAAACGGACGACTATTTTGATTTATCGGAAGAAGAAATTCGGTTCCAGAAATATGAAGCGTTCTCCGGGGTCGAGCTCGTCCGCGACACGCACCGCCTCGCGGTCATGAACGCCCTCTTGCATGATGTGCACGGCGACATTTTGCTTGGCGACACGCTCTCTCCCCTTGGCGAGCGGCTGAAAGGGTATGACGTCATTTTGACAAACCCGCCGTTTGGCACAAAAAAAGGCGGGGAACGGGCGACACGGACCGACTTTACGTTTATGACGTCAAACAAGCAGCTGAACTTCCTCCAGCACATTTACCGGGCGCTCAGACCAAACGGCAAGGCGCGCGCCGCGGTCGTTGTGCCCGACAACGTGCTGTTTGAAGGCGGCGTCGGCGCCGACATCCGCCGCGACTTGATGGACAAATGCAACGTCCATACGATCTTGCGCTTGCCGACCGGCATTTTCTACGCCCAAGGGGTGAAAACGAACGTCTTGTTCTTCACCCGCGGGGAAACAGACACGGGCAACACGAAAGAAGTATGGGTGTATGATCTTCGCACGAACATGCCGTCGTTTGGCAAGCGCAATCCGTTGACGAAAGACCATTTCGCCGGATTTATGAAAGCCTACACCGCCGAAGACCGCCATCAAGTCGACGATGAACGGTGGAACGTCTTCACCCGCGACGACATCGCCAAAAAAGGCGACAGCCTCGACATCGGTCTCATCGCCGACGAATCGCTGTCCGTGTACGACAACTTGCCCGACCCGATCGACTCGGCTGAAGAAGCGGTGGAGAAATTAGAGCTCGCCATCTCGCTGCTCAATGAAGTCATTGCCGAACTGAAAGCGGCCGAACACCCGACCCGCTACGAACCGGCCAAAACCGAAATGCTCCACGTCGCTGAACGACTCGAGGTGTCAGAACGATGAGCAAGGCCAAACCAAAATCGATGGAACAGCTGCTCGAAGAAGCGCTCGTGCCCAAAGACGAGCAACCGTACGAAGTGCCGGGGAATTGGGTGTGGGTGAAATTTGGAGTTGTTGCCAAGTTATTTAATGGATATGCATTTAAAAGCACTGATTATTCTGATGAGGGTATACCAATAATTCGAATATCCGATTTAAATGGTATGGAAACAACTCCCGAAACCGCTGTTAGGGTTCCTAGAGAGCTCTACAATGAAAAGTTTTTGGTGCGCAAAGGCGACTTATTAATCGCAATGTCTGGGGCTACTACTGGGAAAATAGGTATATATAATTCGGACGAAATCGCTATGCAAAACCAACGCGTTGGAAATATCAAAACGATTAATGATAACATTTTATATGCAGCGTATAGAAATTATTTTGTGATTAGTTCCTCGACAGAAATTTCGAAATTGGCGTATGGTGGAGCACAGCCAAATATAAGTGGTGCTCTCATTGAAAGTCTGTCTTTCCCACTCCCCCCCCTAAACGAACAAAAACGCATCGCCGATAAAATTGAGCGGCTGTTTGCGAAAATCGACGAAGCAAAGCGGCTGATTGAAGAAGTGAAGGAGTCGATCGAACGGCGGCGGGCGGTCATGTTGGAGAAGGCGTTTAAAGGGCAATTAGGGACAAATGACCCGAGCGAGAAAAGTATATTGGAAACATCCGATGATCTAAGTGAAAAAGACGTCATTCCGAAAGAACAATGGCCTTATGAGGTGCCGGGGAATTGGGTGTGGGTGAAATTTGGAGTTGTTGCCAAGTTATTTAATGGATATGCATTTAAAAGCACTGATTATTCTGATGAGGGTATACCAATAATTCGAATATCCGATTTAAATGGTATGGAAACAACTCCCGAAACCGCTGTTAGGGTTCCTAGAGAGCTCTACAATGAAAAGTTTTTGGTGCGCAAAGGCGACTTATTAATCGCAATGTCTGGGGCTACTACTGGGAAAATAGGTATATATAATTCGGACGAAATCGCTATGCAAAACCAACGCGTTGGAAATATCAAAACGATTAATGATAACATTTTATATGCAGCGTATAGAAATTATTTTGTGATTAGTTCCTCGACAGAAATTTCGAAATTGGCGTATGGTGGAGCACAGCCAAATATAAGTGGTGCTCTCATTGAAAGTCTGTCTTTCCCGCTCCCCCCCCTAAACGAACAAAAACGCATCGCCGAGAAACTCGACAACTTATTAGAAAAATTAGAGAACGAAAAACAACTCGTTTTGGCAGCGGAGGAAAAGCTCGATTTAGTAAAACAATCCGTTCTCCAGAAAGCCTTCCGCGGCGAGTTGGGGACGAATGACCCGAACGATGGACACGCGATGGAGTTGGTCAAAGAAGCGTTGCTCTCGTCAAGCGGACAGCGGTGACGCTGTTCGCTTGATCGAATCATGATTTTGCATTGTGGGGGATGATGAAAGCTGCGGGGGATTGTGGAAGCGCGCAGAACGATTTCAGTTGTTCATGAACCAAACTGATGGTCAAATAAGCGCAGTGCTTTACAGATTTGGGACTGAAGTCCTCTTTGAGCATTTCCATAAATCACCATATGACTAAAATGCCTCCCAACCTTTCTGTCTTAAAGGATGAGAGGCATTTTATCTGCCCGGCTACTGTCGAACCCGGTTGAATCAGAGTGATCAAAAATAGCTTATTTTAGTAAAGAAAAAGAGTGAATGTAAAACATATACATTTTTTGCTTACCCGTTTGAATCAAGCGAGTGTTTTGATGCAATCGTAAACTTTTGCACCATTTCTTGCAACGTTTCGGATACATTCGCCAATGAAGCGGCTGCTGACGCAATCTCTTCCATGGAAGCGAGCTGTTCTTCGGTGGAATGGGCCATTGTTTTGGACGTCTCCATCGTCTTTTCGGCTGCAGCGGCGAGTTCCGCAACGGCTGAATCCAGTTCTTGAATACCGGCTGACAGCTGCTGTACGGATGCTGATACGTCTTCCAATTGGGTTGAGATGGTTTGCGAGTTTGCGAAAATTGTGTTGAATTTCGCTGCTGTTTCTTGGGAAGCATCGATGCCGTCTTGAACATTTTGCATCACATCTTCCATGCTCGTTGATGTGTTCTCTACATCTTGATGGATGCTAGACAACAAATGGGTAATTTGTTTTGTCGCTGCTTGCGTTTGTTCGGCCAATTTTCTCACTTCATCGGCCACGACGGCAAATCCCGCCCCATGTTCTCCTGCTCTCGCCGCTTCTATGGCGGCGTTTAAGGAAAGGAGATTCGTCTGCTCCGCGATTTGATGAATCGTGTGGACGACCGCTTCGATTTCTTTTGACCGCTCCTGCAACGTGTGAATCAGTTGTTCTGACCGGAGCACGGCTTGATGAATGTCCTGCATCTGCTCGGCATTTTTTTCGACCGATGTTTTCCCGTCTTCGGCTAAGTTTGTCATATGGACGGCCAAGTGGGCGATGGCTGTCGTACGCTCCGCGATTTGCGAGACGCCCTGCGTCATTTGCTCCATGGCGGCGGCGATTTCATCGGTTTGGCTGCTTTGGCTGTCCGCTCTGCTGGCGACCTCTTGGATGCCGACAGAAACTTGTTCCGTTGACAAGGCTGTTTGCTCCGCGCTCGCTGTCAGTTCCTCTGCAGCCGCGGCGACTTGCTCTGATGCATCCGCGACTCGGGTCAGCATTTGAGAAAGATCGTCTTTCATTTTGTTATAGCTTTCGACAATTTGTCCAATTTCATCACGAGTTTGGTCATTGATGGCAACCGTAAAGTCTCCATTCCCTGCTCGCTGGAGGGCGCTGGAGACGGCGGCCAATCGAGCATGGATGCGACGCGAGAACCATATTGCGGCTGCTGATGCCATCACGAATATGATGACGGCAGAAAGGACTAATGTTTTCAAAAGGGAAGACACGGCTGTGTCCACATATGTTTGGGGAATCCCCACATAAAACATCCCGATAATTTCGCCGCGATCGTTTTTAATCGGCATATATGCAGCTTGATACCATTGATGCAAAATATTCACTTCACGGAAGAAGGTGTTCCCTTTCTTTAACACTTGTTCCACCACTTCTGGAGGCGCGGTTGTGCCAACAGCCCGTCGATGGTTCACGATAATGTTGGTGGCAACCCGTGTTTCATTTTGAAAGATCGTGGCCGTTCCGCCCGTTAGGTTTCCGATTTCGTCCACGATCTGGTTGTTGTCGTTCATTTTCGTGTTTCCTTTATAAAGCGATCCGTCTTCGATAGCCCAACTCCCTTCATATTTTTCGTCAAGATAGCGATAGGCCAAGGAAAGACTGGATTTGACTCTTTCAAGCGTTTCTTTTTGGATTCCCTCTTTGATTTGAATAATGGCGGCAGCCGTCAAAACAGCGGTTAATAGAATAATAATGCAAAAAATCAAAATATTGATTTTTGTTCCTAGCTTCAACGTTTTCAATGAGCGCTCCCCCTCTCTATTCTTTGTCAAACATATCCATCATTATAGTAACAAAAGAGGAATTCATAAATAGTGTATTGTTCCTAATTGGGGTTCTATAATGGATCGAACGAATGGAGCGGGGCGATACTTTCCAACGAGAATGCTAACAACTTAGCTCTATGAGAAGGCAGCCGCAATGATTCATGATCATATGGTAAATAATTTTAGTAAAACCGTTGGATATTTGTTATAATACTCATGGATACAACCTAAGCAGAATGGGGTAATGCATATGGCCACGATTCGCGACATTGCTAAACAAGCAGGCTATTCCATTTCAACTGTCTCGCGGGTATTGAACAATGATCCAGATCTTTCGGTATCCGAGGAGACGCGGGAGAAAATTTATGAAGTAGCAGAAAAGTTGAACTACCGCAAGAAAACGATCAGAAAAGTGATTCGCAATATTGCTTTTTTATATTGGTTGACGGATAAAGAGGAATTAGAAGACGTGTATTACAAAACAATGAGGATGGAAATGGAAAAGCTGGCGAAAGAGTTTAATCTAGAACTGCAAATGTATAAAATTTCAGATGGCATTGACCAAATTCCAGAGAACATTGAGGGGTTTATTGCCGTTGGAATTTTTTCGGATCGGGAGCTTGAACGTCTGCGATCGATGACGACAAATGGGGTGTTTATTGATTTGTCGCCCGACCCGCGCTGTTTTGATTCGGTGCGCCCAGATTTAACACAGATCACTGAGCGAGCGATCGACTTCTTTCTTGAGAAAGGGCATACGGACATCGGCTTTATTGGCGGGACGTATCCGAATCCGAATACAGGAAAGGATGAGATGGACTCGCGCGAGCGGGCGTTTCGAAATTATATGAAAGCAAAGGGGTTGCTCAACGAAGAGTATATTTTTTGCCACCGGGGATTCTCATTTGACAATGGCTATGAACTCATGACCAAGGCCATTGAAACCCTAGGGGATCGATTGCCTACCGCGTTTTTTGTAGCGGCGGATCCCATTGCTGTCGGTTGTCTGCAGGCGTTGAATGAGCATCGCATTCCTATCCCTGAGCGTGTGAGCGTCATCGGCGTCAATAACATCAGCATTACCAAATACGTATCACCGCCATTGACGACATTCCATATTGATATTCATGAAATTTGCAAAAGTGCGATCGAGTTGTTGCTCGAGCGGATACAAAGAAAGAGAAACATTGTGAAGACATTGCTGTTAGGGGCTGAGCTTATCGTACGGAAAAGTACGAACTAGCCCTCTTTTTTGTTTCGTAAATATTTTTATTAATTTTAGTAAAAAGTTGTTTACATTTTTTATTGTTGGTGCTATATTGAAGGTAGTTAAGCGCTTCCAAATAAGAAGGGGGAATAGGGAAAATGATGAGGAGTATTAGTAAACATCTTGCGCTTATGAGTGTGATGGCTTTTAGTTTGTCTTTAGCTGCATGTGGGCCTAAAGAAAATGCTAATCAAGGATCTCGTGCAGGAGAAAACAAAGAGAGCAATGGAAAAGTAGAGCTCGTCGTTTGGGAAGACATTCAAAAAAGCGCAGGAATTAAAGATGCCATTGCCCAATTTGAAAAGGAAAACAATGTGACAGTAAAAATCATTGAGAAGCCGTATGCGAAACAAATTGAGGATTTGCGTTTAGACGGGCCGGCTGGCACTGGACCAGATGTATTGACGATGCCGAGCGACCAGATTGGGACAGCCGTGACGGAAGGGCTCATTAAAGAATTGAATGTTGAGGAAGACATTCAATCCATCTATACGGAAGCCGCTATGCAGTCGCAAAAAGTAAACAACAAAGTGTATGGTTTGCCAAAAGCGGTCGAGACAACGATGCTTTACTACAATAAAGATCTTATTTCCGAAGAGGAATTGCCGAAAACGCTTGAGGAATGGTATGAGTATTCCAAAAAAGTAACAGATGGCAAAAAATTTGGCTTTTTGGCTCTGTTTGACCAGATTTACTATGCTCAAAGTGTGATGAGTGCGTATGGAGGCTACATTTTTGGCAAGGACGAAAACGGAAATTACAATCCGAACGATATTGGATTAAATAATGCCGGCGCTGTCGAAGGGGCTAAAATGATTCAAAAATTTTATAAAGAACGTCTATTTCCGTCAGGAATGATTGGCGAGCAGGGTATTAATGTACTCGAATCGCTGTTTACGGAAGGCAAAGCAGCAGCGATCATTTCTGGTCCGTGGAATATTGAGCCGTTTACAAAAGCGGGAATCAACTTTGGAGTGACGAAACTTCCAGCGTTACAGAACGGAAAAAATATGAGCGCATTTATTGGAGTAAAAAGCTACAACGTAAGCGCCTACTCGAAACATCCAGATCTTGCTGAAAAATTGGTGATCTTTCTGGCGAATGAAGAAAATTCGAAAAAACGTTATGAAGTGACAAAAGAGGTTCCGGCTGTCAAAGCGTTGGCGGATGATCCGGTGGTGAAAAACAGTGAGGCGGCACGGGCGGTTGCGGAGCAATCTCAATTTTCTGAAATGATCCCGAATATTCCGGAAATGAATGAGGTGTGGAAGCCGGCCGATTCGGCATTGCAAACGATTGCGACTGGAAAAGCAGATCCGAAAGCGGCATTAGATCAAGCCGTGAAAACGATCAAAGGGCAAATTAAGGCGAAACATAGCGGCAAATAAGGGGAGAGAACAAGGTCCTTGCGCTTTCGTTTCTAACAAGGTGCAAGGACCTACAATAAATCGATCGTGATGGTGTGAAACGATCTTTTTGTTTGATGCGTTTTGTGTTGAAAAAATGTGTTCTTCAAGGAAAGAAGGGGAGTCCATGTCACACCGGAAAATGGCCTTATGTTTATCGATTATTCCTGGCCTAGGTCAATGGTATAACCGACAATGGGCGAAGGGAGTTTTGTTTCTTGTTTTCGCTGCCTCTTTTTTGACGGCGTTTGCCGATCTGTTCAACATGGGGTTTTGGGGGATTGTGACGCTTGGAACAGAAGTGCAACGCGATAATTCGATTTTTCTTTTGGCAGAAGGGATTATTGCGGTCATTGTCGCTTTGTTTGGATTGGCTTTTTATTGTTTCAATTTGTGGGACGCTTATAAAAGTGGTGAGCGGAGGGACAGGGGGGATCGGTTGAATACTCTGAAAGAAGAGTACCATCAACTTGTGGAACAAGGGTACCCGTACGTTGTCAGCAGCCCTGCTTTTTTTCTTTTGGTTTTTTCTGTTATTTTTCCAGTGTTGTTCAGTTTTGCTTTAGCTTTCACCAACTATGATTTATATCATACTCCTCCTGCCAAGTTGGTCGATTGGGTTGGGTTCGATACATTCCTCAAAATTTTTACGGTTGATATTTGGCGCTCAACCTTTTTTGATGTGTTGTCATGGACGGTCATTTGGACACTCGTTGCTTCCACTCTTCAAGTGGCGGCAGGTATTTTATTGGCGGTGATCGTCAACCAAAAAGACCTTCGGTTGAAGAAATTGTATCGAACCATTTTCGTATTGCCGTGGGCTGTGCCGGGATTTGTGACGATTTTAGTGTTTGCTGGCTTATTTAATGACAGTTTTGGAGCCATCAATCATACAATTTTAGCGGCGCTTGGCATCGATCCAATCCCTTGGATGACTGATGAGCATTGGACGAGGGTGGCGCTCATCCTCATGCAAGGATGGTTGGGATTCCCATATGTGTTTGTCGTGACGACGGGCGTTTTGCAGTCGATTCCTGAAGAATTGTATGAAGCAGCGACGATTGACGGAGCTTCCATGTTTGCCAAATTTCGATATATTACATTGCCGATGGTGCTGTTGGCGATGGCCCCGATTATTATTACACAGTTTACCTTTAACTTTAATAACTTCAACATTATTTATCTGTTTAATGGAGGCGGACCGGCTGTTCCGGGATCGACAGCGGGAGGAACGGATATCCTTGTGTCTTGGATTTATAAATTGACGATGCAATCAAGCCAATATGCGTTGGCTGCCGCTTTAACAATTTTGTTATCTTTGTTTGTCATGGGGATTGCGTTATGGCAATTTCGACGGACCAATTCTTTTAAAGAGGGAGTATAGAACATGAGATCCAGTGTCAGGTCAAAAAAATTCCTTCGCCTCTTCGTATCCTATGCCATTTTAACGTTTGTCGCCGTGGCAATCATCTATCCGCTGCTTTGGACTATTGGTGCCAGCCTGAATCCGGGGAACAGTTTAATCAGCACCACCCTTATCCCCAAAAAACCGACGCTTGATCATTATCGCGAGTTGTTTGCGGGCAAAGAAAGCTTATTGTACGAACGCTGGTATTGGAATTCGATGAAAATTAGCTTTTTTACGATGCTTGGTTCCGTGATTAGTGTTTCGTTTACCGCCTATGCATTTTCGCGTTTTCGATTTAAGGGGAGAAAAAATGCTTTAACGTTGTTTTTGCTGCTGCAAATGGTGCCGCAGTTTTCTGCGTTGATCGCTTTGTTTGTTTTGGCGCAAATGCTTGGGATGCTCAATAGTCACTGGCTGTTAATTTTGCTTTATATCGGCGGGCAAATTCCGATGAATACGTACTTGATGAAGGGATATATGGATTCGATCCCGAGAGATTTGGATGAAAGTGCCAAAATCGATGGAGCGAGCAATACGAGGATCTTTTTCCAAATTCTTTTGCCGCTGTCTAAACCAATGATTGCAGTCGTGGCGATGAACGGATTTACCGGACCGCTTGGTGATTTTGTGTTGTCATCGGCCATTCTCCGAACTCCTGATGCTTATACGCTTCCGATAGGGCTGTATAATCTCGTTAACGAAGTGATGGGGGCGAGCTATACAACGTTTGCAGCCGGGGCGCTTCTGATTAGCATTCCGGTAGCGATTGTCTTTTTGATGTTGCAACGGAACTTTGTGTCCGGATTGACATTGGGTGGAATCAAAGGATGATGCAGGGAAAGGAGACGACGTAATGCCAAAATATGAACGAACGTATATAACACAAGCGAACTTCATTCTTCATGGAGGAGATTACAACCCTGATCAATGGTTGGATCGGCCGGATCTTTTGCAGGCGGATCTTGAGTTGATGAAACTCTCCCACACAAACACATTCACGATTGGTGTATTTGCTTGGTCTGCTCTCGAACCGGAAGAAGGGGTTTATCGTTTTGAATGGCTCGATAAAGTGTTTGACGACATTTACCGTATTGGCGGGCGGGTGATTTTGGCTACGCCAAGCGGCGCCCGGCCAGCATGGTTGTCGCAAAAGTATCCGGAAGTGTTGCGGGTGAATGCGGCGCGTGTTCGACAGTTGCATGGCGGGCGTCATAATCATTGTTTTACCTCGAGCGTATACCGTGAAAAAACTCAACATATCAATCGATTGCTGGCGGAACGGTACGGAGATCATCCTGCTTTGCTCATGTGGCACGTTTCCAACGAATACGGCGGGGAATGCCATTGTAATTTGTGCCAAGAAGCGTTTCGTGAATGGTTGAAAAACAGATACAATCATGATCTTGACGCGCTGAATGCCGCTTGGTGGACATCATTTTGGAGCCATACGTACACCGACTGGTCGCAAATCGAGTCGCCGTCTCCGATTGGTGAGCATACGATTCATGGGTTGAATCTTGATTGGAAACGGTTTGTGACAGATCAGACGATTTCCTTTTTTGAAAACGAGATCGTTCCGCTTCGGGAGTTGACGCCTCATATTCCGATTACAACGAATTTTATGGCGGATACGCATGACTTAATTCCTTTTCAAGGACTTGACTACAGCAAGTTTGCGAAGCATCTTGACGTCATTAGTTGGGACGCCTATCCTGCTTGGCACAATGATTGGGAGAGCACTGCCGATTTGGCTATGAAAGTCGGTTTTATCAATGATTTGTATCGAAGTTTGAAGCAGCAGCCATTTTTACTGATGGAATGCACGCCGAGTTTGGTGAACTGGCATAAAGTGAACAAAGCGAAGCGGCCAGGCATGCACTTTTTATCTTCGATGCAAATGATCGCTCATGGTTCCGACAGCATCCTCTATTTTCAATGGCGCAAGTCGCGGGGGGCGTTTGAGAAACTTCATGGTGCGGTCGTCGACCATGACAATCGCACGGATAACCGTGTATTTCAAGAGGTTTCTAAAGTTGGGAAAGCACTCGAGAAAATGTCTGGCATCGTCGGAACCAATCGGACGGCGGAAGTGGCCATTTTGTATGATTGGGAAAACAATTGGGCGTTAAATGATGCGCAAGGATTTGCGACTGAAACGAAACGGTATCCACAAACGCTCGTACAGCATTATCGCCCCTTTTGGGAGCGGGATATCCCCGTTGATGTCATCACGAAGGAACAAGACTTTTCCCGCTACAAATTGCTGATTGCGCCGATGCTTTACTTAGTGAGCGAAGAGACGATTGCTCGTTTGAAACAGTTTGTAGGGAACGGTGGGACGCTTGTCATGACTTATATAAGTGGAATGGTCAATGAATGTGATTTAGCGTATTTAGGTGGCTGGCATCCCGATTTGAGGAAAACATTCGGCATCGAACCGATCGAAACGGATACCCTTTATCCACGCGATCGAAATTCGGTTCATTATCGTGGACGGTCTTACGAGTTGAAAGACTATGCAACGGTGATCAAGGTGTATACTGCAACAGTCGAAGGAGTTTATGAAGATGATTTTTATGCGGGTACGCCCGCTGTGACGAGCAACCAATACGGGAAAGGTCAAGCCTATTATATTGGCGGCCGCCTAGAGGATCAATTCCATAGAGATTTTTATCAAGAATTGATGGAAAAGCTCGATCTGAGGCCTGTCTTGGTTGTAAAGCATGGAAAAGGAGTATCCGTGCAAGCGCGGCAAGCGCCGGAATGTGATTATGTGTTTATTATGAATTTTACAGAGGAGAAACAGGCTGTTGTTGTTGAGGAAAAGGTGAAGGATCTGTTCACTGGCGAGGAAATCGTAGGGGAGATCACGCTAGGTAAATACGAGGTGCGAGTCGTGGAGAAAAGGAGATAAAGGAGAGAGAATCGTTCAAGCAACAAATCTGTCAAATAGAAAGGCTGGTTTCACACGGCAGCCAATCAAGTGTTTTGGTGTGCGATGTTAAAATAGTCATGGAGGCGGGGGAGAGGATGAGGAAACGATTTTTTTTCATACTAGTCGCCATGATGGTGATGATCATGCCGTTTTCGTCCAATCATATTCATAAAGCAGCGGCTGATTCGTATAATTATTTAATTAACGGGGGATTTGAATCGGATTTTTGGGCTGATGGGTCATGGACAGTCACTACACAGGATTGGAGTTCTGTTGATCTACAGCGTTTTTCTTATTCAAATGATGCATGGATCGTTCCGAATGAGGGAGATAGCGCCTTTAAATACTGGGTCCGCGATATAGCGAACGGAAATCAAACATTTACATTGAAGCAAACGATCGGACAGCTGCCGCCAGGGAGTTATGAACTTTCTGTTCAATCAATGGGAGGAGCAGGAGACGAAGCGGGTCATATTCAATTGTTCGCAGGCGATCAGATGGCGGAGGCTGTTGTTACAAAAGGATATAATTCTTGGGAGACGGTTAAATTGGAATTCACACTGGAAGAAGAAGCGTTGAACTTTGAAGTCGGTGCAATAGTTACTGGGAAACCGAACGCTTGGGGCTATATGGATCATTTTCAGTTGATATCGCTGAACAGTGCGGGAGGCCGAGAGGGGCCAAAGCCTGTTCCGGCTGATATTTTCGTAAAAAGGGTGGAGGGCCTAAGCAAAGGGTTCGTGAAAGGGGTCGATGTTTCGAGTATTATCGCCCTTGAGGACAGTGGGGTAAAATTCTACAATGCGGCTGGTAAGAAGCAAGATATTTTTAAAACGCTAAAAGAAGCCGGGATCAATTATGTACGGGTGCGCGTATGGAACGATCCTTATGATGCGAAAGGGCATGGGTATGGAGGCGGGAATAACGATTTGGAAAAAGCCATTGAGATTGGAAAGCGAGCTACGGCCAATGGGATGAGGGTGCTAGTGGACTTCCACTATTCCGATTTTTGGGCCGACCCTGCCAAACAACGTCCTCCCAAAGCATGGGCAAATCTCAATTTTGAAGCAAAAAAGAAAGCTTTATACCGATTCACGAAGGAAAGTTTAAAAGCAATGTTGAAAGAAAAAATTCAAGTCGGAATGGTTCAAATCGGAAATGAAACAAATGGAGCGTTTGTCGGGGAAACGGATTGGGCGAAAATATGTGAATTGATGAATGCAGGAAGCAGTGCAGTAAGGGAGATGAATCGGAATATACTGGTTGCGCTTCATTTTACGAATCCCGAAACTCCAGGCAGATATGCATCCATAGCGAAAATGCTTGCTGAACATAAAGTGGATTACGATGTGTTCGCTAGCTCCTATTACCCGTTTTGGCATGGTACTTTAGCCAATTTAACGTCTGTGTTGAAACATGTAGCCAATACGTATCATAAAAAGGTGATGGTGGCAGAAACATCGTATCCATATACGAAAAAAGATGGAGACGGCCATGAAAATACAGCTCCAAAGAGTTCTGGACAAATACTGAACTATCCGATTACTGTCCAAGGGCAAGCGAACTCGATTCGAGATGTGATTCAGGCAGTGGCGGCTGTAGGCAAACGGGGGATCGGGGTGTTTTACTGGGAACCTGCATGGATTCCTGTTGGCCCTCCTGAACGTCTCAAGCAAAATGAGAAAAAATGGGAAGAATATGGATCTGGTTGGGCGTCTAGTTTTGCTGCTGAATATGATCCTGATGCGGCGATATGGGG
>NZ_BCPV01000043.1 GCF_001544135.1 Geobacillus zalihae NBRC 101842 | reverse complement strand
GTTGTCCGGATAAAAGTAGTTTTTGCGGTCGAATTTCGTCTCGGTCGCGATTTCGCAGTTTAACGCCATCGCCGCTTTCATCGCAAACTCGACCGCCTGCCGGTTCAACACCGGCAGCACGCCCGGATACCCTAAGTCGATGACGTTCGTTTGCGTGTTCGGGGGCGCGCCGAACGCGTTCGGGCTGCTGGAGAAAATTTTCGATTTCGTTTTCAGCTCGACGTGCACCTCAAGTCCGATGACCGTTTCAAAGTTCATCACCTAACCCCCCTTACAACACCGGTTTTTGCTTATGGTAGTCGGTCGCTTGTTCAAAAGCGTGGGCGACGCGGTAGACAGTGCTTTCATCAAAGTGCTTGCCGATGATTTGCAAGCCGACCGGCAAGCCATCGACAAAGCCGCACGGCACGGAAATGGCCGGCACGCCTGCCAAGTTGACTGGAATCGTTAAAATGTCGTTCATATACATCGTCAGCGGATCGTTCGTTTTCTCACCGATTTTAAACGCCGGTGTCGGTGTCGTCGGGCCGATGATGACGTCATATTGTTCAAAGACGTTCTCAAAATCTCGTTTGATCAATGTCCGCACTTTTTGCGCTTTTTTGTAATACGCATCGTAATAGCCCGAGCTTAACGCGAACGTCCCGAGCATAATGCGGCGCTTGACCTCCGCCCCAAACCCTTCGCTTCGCGTCAGTTTATACATATCGATCAAGTTTTTCGCGTTGTCCGTCCGGTAGCCGTAGCGGACGCCGTCAAAGCGAGCCAAGTTCGCTGATGCCTCGGACGAAGCGAGCAAATAGTACGTCGCGAGCGCATATTTCGAATGCGGCAGCGACACTTCTTCCCACGCCGCACCCAGCTTCTCAAGCACGGCAAGCGCCGCAAGCACCGACTGGCGCACGCCTTCATCGACGCCCTCACCTAAATATTCTTTCGGCACGGCGATTTTCAATCCTTTGATGTCCCCGGTCAACGCCTCCACATAGTTTGGCACCGGAACATTTGCCGATGTCGAATCCATCGGATCGACACCCGCTATCGCCTGCAATAAGTAGGCGTTGTCTTCGACCGTGCGCGTAATCGGGCCGATTTGGTCAAGCGACGAGGCAAACGCGACGAGGCCAAAGCGCGAGACGCGTCCGTACGTCGGCTTCAAGCCAACAACCCCGCAAAACGCCGCCGGCTGGCGGATCGAACCGCCCGTATCAGAACCTAAAGCAAACGGCACTTCGCCGGCCGCCACCGACGCCGCCGAACCGCCGCTCGAGCCGCCCGGAACGCGCTCTACGTCCCACGGGTTGCGCGTCAGCTGAAAGCCGGAGTTTTCCGTCGACGAGCCCATGGCGAACTCGTCCATGTTCAGCTTCCCGATCGTGATCGCCCCTGCGGCATGCAGCCGCTCCATGACAGTAGCGTCATAAATCGGGTCAAAGTTGTATAGAATTTTGCTGGCGCATGTCGTGCGCAATCCTTTTGTGACGATGTTGTCTTTAATGCCGATCGGCAAGCCGAACAGCGGGTTCGTTTCTTCACCTTTGGCGAGCCGGTCATCGAGCTCCTTCGCTTTCGCCCTCGCCTGTTCTTCATTTAATGTTAAAAACGCTTGCACTTTCTCTTCCACTTCGCCGATGCGGCGGTACGATTCGTCGACGAGATCGGAAACGGACACTTCTTTTTTCTGCAGCAACGTATGTAATTCTTGCACGGAATGGTCAAAAAGCGACATAAATCCCCCTCCTTACTCTAAAATGGCCGGCACACGGAACTGGCCGTCTTGCTGATCCGGCGCGTTTTTCAACACTTCTTCGCGCGGCAGCCCCGGTTCTGGAATATCCTCGCGCATCACGTTTCTCATATCAAGCACGTGCGAAGTCGGCGGAACATTCTCCGTATCCAATTCATTCAACTGCTCGGCAAATGTAATGATCGCATCGAGCTGTTTCGCAAACATCTCCGCCTCTTCATCCGTAATCGCCAATCGCGCTAGGTCGGCGACGTGTTTGACTTGGTCAATCGAAATTCGCGACATGGTTTCACCTCCAACGAGTTCGACCTATCACAATACCATGATGATACCAAACTTTCAACGAATGAAGCAACAGTTGCCGCGTGTTCTGAGCGAGAATCAATCTACATATTCGCGATGCAAATGAATACAACGTTCCATAACACCCCCCAATAGCGAAGGCAGGCGTGAAACCGGGAGGATTTAATTTTGATGTAGGAATATTTCGTTTTCCTGAACAGCGCACAATAGGACGTCACTCGCATGAGTAAACGGTTGATGGGAGAAAAAGGACGCGCTCCTAATTTAGACACAGGAAGGAATCGCTCGTGACGCCTTTTTTTATTCAAAGAAATACGATAAAATGAAAGCACAAGGAGGGAAATTGCATGTCGCTGCCAAATCAAAATCATCCATGGACATATGCAGATTACGTAAACTTCCCTGAGGAAAAACGATATGAGGGAATTGACGGCGTCCTATTTATGACTCCTTCACCTACACCAAGACATCAACGTATCGTGACAGCTTTGTCAGCACAGTTTTTCGACTTTCTACACCATTCCTCGTGTGAAGTATTTGTCGCACCGATCGATGTATGTTTATTCGCAACAAAAGATACTCCTCTTCATGACATTAAAGATTGGTATATTCCCGATTTCATTGTTGTTTGTGACAAACAAAAAATTGGTGATGAGCGAATTTATGGGGCGCCTGATCTTATCGTAGAAGTTCTTTCTCCATCTACCGCCAAACACGACCGCATTACGAAATTTCACAACTACGAACAAGCTGGTGTCAGAGAATACTGGATTGTCGATCCGGTTCATGAGACCGTCGAAAAATATGCCTTGCAAGATCAAAAGTTTCACCAAGCGGGAGTGCACTATAAAGATGAAACGATTTGCCCTCATATTTTTCCAAAGCTCTTCATCTCATTGCCAAAAGTATTTGCTTCCATGTGAACATCTCATATTTTGGATGCTGCTGACAAAAATCGGGAGGATTGTTGGGCATCGATATGGAATAAACCGTTGACAAACAAGGAATGGGAAGGAGTTTGTCCGCCATGGATGTTCAAATTTTCTTGATTGACAACCCCGAACATATGTACTATAATGGCCATAACAGACGAAAAAAGGGGGAATCATGACGATGAGTGACGCTTTGCTCGCCCAAGTGCTTGATCGCCTGAACGCCATGGACAGCACACTGCAAAAGCTCGTAGAAGGCCAAGAGCGGCTCGAGCGTGAACAAATCGCCATTCGCCAGGAACAAGAAGAAATTCGGAAAGAGCAACAAGAAATTCGGAGAGAACAGCAAGAAATCCGAAAAGAACAGCAAGAAATCCGAAAAGAACAGCAAGAAATCCGAAAAGAACAGCAGGAAATCCGTTTGGAACAACAGCGTCTGCGTCAAGAACAAGATTCGCTTCGCGCTGGGCAAACGGAATTGAACGGCATCGTGGCTGCTCTCCTCCACCGCCAAGACGAAACAGACGCCAAACTGGAAGCTCTCGCTGCTGACATCCACCAGCTTCACCGGGAATTTTCCTCATTGAAACAAACGGTGGACCGCCTCGAACAAAAAATGGATTCCCGTTACGAACAATTGTCCGCCCAAATTGAAGACATCAAGCTCGATTTGAATTTTATCGCCCACCGCACCGTCGATAACGAACGAATCATTTACAAGCTCAAAGAAATGCTGTTCCGCTGATCGATTCCATCTAGGAGGAGGCCGCCGCCATGCATGTCGTGTTTGACCATCTCGTCCACTTAACCGAACGACCAGAGCAAGCGAAAACGGCGTTTGAACAATGGGGGTTTACAGCCATCCATGGCGGCCGCCATCCGTCATGGGGAACGTACAACGCCTTATGTTACTTTGAGCATTTGCGCTACATTGAATGGATCGGCATTGCTGATAGACAGGCGGCGAGAACGTGCGGAAATCCGCTCATCGCCCAGCTTGTCGCCGACCGCCAAGAAGGAAACGGCTTCTCCCAATTTGCCTTCCGCACGAACAACATCGAAGCGGTGGCGGCACATCTCAAACGAAACGGGTTTACCCCAATCGGTCCGCTCCCCGGCAGCCGCGAGCGCGATGACGGCAAGCGGCTGACATGGTCGATGCTGTTTATCGAAGACGACACAGACGGTGCATTTCGCTATCCGTTTTTCATCCAATGGGGCGACGGCGATGACGTGCGGATGAACGAGCTGGCACCGCTCATGAGACACCCGATTGGCTCTGTTTCGCTGTCGTCAATTAGCATCTACACCCTCGATCTCCAGCGGGCAGTCAACGGCTACCGCCGGCTGTTTGACTTGCCCAAACCCGATGTGGGGCGCGATGAGGCGGGAGCGTATGCGAAGCTCGCTGTCGGCGGCATTGCGATTCGGTTCTATGAGGCTGACCGACGTCATCCATCAACGCGCCCGTTTTCGTGCCGGATTGTGGGGGTGCAGGAACAGCGCTCCATCGAAATCGATGGCGCGACGTATATCGTTTCCAGGCCGTGACGGGCATTCCTATTCTCACATACTCCCCTTTGCCGCGGAATAAGATGGAATAACCGCACCTTCATCCTCGCGCGGTGAAAACGGCAAAGGGGGAGTCCAACCGTGTCCCACCCGTATGTTTCTCCAAAACTCTCAATGGAAACGATGATCTCGATTATTCGCCACGGCTTAAAGAAAACGACGGCGCCTCAACATATCGTCATCATCGGCGCCGGGATGGCTGGGCTTGTCGCAGCGTCATTGCTGAAGCAAGCCGGCCATCGCATCACCATCTTAGAAGCATCCGAGCGGGTCGGCGGCCGCATCTACACGCTCCGCTCCCACTTTCGCGACGACCAGTATCTCGAAGCCGGCGCGATGCGCATCCCGCACACCCATCAATTGACATTGGAATATATCAAAAAATTCAACTTGCCGCTCCACCCGTTTATCAACAGCACCCCGCGCGACATTTTATATTTCCGCGGTGTGAAAGCACGCCTTGGCGAATATGAGCGGCATCCCGGCCTCTTTGGCTTTCCCGTCGCCCCCCACGAACGGGGAAAAACCGCTTCCGAGTTATTGCAGATGGCCATTCGTCCGGTTGTTCAATTCATTGAACAAAATCCGGAAAACCATTGGCCAATTGTCATCGAACGGCTCGACCGCTATTCGCTGGACGCCTATTTGCGTTACAATCCGTTTGGCCTATCGTTGTCCATCGGCGCCATCGATATGATCAAAGCCGTTCTTTCGCTTGGGGGATTGCCGGAACTGTCGTTTCTGGAAATGTTGCGTGAATTGATGGTGCTGTTTACCCCGAACATCCGTTTTTACGAAATCGTCGGCGGAAACGACCGGCTTCCAAAAGCCTTTTTGCCGCAGCTGAAAGATGATATCCTTTTCAGCCACAAAGTGCAAAAAATCGTCCAGCGCGAAAACGGCGTCACCATCCACGCCACGCACACCAAAATTCTTCAACCGTTTCAAGTCACCGCCGATCGAGCAATCGTCACCATCCCATTTTCGATTTTGCAGTTTGTCGACATCGAACCCCGCCATTCATTTTCCGAAAACAAATGGAAAGCCATTCGTGAACTTCACTATGCCGGTTCGACGAAAACGGGCATCCAGTTTAAAACGCGGTTTTGGGAAAAAGAAGGCATGTTTGGGGGCAGAGCGGTTTCCGATCTGCCGATTACGTATACACAATATCCAAGCCAAGGCATTGGCACCACGGGGCCAGGTGTCGTATTGGCGAGCTATACGTGGGAAGATGACACCATTCCTTGGGACAGCTTGGGCGATGAAGAGCGACTGGAATATACGCTGAAAAATTTAGCGATCCTCTATGGAGAGCAAGTATACCGTGAATTTGAAACCGGAACGAGCCATAGCTGGGTTCGCTATCCGTACTCCGGCGGTGCCTTCACGATGATGAAGCCGAATCAAGTGACGGAGCTGTCGCCGTATATCGCCACTCCCGAAGGGAGGGTGCATTTTGCCGGGGAACACGCTTCCACCCACCACGGATGGATTCAAGGCGCCATTGAATCCGGCATTCGCGTCGCCCATGAAGTGAACAATGCACAGGCTTGATGAACCACTGGCAGCCCGCACCATCGTTTTGATTGGCCTTGAAAGATCAAATGCACCGTCATGATCGCATAAAAAGACCCGTCATCACTGTCTACGATGATGGCGGAACAGGCTCATCCGCTCATACAGCGTCGGAACGTCTTCGGCGCTGACGATCAGCTTGAGATCTTCCGGCGCGGCAAATCCGTTTTCGACTGTATGCCGAAGCAAATGAAGAAGAGGATCGAAAAACCCTTCCACGTTAAGCAGGCCAATCGGTTTTTGGTGGAGGCCGACGCGCGACCATGAGAGCACTTCAAACAGCTCTTCATACGTCCCATACCCGCCTGGCAAGGCGATAAACCCGTCGGCCGCTTCATACATTTTCGCCTTGCGCGTATGCATCGTATCGACGACCACCAGCTCGCTCAACCGGTCATGCGCCACTTCCCTGTCTTTTAAAAACTGCGGAATGATGCCGATCACACGCCCTTGATGGCGAAGCGCCGCCTCCGCGATTTCCCCCATCAAGCCGCGTTTTCCGCCGCCGTAAATAAGCGTCGTGCCGCTTTGGGCGAGAAACGTTCCGAGCGCTTTCGCCGCTTCCTTGTATTTTACACTTTGTCCATAACTTGATCCGCAAAACACACAGATGGCTTTCATGATCGCGACACACCTTTACTCGCATCTAGGTCTTCATTATTTTATCTTAATTAGGCGAGAAGACTCCCACTTCAACGAAGCGAAGCGGAGTAAGTGGGAGATGAATCGCCTTAACTATATTTTGCTGAAAATAGGATAGATTCAGTAAAATATAGTATAATATAGTTAGATGGGAGGTGAAAAAATGTATTTTTGTATCAAACAACAGCTAAATGGTTTGACCAAAGAAGAATACTTGACTCTTCGAGAACTGTGCCATATTGCCAAGAACATGTACAACGTCGGATTGTACAATGTCAGACAATACTATTTTGAACACAAGGAATTTCTTAATTATGAGAAAAACGATCATCTTGCAAAAACTAACGAAAACTATAAGCTGTTAAACAGCAACATGGCACAGCAAATTTTAAAAAAGGTCAATGAAGCCTTTAAATCTTTCTTTGGTTTGATCAGTCTTGCCAAACAAGGAAAATATGACCACAAGGCTATCAGTATTCCAAAATATCTTAAAAAAGATGGCTTTCATTCACTGATCATTGGCCAGATTCGTATAGACGGCAACAAATTCACGATACCGTATTCTCGCCTATTTAAAAAGACTCACAAGCCTATCACGATAACGATTCCGCCTGTGTTACTGGACAAAAAGATTAAGCAGATTGAAATCATTCCTAAGCATCATGCCAGGTTCTTTGAGATTCAGTACAAATATGAAATGCCTGAAGATCAAAGAGAATTAAGCGACCAAAAAGCACTGGCAATTGATTTAGGATTAAACAATTTTGCCACTTGTGTCACATCAGACGGCAGATCATTCATCATTGATGGGCGGAGATTAAAAAGTATAAATCAATGGTTTAACAAAGAAAATGCCAGACTTCAAAGCATGAAAGATAAGCAAAAAATCAAAGGCACCACTCGTAAACAGGATGTCAATGGCGCATTAAACATCTTAAAGAAAAGTAAAGCTGTAGACCTGAGTGTCTTATGCTCTAGCGGCGAAGTGGACACGCCTCAAAGAATAAGGATTGCTTGAAGCAGTCAAACTTCTTTGGAAGCCCCCACTTCAAATTTTCGCTAGAAAATTAAGTGGGGGTAGTTCACCAGTCTGTCCCCCATCCGGCAAATCACACCGACAGGGGCTGCCACCGAATCCGTTTACACCAGCCTTTTCGAACCGCAACGTCGCAAAAAACACATCCCCTCTGGCTCGTCCAGAGAGGATGCGGCACGTTGTCATTGATAAATATGCACAAACGGCTCGTCTGCTTTCGCCTGGCGCACGATGAGGCTTTCCGGCTGGCCGGCCGAGGCGATGTAGACATTAACGGTGATGTAGTCCGGGAATTTTTCCATCACCAAGCCGGTCACGTATTGGGTAAAGCCGATCACTTCCGCTTTGCCGTAAAACGGCATCGTAATGTTGATCGTTAACTTCTGAAGCTGGTCGTTGACGTACAACCCTCTGCCGACGATGCCAGTGTAGTTCGGGAAAAAGTCTTCAACATCTGATTTAAAATTGTTGAATTTGAGCCAGTCATCACGATGGTTCTCTTCCGCCTCATCAGACGGGAATACATAATATTCCTCGTTTACCGCCTCCCAATCATCGATGGTGCTGCTTCCTTCATCGACATGGGCGACGGCGAAAAAGTGGCCTGGAACAACAGATGAACGGGGCGCTTGTTTGTATAAAGCGATCGTAATCGGCACACTGCCAAGCCCTTTCATGCTCCGCAGCCGCTTCAGCACCTCGGCGGCGATCCGCTTTCCTTCCCGTTCGATGACATCGTCTTTGATTTTGACCTCGCGCGGATAGCCTTGCTCGGTCGAATAATAGTGGACGGAGTTTAACGCCAGGCCGATGGCGACGCCACCAAGCTTCACCTTGTCGTTATCGACTTTCACTAAGTAGTCGTGCTCCAAAATGCTGGCCAGGTAAATCGGGCTTTGTTTGTTTTTTTGCTCATTCGTTCCTTTGTCGCTGATCGGCGGGTTTAAGCCGATGTTGTCTTCCGGTTTCATTTTCTCTGCCTTCAGCTGGCTGTCCGTCCGCTTGCGGGCGAGCCAGCGCCCGATCGTTTCGCTGTCCAAATATTGCCCTTCCTGAAACAAATATTCATCCGGGGAAAATTGCTCAGATGCCAAGCGCATCAGCCCGGTTTCAAATTCATCGACATCAAGCCGGGTGTTGACGTCGTTGACGACCCGCCCGCGCGCCCCGGACGGCTTAAAAGGCAAGACAACGCGGTAATACGAATCAGAAATGTTGTATTTCGGGATGACGGCTTCTTGCTGTTTGCTGCCTTTGTCTTGCACGACTTCCTCACCTTTGTCAAACTTCGGCGCACACGCAGACAACAAACAAATCGAAGCGAGGCCGACAGCGGCCAACCGCTTTCGGGCCCGATTCGTCCAACGGCAGGCAACCAAACTGCGAAGTGGTGAGATTCGTTTCATCGTTTCCCCCTGTTGATCTCTTGCAAAAATCGTGATTCGTCCCAAATCTCAATGCCAAGCTGCTGGGCTTTCTCCAGCTTCGATCCGGCGTCCTCACCGGCGATGACGATGTCGGTGCTGCGGCTGACGCTGCCGGTGACGCGCCCGCCGAGCCGTTCAATCTCTTCCTTTGCCTCATTGCGCGACATCGACGCGAGTTTGCCGGTCAAGACGACCGTTTTGCCGGCGAAGGCGGAGTCAGCAGGCGCTTCAGCCGCCCGCTTCGGCCCTTTGTATGCCATGTTGACGCCGTAAAGCCGCAGCTCATGGAGCAGCTCGGCCGCTTCTGGCTGGGAAAAGAAGGCGATGATCGAGTCCGCCATTTTCTCGCCAATTTCCGGCACGGCCATCAATTCCTCTTTCGTCGCTTTTTCCAGCCGCTCCATCGTTTCAAAATGCTCAGCCAAAAGTTGGGCCGCCTTCGCTCCAACATAGCGGATGCCAAGGCCGAACAGCAGCCGTTCGAGCGAGTTTTGCTTCGACGCTTCAATGGCCGCAAGCAGGTTGGCGGCCGACTTTTCGCCCATCCGTTCCAAACCGATGAGCTGTTCTTTCGTCAAGCAGTACAAATCGGCGACATCGTGGACGAGGCCAGCGTTAAACAGTTGGGTGACGACTTTTTCGCCCAACCCTTCAATGTTCATCGCTGCTCTTGAGGCAAAATGGATGAGCCGTTCGCGCAGCTGGGCCGGGCATTTCGGGTTTAAGCAACGGAGCGCCACTTCTCCATCCAGGCGGACGAGCTCGCTTTCGCATTCCGGACAATGCGTCGGCATCACAAACGGCGTTTCATCCCCGTCGCGCCGGTCGACGACGACGCCGACCACTTCCGGGATGATGTCGCCCGCTTTTTTAATGATGACCGCATCGCCGATGCGAATGTCTTTTTCCCGTATAAAATCTTCATTATGAAGAGTGGCGCGCTGCACGGTCGTGCCAGCGACGCGAACCGGCTCAAGAATCGCGGTCGGCGTGACGACGCCCGTGCGGCCGACGTTCACCTCAATGCCGATGAGCGTCGTCACCACTTCCTCGGCTGGGAATTTGTAGGCGATCGCCCAGCGCGGGCTTTTTGCCGTCGTACCAAGCTCCCGCTGTTGGGCGAACGAGTCGACTTTAATGACGATGCCGTCGATTTCGTACGGCAGCTGCGGCCGTTTTTCGTGCCACTCGTTGACGAAGGCGATCACCTCATCGATGTTGGCGCAGCGCCGCCGCTCGGGATTCACTTTAAACCCAAGCGCCTGTAAGTAGTCGAGCGCCTCGCTGTGCGACTCAATGCCAAGCTCTTCAGCATTGGCCAAACCATAAACGAACAAATCGAGCTGGCGCGACGCCGCCACTTTCGGGTCGAGCTGGCGGAGCGAGCCGGCCGCCGCGTTGCGCGGGTTGGCAAACAGCTCCTCGCCGCGGGCTTTTCGCTCCTCATTCAAGCGCAAAAACGACGCTTTCGGCATAAACGCTTCGCCGCGCGCCTCAAGCGACACCGGTTCTTTCAGGCGGAGAGGCAGCGAGCGGATCGTTTTCAAATTTTCTGTAATGTCCTCGCCCGTCGTTCCGTCGCCGCGCGTCGCTCCTTGCACGAAATAGCCGTCTTCATAGCGGACCGAGACGGCGAGGCCGTCGATTTTCAACTCGCATACGTACGCTGCTTCGCCGACTTCCTGGCGGATGCGGCGGTCAAAATCGCGCAAGTCGCCTTCGCCAAACGCGTTCGCGAGACTCATCATGGGAACAACATGCGTCACTTTGCGAAACGCCTCAAGCGGCGGGCCGCCGATGCGCTGGGTCGGCGAGTCGCTCGTTTTCAATTCCGGATACTGTTCCTCGATGGCCATCAACTCTTGCATGAGCCGGTCATACTCGGCGTCCGGGACGGACGGCCGGTCGAGCACATAATATTCGTAGCCATAGCGGTGCAACAGTTCGCGCAGCTCGGCCGCGCGCCGTTCGGCTTGTTGGCGGTCCATACGTTCACCCGTTCTCCTTTCTATACTTTCTCAATCGGCGCAAATTTAGCGAGCAGACGTTTAATGCCGATCGGGCTCGGGAAGGCGATATCGAGTTCTTGGTCGTCACCTTCGCCACGGACACTGACAACCGTACCGATTCCCCATTTCCGATGGTTCGCCCGGTCGCCGACTTTCCACACCCCGATGGCGCCGCCTGCCTGCAAGCGAGCGGACGCTGAACGGGAAACAGACGGTTTCCCGCGCGAGACTGTCTCCAGCAAATGCGCGGGAATCTCATCTAAAAAGCGCGACGGCCGGTTCATTTGGATGTTGCCAAACAGCGTCCGCATTTGCGCGTTCGTCAATACGAGCTCTTCCTCGGCCCGAGTGATGCCGACATACGCCAGCCGCCGCTCTTCTTCCATTTCATCCTCATTCTCCAGTGAACGAAGATGCGGAAAAATGCCTTCTTCCATGCCAATCAAAAACACGACCGGAAACTCAAGCCCTTTGGCGGCGTGCAGCGTCATGAAGACGACGGCATCGCCCTCGGCCGCCTGATCTGTCCCATTCAGCTCGTCCAAATCAGAAATGAGCGCCAAGTCGGTTAAAAAGGCGATGAGCGATTTATCGTCGCTCACATTTTCAAAATGCTTTGTCACCGACAAAAACTCGTCCAAGTTCTCAAGCCGGCTTTGCGCTTCAATCGTCCGTTCCGCCTTGAGCATCTCGCGGTAGCCCGATTGGTCGAGCACTTCCTCCACAAGTTCCGTCACCGGAACGTATTCTTGCAGCTGCGTCCATTGCTCAAGCTGTCCGCGAAACGCGGCGAGCGCCCCGGCCGTCTTCGCGCTGAAGCCGATCATCTCCAGCTCGCCGAGCGCTTCAAACAAGGACAGCTCATGCTCGGCCGCATAGCGGACAAGTTTGTCGATCGTAGAGGCGCCGATGCCGCGCTTTGGCACGTTGATGATGCGAAGCAAGCTCAAATCGTCATCGGGGTTGGCGATGACGCGCAAGTAAGCGAGAATGTCTTTAATTTCTTTCCGGTCATAGAACTTTAAGCCGCCGACGATTTGGTACGGAATGTTCGCTTTTAAAAACATTTCCTCGATGACGCGCGACTGGGCGTTCGTCCGATAAAGCACGGCAAAATCGCGGTAGCGGCGCTCCCCGCTCTCAACCGCCTCTTGAATGCGGCGGGCGACAAATTGCGCTTCGTCCACTTCGTTCATCGCTTCATAATAGACGATCGGCTTCCCTTCCGGGTTTTCCGTCCACAACCGCTTTGGTTTTCGATTGACGTTATGCGCAATGACTTCATTTGCCGCCTGCAGAATGCGTTTCGTCGAGCGGTAGTTTTGTTCAAGCAAAATGACTTTCGCGTTCGGGTAGTCGCGCTCAAACGATAAAATGTTGCGAATGTCCGCCCCGCGCCACCGGTAAATCGACTGGTCAGCGTCGCCAACGGCGCAAATGTTCTGAAAGCGTTCTGCCAGCTTTTTGACAAGCGTATATTGGGCGCGGTTCGTGTCCTGATACTCATCAATATGGATGTACTGGAACTTATATTGGTAATAGTGGAGCACATCCGGCACGCGGTCAAACAAGTGGATCGTCGTCATGATCAAATCGTCGAAATCGAGCGAATGATTCCGGAGAAGGCGCTGTTGATACTCTTGGTACACGTCGCCGACGATCTTTTCGTAGTACGTCGATGCCCGCTTCGCGAATTGCTCGGGCGTGAGCAAATCGTTTTTCGCCCCGCTGATCGTCGCTAAAATCGTCCGCGGCTCAAATTTTTTTGGATCGATATTTTTGTCTTTCAAAATCGCTTTGATGACCGAAAGCTGATCCGTCGGGTCAAGGATGGAAAAATTGCGATTGATGCCGATGCGGTCAATGTCGCGGCGCAGCATGCGGACGCACATCGAATGGAACGTCGAAATCCACACGTCTTCCGCCGCCCCGCCTAAGAGCGCCTGCACCCGCTCCTTCATTTCACGCGCCGCTTTGTTCGTAAACGTAATGGCTAAAATATTCCACGGCGCCACCTGTTTTTCCGCCATCAAATAGGCGATCCGGTGCGTCAGCACGCGCGTTTTTCCGCTGCCCGCTCCCGCCATGATGAGCAATGGGCCTTCTGTCGTTTTAACGGCTTCTTGCTGCTCTTTGTTTAAATGCGCAAGCAGCTTTTCCGATAAAAAATTCATCATGTCCACCACCAATAAACCATATGTTCTATTTTCCATCATCGCCGCTGCGTTGACCAGCCATCTGCTTCACCGCCGCCACCGTCGCCAACGCCTGTTCGAACGCGTCGTAAATCGCGTTGCCGACGACCACCGTATCGGCATAACGCGCCATATGCTCCGCCTGCTCAGGCGTTGTGATCCCTCCACCATAAAACAGCTGCGTCTGATCAAGCACTTGTTTCACTTTTTCCACTAAAGACGGATCGCCATAGACGCCGCTATACTCAAGGTAAAAAATCGGCAACCTGTACAAATGTGCGGCGAGGCGGGCGTACGCCACGACATCATCATCGGTGAGCGCCGCGTCGGCCTCGGCTAGCTCCGCCGCTTTGCAGGCTGGATTTAAAATGCAGTAACCTTCAGCGAAAATCTCATCCCAGTTCATGACATCGCCGTATTGTTTCACCGCCTCATGATGACGGCCGATGATCCACTCCGCCTGCCGGCTGTTTAACACGATCGGAACCAAATATACGTCAAATCCCGGCGTCAGCGCTTCGACGTCGGTGACTTCGAGCGCGCATGGCACCGAAAAACGGCGGATGCGAGCCAATAAATCCAGCACGTTGTCGATGGTCACCCCGTCGGTTCCGCCGACGATGACGGCATCCGTTCCCGACTCGCAAAGGCGCTCAAGGCGCTCGTCATCAATCGGTTTATTCGGGTCGAGTTTAAACACATGGCGCCAAGCGCGAATCTCCTCCATAGCGGCAACCCTCCACTCCGTCTCCATTGTTCCATTATAACAAATCCGCAAAAAGAAAAGGAGTTCCTTTGCAAATGGAAGGAATCTCCTTGCCGCGTCAGTCTGTGACCGCTTCGTTGGCTTCTTTCTCTTCTTGCTGTTGCTCCTCTTTAATGCGATCGAGCGCCATGGCGTAAGCATCATTGCCGTAGTTGAGGCAGCGCTTGACGCGCGAAATCGTCGCCGTGCTCGCTCCGGTTTCCGTTTCGATTTTGTGATACGTATATCCTTCGCGCAGCATGCGGGCGACCTCAAGCCGCTGGGCGAGCGCCTGGATTTCATTCACGGTGCATAAATCATCAAAAAAACGGTAACATTCTTCTAAATCGCGCAGCGATAAAATCGCTTTAAACAGTTGATCCAACTCTCTGCCGCGCAGTTTGTCAATTTGCATAGCTGCTTCCTCCTTGCGTTTTGGCGGGAAAAATGTTGTAGCCAACCAATCTGCGAATCCACCGCCCCTTTGCCTTGCAACAGACAAGGCGGTTATGATTTCCACTGGACGATCGCCAGTTCCGGCACGATATTGATCCACGTTTTTCCCGGCACGAATCCGATCGGAGCCCCATCGCGGTATGGCAGCAGCCGGCCGTCGACGTTTTTCCATTCGATCAGCTGCATGACGCCGCCCTGCAGCAAGTACCCCTTGCCGCCGGAGACGAGGTCGATGTCGCGCCGCCCGTGGCTGTCAACCACTTGATGGTGGGCGGCGATGATCATGACGTTTTGCACGACAATCGGCTTATGCGTATCATAATCGATCGTTTGCTCGCCGCCGCTGTACCGGTAATACCCCTTTTGTTCCGAAACATATTGGTATTCAACCTGGGCATAGGCGCGATGCGAATAGGCGATGTGAACCGTCCCGACCTTTTGGCCGCTCGGCTCATCGGTGCGAAACGATAGCGGGGGAACGTTATCCGTCCAAGCATACCCGTTTTGTTCCGCCCCTTTTTCAATGTTGGCAAACGTAATGTACGAGTTGTGCGGCGCCTTGCGGAACGGGACGCGCTGAAACAATGTGCCGTCATAAAACAATCCGTTCAAATAGTCGATTCCGCCTCCCTCAAGACGCGCTTTCGCCTCCGGACTCCAGCCATGGCATACATACAGTGCATGGTAGCCTTCACTCAAGTCAATATAGTAATCACGCGCGCTTCGCACCGGTCCGACCCGCTCCGGCAATTCGCTTTGATACAACGCCAACAAACGGGTGATATCGCCCTCGGCGAGCACCTCATACACGATGTCCGCCTTGCTTAATCCCGACTGTGGGCGCGCCTTCGGGTGGTTGTTGATCATCACGCCGACGACCCGCTGATGGATGTTCCCTTTCGCCGGCAGCCCCGTCAGCGGGAACGTTTGTTGTTCCTCCGCCCGAGGCTTGGACGGCTGCTCCTGCCGAGGAGCCGGTTCGGCGTGCTTCGGCTCGCTTTTGGTCGTGCAGCCGCCTAACAACAATACCGCGCAACTGACAGCGAACAGCCAATGTTTCAATGGACACACAACCTTTTCTTTTTTATTTTACCGCATTATCGAAGGAAAGAGTACCGTTTTGTGCATGACATCATAAATCCCGCGTTGCGTGACACGCACATACGGCAGGTGGGTTGACTGTAAAAACAGCAGCGAATACACCGGGTCTTCGAATGGATATCCGCGCTCACGCAGCAAACGGACGAACGTTTTTTCTTCGTTGATCAATTCATCCACCTCTAAGGAGGACATCATGCCGCCTAAAGGAAGCGAGAGCTCAAACAAAATCTCTCCGTCCTCAGCGAGCACAATGCCGCCGCCGATCTCCTTCATCCGCCGGAAGGCGAGCATCATATCTTCCTTATGCTTGCCGATCAAAATCAAATCCCCGGTGTTCGAATAAGAACTTGCCAGCCCGCCAAGCGCCGATGAAAAACCTTTCAACATCGTATTGACGCGCCAGCGCCCGTTTCGGTCAAGCAGCACTAAAAAACATTCATCATGATCATGACCTAAACGATCGCGCGACGTATCAATCGACACGGAATACGGTTTTAAAATGACGGCGTTTTCCATGCGCAGTCCCATCGGCATCGAAAACTGCAAATCATCCCAGTCCACCTCCCATGGCAACGATAACGGCCGAATGCCAAACTGCCCCCATTCCAGATCTGGCCAGAGAGGCGGCGCTTCTCCATCGCGCTTCACCCATTCGCCTTTGGCGAGCACTTGCGCCGGCGTCGGATCGTGAGCCGAGCGCAAAAAGTTGATATGAGCGATGCGGCCGGTGGCAATGCTGCCGTGAAGATGCTCGATGCCGTAGTGGCGGGCGGCGTTGATCGTCGCCATCGCATAGGCATCGATCACCGGCACGCCATGCTCGATCGCGATGCGGATCAGCCAATCGATCACTCCATTCTCATAAAACGATGGCGGCGAGCCATCCGTCGTCAACAAGCATTTATCATAATGCCGGATGCCAAGCGCTTTCATCTCTTCAAGCAGCACCGGCAAATCGGGGCGAATCGAGGAATGCCGAAGCGCGACGGTATAGCCGTGCCAAAGGCGCATGCGCACTTCCTTTCCCGTCATTGCCTCATGATCGCCATCTGCGCCAAAGAGCGCCATTTTGACAAGCGTCTTTTCCGACGCCCCCGGAAAATGCCCTTCAATTTTGCGGCGTCGCCGATGCGCTTCTTGCATCCAGTACAAGATGATGTCATCGCCGCTCGCCACTTTTGGCCATGAGGTCAACTCACCGCCTTGAAGCACCGCCTCTTGGTCAAGCCAGCGCTTGATCCGAGCATTGGACACTTGTTCCTCTTCGCGCTCGAGCTCCGTTTGCCCATCAAATCGGCACCACCAATACATCGACGTTGGAAGCGCATTCATTTCTTGTAAAAAGAAAAGCGCTTCTTCATCATCGAGCTGCAAAAGCAAAAACAAGTTATCGTTGAGGAGTGTTGTTGTTCCGTGCGCCGCTGCATAACGGGCAAATGAATGGGGATTATATAATTGAAATGGATGGACATGCGGCTCGATGTAGCCGGGAACGAGCACATATCCACGGCAGTCGACGATTTCACACGCCTCGTCGACCTGATCAGGAAGACGCTCTCCGGCATACACGATGCGATCTCCATGGATCCATATGTTTCCTTTTACCCATTCACGAAAATACGAGTGCAAATACGTCGCATTCACCAATACTTTCGTCGGCGATTGTTTGCCATCAATCACCGCTGCTTGTGCACGCAGTTCGCTGCCTTTCCATCGGTAACGTTGTTCGCCCATTGATACCCCGTCCCTTGTTTCCTAATCGTTCCATACAACCATTTTAACGCACAAAAGCGACTTTCACAATAAAAAATATTAAGGAGGGGACAGACCGATGGCGAATATCGGCATTGTGAACGCATTGATTCGCATCACGGTTGGCCTGACTGTCATCGCCTGGGCCACCGCCCGCCTGGCTCGGCGGCCTTGGTGCACATCCTATTTGTGGGCCGCTTTGCTTGGAGCGATGAAAGTCGGAGAAGGGATCACCCGTTTTTGTCCGATGACCGCTCTGTTTGACAATATGCAGCGCCGACAGCTGCTTGAAGAGGAAAAGGAAGCGGTCGTCAATCCGACATGAGGGAGGACATCCGTTCGACGTTGCGCACCGCTTTTTCCAATATCCTCCATCCCACCGTCATTCGGCAACATTTTTCGCATCGTGAGTGATGCGTGCTGCTTCGGTATCGAAGCGGCCCGTGAAGAGTGCAGACTGTCAACGAAAGAGAAGAAAAGCAACATGATTCGCGGCTTGGCATTGTGGACTAGCCAAACATCATCAAAAAAGGTGTCCCATACTTGGGACACCTTCGACTACAAAGGAGTGAACCACCTTGCTGCTCGAGTATATGACCGATATGTCGTTCGTATTGGCCGCGTTAATCGGCGGCATTATCGCCCTTTCATACGTGTATATGCGGCGGAGGCGCGTTCGATAGCGCGCCG
Source organism: Geobacillus zalihae NBRC 101842 (assembly GCF_001544135.1). Taxonomy (GTDB): domain Bacteria; phylum Bacillota; class Bacilli; order Bacillales; family Anoxybacillaceae; genus Geobacillus; species Geobacillus zalihae. Next base: position 14,047 of record NZ_BCPV01000043.1, on the reverse strand, counting down.
GCCGATATCGCGGCGGTAAAATAAACCGTCACAGTCGATCGCGGCCAATTGCTCGTACGCTCTTTCCTTCGCTTCGGCAAGCGTCTCCCCTTTGGCCGCTAACAGGAGAACGCGTCCGCCATTGGTGTACCATGCGCCGCCTTCTCGTTTGGTGCCAGCATGGAACAACAACGCATCAGGGGAAATTCGGTCCAACCCGCGGATTTCGGCCCCGCGCTCGTACGCGCCGGGGTAACCTTTCGCTGCCAGCACGACGCCAAGCACCGCCTCGTCCGTCCATTCAAGCTCCAACTCTTTTCCATCCATCACCGCTAGTACCGCTTCCACCAAATCGGTCTTCAGCCGCGGTAGCACGACTTGTGCCTCTGGGTCGCCAAAACGGGCGTTGAATTCGATCACTTTCGGCCCCGTTGCTGTTTCGATCAGCCCGGCATACAGCACGCCGGTAAACGGCCGGCCTTCAGCCACTAACGCTTTGGCGACCGGACGCAAGATCGTCTCCAGCGCTGTTTCCACCGTCTCCGCCGAGATTTGCGGCACCGGCGAGTAGGCTCCCATGCCGCCGGTGTTCGGTCCTTCGTCTCCGTCATACGCCCGCTTATGGTCTTGGGCGATGGAGAGCGGATACACCTTCTCGCCGTTAACGAACGCCATAAACGAAAATTCTTCCCCTTCTAAATACTCCTCAATGACAACTTGACTGCCGGCTGTGCCGAATTGTCCGTCGACAAGCGCTGCCTTCGCCGCGGCAAGCGCGTCTTCCACCGTTTGGGCGACGGTGACGCCTTTTCCGGCGGCCAATCCGTCCGCTTTCACGACGATCGGCGCGCCTTTTTGTTCAATGTACGCTTTCGCTTCTTCGTATGACGTAAAGGTCGCATGGTCCGCCGTTGGGATGCCGTATTTCTTCATCAGCTCTTTGGCAAACGCCTTGCTTCCTTCGATGAGCGCCGCCCTCTGGCTTGGGCCGAAAATGCGAAGCCCCTCGGCCATAAAACGGTCAACAATGCCGGAAGCAAGCGGCGCTTCCGGCCCGACGATCGTCAAATCGATCGCCTGTTGTTTCGCAAACTGCACCAATGCCTCAATATCGAGCTCATCAATAGGAATCAGTTCCGCCACGTCCGCGATGCCCGGGTTTCCCGGCGCTACATACAGCTTGCCAACAAGCGGGCTTTGCGCCGCTTTCCAGGCGATGGCGTGCTCGCGCCCGCCTCGTCCGATGACCAGTACATTCATCGTCTCCCTCTCCTTTGCCACACTTAATGTTTAAAGTGGCGCACGCCGGTGAAGACCATGGCGATGCCGTATTCATCCGCTTTGCGGATCGAGTCGGCGTCGCGAATCGAGCCGCCCGGCTGAATGATCGCGGTAATGCCGGCTTTCGCCGCCGCCTCGACCGTATCGTCCATCGGGAAGAACGCATCGGACGCCAACACGGCGCCAACCGCCTGTTCCCCAGCCTGTTCAATCGCAATTTTGGCCGCGCCGACCCGGTTCATTTGCCCGGCGCCAACGCCGACCGTCATCCCGTTTTTGGCCAGTACAATCGCATTCGATTTCACATGTTTGACAACCTTCCAAGCAAACCGAAGCTGTTCGCGCTCAGCCTCGGTCGGCTCGCGCTTCGTTACGACATTCCATTCGGCGTCTTCAAGCGTGAACGTATCGGCCTCTTGGACGAGCAAGCCGCCATTGACGGAAACGAGCATGTTTTCCTTGACGTCCGGCGCGGTAAAATCAAGCGTCAACAGACGGATGTTTTTCTTTTTCGTCAAAATGGCAAGCGCCTCGTCGCTGAATGACGGAGCGATGACGATTTCCAAAAAGATGTCGTGCATCCGTTCGGCTGTTTCTTTGTCCACTTCACGGTTGACCGCAATAATGCCGCCGAAAATCGAGACTGGATCGGCTTCGTACGCTTTCGTAAACGCCTCAAGAAGCGTCGCGCCGACGCCGACGCCGCACGGGTTCATATGTTTGATGGCGGCCACAGCCGGCTCTTGAAATTCGCGAATGAGGTTGATCGCCGCATTGGCGTCGTTAATGTTGTTGTACGACAACTCTTTGCCATGCAGCTGTGTCGCGTTGGCAATCGAGAACGCCGCACCGAGCGGCTTGGCATAAAACGCTGCCGATTGATGCGGATTCTCGCCATAGCGCAATGATTGTTTTTTCGTATACGTGACCGTGAGCGTTTCCGGATAGTTCTCTCCGGTGAGGTTTGTCAAATACTCCGCAATCATCGCGTCATACGCCGCCGTATGGCGGAACGCTTTCGCCGCCAGTTGTTGCCGCGTTTTTACTTGGATCGAACCGGTCATTTTCAGTTCTTCAATCACTATCGGATAGTCGGCTGGATCGACGACAATCGCGACATCAGCATAGTTTTTCGCCGCCGCCCGCACCATCGTCGGGCCGCCGATATCGATGTTTTCAATCGCCTCGGCGAGCGTCACATCCGGTTTGGCGATCGTTTGTTGGAACGGATACAAGTTGACGACGACCAAATCGATCGGGCGAATGCCGTGCTCTTTAAGCGCCGCTTGGTGGCGCTCATCGCTGCGCACCGCCAAAATGCCGCCGTGAATGGCCGGATGCAATGTTTTGACGCGCCCGTCCAAAATTTCCGGAAAGCCGGTGACATCGGAAATCGAAATGACGGGAACGCCGGCGTCTTCAAGCGCTCGTTTTGTCCCACCGGTCGAAATGATATCAATGCCAAGTTCAGCCAGCTGCTTCGCAAACGGAATGATGCCTTCCTTATTGGACACGCTGATCAATGCTCGTTTCACTGCCATCGTTCTCGATCCTTTCTTCCTGTTGTTCCTTTTCCCCTAGCAGCATGCGCAACACCGTCGGGTACAGCTCGTGTTCGACTTGATGGATGCGCGCCTCAAGCGCCTCGATCGGCTCGCCCGGCACGATCGGAACAACGCGCTGGGCGATGACCGGCCCGGTGTCCATCCCTTCATCAACGTAATGAACGGTGACCCCTGTTTCCAAAACGCCAGCCCGATACGCTTGGCCGATCGCATCCTTGCCCGGAAACGCCGGCAGCAGCGACGGATGAATGTTGACGATTTTCCCTTCATAGGCGGAAAGCAAAGTCGGCCCGATCAAGCGCATATAGCCGGCCAACGCAATCCAGTCGATTTGGCGTTCCTTTAGCTCACGCAAAATCTCGCTCTCAAACGCCGCTTTGGACGGGTAGTCTTTTGGAGAAAACACAAACGCCGGCACGTTTTCGCGCGCCGCTCGTTCAATGACTTTCGCACCTGGGCGGTCGCAGACCAAAAGCGCTACTTCCGCGGGCACCTCGCCGCGCTTGGCCGCGTCGACGATCGCTTGAAAGTTCGTGCCGCTTCCTGAGGCGAACACCGCCAGCCGCTTCATGCCCGGCCCCCTCCAGCAAACGACACGTCCGCTCCTTCGGCCACTTCGCCGATGATGTACGCCGGTTCGCCTCGTTCCGAAAGCCACTCAACAAGAGGCGCCGCCGTTTCCGGACTGACAGCGAGCACAAGGCCGATGCCCATATTAAAGACGGAAAACATCTCTTCTTCCTCAAGCTCGCCTTTTTGGCGCAACAAGTCAAAAATCGGCAAAATCGGCCATGAACCAAGCTGAATGCGCGCGCCGATTCCTGGCGGCAGCATGCGCGGAATGTTTTCGATCAACCCGCCGCCGGTAATATGCGCCATCCCTTTGATCGTAAACCGCTCGCGCACAGAGCGCAACAGTTTCGCATAAATGCGCGTCGGCTTCAATAACTCCTCGCCGAGCGGAACATCAAGCGGCTCGTAAATCTCATTAAGCGACAATTTCGCTTGTTCAAACACGATGCGGCGCACAAGCGAATAGCCGTTGCTGTGAAGGCCGCTTGATGGCAGGCCGACAAGCGCATCGCCCGCTTGAATCGTCTCTCCGGTTATGAGTCGCTCTTTTTCCGCAACGCCGACCGCAAACCCAGCCAAATCATACTCATCTTCATCATACATTCCTGGCATTTCCGCGGTCTCCCCGCCGATCAAGGCGCAGCCGGCTTCGACGCAGCCGTCGGCCACCCCTTTGACGATGGCGGCGATTTTCTCCGGCACCGCCTTGCCGCAAGCGATATAGTCGAGGAAAAAGAGCGGCTCCGCCCCTTGGACAATAATATCGTTGACACACATAGCGACACAGTCGATGCCGATCGTATCATGCCGGTCAAGCAAAAACGCTAGTTTCAACTTCGTTCCGACACCGTCCGTGCCGGAGACAAGCACCGGCTGGCGGTAACCAAGCGCGGATAGATCAAACAAGCCGCCAAACCCGCCGATCCCACCCAGCACTTCGGGACGCATCGTTTTTTGCACGTGCTCTTTCATGAGGGCGACGGCCTGATAACCAGCCTCGATGTCGACCCCTGCTTGTTTGTATGCCTTTGCCACGTCAACTCCTCCTTTTCGCCGCCCATCACGCTCAGGACGCCAGGCGACGCTCTTGTTGCGCAGCGTTTCTCTCGTGGAAACGCGCCACCACACTCGTCAGCTGCACCGGTTATACTTCCTCCATCATTTCATCGTCAGACATGGCCGCGCCGTTTGACCGAGGCGGGTCGGATATTGGCCAGTAAAACACGCCAAACATTGCCCGCGCTCTGGCGAGACGTCCGGACGCCCGATGGCCTCAAGCATCCCTTCCTGGCTGATAAAGGCGAGGGAATCAGCGCCAATCAAGCGCCGAATCTCTTCAACAGTGCGATTCGCCGCGATCAATTCTTCCTTTGACGACGTATCAATGCCGTAAAAGCAAGGATGGGTGATCGGCGGCGCGCTGATGCGCACGTGCACTTCGACCGCTCCCGCTTCGCGGAGCATCGAGACGATGCGCCGGCTCGTCGTCCCGCGCACGATTGAATCGTCGACCATCACAACCCGTTTGCCGGCCACAACCCCGCGCACCGGCGACAGCTTCATTTTCACTCCTTGCTCGCGCAGCGCCTGCGACGGCTGGATGAACGTCCGGCCAACATAACGGTTTTTGATGAGCCCTAATTCATAGGGGATGCCGCTCGCCTCAGCATAGCCGATGGCAACGGAGATGCTTGAGTCCGGCACGCCGGTGACGATGTCAGCGTCGGCCGGAGCCTCGAGCGCCAGCCGTTTTCCTAAATTTTTGCGGGCCGTATGGACGTTGATGCCATCGACATGGCTGTCCGGACGAGCGAAATAAATGTACTCCATGCTGCAAATCGACCGCGGCTGCCTAGAAGCGAACCGTTCTGAACGCACCCCTTCGCGGCTGATGATGAGCAATTCCCCAGGCGCCACTTCCCGCTCGTATGTGGCGCCGATGACGTCAAACGCGCACGTTTCCGACGCCACGACATACGCCGAGCCGAGCCGGCCGAGCGACAGCGGCCGAAACCCGTGCGGATCAAGCGCCGCATAGAGCGCCTTTTCCGTCAGCAGCAAAAACGCAAACGCCCCTTCGATCTGACTGAGCGCCTCTTTCATTTGCTCGACAAACGTCGGCGCTTGGCTGCGGCGGATGAGATGGGCGAACACTTCCGTATCCGATGTCGTCTGAAAAATGCTTCCTTGTCCTTCAAGCGCGAGCTTCAACTCGATGGCGTTTGTCAAGTTGCCGTTATGGGCCAACGCCATCGCGCCGGTTTGCGAGCGGAACAAGAGCGGCTGCACGTTTTCATAGCCGCCCCCACCCGCCGTCGAATAGCGGACATGACCGATGGCCGCCGCCCCTTTGAGTGCATCGAGCGTGCCGCTTTGAAACACGTCCGTCACCAGCCCCAGCCCTTTATGACCGGATAAGCTCCCGTTATGCGCCGCCACGATGCCGGCCCCTTCCTGCCCACGGTGCTGCAGGCTGTGAAGCCCGTAGTATGTGAGCCGGGCGGCGTCTTCATGCCCCCAAATGCCGAAAATGCCGCACTCCTCGTTCAATCCTTTGATTTCAGCAAGCATGGAATAGCCCCTTTCCAGACATTTCGCATCTTGGCAACGGAAAGGTGAATGAGCGTCTCACCGTGCTCCCCGTTCACCACGAATGCGCCATCGTCTGTCACTTCGCCGATTTGTTTCGCTTCAACCAGTTGCTCAAACGCCTCTTTTTGCTCTTTTTTCACCGAGACAACAAAGCGTGATTGCGTTTCGCTGAACAGTTCACTGACGAGGTCACCGCCGATCGTCACCTTGGCGCCAAGCCCCGAGGCACCCATGACACACTCAGCAAGCGCAACGGCTAATCCTCCTTCGGCAATATCATGCGCTGACGCCACCACCCCCGCGCGGATCGCTGCAAGCAGCTGGCGCTGGCGGCTTGCTTCCACCTCTAAGTCAATCTCCGGTGCTTTTCCAAAAATGCGGCCTTCCAGCCATTTTTGCAACTCGCTGCCGCCAAACTCCGGCTTCGCCTCGCCGATCACGTAAATGAGGTCGCCCGCTTGCTTAAACGACTGAGTCGTAATATGGGAAAGATCATCAATGAGACCGACCATGCCAACGACCGGGGTTGGGTACACGGCCTCGCCGTTCGTTTCATTGTACAGCGAGACGTTGCCGCTCACGACCGGCGTCCCGAGCGCCCGGCACGCTTCGCTCATCCCGTCGACTGCTTTTTCGAGCTGCCAGAAAATCTCCGGCTTTTCCGGGCTGCCAAAGTTGAGGCAGTCCGTAATGGCGAGCGGCTTCGCTCCGGAGCAGACGACATTGCGCGCCGCCTCGGCGACGGCGATTTTCCCGCCCGTTTCCGGATCCAAATACAAGTAGCGCGAGTTGCAATCCGTCGTCAGCGCGAGCGCCTTGTTCGTGCCGCGGATGCGCACGACCGCCGCGTCCGATCCGGGGGCGACGACCGTATTCGTCCGCACCATATAGTCGTACTGGTCGTACACCCATTCTTTGCTCGCAATCGTCGGCTGGGCGAGCAGCCCGAGCAATGTTTGGTTGTAGTCTTCGATGTGCGGAATATACGGCGGCATCGCTTGAAACTCGCGGTAATAAGCCGGCTCCGCAGACGGTTTATGATACACCGGCGCGTCTTTCGCCAAGGCGTCCACTGGAATTTCCGCCGCCACCTCGCCTCGGAACAAGAGGCGGAGCATTTTGTCATCGGTCACTTTGCCGATTGCTTTGGCCTCTAGGCCGTATTTGGCAAAAATCGCGGCGATTTCGTCTTCACAACCTTGCTTGACAACAAGCAACATCCGTTCCTGCGATTCGGACAGCATCATTTCGTACGGCGTCATGCCTGCCTCACGCTGCGGGACGAGATCCAAATTCATTTCAATGCCAAATCCGCCTTTGCTTGCCATCTCGGCGGATGAACTCGTGAGTCCTGCCGCCCCCATATCTTGAATGCCGACTAACGCATCGGACTTGACTGCTTCAAGACACGCCTCAAGCAGCAGTTTTTCCATAAACGGGTCGCCGACTTGCACGGCGGGACGCTTTGCTTCCGACTGTTCGCTCAACTCTTCCGAAGCAAACGTCGCCCCGTGGATGCCGTCGCGGCCCGTTTTCGCCCCGACGTACATGACCGTGTTGCCGACCCCGGTCGCCACGCCGCGCTGAATGTCCTCATGGCGGATGATCCCGACGCACATGGCGTTGACCAATGGGTTGCCTTCATACGCCGGGTCGAACTGCACCTCGCCGCCGACGGTCGGGATGCCGACGCAGTTGCCGTACCCGGCAATGCCGGCGACGACCTGCTCAAACAAATATTTGACGCGCGGCGACGTCAGTTCGCCAAACCGAAGCGAGTTCAAAAGCGCGATCGGCCGCGCCCCCATCGAAAAGACGTCGCGGATGATGCCGCCGACCCCGGTCGCCGCCCCTTGATACGGCTCGATCGCTGACGGATGGTTATGGCTTTCGATTTTAAACGCCACCGCCAGCCCGTCGCCAATATCGACAATGCCCGCACCCTCACCCGGCCCTTGCAGCACGTGCGGACCATCAGTCGGGAATTTTTTCAGCACCGGCTTCGAGTTTTTGTAGCTGCAATGCTCCGACCACATGACGGCAAAAATGCCGGTTTCCGTGTAGTTCGGCAGCCTCCCCAAAATCGCTTCAATGCGCGCAAACTCTTCATCTGTTAACCCCATCTCACGGTACAACTTTTGTTCTTTGATCATCGCCGCGCTCGGCTCAAGCAGTAACGACATGCGTCTCCCTCCAATAGTTGACGATCGATCGGAATAGTTTCAATCCGTCCGCGCTGCCGAGCAAGGCGTCGACCGCCCGCTCCGGATGCGGCATCATGCCGAGCACATTGCCCCGTTCATTGACGATGCCGGCAATATCCGCCAAGCTGCCGTTCGGATTTTCTCCATGGTAACGGAACACGATTTGCCGGTTCTTGACAAGGCGCTCGAGCGTCTGTTCATCGCAATAATAATTCCCTTCGCCATGGGCGATTGGAATTGTAATGACTTCGCCTTTTTCGTAGGCAGACGTAAACATCGTTTCATGATTTTCCACCGTCAGCTGGACCGGCCGGCAGATGAACTTCAACCCTTGATTGCGGCGCATCGCCCCAGGAAGCAAGCCGGCTTCAAGCAAAATTTGAAACCCGTTGCACACGCCAAGCACCGGTTTTCCGGCGTCAGCTGCCTGTTTGACGGCAGCCATTACTTTCGAAAAGCGGGCGATCGCCCCCGAACGCAAGTAATCGCCGTACGAAAAGCCGCCTGGAAGCAAAATGGCGTCAAAACGGTCTAGATCGTCCTCGTCATGCCAAACGTATTCGACCTCTTCGCCAAGTTCATCGGCGATCGCATGATACATATCGACATCGCAATTCGATCCCGGAAACACAACGACGGCAAACTTCATCGGGCGACGGCCTCCTCGATTTCATAGCGGTAGTCTTCAATCACCGGGTTGGCAAGCAGTTTTTCACACATCTCGCGAACGAGCTCGTTGATGTCGCGGTCGCTCTCTTCAATCACGAGCTCCATAAACTTCCCGATTCGTACATCTTTCACTTCCGTATACGATAAGCTGTGCAGCGCCCCTTTTACAGCGATCCCTTGCGGATCCAACACACTCTCTCGCAACGTGACATACACTTTTACTTTGTACATGCCGATTCTCCCCCTAACCGTTGTAAAATGACTTCGTATGCGTCCGTCAAACTGCCCAAGTCGCGGCGAAACACGTCTTTGTCGAGCTTTTCGTTCGTCTTTGCGTCCCATAACCGGCACGTGTCCGGTGAAATCTCATCCGCCAAGAGGATGGCTCCGTCTGCTGTACGGCCGAACTCAAGCTTAAAATCAATCAACCGCACGTTCCGCTCGGCAAAATGGAGGCGCAGCACGTCATTCACCGCCAGCGCGGCCTGCTTCAGCGCGGCGATTTCCTCGCGGCTGGCGAGTTTTAAAATGAAGATATGATCTTCCAACAACAACGGGTCGCCAAGGTCGTCGTTTTTGTAATAAAACTCAACAAGCGGCGCCTCAAGCGGCGTCCCTTCCTCTAGACCGATCCGCTTGGCTAAACTTCCCGCTACCACATTGCGGACAACGACTTCAAGCGGGATGATCGTCACGCGCCGGACCAATTGTTCCGTTGGCGACAGCTTTTCAATAAAATGATTGGCAATGCCTGCTTCGCGCAGCTTCAAAAACAACAAGCTGGAAATCTCGTTATTGAGCCGCCCTTTGCCGGCGATCGTCGCCTTTTTTTCGCCGTTAAACGCCGTTGTGCTGTCTTTGTACTCGACCCAAAGCACATCTGGCTCGTCAGTCGCGTAAATTTTTTTCGCTTTCCCTTCATATAACAGCTGTTGTTTCGTCGGCACGATCAACGCCTCCGTTTATCCAGAAGATTGAAAATCTTTTGTATAGCCGGCCGGCTTCGACCAGCCGGCAGCCGCTCACTCCAACCCTAAGCGGGCAAAAATCGTATCGACATGTTTCAAATGATGACGATAATCAAAACAATCATCGAGTTCCTCTTTCGTCAGCCGGCTCATGATCCGCTCATCCGCTTCAAGAAGCGAGCGGAACGGCACTTGTCTCTCCCACGCTTCCATCGCTTTCGGCTGCACCAAATCGTACGCCTCCTCGCGCGTCATCCCCTTGTCGATCAAGGCAAGCAAGACTCGCTGTGAATAAATGAGCCCGAACGTGCGCTCCATATTTTTTTTCATGTTTTCCGGGTACACAAGCAAATGTTTCACGATATTCGCGAATCGGTTCAACATATAATTCAACGCAATCGTCGCATCCGGCAAAATGATGCGCTCGGCCGACGAATGGGAAATGTCGCGTTCATGCCAAAGCGGCACGTTTTCGTACGCTGTCACCATATACCCGCGGATGACGCGCGCCATGCCGGTCATGTTTTCCGAACCGATCGGATTGCGCTTATGCGGCATCGCTGATGAGCCTTTTTGTCCTTTGGCAAAAAACTCTTCGACTTCGCGGACTTCGCTTTTTTGCAAGCCGCGAATCTCGACGGCAAATTTTTCAATCGATGTCGCAATTAAGGCCAATGTCGCCATATAGTAAGCGTGGCGGTCGCGCTGCAGCGTCTGCGTCGAAATCGGCGCCGGCGTCAAGCCGAGTTTTTCACAAACATACTGCTCCACAAACGGATCCACGTTGGCGTACGTGCCGACTGCGCCGGAAATTTTCCCTACTTCCACCATCTTGGCTGCTTGTTCAAACCGCTCCAAATTCCGTACCATCTCGGCATACCAAAGCGCCAGCTTCAGCCCGAACGTCGTCGGTTCGGCATGAACGCCGTGCGTGCGCCCCATCATGACCGTGTATTTATGTTCGCGCGCTTTCTCTTTCAGCACTTGAATGAAGTTTTCCAAATCACGCCGCAAAATCGCGTTCGCCTGCTTTAACAAGTAGCCGAGCGCCGTATCGACAACATCGGTCGACGTGAGACCATAATGCACCCATTTTCGTTCTTCCCCAAGCGTCTCAGAAACGGCGCGGGTGAAGGCGACGACATCGTGGCGCGTTTCTTCTTCGATTTCCTTAATGCGGTTGACGTCAAACGACGCGTTTTCACGCAGGCGGCGGACATCTTCTTTTGGGATGACGCCAAGCTCGGCCCACGCCTCGCACGCGAGCAGTTCCACCTCAAGCCATGCCTTAAAGCGGTTTTCCTCGGTCCAAATCGCTCCCATTTCCGGTCTTGTGTAACGTTCAATCATCCTCGTTCCAGCCTCCGATCATGCCAAATTTGCCACGATTCGATTCGCGCCAACGCCGCCTCGACATCGTCTGCCAGCACCGTCACATGCCCCATTTTCCGCTTCGGCTTCGCTTCGTGTTTGCCGTACAGATGGACGTAGGTCCCCCCGTCGAACGCACCGATATGCCGAATGACCGGCTCGACGTGCTCGCCTAAAATATTGACCATCACCGCCGGCTTCAACAATTCGGTCGATCCGAGCGGCCAGTTGCAAACAGCGCGGATGTGCTGGGCAAACTGCGACGTCGCGCATGCATTGATTGTATAATGTCCGGAGTTGTGCGGTCTAGGGGCCAGCTCATTAATATAAATATCCCCGTCCGCAGTCAAAAACATTTCCACCGCCAGCGTCCCAACGAGCGAAAACGATGCGGCCAACACTTCCGCGTAGCGAATGGCCCGCTCTTGCACGCTTTCCGGAATTCGGGCCGGAACGATCGTTTGATGCAAAATGTTCTCGACATGAACATTTTCCGCCACTGGAAAAACAGCCGTCTCACCATCGAGGTTGCGGGCGACAATGACCGACATTTCCTTCACAAACGGCACCCAGCCTTCCAAAATGCATGGGCCAAGCCCAAGCAAATCAGCCGCTTTGGCTAGATCGCCTTCGCCGCGCAGCACATATTGCCCTTTGCCGTCGTAGCCGCCGCGCCGCGTTTTCAAGACGCACGGAAAGCCGATCATGGCAACGGCCTGTTCCAACTCATCCCATCCGTCCACTTCCCTATACGGCGCCACCGGCAACCCGGCCTCCACAATCGCCGCTTTCTCCAACGCCCGGTCTTGTGTCACCGCCAGCAGTCGGCTTCCTTGCGGGACATAGGCGTTTGCCTCCAGCCACTCAAGCGCTCGCGCATCGATATTTTCAAATTCGTACGTAATGACATCGCTCACGCAGGCCAGTTCAGCGATGGCGTCCAAATCATGATAAGGCGCCGTAATCTCCACATCGGCCACTTGCCCGCACGGGGAGTCAGGCGTTGGGTCGAGCACGGCAATGCGAAAACCCATCTCGCGCGCCGCCAAAGCCATCATCCGCCCGAGCTGCCCCCCGCCGATGATGCCGATCGTCTGCCCAGGAACGATCCGTTGCTTAGTCAAATTGATCACTGCTTTCTACGATTTGTTTGCGAATCGCTTCCCGCCGAGCTTTGAGCGCCTCCATATAGCGTGGCTCAAGCAGTCCAAGAATCGATGCGGCGAGCAGTCCGGCGTTGGTCGCCCCCGCCTTGCCGATCGCCACCGTCGCCACCGGCACCCCGCCTGGCATTTGCACAATCGACAATAACGAGTCAAGTCCATTCAATGCTTTTGACTGCACGGGCACCCCAATCACCGGCAGCGTCGTTTTCGCCGCGATCATCCCCGGCAAATGAGCCGCCCCGCCAGCGCCGGCAATGATCACGCGGATGCCGCGCTCCTCGGCTGTCTCCGCATACCGAAACATCTCATCCGGCGTCCGGTGCGCCGATACGACTTTTTTCTCAAACGGAACACCCAATTCCTCCAAAATGGCGCAAGCATGTTTCATCGTTTCCCAATCCGAATGGCTTCCCATGATCACCCCAACGAGCGGGCTCATACCGTTTCACTCCTTTTGCTAGCACAACAAAACCCAGAACATGCGTTCCCATCCGTAAACGAGGGAAAGCATCGTTCCGGGCTTTGACAGTTGCTGATCGAAAAAAAGCCAAAACCGATCCTTTCCCTCATAGTCCAATCATTTACGGTGATTGGGTAGAAACTTTTGGGCCATATTCCCAAAATTATATGAGGGATCTTCTCATACACTATGAAGTTACCTTTATAGTAGCAGGTTTTTTTTCGGCGTGTCAAGGAAAAAATCGAACATTTAGTATTTCATCAAAGTAAATGTTCGTGTTTTTTGAATCACCAAACGAAGAAGGCGGCATATGATGAATGAGCGGAGGAGGAGAGACACGATGGCCAAAGAAAATCCGTTTACGCCGTTTTCCGATTGGACAAAACATTGGCAGCAATTTTTTCAAAATGATTTTTGGGGAAGCATCCAGCCGTTGCTGCCGTCATCGAACAAGCCATCATCCGGTATGAACATTTACAAAAAAGACAACGAGCTGCTCGTTGTCATCAGCCTCCCGGGGCTCGAAAAAATCAAAGATGCAGAAGTGTATGTATCATACAAAACGTTGGAAGTGAAGGCAACCATTAATCTAAACTTCAAAGGGTTTGAGCTAGTAGAAGAAGGCCTTTTCCAAGGCCAATTCCAAAAAACAATCCCACTGCCGTTCGCCGTCAAAGAGGACCGCATCGAAGCAACATACCATAACGGCCTGTTGTTCATCCACCTGCATCGACTCATCCCTGACGAGCCGAAAAAGAAAATTGTCATCAAAAAAAGCGAATAATCTCCCCCACGAGTCCAAAAAAGGAGATACCTGCCTTTCCGAAAAAAATAAAAAAAGAGGGTGTCCATGCCGTACAGGACACCCTTACGCGAGTTTCCGTTTCCTATCGCTTTTATGAAAAAGGGGGTCTAGGAAACGATGATCACGCTTTACATTTTGGGGGAGAGGATTGAAAATGGCGTCATTCAAAATGACTCATTTCCCATTAGGCAAAAATAATGAGAGAACCATTCAGCTCCCTCATTTTTTTGCCTGCCTAGCAGCGACCTACTCTTGCAGGGGCGCTGGCCCCAACTACCATCGGCGCTGGAGGGCTTAACTTCCGTGTTCGGGATGGGAACGGGTGTTTCCCCTCCGCCATAGCCACTAGGCAAGCGGTTGGATTTTGACATCATTTATTATACTTGAAAAACAAACAATGTCAAGAAGGAAATT
>NZ_BCPV01000042.1 GCF_001544135.1 Geobacillus zalihae NBRC 101842 | reverse complement strand
GCTTCGTTCCAACCAAGATGCTCAAACATCATGACGCCCGAGAGAATGACGGACGATGGGTTGACTTTGTCAAGCCCTGCGTATTTCGGCGCCGTGCCGTGCGTCGCTTCGAAAATCGCGTGGCCGGTTTCGTAGTTGATGTTTGCCCCCGGCGCGATGCCGATGCCGCCGACTTGAGCGGCCAGCGCGTCGGAAATGTAGTCGCCGTTTAAGTTCATCGTCGCGATGACGTCAAATTCGCGCGGACGCGTCAAAATTTGTTGCAGGAAGATGTCGGCGATGACATCTTTGATAATGATTTTGCCGGACGCTTCCGCATCAGCAAGCGCTTTGTTCGCCGCTTCCTTGCCTTCCGTTTCAACGATTCGGTCGTATTGCGCCCACGTGAACACTTTGTCGGCGAATTCTTCCTCCGCCAGTTCATAACCCCAGTTTTTAAACGCGCCTTCGGTGAATTTCATAATGTTTCCTTTATGAACGAGCGTCACCGACTTGCGGCCGTGTTCGATCGCGTAGTTGATCGCCGCGCGCACAAGCCGTTTCGTCCCTTGTTCGGAAATCGGTTTAATGCCGATGCCGGACGTTTCCGGGAAGCGGATTTTGCGCACGCCCATTTCGTTTTGCAAAAAGTCGATGACTTTTTTCACTTCCGGCGTGCCTTTGGCATATTCAATGCCAGCGTAGATGTCTTCCGTGTTTTCCCGGAAAATGACCATATCGGTGTCTTCCGGGCGTTTCACCGGCGACGGAACGCCTGGGAAGTAGCGAACCGGGCGCAAGCAGACAAACAGGTCGAGCTCTTGGCGGAGCGCGACGTTCAGCGAGCGGATGCCGCCGCCGACCGGCGTCGTCAACGGCCCTTTAATGGCGATTATGTATTCGCGGATCGTCTCAAGCGTTTCATCCGGAAGCCAGCTGCCCGTCAGCTTGTACGCTTTTTCACCAGCGAGCACTTCCTTCCAAACGATTTTTTTCTCACCTTTGTACGCTTTTTCCACCGCTGCTTCGAGCACGCGCGAAGCGGCCGCCCAAATGTCCGGGCCGGTTCCATCCCCCTCGATGAACGGAATGATCGGGTTGTTCGGAACGTTGAGCACACCATTTTGGACTGTAATTTTTTCTCCTTGCGTCACGAGCAAAACCCCCAATGCAGTTTTTTTATAAAAAGGCGTGAAGGCGCGCCTTCACCGCCTTGTCCACTTGTTTTAGCCGCGCTCGTCGATCGGCACGTACGCCCGCTTGCCTGGGCCGGTGTACTCAGCGCGCGGACGGATGAGACGGTTGTTGTCGTATTGTTCCAAGATGTGAGCCAACCATCCCGAGGTGCGGCTGACGGCAAAAATCGGCGTAAACAAATCATGATCGATTCCTAAACAATGGTAAACCGAGGCGGAATAAAAGTCAACGTTTGGCGGCAGCGCTTTTTCCGATGTGACGATTTCTTCAATCTTCGTCGACATTTCATACCAATGCGGCTCGCCGACGAGCTTCGTCAGTTTTTCCGACATTTTTTTCAAATGTTTGGCGCGCGGGTCGCCTTTTCGGTAAACGCGATGGCCAAAGCCCATAATTTTTTCTTTGTTGGCGAGCTTTCTGCGGATGTATGGCTCGACGTTGTCGACCGTGCCGATTTCCGTCAACATTTTCATCACCGCTTCGTTCGCCCCGCCGTGAAGCGGCCCTTTCAAGGCTCCGATCGCCGCCGTGATGCCGGAATACATATCGGACAGCGTGGCTACGCAGACGCGCGCCGTGAACGTCGACGCGTTCAACTCGTGGTCGGCATGCAGCACGAGCGCCTTGTTGAACGCTTCCGTGGCGATGTCGTCTGGTTCTTTGCCGGTCAGCATGTACAAGAAATTGGCGGCAAAGCTCAAATCTTTGCGCGGCGCAACCGGTTCCAACCCTTTGCGCACGCGGGCGAAGGCGGTCACGATCGTCGGAATTTTCGCCTGCAGGCGAATGGCTTTCCGATAATTCGCCTCTTTCGTCATCACATCCGCCTCTTCGTCATACAAGGCGAGAAGCGATACCGCGGTGCGCAAAGCCGCCATCGGATGCACCTTGTCAATCGGATACAGCTTGAAGTGTTCAATGATTTCATTTGGAATTTCAGCGTTTTCCGCCAACTGTTTCTTTAATTCCTCAAGCTGCTCTTTCGTCGGCAGTTCGCGATGCCAAAGCAAATAAACGACTTCTTCGAAGGAAGCGTTTTCGGCTAAATCGTCAATGTCATAACCGACATACGTCAACGTGTCATCGATGATCGAACTGATGCTTGAAGTTGTGGCCACAACTCCCTCTAACCCACGGGTTACTGTCATGTTCAATCTCCCCTTCTCTTCATAAGTTCCGGCCATAACGACCGATGGCCGATGAGCGCTTGCTCGAAATGGAGGCAAAAACAAACGCGCGCGCGAAAGTGCTTACATGACGCCGGCGGCAACCGCCCCGTCGCAACAGCTGCACAATGCTTGGCCGAAAACTCACTCACGTTTATTATTATAAACAATTATCAGACTTTTGTCAGCTGTCACACGTCAAAAGAAATGATGATCAGGAATAAAATAGAAATCCATTCATCTCAAAACGGAGGATCCCACACGCCGCCTGGTGATCAAAAATATTCTACCATTTTGATGACCGTATAGGCAATGCCAGCGCCGATCAATGGACCAACCGCCACCCCATGAAACAGCGAAACCGCGAGGATGGTTCCGAGCACAAGCGCCGCTGTCATATGCGGGTCATGGGCAAGGAGCGTTACTCCATTTTTGGCGATCAAGGCGACAAAAATGCCAGATGCGAGCGCCACCCAGGCCGACAACGACTGCAAAGAGCCGACAAGCTGCCGAAAGCCGATCTCCCCAGAGGCGATGGGAGCGAGCACGGCGATCGTAATGACCGTCACTCCCCAGTTGATCCCTTTGGACTGAATGATCGGCAGCACTTTTTGATCCAAGCTGACAAGTTTGATGGCCAACAGCACAACGACGGCGACAATAAGCGACTTGTTTTTCGCCAAAAAGCCGAGCGCAAGCAACAACAATAAAAACAACACCGGTTCGTTCACGGTCGTCCGTCCTTTCCTATGAAACTTGTCTTTTTGCTTCCCCGTAAGAAAACGTGTAATATATCAATATGGAACATCGTTGGAGGTGAAACATTGTCCCGAGTTTATGTTGATCGCTTTTTGCGCTTTTTTCTTGTCATCGCCGCTGTCGCGCTCGGCGCCATCGCTGCGTACTACATCGCGACGGTGACGTATCCGTTCATCATCGCCTTTTTCATCGCGATGATCATCAACCCGCTCGTCGATGCTTTGGAGCGGAAAGCGAAAATGCCGCGCTGGCTAGCGGTCAGCGTCACGCTCATCATGTTGTTTGCCGCGGTCGCCGGCTTGGTCACGCTTCTTGTTGCCGAAATCGTTTCGGGAACGCAATATTTAGCCCGCGTCGTGCCGGAAAAATTTCAAGCATTGATCACGTATATGGAGACGTTCGTCGCCGACCAAATCATCCCGATTTACAAAGATTTGGCCGGGATGTTTAAAAGTTTAAGCGCCACCCAACAGGATACGATTATGCAAAACATTCAAGCCGTCGGAAAAAAAATGGGGACGACGGTTGGTGAATTTGTCCAAAGCATCCTGCAAAACATTCCGCAGCTTCTCGCCTGGCTGCCGAATGCCGCGACCGTGTTTATTTTTTCGCTGTTGGCGACGTTTTTTATCAGCAAAGACTGGCGGCGTCTCGTGCGCATGGCGCAGCAATGGCTGCCGACGAAAGCCCGCACAAGCGGAAAAACGGTGTTTCTTGATTTAAAGCGGGCGCTGTTTGGCTTTATCAAAGCGCAGGCGACGCTCATTTCGATTACGACGGTCATCGTGTTGATCGGCTTGCTTATTTTGCGCGTCGATTACGCCATTACGATCGCATTGATCATCGGGTTCGTCGATCTTTTGCCATATTTGGGAACGGGGATTGTATTTGTTCCTTGGATCATTTACACCATGGCTAGCGGCGACATTCCGTTTGCCATCGGATTGGGCGTGCTGTATGTCGTCGTCCTCGTCCAACGGCAAATCATGGAGCCGAAAGTGCTTTCTTCAACGATCGGCCTCGATCCGCTCGCCACGCTCATCGCCTTGTTCGTCGGCTTCAAGCTGCTCGGCTTTCTCGGCTTGATTGCCGGCCCCGTCGCGCTTGTCATCATCCGCACGCTCCATAGCGCCAATGTTTTTCGTGATCTTTGGCGCTTTATTATCGGCAAGCCGACCACGTAATCGAAGGGAGCTGTCTCAAAAGCTCGGCTTTCTATAATAGGAATACAATCTTTCGTTTCACAAAGATGTTTAATGGGTATACAGGACGATGCGAAAGGGTGTCCCGCTGCTTTTGGGACACCCTGTTTTGCTGCAACGTCCGTTACAACACGCTCGCATGGCCGCGGTAGACGGCGCCAAAGCCGCCATCGACCGTGATCTCTTGCCCATCTTTAAACAAGCTTGTGGCATTTTCCACCCCGACGACGACCGGAATGCCAAGGCTTAAGCCGACGACCGCCGCATGGCTCGTCAACCCGCCTTCCTCAGTAATGATCGCCGCTGCTTTTTCGAGAGCCGGCATCATATCGGCATCGGTGCTGATGGTGACTAAAATGCCGCCCTCTACCATTTTTTGGCACGCCTCTTCCGCCGTTTTGGCGACGACCGCCTTGCCGAATGCCGACTTGCGGCCGATGCCTTGCCCTTTGGCAAGCAAGTCGCTGATGACGTGCACTTTCATTAAGTTCGTCGATCCCGTTTCGCCGACCGGCACGCCGGCCGTGATGACGACCAAGTCGCCGTGCTTCACCAAGCCGGAGCGCACTGCCGCGTCGACCGCCACATCGAGCATTTCATCGGTTGTATTGACATGCGGTGCTTCTTTCGTATACACGCCCCAAATGAGCGCCAGCCGCCGCGAGACCGCTTCGTTTGATGTCACCGCGATGATCGGGGCTTTCGGGCGGTATTTCGCCACCATCTGCGGCGTTTTTCCGCTCACCGTCGGCGTCACGATCGCCGCGACATCCAAATTGAGCGCCGTGTGGGCGACCGATTGGCCGATGGCATCGGTGATCGTCGTTCGGCTCTCTTTCGTGCGCTGGGACAAAATGTCGCGATGCTCCAACGCCTGCTCGGTGCGGAGCGCGATTTGGTGCATCGTCCTTACCGCTTCGACCGGATACTGGCCGGCTGCGGTTTCTCCGGAAAGCATGACGGCGTCGGTGCCGTCAAAAATGGCGTTGGCGACATCGCTCGCCTCAGCCCGCGTCGGCCGCGGATTGCGCTGCATCGAGTCGAGCATTTGCGTCGCCGTGATGACCGGCTTGCCAAGCATGTTGCACTTTTTAATGAGCATTTTTTGAATGAGAGGCACTTCCTCAGCCGGAATCTCAACGCCAAGGTCGCCGCGCGCCACCATGAGGCCATCGGCGGCTTCCAAAATTTCATCGATGTTGGCGACGCCTTCTTCATTTTCAATTTTCGCGATAATTTGGATATGTAAGGCGTCATTCGCCTCGAGCAGCTCGCGGATTTCGAGCACATCAGACGCCCGGCGCACAAACGAGGCGGCGATGAAGTCGATGCCTTGGCGGATGCCAAATAAAATATCGGCTCGGTCCTTCTCGGTGATGCCCGGCAAATTGACACGCACGCCGGGGACATTGACCCCTTTTTTGTTTTTGAGCACACCGCTGTTTAAGACGGTCGTGACAATTTCTCCAGCTTGCTTGTCGACTGCGTTGACTTCAAGGCCGATCAACCCGTCGTCCAGCAAAATTTTCGAACCAACGGACACATCATCGATCAGCCCCGGATAGGTGACGGAAATTTTTTCCGGCGTGCCGAGCACTTCGCTCATCGAAATGATGAGCTTTGCCCCTTCCTTCAGTTCGACGGCGCCGTTCTCCATATTGTGCGTGCGGATTTCCGGACCTTTCGTATCGAGCAAAATGGCGACCGTTTGGCCCGTCCGCCTCGCCGCCTCGCGAATGTTGGCGATGCGCCGCCCGTGTTCCTCATGATCTCCGTGCGAAAAGTTGAGGCGCGCCACGTTCATCCCCGCTTCGATCAATTGCACAAGCTTGTCTACGCTCTCGCTTGCCGGCCCGATCGTACAGACGATTTTCGTTTTCCGCTTCATCACTTCTTCTTCCTTTCCCCTCGGGAATTAAATCGACAGCTCTTTCGACAAGGTATACATCCGCTGATCGACTGTATGTGTTTTCGCCAACGCTTCGGCAATGTCATGGTCAACGATTTGGTTGTTTTGAATGCCAACGCAGCGGCCGCCTTTGCCTTCAAGGAGCAGCTCGACCGCACGGGCGCCGAGGCGGCTCGCTAACACGCGGTCAAACGCCGTCGGCGATCCGCCGCGCTGCACGTGGCCAAGCACCGTCACGCGCGTCTCAAAGCCGGTCGCCTCTTGAATTTGCCGGCCGAAGTCGACGCCGCTGCCGACTCCCTCGGCGACGATGATGATGCTGTGTTTTTTGCCGCGTTCATGGCCGCGCTTCAAGCGAGCGACGATGTCGTCCATGTCGTAGTCCGCTTCCGGAATCAAAATCGTCTCCGCCCCTCCGGCAAGCCCCGACCATAGCGCAATATCGCCGGCATGGCGGCCCATCACTTCGACGACGTACGTCCGCTCATGCGACGTCGCCGTGTCGCGGATTTTGTCAATGGCGTCAATGACCGTATTGAGCGCGGTGTCAAAACCGATCGTAAAATCGGTGCCTGGAATGTCGTTGTCGATCGTCCCGGGCACGCCGACGCACGGGAAGCCGTGCTCCGTCAATTTTTTCGCCCCTTGATACGACCCGTCGCCGCCGATGACGACCAGCCCTTCAATGCCGTGCTTTTTCAGCTGCTCGATCCCCTTTTTCTGTCCTTCTTCCGTCTTAAACTCCGGGCAGCGCGCGGTATAAAGGATGGTGCCGCCGCGATGGATGATGTCCCCGACGTCCCCGACTTCCAGCTTTTTGATATTGCCGGCGATCAACCCGGCATACCCGTGGTAGATTCCGTACACTTCCACCCCATGGTAAATCGCTTTGCGGACGACAGCGCGAATGGCCGCATTCATGCCCGGCGAGTCGCCGCCGCTTGTCAACACACCAATCCGTTTCATCATTTCCACCTCGTTTGCATTGAATTGCACACGTCCGACCTCATACGTCTTCTTGAACATCCCTAATGTACCATGAACAACAGCGGAACACAATACAGAAGCGATCGATGAAACGGCTTACAAAAGTGGATTTTTTCACGATAGAACAAAGCTGTCCCGCGACGGAGACAGCTTTTTCCTTATCTTGCCCGAATCGTTTCCGGCAAAAACGACACTTGGCCCATTTGTTTAAATTTTTCATAGCGCTGCCGGACGAGCTCTTCGCCGTCAAGCGCCAACAGCTGTTTGAGCGAACGGCGCAGCACGCGGTCAATTTCTTTTGCCTGCTCGTCGGCGTTGCGATGAGCTCCGCCTTTGACTTCTGGAATGATTTCATCGATGACGCCGAGCGCCTTTAAGTCATGAGCGGTGATTTTCATCGTTTCCGCCGCCCGCTGCGCCAATGAGGCGTCTTTCCACAAAATCGCCGCCGCCCCTTCCGGCGAGATGACCGAGTACGTCGAATTTTCCAGCATATGGATATGATTGCCGACGCCAAGGGCAAGCGCCCCGCCGCTTCCGCCCTCTCCGATGACGATGCAGACGACCGGCACCGTGAGCCCAGCCATTTCAAACAAGTTGCGGGCGATCGCCTCGCTTTGCCCGCGCTCTTCAGCCGCTTTGCCCGGGTAGGCGCCTTTCGTGTCGATAAAGCAGATGATCGGCCGCGAAAACTTTTCTGCCTGCTTCATGAGCCGCAGCGCCTTCCGGTATCCTTCCGGATGCGGCATGCCAAAGTTGCGGCGCAAGTTTTCTTTCGTATCTTTGCCGCGCTGGTGGCCGATGACCGTCACGGGGAGTCCGTCGTATTTGGCGATGCCGCCGACGATCGCCTCGTCATCGCCAAAGCAGCGGTCGCCGTGGCACTCAAGAAAGTTCGTAAACAACCGCTCGATGTAATCGAGCGTCGTCGGCCGCTGCGGGTGGCGGGCGATTTGCACGCGGTCCCACGGCGTCAAATTCGCATAAATCTCGTTTTCCAGCTTGGCGAGGCGCGCCTCAAGCTTTTCGATTTCCGCCGATAAATCGACGTCCGCCGTTTTCATGAACTCTTTCAACTCTTGAATTTTGCGGCGCAGCTCGACAAGCGGCTTTTCGAATTCTAATTCCGCCACCATCCCTCTTCCCCTCCTTTTTGATGAAGATCCAAGACGACCGCAAGCGTTTCTTTCAGCTCGTGGCGGTGAATGACGGCATCAAGCTGCCCGTGCTTCAGCAAAAACTCCGCCGTCTGGAAATCGTCCGGCAGCTCTTCGCGCACCGTCTGCTCGATGACGCGGCGGCCGGCAAAACCAATGAGCGCCCCCGGCTCGGCAAAGTTATAATCCCCAAGCGAGGCGAAGCTCGCCGATACACCGCCGGTCGTCGGGTGGGTCATGACGGAGATGAACAAGCCGCCGTCGTTGCTGAACCGTTTGAGCGCCGCGCTTGTTTTCGCCATTTGCATGAGGCTCAACACCCCTTCCTGCATGCGGGCGCCGCCGGAAGCGGTGAAAATGAGAAACGGCATCTGCTGTTCGCGCGCTCGTTCGACGGCGCGGGTGATTTTTTCGCCGACGACCGAGCCCATGCTGCCCATGCGAAACGATGAATCCATGACAGCAATGACGAGCGGATGGCCATAAAGCGCTCCTTCGCCGGTGACGACCGCCTCGTTCAGCCCTGACTTGCGCCGGTCTTCTTCCAGTTTTTCGATGTAGCCCGGAAAGCCGAGCGGATTGACCGAGATCATATCGGCGTCATACTCGCGGAAGCTGCCGTCATCAAGAAGGCTTGCAATCCGTTCACGCGCCGGCATCGGATGATGGTAGCCGCAGCTTAGGCAAACGCGCAAGTTTTTGATCAACTCTTTTGTATACATAATTTTCTTGCATTGCGGACATTTCGTCATCACGCCTTCCGGCACTTCATGCCTCGCTTGTTCTGAAGGCAGCGGTGCATACTTTTTCTTTTTCACAAACAAGTCTTTCCACACGAGGGAGCCCCTCCTTTGCGTTTTCGCCTCTCTACTACTTTATCGAAAATGGACATCATTGTTTGTCAAACGATGTCCGTCCCGTTTCGACAACGGCGAAGGCCGTTGCGCCTCCCAAACGGCGACAGTCTCCGCCGGATCTTGCCTTTCCAAAGCGGCGAGCAGCTGTTCATAACCGGCGTCGGCAAGGGGCGGCTCGGGCGCAAATGAAGCGGCAAACCCCGACAGCACCCGCCAAATGCGGGCGAGCAAAACATTGCCAGCCGCTTCCACCACCGTCTCGAAAAACCGCGCGAAATCAATCGGTTTTTGACGAACGATTTTTTTCAACTCGTCTACGTCCTCCGCGCTCCGGCGCCGACACGCAAGGGCAAGCAACAGGCGCTCGATGAGCCATTTTGTTTCCGCCAAATCGGCCTTCGCCCGTTCGTTTTCCAACAAAAACATCGCCAACAGGTCGATCAGCTGGTGGCTGCCAACCTCACGCCTATACCTCCCCTCACCGCGCCGCGTTTCAATCAAGCCGAGAAATTCAAGCGCCCGCAACGCCTCGCGCACCGATGAACGCCCGACGCCGAACCGTTCGGCCAGCTCGCGCTCCGACGGCAGCTTGTCGCCAGGGGCTAAGTTGCCTCCCGCCATCATGCGGTGGATATGTTTCAACGTCTCGGCATACACGTTCTCCTCTTTGATACAATGACCCCTCTCCTTCGCTTCATCCACTGGTCTGACCACCTAATGGTTATACGATATAACAAA
The DNA here is from genome assembly GCF_001544135.1 of Geobacillus zalihae NBRC 101842. Lineage (GTDB taxonomy): Bacteria > Bacillota > Bacilli > Bacillales > Anoxybacillaceae > Geobacillus > Geobacillus zalihae. Next base: position 23,970 of record NZ_BCPV01000042.1, on the reverse strand, counting down.
ATAGCGAAATAGTAAAGGGTGACTTATTTGACAGCGACGCGCCCAGCACCGAATAGAGAGAGCAATTCGTCGACAAGCGGCGCGGTGAAGTCAACCGCATACCGTTCCGGCAGGCGGAGAAGCTTCCGCTTCGCTTCGTCGTATAAATAAACCGGAATGCTTCCGTGGTGTTGTTCGAGCAGCTGCTTCAACGCCGCAAGCCGCGGTCCGTCCGATAGCGCATGGCCTGCGTTAATATACAGCGCTGACACGAGCAGGCGCTCGACGCGGCGAATGATGAGCTGACGCCGTCCGCCGCGCACCTCAATCATTCCGGCAAGCAATACAAACTGCCCTTCTTTCAATACGTCCGCCGCGCGGCGGTAAACGTTCGGAAACGCCACCGCCTCCAATTCCCCGCTCTCATCGCCGACGGTGAAAAACGCCATTTCTTCACCCTGCTTTGTCCTCGTTTTCCGTATGCGGACGACCGCTCCCCCAACCACAGTTGACGGACCTTGCACATCGGCAACACACACCGCCCCCGCCGCTTGCAGCAACGGGCGGCACACCGCCGCCGGATGCGGGGTGACGGCGAAGCCAAGAAACTCCGCTTCCCGCCGCCGCCGTTCGGACAAAGGCCACGAATGTGCGGCAGCATATTTCGGTTTTAACGACAGCCCTCCGGCTTGCAGCGCCTGAACCCATTGCGCATGTTCGATCGCAATGTCAATGCTGGCAAGAAGCGAAGCCCGATCTGCACCGAACTCGTCAAACGCCCCAACGGAAATGAGCGCCTCGAGCGCCGGGCGCCCGAGCCCTTTTGGCAGCAGGCGAGCAGCGAAATCAAAGAAGTCGGCAAACGGTCCGTTCGCTTTCCGCTCCTCGACAATCAGCTTCGCCGCCGAGCCGACTTGCTTCACCATCGCGAGCCCAAGGCGAATGGCGCTCCCCTCCACAAAAGAGCGAAAAACGCTTTTGTTGACCGACGGCAAAAGGACGTTGATCCCTTTTCGCGCCGCCTCCCAATAGTACACCGCCGCTTTTTCTCGGTCGCCGGAGGCATTGGTGAGCATGACCGCATAAAAACAAAGCGGGTAATGAGCTTTCATATACGCCATCGCATACGACAACAGCGCATAGCTGACCGCGTGGCTTCGGTTGAAGCCGTAATCGGCAAAGCGGACGATGTGTCGGTACAGTTCCTCGGCGACTGCTTTCGGATAGCCGTTCGCCACGCAGCCGGCGACAAACGCCTGACGCTGCTTGGCAAGCAGCGCTTTCTCTTTTTTCGCCACCGCCCGGCGAAGCACGTCCGCTTGTCCGAGCGAAAATCCGGCAAGCCGGGCGGCGATTTGCATAATTTGCTCTTGATAGATCAATACCCCGTATGTCGGCGCTAAAATCGGCGCAAGGTCAGGATGGATGTATTCAATCGGCTCCTCGCCGCGCTTGCGCCGGATGTAAACGGGGATCATTTGCATCGGCCCCGGCCGATACAAGGCATTGACGGCGACGACATCTTCAAACTCAGACGGCCGCAGCTCGGCGAGCACGCGCTTCATCCCGCTTGATTCGAGCTGAAAAATGCCATTTGTATCTCCAGCGCCAAGCAGCGCGTACGTTTTTTCATCATCAAGCGGCAACGTGCGGATGTCAAACGACTTTCCGGTCTGCCGCTCGATCAAACGCACGATCTGCTCGATCAACGTGAGCGTGCGCAAACCGAGAAAATCAATTTTCAGCAATCCAAGCGCTTCAAGCGCCCCCATCGCGTATTGCGTCAGCGGCCATTCGCCATGGCTTGGCTGCAGCGGCACGAAGCGAACGAGCGGCTCCGGGCTGATGATGACACCAGCAGCGTGGATCGACGTATGGCGCGGCAGCCCTTCCAGTTTTTGCGCAACAGCCAGCCACTCTCTCCCTTGCGGAACCGCTGCCACCGCGCGCCGAAAAGCGGCGGACTCGGCATGCCATTGGCGGAGCGTCACACTTTGTTTGCTCGGCAAGAGCGCCGCAACCTGTTCCGCCTCCCGCCCAGGGACGCCAAGCGCTTTGGCCGTCTCGCGCAGCGCCGCTTTGGCGCCGAACGTGCCGAACGTAATGATTTGCGCAACGCGGTCGCGCCCGTATTTATCCGCCACATAGCGAATCACTTCTTCGCGCCGGTCATCAGGAAAATCCAAGTCAATATCCGGCACCGACGCCCGCTCCGGATTTAAAAACCGTTCAAACAAAAGCCCATACTTGATCGGATCGACATCGGTGATCGACAATGCGTAGGCGACAAGCGACCCGGCCGCCGAACCGCGGCCCGGGCCGGTTAAGATGCCGCGTCGGCGGGCGTAGGCGAGCACATCGGCGACGATCAAAAAATAGTCGCTGAAATGAAGCGACTGAATCACATCCAGCTCATGCGAAAGCCGACGCCAGTAGCGCTCATCGGCCGACGGCACGCGTCGGGCGAGCCCTTGTTCCGATAAGCGGCGCAAATAACTGTCGGCCGTCTCTCCGTCCGGAACGGGATACGCCGGCAGCCGCCAGCCGCCAAACTCGATCTGCAACTCGCATTGATCGGCGATCGCCAGGCTGTTCTCGAGCGCCTCCGGCAAGTCCGCAAACCGGCGCGCCATCTCCTCTGGCCCCGCCAAATAGCGGCCGTTATCGTCCTCAATGTCAGCGAGCAGCGCGCCGCGGCCGATGGCCTGCAAGCAACGCCACGCCACGGCATCGCTGCGCTCCACGTAACGGACGTCGTTCGTCGCCACGATCGGGACGCCGGTTTCCTCCGCCAGCTGCAACAACCCGGCTTCATATGGGGCTCGCGTTTGCTCGCCGCGCTGAACGGCGACATACAGCCGTCCTGGAAACAGCTGATGATAGCGGCCAAGCGCCTCTTTCGCCCGCTCCCATTCGCCGGCGGCTACAAGCGACTCGACGCGTCCCTCGCTTCCGGGAGTGATGGCGATGATGCCGCCGCTTAAGCGCACAAGAGCGGCTTCCTCCATATGCTTTGTTTCCCCCATTTGCATCATGGTGCTGATTTCAAGCAAATGGCGATACCCCTCTTCATTGGCGGCCAACAGCACGAGCGGGAACGCTTCCTCCCCAGAAAGAGCGACATCAGCCGTCACGCCGATAATCGGGCGAATGCCGTTCTGCTTGCATTCCCGGTAAAACGGAATAGCGCCATACAACACATTCCGGTCCGTGAGCGCGAGCGCTTGATAGCCGAGCTGTTTCGCCCTCGCTGCAAGCGCCTCCACCGCCGCCGCACTTTGAAACAAACTGTATCCGCTCAACACATGCAAGTGAACGAACATCATGACCATCCCTCCCTCATCCGTGCGCTTGACGGGCGAAAACTTTTCTTTCGGCTACATACTCCGTCCACCCTATTGATATACATAGATAAGAGAGAAAGAAAGGGCGGGGAAACGCATGAACGAAAAAGCAGCCTTCTTGCCGGCGTTTATTCAAAGCTATTTTATCGCCGTCGGCGTGCTGCTTGGCGGCGCCATCATCGGCGCGCTCGGCGCGTTTTTGAGCGGCGGCCAGCCGCTGACGGCCATGTACCGATTTGCCGGCGATTTGCGCATTTGGGCGGTCGTCGCCGCCATCGGCGGGACGTTTGACACGTTTTACGTCGTTGAGCGAGGGCTGTTTTTAGGGGAAACGAAAGACATCGTGCGGCAATTTTTGCTCATTTTGTCCGCCATGGGCGGAGCACAGACCGGAGTGGCGATCATCACGTGGCTGACACAGGAGCACATTTCGCCATGAGAATTCCTCCGTATTACCAATACCCGTCATGGCAGCGCTTTTTTGCCGGCGCGGCGATCGGAGCGCTCATCAGTTGGTTTGTCTTTTTGTATATGTTCGGCGTCTTGCAGGAAAAACAAGTGCGGCACGTCAATGAGCTCAACGAACAGATCGCCGATTTGCAAAACGAAATTCGCATTTGGCAGGAAGACTATATTCATTACAATAAGGAAATGAAAAAAAAGCTGACCGTTCAGGACGTTTCCGTCCATCTCGCCAACGCCGAGCAATATAAACTTGATTCCTACACGACGTTTCGCATTGAAGACAGCGTCAAAGAAGATTTGTCCCATTTGATTACGAAAGATATCGAAACGGTGTACAACAGCCGCGAACTGATTGAGCGGGCAATTGAAAACAAAACGTATACGGTCCACGAGAAGACATACCGGCTTGAACTTCACACACTCACGATCTTTACCTTGTTGGCCGTCGAAGTGAAACTGACGCCGCTTCCGTAGAGCGCGCCTTGCCGCCCCATTCCGCCGCGGTGGAGTGCCAAACAAGCGCGTCTTGCAGGAAAAGAGGGTGTCCCGAAAGCCTTCGGGACGCCTTCTCCTATCAACATGACGCTTCATTTGAAACAACAACTTTGTGACATACTCCCACCACCTACGCTTCGCTTAGAGGTGGGGGCTTCTCGGGTAATCCCATCTCATGATGGGAAGTTGACCGAGCGATCCCCGTGTGCCCCACGGTTTTACTGAAATTCACCTCCCACTTTCACTTCGTTTCGAAGTGGGAGACTTCTTTCGGAAAGATGTTAAAACCACCCGTTTCCGTCACCGCTCAGCCCGACAGACCGCTTTTACGTCTTCAATCACGCGATCCGCTTCCTCCCAAGAAGCAATGGACGCACCGGCTGCGAGCGGATGGCCGCCGCCGCCGTAGCGTTTGGCGACCACATTGATGACCGGCCCTTTGGAACGGAAGCGGACGCGGATTTCCCGTTCTTCCTCAATGAAAAACACCCAGGCGACAATGCCGTCAATATTGCCGAGCAAACTGACGAGCTGCGACGCCTCAAGCGGGGTGACGCCGTATTCCTCAAGCAGCGCCCGCGGCATTTTCACAGCCGCCACCCCTTCCTCGATCATAAAGTTCGACAACACATAACCGCTTAAGCGGGCGAGCGGCAAGCTCGTCCGATACAATCCGTCGTACAATTCCGTCAGCGAAAAGCCGTACGAAATGAGCTCCCCAGCGTAGCGGAACGTTTTTTCACTTGTGCGCGGAAACAAAAAGCGGCCCGTATCGCCGACAATGCCGGCGTAAATGAGACGCGCCGCCTCAACGGTCATCGTCAACCCTTCCTCTTTCCCCGCCAAATAAAACTCATAAATCATCTCGCTTGTCGAACTGGCGGCGGTATCGACCCACATAATGTCGCCATACGGCGTGTCGTTCGGGTGATGGTCAATTTTAATGAGCTTTCGCCCGAGCCGATAGCGGCTGTCGCAAATCCGCTCCTCATTAGCTGTATCGCAGACGATCACGAGCGCCTGCGCGTACACAGAATCATCAATGACATCCATGTTCCGCAAAAACGACAGCGACGGATCGTCCGTTCCGACCGCGTACACCCTTTTTTTCGGAAACGACGCCCGAAGCAATGCCGCCAACCCGCCTTGCGACCCGTACGCGTCCGGGTCCGGGCGAACGTGGCGGTGGATGATGATCGTGTCAAATTCACGAATCGCATCAAGAATTTGTTGATGAACCGGTTTCATTCGTTCTTCCCCTTTAGTCACCTGTCATATTCAACCGCTGGCATTTTTCCCTGCTTCTATGTACAATGAAAAAAGAAATGAACAACGGAGGGACCCAACCATGCCAGCCCTGGTTATTTTCATTATATTTTCCTTTTCGTTTTACGTCTATTATAAAATCCGCTACGTCCGCTCCCATCGTCCGATGGAACGCCGCTTTCTCTCAGCGAAATCGAGCATGGCGCTTGGACTGTTCGTTGCCTTGTTCGGGATCAACCAATTGTTTTTGTATCAGACAACCGTGACCTATATCATCTGCGCCATTTTTATCGCCTTAGGCTTCGGGAGCGTTTGGGCCGGCTACCGCGCCTACCGCTGCTATCTGCCGCAGGCGGTCGAAGAGGCAAAGGAAGCGGCAAAACAAGGGTAATACCGTTTGGCGTATGCGCCGGCCAACGATAAAGGAAAAGGATGTTCCAATGAGGAAGTGGACATCCTTTTTTTGCCTTTACCGTTTATCGGTCGATCAGCTGGCACATCATCATGGCTTTGCCGACAAGATCGCCTTCGTTATACACTTCGACATCCACTTTCCCGAACTTGCGCCCGAGCTCTAAAAGCTTTGCCCGCACGTCGACCGTGCTGTCGATTTGCACCGGCTTGATGAAGTAAATCGTGATATTTTCCATCACCAAATCGCCGCGTTTGTACGCGCGAAGCATGCGCGCCGCTGCTTCGGTGACGATTGTCGTAAACACGCCGTACGAGAGCGTCCCTAAATAGTTCGTCATCTGCGGCGTAATCGTGCAGCGAAACAGCGTTTCTTTGTCGCCTGACTCACGAAACTGGGCGGTGATGAGATCATCGATCGTCTCCCCGACTTGCGGCTGACGCTGCGCCATTTGCAGCGCTTTTAACACGTCTTGGCGGCTGATGATCCCTTGCAGCCGGTTATAGTCATCCACCACCGGGAGAAGCTCAATTCCTTCCCATACCATAATATGAGAAGCAAACGCCACTGACGTTTTTCCGTTCACCGTAATCGGCTGCTTCGTCATCACCTTTTCGATCGGCAGCTGCCGGTCAACATCCAGCACGTCTTTTGCCGTCACAACCCCTTGCACTTTCAGCTCATCATCGACGACCGGGAACCGGCTATGGCGCGTCTCTTTGTTCAACGCATACCACCGCTCAATCGGATCATGGACGCGCAAGTACGCTGTTTTGTCAAGCGGAATGAGAATATCCTCGACCAACACAATTTCTTTTTTGATGAGCTGGTCGTAAATCGCCCGGTTGATCATCGTCGCGACCGTAAACGTGTCATAGCTCGTCGAAATGATCGGCAGCCGCCGCTCATCGGCGAGCTTTTTCACGTGGTCGGCCGTGTCAAACCCGCCGGTGATGAGCACGGCCGCCCCCGCCTGAAGCGCCAGCTCGTGCGCCTTCGTCCGGTTGCCGACGATAAGCAAATCCCCTGCGCCCGTATAGCGCATCATCGCCTCCAGCTGCATGGCGCCGATGACAAAACGGTTGAGCGTCTTATGCAGCCCTTCACGTCCGCCAAGCACTTGGCCGTCCACAATGTTGACAACCTCAGCGTACGTAAGCTTCTCAATGTTTTCCTTCCGTTTCTTCTCAATCCGGATCGTGCCGACGCGTTCAATCGTGCTCACATACCCTTTGTTCTCGGCGTCCTTGATCGCCCGGTACGCCGTCCCTTCGCTTACGCCCATTTCCTTGGCGATCTGCCGGACAGAAATTTTCTCGCCGATCGGCAGCCGGTGAATGTATTCCAAAATTTGCTCGTGTTTTGTCGCCAACGGTTCTTCACCCTTTACGCATTGTTACCTCCATTATACAGGGCGCAGCGGCGGGGATTCAACGGTCGCGCCGGCCATCAGAAAGCGCCCTTCCCGAAGCGGGAAGGGCGTCTCTGTTACAGCTCGATGCTTTCCCCCGGTTTCAACGCGCGGCCGACGCCCGGCGGGAGGAGCGAGACGAACCGCTCGGGGTCTTGGGCGATCGGCGGGAACGTGTTGTAATGGATCGGCACGACGAGTTTCGCCCCGAGCCACTCGGCGGCGACCGCCGCGTCTTCCGGCCCCATCGTGAAGCTGTCCCCAATCGGCAAAAAGGCGACATCGATGTTATGGCGCTCGCCGATCAGCTTCATGTCGGAAAACAGCCCAGTGTCGCCGGCATGGTAGATCGTTTTGCCTTCGGCCGTGAACAAAATGCCGGTCGGCATGCCTAAATAAATGATTTGCTTGTCGTCCGTCACAAACCCGGAGCTGTGGAACGCCTGCGTGAACTTGACCGTGCCAAAGTCAAATTCGCGCGCCCCGCCGATGTTCATGCCAAACGTCTCGACGCCTTGCCAGCTTAAATACGTCGCCAGCTCAAATGTGGCCACGACAAGGGCGTTGTTCCGCTTGGCGATTTCAACCGTATCGCCGACATGATCCCCGTGCCCGTGCGTCAACAAAATGACATCCGCTTTCACATCCGCCGCGTTCAAATCGGTCGTCGTATTGCCGGTGATGAACGGGTCGATCAAAATCGTTTTTCCGTTCGTCTCAATGCGGACGACCGAATGGCCATGGTAGCTGATTTTCATCGTCACATCTCTCCTTTCCACTACACATGATTCGCCGCCGCCCATCCATTTCCTTCTTTTCCCGCCTGTCCATTTACAAACGGCCCGTTTCTTGATACGCTCAAAATGGACGATCACGAAAAAAGGAAGGAAGGGAACGATGAACCAACGGCTGCAAGCATTTTCCTCTTGGCTTCAACAACAACATAGTTCATTCGCCTTCATCACGTCAAGCGCCAACGTCTTTTATTTGAGCGGATTTCGGTGCGACCCGCACGAGCGGCTGCTGGCGCTTTTGGTTTTCCCTGACAGCGAGCCCGCGCTCGTCTGTCCGCAAATGGAAGCGCCGCGCGCCCGCCGGAGCGGCTTTGGGCATACGGTGATCGGCTACGACGACAGCACTGACCCGTGGAACGAGATCCGCCGCCATCTCGAAGCGCGCGGCATCAAGGCCGTCTCGATTGCCGTTGAGAAAAACGATTTGTCGTTCGCCCGTTTCGAGCGTCTCTCGGCATTGTTTCCAAACGCCAAGTGGCACGACGCCGAAGAAAAGCTGCGCCAGCTTCGCCTGATCAAGGATGAGCAGGAAATGAAGGTGTTGCGCCAGGCGGCGGAACTTGCCGACAAAGCGATCGAAATCGGCGTCTCGGCCATCCGCCCGGGCGTGACGGAGCTCGAACTTGTCGCCGTTATTGAATATGAGCTGAAAAAACTCGGCGTTGAAGGGATGTCGTTTCCCACGACCGTGCTCACGGGCGCAAAATCAGCCGATCCGCACGGCGTGCCGGGAACGGCGGCGGTCGCACCGGGGGATTTCGTGCTGTTCGATTTAGGCGTCATCGTCGATGGGTATTGCTCCGACATTACCCGCACCGTCGTCTGTCAGACGGCAAGCGACGAACAGCGGCTCATTTACGATACCGTTCGGCGCGCCCAGCAGGCGGCGATCGACGCCTGCCGCCCGCAAACCGCGATGAAGAAGATCGACCGCGCCGCCCGAAACGTCATCGAACAAGCCGGCTACGGAGACTATTTCACCCACCGCGTCGGGCACGGCTTAGGGATCGAGATCCACGAATACCCATCGCTTCATGGCGCCAACAACGAACCGCTCGCCCCCGGCATGGTGTTTACAATCGAACCGGGCATTTACGTCCCATCCATCGGCGGCGTGCGCATTGAAGACGACGTCGCGGTCACGGATCATGGGGTTGAGGTATTGACGTCGTTTTCGAAGGAGTTGATCATGGTTTAACATCTTTCCGAAAGAAGTCTCCCACTTTGAAACGAAGTGAAAGTGGGAGATGAATCTCGGTTGGCGTCAGCCAACGAATAGGATAGAATATGGCTAGAACGGACACCTTCGGAACGAAGGGAAGCGTAAAGGGTTCTTGTGTGTGGCTTACCGTTCGGCGAACACACACAAGTCGCTTGAAGCCCCCATCTCTAAGCGAAGCGTAGGTGGTGGGTAGTTCACCGAGAGAGGCCATTGGCAAAAGCTGTCCGCCGGATCGATCCCGAAGCCGATTCGGACAGCTTTGTTTTCTCATCGCCATCAAGGCGGCTCCATCTTCATGATTTCATCCGTGCAACAACGAATGAACATCCGTATACGGCATGTTGTGCGCCGCCGCGACCGCTTCGTACACGATGTGCCCATCGAGCGTGTTGATCCCTTTTAACAGCGCCGGGTTATCCAAGCACGCGGCGCGGTAGCCTTTGTTGGCGATTTGCAAGGCGTATGGGATCGTCACATTCGTCAAGGCAAACGTTGACGTACGCGGCACCGCACCCGGCATGTTGGCGACGGCGTAATGGACGACGCCGTGCTTGACGTATGTCGGATCGTCATGCGTCGTGACGCGGTCGGTCGTTTCGAAAATGCCGCCTTGGTCAATGGCGATGTCGACCAACACCGATCCCGGCGTCATCGAGCGCACCATCTCTTCCGTCACCAGCTTCGGCGCTTTCGCCCCCGGGATCAAGACGGCGCCGACGACCAAATCCGATTCGCGCACGCACTCGGCGATATGGTACGAGTTGGACATGAGCGTCGTCACGTGGTCGCCGAACAAATCATCGAGCTCGCGCAGCCGCTCGGCGTTAATGTCCAAAATCGTCACGTCTGCCCCGAGACCGACCGCGATTTTCGCCGCGTTCGTCCCCGCCGTTCCGCCGCCGATGATCGTCACTTTGCCGCGCCGCACTCCGGGCACGCCGCCAAGCAAAATGCCTTTTCCGCCGTGCGGCTTCTCAAGAAACTGGGCGCCGACTTGCACGGACATGCGGCCGGCGACTTCACTCATCGGCGTCAACAGCGGCAGCGAGCCGTTCGCCAGCTGCACCGTCTCATAGGCGATGCCAACCACCTTTTGTTCGACGAGCGCTTTCGTGAGCGCTTCGGCCGCGGCCAAATGCAAATACGTAAACAAAATAAGCCCAGGACGGAAATAGCGGAACTCCTCAGGCAGCGGTTCTTTCACTTTCAACACCATCTCCGCCGCCCAAGCATCTTCCGCGTTCGGCACGATCACTGCCCCGGCTTTTTCATACTCGGAATCGGAAAACCCCGACCCAGCGCCGGCTTCCGTCTCCACATACACGTCATGCCCCGCTTTGACGAGCGTCATCACGCCGGCCGGGGTAATGGCGACACGGTTTTCATTGTTTTTGATCTCCTTTGGAATGCCGATCTTCATCACATTTTCCTCCTTTTTCCTTCCCGCTTCTCCTTTTATTGTGCCCCGTTTCGCGCAAAAGCAAACGAAAAAGGAGGAGGCGCTGGTCTCAACGGAAAAGATGGCGGTAAATGACGTTTGCTCCGCCGGTGACGTCAATGACGGCGCCGGTGATGAAATCCGAGTCGTCCTCGCATAAAAACGCGATGACGCGGGCGATATCTTCGCCTGTGCCCGGGCGCCCGACCGGCGTTTCCGCATCCCTTCTCGCGCGGGCGTCGGCGATCCCCGCTTCTTTCATATCGCCGACAATGTTGCCTGGGCACACCATATTGGCGGTAATTCCATATTCTGCCTCTTCCAAGGCGATCGTTTTCGTCAGCGACACCAATCCGACTTTCGCCGCGCCGAACGCCGAGCGGTGCACCCAGCCCGGGGCGTCCGCCGCTCCTTGAAATCCGTACGTAATGATGCGGCCAAACCGCTGTTTTCGCATAATCGGGATCGTCCGCCTCACTAAATGGAAGACCGAGCTCAAATTGCCTTCAATCATTTCGTACCATTCGTCTTCCGTATAATCGGCCAGCTTTTTCCGCTCGAAAATGTAGGGGCCTGCGTTGTTAATAAGGCAGTCAATGCGGCCGAACCGCTCCATGGCTGCATCCACTAACCGCTCCAAATCCTCTTTTCTCGTCACATCCCCTTTCACAAACTGAAGGCGGTCGGCGGCGCTGCGGTGCTTCTCGGCAAGCGAGCGCACCGCCTGCTCATCGCTCCGGTAGTTCACCGTCACCGAGTAGCCTTGATCAAGCAACAGCTCCGTCACCTTTCTCCCCAATCCTTTCGCTCCGGCCGTGATCAACGCATGCCGCACCCTTCTCCCTCCTCGTCGCGATTTGCGGTCTCATTTTTACTTTACTACAAACAAGGGGGAATACAAAAAAATAACCATAGCGCATGGGCGCCATGGTTATTCGCCGACTTCGCGGCGCGGGTCGTAATACGATTCGTCATCGTCAATGATGCCGCTCTCGTACGATTCGGTAATTTGTTCGGTGATCGTCCTCACTTCTTCCTCCTCGTACTGCCAGTCGTTATGCCGCTTTTCCATCGCCCTTCCTCCTTCTTTCACAAAATCTCAATATATGGTCTAGTTTCCCGCCAGTTCAGCGAGGGTATACTATATAGAGATAACATTTTTATCCAAAGGGAGTGGAGAACATGACGATGACGTACAAAACGATCGTCGTCGCCGTCGATGGCTCGAAGGAAGCGGAATGGGCGTTCAAAAAAGCGGTTCAAATCGCCAAGCGAAACGGGGCGAAACTCATTTTGACCCACATCATCGACTTGCGCGGCTTTACGACCGTTGAAGCGCACGATTATGCCCTCGCCGAACGTTCGGAACAGTATGCGAACGAATTGCTTGAGCGGTATAAAAACCAAGCCGTCGCCGCTGGACTCGACGATGTGGACACCGCGGTCGAATTCGGCTCGCCGAAAGTGAAAATCGCCAAAGACGTCGCTCCGAAATACAAAGCCGACCTCATCATTTGCGGGGCGACCGGGTTGAACGCGGTCGAGCGGTTTCTGATTGGCAGTGTCTCGGAAAACATCGTCCGCCATGCGAAATGCGATGTGCTTGTTGTGCGGACGCCGAAAGAATAGCCTTCCGCGCTCAACGAATGCATCCATTCTCTGTGCCGCCGGCAAATGCCAAAAAAGAACACCCCGCCGTTACGGGGTGTTTAGCTTTTCTTTCGCTTTTTCAAGCGCCGCCCGCACTTCGGCAAAACCGGTGCCGCCGGCGCTGTTGCGGCGGTTGACGGCCGTGCGCGGGTTCAAGGCGTCATAAATGTCTGCGTCAAAGAGCGGCGACGCCTCCTTATACACGTCAAGCGGCAAGTCGGCCAAAAAGACGCCTTTCTCAATGCAAAGCAGCACGAGCTTGCCGACGACCTCATGCGCCTCGCGGAACGGCATGCCTTTTGCCGCCAAGTAATCGGCAAGCTCGGTCGCGTTCGAAAAGTCTTGTTTCGTCGCCCGCTCCATGACGTCCGTGCGCACGTTCATCGTTTCAATCATGCCGGTGAAAATTTTCAGCGACCCGATGACCGTCTTTACTGTATCAAACATGCCTTCTTTATCTTCTTGCATATCTTTGTTGTAGGCGAGCGGCAGCCCTTTCATCACCGTGAGGAGCGCCATCAAGTGGCCGTACACGCGGCCGGTTTTGCCGCGGATGAGTTCGGCCATGTCCGGGTTTTTCTTTTGCGGCATGATGCTGCTGCCGGTCGCAAACGCATCATCCAGCTCAATGAACTGGAACTCTTGGCTTGACCAAAGAATCAACTCCTCGGCCAACCGCGACAGGTGCATCATGAGCATCGAACTGTTGCTTAAAAATTCGATGATGAAATCGCGGTCGCTCACCGCATCCAAGCTGTTTTCGTAAAGATCGGCAAAGCCCAAAAGCTCCGCCGTCCGATGCCGGTCGATCGGAAACGTCGTCCCGGCGAGCGCCCCGGCGCCGAGCGGCGAGCGGTTGATGCGCTTTTGCGACTCGGAAAACCGCTCATAATCGCGCTCGAGCATCCAAAAATAAGCCAGCAGATGGTGGGCGAACGAAATCGGCTGCGCCCGCTGCAAATGCGTATATCCAGGCATGATCGTTTCGACATGCTTTTCGGCTTGAGCGACAAGCGCCCGCTGCAGCCCGCGGATGAGGCCGAGAATCTCTTCAACCCGCTTGCGCAAGTATAGATGCATATCGGTCGCCACTTGGTCGTTCCGGCTCCGTCCAGTGTGCAGCTTGCCGCCGACCGGTCCGATGTCGTCGATCAACATTTTTTCAATGTTTAAATGAATGTCTTCATACGCGACGGAAAACTCGAGTTCCCCCCGCTTCGCTTTTTCGAGCAGCCGCAGGAGTCCGCTCTTGATCTTCTCGACATCTTCCGCCGGCAAAATGCCGCATTCGCCAAGCATCGTCACATGGGCAAGGCTGCCTTCAATGTCTTCTTCAACGAGCTCTTGGTCGAATGGGATCGACGCGCCAAACTCGTCGACCCATTCTTCCGCTGTTTTCGTAAACCGTCCGCCCCAAAGCTTTTTCACGAATCTCGCCGCAGAGGAATGCGACTTCCTCCTTCCTTTTCCTTATTGGCCGGCCGATACCGACGCTTTGTGTTGCTTGTTGACGATGCTGTTGACTTTCGTCGGCAGGCCGTACAGCGTGATGAACCCGACCGCCGCTTGATGGTCAAACTCGTCTTCTGACGTATATGTCGCCAGTTTTTCATCATAAAGCGAGAACGGCGATTTGCGCCCTTCGACGATCGCATGACCTTTAAACAGCTTTACGCGCACGACGCCGGTGACGTTTTTCTGCGTTTCTTTCAAAAACGCGACGAGCGCGTCTTTCAGCGGTGAGAACCAAAGACCGTTGTAAATGACTTCGGCGATTTTTTGCTCGATGATCGGTTTGAAATGCGCAACTTCCCGCACCAATGTCAAGTCTTCGAGCTCTTTATGCGCTTTGATGAGCGTGATCGCCCCCGGGCATTCGTACACTTCGCGCGACTTGATGCCGACAAGGCGGTTTTCGACGTGGTCGATGCGACCGACGCCATGCTTGCCGGCCAACGCGTTCAGCTCCAAAATGAGCTGCGCAAGCGGATACGCCTTGCCGTTTAACGTCACCGGCACGCCTTGTTCAAAGCCGATCTCGATGACATCCGGCACATCCGGCGCGTTCTCAAGCGAAGCCGTCAGCTCATACGCCTCTTCCGGCGGAGCCGCCCACGGGTCTTCCAAAATGCCGCACTCGTTGCTGCGGCCCCACAAGTTTTGGTCGATCGAAAACGGGCTGTCCAGGTCGACCGGAATCGGAATGCCGTGCTGTTTCGCGTATTCGATTTCTTCCTCGCGCGACCAGCTCCACTCGCGCACCGGGGCGATGACGTCCAAGTCCGGATTGAGCGCTTTGATCGACACTTCAAAGCGCACTTGGTCGTTCCCTTTCCCCGTGCAGCCGTGGGCGACCGCCACCGCGCCTTCGAGCTCGGCGATTTCAACGAGTTTTTTCGCGATGAGCGGACGCGACAGCGCCGAGACGAGCGGATATTTCCCTTCATACAGGGCGTTCGCCTGCAGAGCGATGAGCGCATACTCGTTCGCAAACTCGTCTTTGACGTCGATGACGTACGATTTGATCGCGCCGACTTTGAGCGCTTTTTCTTTCACGAAATCAAGGTCTTTTCCTTCCCCAAGGTCCAAGCAGCACGCGATCACATCATACCCGCGCTCCTGAAGCCATTTGATCGCCACCGATGTATCTAAACCGCCCGAGTAGGCCAACACCAATTTTGGATTTGCCATGGTCGTTCTCCTCTCCTGTCACATAAATATACTTAAATATAAATAAATATTCAAATTGAACACATTATCACTTTATCAGCTTTCCCGTGATTTTTCAATACTTATTCAATAAAAAGAATAAAAATTCCTCACCGATATGCGGAAATGTTTCGTATAATAGAAAAAAAGGAGGCGGCAAGAATGAACGGCATCTTCATCGACGACAAGCGGCTCGGCATCCGCGTGCCGCATCTGGACAAGCCTTGGGAGGACTACAGCCCAAACGAACAAGAGGCGATTTTACTGGAATGGGAAACAATCCGCGGCATGATCCCCGACCGCATCGCCGCCCTGGAGCGGGAAATCAACAAAAAGCAAGACGCGCTTGGCGAAGAACATGATTTTGAGCGCTCCTGCCAGCTCAATGCTGACATCGCCGAACTCGCTTCGATCGTGAATGATTTATGGATTTGGTATCGGATCAGTCCCCATGTTTCCTTTGAAAAGGAAGCGGCGGTAAAACGCAAAATACGCTGACGAAACCGGCCGTCTCTTTTTTCTACGGCCATGTCGCCCCCGCCGCCCTTGCCGCGGCTTTCGCGACCACCTCCTTTATCCGTATATGCGCTATGCGATTGGCCTGCGCGATGACGATGTCTTTTTCGGCGGGGCGGATCCGGGCTGGGCGTACGGGCTCGTCTTTTGCACCTTTGCGCCGATGGCCTTTGGCGTGCCGATCGTCTTTTACGAAGGGCCGTTTAAGCCGGAGACGTGCTATTCCTTGATGGAAAAATACCGGGTGACCAATTTCGCGTACGCCCCGACCGCGTATCGGGCGATGGCGGCGGCCGGCGCGGACGTCATTCGCCGCTATCAACTGAACGTGCGCGCCATGAGCTCAGCGGGCGAACCGCTCAATCCGGAAGTCATCCGCTTTTTCCAAGAGCACGTGGGCGTTACGATCCACGACCATTATGGCTTGTCGGAAACGTTGATGCTGATCGGAAACTTCAACGCCGCCGAGATGGAAATCCGGCCAGGCTCGATGGGATGGCCGCTGCCGGGCTTTGACGTGGCCCTGCTCGATGAGAACGGAACCCCAGTCGCCGACGGCGAAGTCGGACAAATTGCCTTTAACACCGACTCGATCCCGAACGTCTTTAAGGGGTATTGGAAAGACCCTGAAAAAACCGCCGAGCGGCTTGTTGGCCCTTGGTTTTTGACCGGCGATTTGGCGACAAAAGACGAAGACGGGTATTTCTGGTTCCAAGGACGGGCGGACGACATCATCTCGAGCGCCGGCTACCGCATCGGGCCGTTTGAAATCGAAAGCTGCCTCCTTGAGCATCCGGCTGTCGTCGAAGCAGCCGCCGTCGGGAAGCCGGATCCCGTCAAAGGGGAAATCGTCAAAGCGTTTGTCGTGCTCAGAGAAGGCTTTGCGCCGTCGGACGAGCTGGCCGACGAGCTGTCCTTGTTCGTCAAAACGCGCTTATCCAAGCATGAATACCCGCGCGAAGTCGAATTTGTCGCCGAACTGCCGAAAACGCCAAGCGGAAAAATCCAGCGGTTCATCCTGCGCAATCAAGAGCGGGAAAAATGCATCAAGGCTTGATGAATGAAAGAGGATGCCCGCAGCGGGCATCCTCTTTTTCGCTTATGTTCTCTTTTCGTCAACGCGGCGCCCTATCCTTCCGAATCTCCCTCACGACATGCCCAAGCTCCGGCAAAATGAGCTTCGTCATCGCGAGGCGCACAGCGCCGGTGGAGCCGGGAGTGCAAAAGACGGCGGTGTCCATCGCCACGCCGGCGACGGCGCGCGACAGCATGGCGGCCGGGCCGATGTCTTCGGTGTAGCTCAAGAAGCGGAACAGCTCGCCAAAGCCGACGAGTTCTTTCTCAAGCAGCGCACCGACCGTTTCGATCGTCACGTCGCGCTTGGCGATGCCGGTGCCGCCGTTCGTGAGCACGGCATCGACATCGGCGCGGCGGCAACCGTCAAGCACTGCCTCGCGAATGGCGTCCGCTTCGTCTTTGACGATCTCATAGCCGACGACCTCATGCCCGGCTTCCGTGAGCAGCTCGATCATCAGCCGGCCGCTTCGGTCGGTTTCCTCCGTTCTCGTGTCGCTGACGGTGATGACTTTGCAGCGGACGGTTTGGGGGGCTTCTTGTTTATGTTCGGTCGTGCTCATCCGTTTATGATCCCCTTTCGTTTCTTTATCTCTATCGTACACAATGGAAATACGGTTCGCAAACCATTTGTATCATAATAGACAGAATTGTTATAATATTATTAATATATATCACCACGATGATCATAGGACTTTCCGCAACCGGTTTCTCTTGTTTCCAACATCTTTGCACTCGTTTTTCTCTCCCGGCATCAACCAACATCCGACGCCCATGACGCCCAATTGTATGGAACGATCGATACACGAAACGGAAGCAATGATATCGTTTGGACAAAAAACAAGAAAAAAACTTAAGGAGGGAAAACGAATGGACTTGCGCTTGTCAATCCGATTGGACGCCATTTTGAAAGAAGGATGGGAGATGATTCGGAAACACCGCGACGACATTTTATCCGCTTGGCTGGGCAAATGCCGCGAACTGGAGGACAAGCAGCATGCCGCGGCCCAGCCTTTGCGGCTTGCCGTTGACGTGTTCTCTTCGCAATGGCTTGATCCCATGAATGATATCGATGAATGGCTGGCGTCATTTCGCCGCGAGTGGGAAAAGCGAAACGGCGGGCTGTCACCCAACCAGTCCACCGCCATTTTATCGATGATGGAAAACGCGGTTCACGAAGCCATTCAATCGGACGGTATTGTGGAATTTCGCGTTCATCAAGCCATTCAGTACGTTTTTTCGAAGCTTCATGAGTCCGTCAATGCTTCTGGCTGCCCCGAATTCGATTTGGAGCAGTTTCTTTCGCAAATCGTTTCATCCAAGCAGCTGCCGATCGCCTGGATCGCCCAGCTGGCAAGAACAGCGGACGGTGGATTCATCGTCGCCAAATGGCATGGAAGCGCGGCCGATGTGCTCACAGAAGGCGCGATGTATGGAGAGACGATTTTCGCTTTATGTGAACGCATTCTTTCCCGCATGGACGCGGGTGGAATGCGATTGATTCCGCTCCCATGGGGGAGCGATCTTTTGCTCGTTTGCGCAGAAGGGGAAGAACAACTCGTCATCCCGTTTCTTCTTCACGCTCTCGAACAGTCTCATGCCGCCCAGAAGGCCGTCATTCGCACAAAAGAGCAACATCTTTGGAAAGACGCCGTCTTGTTGTTTGACCAATGGATTATGCGGGCCAAATCGCTGAACGAAGCGATCGAGTACATTTCAACCGGATTTGTCGCTTACTTGCCGTTTGAACGATGTGCCCTGTTCGCCTATTCAAGCACTCATGAAAGCGGATTCGGATTGTACGGTTATCAACTGAACAATCATGACATCAAAAGCATTCACGAACACATCGACAGCCTTCCGTTCATTAAGCAATACATCCAGCGGCTGCAGCTGCTCGGCCGCCAGATGACGAACGTGCCGCCCATTTATGTCCGCCATGCCGCGCAAGGATTGCCGATGAAATACGTCAAGCAGTTTCAACTGGAATCGATTGTCATCGCTCCCATTTACGCGCCGTCGGAAAATCGGCTTATCGGCGCCGCCATTTTGGATTGCGGTCCGAAGACGTCCTTTCAATTGTCCAATGATCTTTACACGGCGGTGATGAAATTCGGACAAAGCGCGGGGGAGATTTTGGCCAAATGCAGCGGAGGGCGTTCCGATCTTGTTCAGCCGACGCCGCATTTATCGCCGCGGGAAATCGAAGTGCTGAAGCTCGTCGCCGAAGGGGCGTCAACGTACGAGGCGGCAAAGCGTCTCCATTTGAGCGAATACACGGTGCGCGATTATGTGTCTGCCATTTTGCAAAAAATGAACGCCAAAAACAGGACTGAAGCCATTGTCAAAGCGATTCGCGACGGAATCATTTAACATCTTTCCGAAAGAAGTCTCCCACTTTGAAACGAAGTGAAAGTGGGAGATGAATGTCGGTTGGCGTTAGCCAACGAATAGGATAGAATATGGCTAGAACGGACACCTTCGGAACGAAGGGAAGCGTAAAGGGTTCTTGTGTGTGGCTTACCGTTCGGCGAACACACACAAGTCGCTTGAAGCCCCCATCTCTAAGCGAAGCGTAGGTGGTGGGTAGTTCACCGTAGCGTCGGCATGCGCGCTTCTTGCTGAAATCGGTCCACACCAACAGGGCAAGGAGCCAAACGCCTTGCCCTCTTGTTTTCTATAAGGTTGGTGAAAAAACCACCATTGCGCGAACTTGTCGCTTTCAAGTGAAAAAAGCGTTGTAGAGTTTCGCAGTTCAAGAAGAGCATTTCTTTTCTATCATTACCAACCTTCTATGTCTTTACCGTTTCCCTTCCTCATCTGCTCCCGGCGAAGGAAGCGGGGGCTGAGAACGTCCGTCCGCGCTGTTCGCTTCGGCAGCCGGTTTGGACTTCCACCATTCAACTACTGCATTCAGCCGCTGTTCAAGCTCGTTCGCCGTTTTGCGCCAAACTGCTCCGTCCGTTTCCAGCTTGTCAAGCTGTTGTTTGACGCGATCAAGCGACGAGCGCAAAGCCGAAAGAAGATTCATCGCTTTTGATTGTTCTCCAAGCTTCAACGTTTCTGTTGCATACGAAACTGCGTTCTTCCATAGAGCGTCTTGTTCCTTCCATTTCTCGATATCTTGGCGGATGGCGGCCGTTTGTTGATCGATCATTTCGTTCCACTCCTGCAGTCGAACCTTGATTTCTTCATATTGCGCTCTTTCTTCGCTTCCAGCTGTTTGTCCGCCCGCCATGGCCCGTTCAAGCTGTTGGAGAGAAGCCGAAACAGCGTTCAGCTTTTCTGCGAGCGTCCCCCATTCATCCGTTCTCGCCTTGACACGCTTCTCCAACGCTGGGACGTTTGCTTGCAGCGTCTCAACCATACGGGCGGCGCTGTTATCGCCTTGCTTTTGTTCATCCAGCTGCCAGATGAGCCGTTCCGCTTCTTGCGCGAGATCTGTTTGTTCGAGTGCGCTTTGCTCCGCTTGCGCTAGAGTTGCACCAGAAAATGAGGCCGACAGCGACATGCCGGGGATGGAGAGACGGGAGGCCGTCATCTTCGTCGCCACCAACGTGACGTCTCTCAAGCACTGCTTAATGGGAAACCCATCCAAGCAAAGGCCCCCGAACTTCAATTTCGTCACATCGAGCTTCATCCAAGTGGCGCTCGCTGTTCCTTCCGAGCGAATCGACAGCACGATGGTTCCTTGCGGCGTGTCGATGGCCCGTTCCATTGACAATCCGCTGATGTCTGCTTGGATGAACGCAATCGGAAGCTTGCCGACGATCACTTTCGGCGAACCAAGGATAATGCCCCCTAAATCGAGGATGCCGACGACTTTATCAGCATGAATGACAAATCCTTGTTCCTCCCCTGCAGCGAGTGAACGCGAACCGCCAAGCGGCAAGCAGAGGAGAAGCAGCAACGCAAGAAACGACATTTTGAGCCATTTGATGGATTTCATTGGGTTCCTCCTTTATCCTGTCATCGTTGGCGAATGCGGCGGGATCGGAGAGGCGGGGGGAGAAGAATCACTGCTTGTTTTTTCTTCCTGTTTCCCGCTCCATCCGACCACAAGCGCACCTCCTAAAAGCCCGATCACCCCTCCGATGATCAGACCTCCTGCTGCACCGACGAAAGACAGAATGGAAGCAAGAATAAGAAAGCTGCCGATGGTGACATGGCTTTGCGGTTTGATCATGCTTAAAATGGACAAAACGATCATCACCAGCCCCGTGACCAGCCCAGCCCACATCAGCCCGCTTCCAGGAAGCAGCAACATCGGAAACACGCTAATGCCAACGATCAAGACGAATATCGCGCCAATCATCCCGAGCACCGATCCTAACACAGGACGATAGCGGTTTTTAGCAAGCAAAAGCCCGACGGCGCACGGCAGCATCCAACCTAAGGCATACGACAACAGCGGCCCGACAAAGCGGGCTGCATCGTGAACAGACCAAAGGCCATAATGGAACATCGAAGCGGCGGCGATAAGCAGCAACCCTCCAACCAGCAGCGCTCCCCCCGCCCGGCGGGCAGCCGACCGCGCTTGCCGCCATGTCTCGGTCTTTCTCTTTTGCCAGCCGATGCAAATCATATATCCAAGCAACACGAAGGCAAGAACGATGGAGGACTGAACGGCCATCGGAATCGATCGCGCCCATGTTTGCCACGGCGCCGCCCTCTCAGCGACAAACAGGGCGTTTAAAGCGAAAAACGTCACGAGGGATCCACCAAAAAACAGCCAGACGTAATGAAAACGCGTGCGGATATAACGGCCTTGTTCTTCCTGGCGCACGATGAGGCGAGAGGCAACAAAAGCAGCCAGCGCGCTGCTCGCCGCCCCTCCCACCGCTGCCCCAACAACCCCGATCGACAGCCATTGACTCCCGCCAACAAGCATGCCGGGCAAAAAAGCCGCCGCTCCATATTTCGCTCGCATCAAAGCAGTTGGGCGTTCGAGAAGCGGCCAAACGGCCGCCGCGAGAACAGCGGCCAGCGCCAGTCCACCCCACAGCGCTCCTTCAATCCCTCCTTGGAGCACGATTCCGCCGATAAACGCGCCCGTCAGCGCCCCTATGACCGCAATTTGCCCAATCTCGAACATCTTTCCCATGGTCTTGCCTCCCTTTACCCGTTTTCATCTTCTCTCTCGGCAAGTGACAGCAGCGGACAAGCTGAACACTCCGCCGTCCCTCTTTCCGTCACCCCTTTGATCCACAGTTGATGCAACTTTCGACACAAGGAACAAGATCACAGATCATCCAATTCATTTTGGGAGGAATAGGAGATGAACCGCTCTCATTCAAATGATGATCAGACCGGATTAAAAGTCGCCGACACGGCTTCCGTCCTTCATGTTGGCGATCACTTTCAACTTCATGTTCGGAATCGTGATCGACCCAGCCGACATGTAATGCGTGTTCAAGCTCGGTTTGTCAAGAGTCAAGCTCGGCGCGCTCAAATCGATAACATTGAGCGGGTTGTCGGTTTTATGCTCTTGCGTCTCCAAGCCGGCAAATGACGTGCTGTCCGCTTGAATGCCGGTGACGCGCAATTTTAAATTTTGCCCGCTCACATTGCCGCCGGTAACGACAACATCGATGCTTTTAATGCCGTAAGCGCCGAGAGCCGATTCGGTGTTGATGTTTTTCGTCAGCACCAAATTGGTGATGTTCGCCGACGCCAAGTCGACGGCGGCCTGTCCCCAAGCCCCTCTTTGTTCGGTTTCACCGATGGCGGGATACAGTTTAAACCCGGTTCCCGTAATTTTATCAGCGCTGATCGTAAATCCCCCAACTCCTGAAAGCGGAAACGCCGCAAACGCCGTCCCTGACAGAAGCAACATGGCAACCAAAGCGATGACGGCGAGAAATCCCGTCCCACCCGCAATGGCAAATCGTTTTGGATTGACCGCAAACAAGCTCCCCATTTTTTCATGCCCCCTTTGTGTTCCTTCATCCGACAAGCTTTGATTCATCCCTATTCCCCCCAAAATAAATACCTTGCTCCCCTTGAAGGCAGCAGCGGTCTTGCCCACATGCCGCACAAACCGGCTGCGCCCTCCCTCGCACCTATTTCGCGCCCAAGCTGGAAAAATACTGGATGAGACGCTTTCTCCCCTGTTTTTTTAGAAGATTGGTGAAAAGCCGCGTTTTCTTCAAAAAGATGGGTCCCCGAATGCACGAAAGAGCTGTTGACCAAGCTGCTCCTTGCTGGTGCATTTTCTCCAAATCACCGACCTTTTCTAGATGCGGGCGGGGGGAGGGGGCCACCCGCCCGTCCGCTCATGACTCAGCAGCCGTTTTTTCGAGCTCCTCAACGACGTCGACGCGCTTCGTGCGGCTGATTTGCTTTTTGCGGAGGTTGAACTGTTTCACCACATATCGATTCAACAAATCATAGTCGATCTCGAGCGCATATGTGCGGGCGAGCTGCTGCTGGCGCTTTCCGAGCTCGGTCAAATAGGCGACATAGCCGATGACATGCGGCCATAATTCATCCATATACTGGATAAACAACTCGTAATACCGCTCATTTTCATTGACGAGCCGCTGGATCGTATAAAGGCCGAATTGGATATGGCGGCCTTCATCCATGTTCAAGTAATCGATCCCTTGCAAAAGGCCAGGGAACAGCCCGGCTTTTTTATAAATTTGTCGGAACGTGTAATAGCCTGATTCGGCAAGCGTCCCTTCGACGATCATGTTGTAGACGGTGGCGGCGCGGATGACCGCTTCCGGCGAGTCGTCGGTGTACAGACGGTTCATCGCTTCCGGCAGCGCTTCATAAAAGATGCGTTTGTAATCATCGTTATGGAAGACGGACAAATCCATTTGCCCGATGCCGACCGCCTGCTGCCAGCGGGAAAACATCTCGACATGTTTCGCTTCATCATGCATAAACGTCGTCAAAAACAAGACATCCTCCAGCCGCCCTTGGCGCGCGAGGGCGTGGGCCATCGGCAAAATGTCGAGCGTCACCGCCTCTTCGCCGGCCGAGAAACCGGCAACAAGCGGCAGCGCGGAAATTTTTTCTTCGCTCGTCAAGCTGGCAAAATCCTTCTGATCTTGGCTGAAGTCGATGTCGGCTGGGTTCCATTTGCCGTTCCGCTTCGCTTTTTCATACAACTTATACATCGGATGCTCCCAGTCAATCGTTGCTTTCACAGTTTGAAAGCCGTCATGATGGACCATCATTATTCCCT
>NZ_BCPV01000041.1 GCF_001544135.1 Geobacillus zalihae NBRC 101842 | reverse complement strand
CTATCGGTGTGTTCGGGTATCTGACGATAAAGAGAGTGAAGAACGCGGATTATATCTAGGAGGTTTGCGATATGAATGCGATCGTCTTGTCCAATGTTTCAAAAACGATAAAAGGGAGAGAAGTTTTGCGCAATATCAACTTAGAGTTGGAGAGAGGAAAGATTTATGGATTCGTCGGGCCGAACGGATCTGGGAAAACGATGTTATTCCGAGTCATAAGCGGACTTGTGAAGCCGTCCAGCGGCACGGTAGCAGTATTTGGCCAGACGTTGCATAAAGACGTATCGTTTCCGAGCGATATCGCAGTTTTGTTGGAAAAACCAGGTTTTCTTGAACAATACTCAGGATTCGATAATTTAAATTTTTTGGCCATGATTCAGAAAAAAATCGGAGAGAGTGAGGTGAAAGAGGCGATCGAGAGAGTGGGATTGGATCCGCATGATAAAAGGCCGGTGAAGGCGTATTCTCTCGGAATGAGACAAAGACTGGCCATCGCGCAGTGCATTATGGAGAAGCCGCAACTTATATTGCTCGATGAACCAATGAATGGCCTGGATGAAAAATCTGTAGACAAGGTGTATGAGATTATCAGGGAAGAAAACAAAAGGGGCTGCACGATTTTATTGACGTCTCACAACAAGGTGGACATACAGTCATTATGTCACCAAGTGTATTCGATGAGTGAAGGGGCGATTACTGGTATGACCCATATGACTGTAGGATGATCTATAATGCGCGTTATGTAAAAATTCGCGAGGGGTGCGATCATCTTGAACAAGCAACTGTACGAAGTGCCGCTCCGGTGTTCATTGGACAATCAAAAGGAGGAATGTCTAGGGAGAATGGTGTTTGATCGCTATGAAGAGGCTTATCAAGCTGTGGTGGAGTATATGCGATTTTATAACGAACGGAGGATTCATTCAAGCATTCTCGATCTTCCGCCGCATGAATTTTACAAAAAAGCGCAAACGGAAGCGTTAATAATTAAAGAAATTCGAGTATAAGGCTTCTTGCCAAGAAAAAATGAGAAATTTTAAGAATAACCTAAAATTAAGATAGGATGTGTCCAAAATTAGGGGGTCAATCCGTCAAATAATAGATAGGGATTTTGTATGTTACGATTAGCCAAAAAGTAATTATTTACTGATGTTACATCTATAAATTAGATACGGGAGAGGGTACAAAATGGGAATTTACCGTTCTTTAGATTACTATTTAAGCATTGGTTACATCGGTATCGCCGTGAAGACATTAACCTTGAGTTTGGATGCTTCATTGGTTTAGATGTTTGTTTTCCATTACATAAAGTTCTTGAAATGGAAGCACAAAGTTTGAAAAGGACATGGTTAGAAGTGAATAGATATGTTAGTGAGGCTTTTAAGATTATCACGGAGGAATACAATGAGGAGCTTGGCATAAGAAAAGGCGAGAAACTTTGCGATGTTGATAAAGAAATAATATGGGAAATCAAGGACCGACTTAAAGAACCACCAACGGCGGTGTTAAGTGAATAGTTTTTTTCAATTTGCAAGTACAAAACAAATTCATCAACGGCTTGTCGAAACAACATAAAAAAACACCTCCAGTTGATAATCAACGACCGATGATAATCGGTAAAAAAATAATGATAATTCGTTTAAAAAATGATAATTCGTAGACACAAAAAATTATGAGGAACTTAGGTTAACAAGTTCCGGATAATTGATTTTATGGGCACTTGAGGGAAGAAACCCTCCATTTGTGCGGAAATCATTAAGTTTACATAATATAAATTATAAGAAGTTATGAAAGAGTCTGTTTCGATAACAAGTAATCTCATAATAGTGAGACAAAACAAAAAAACGCCCATCGACACGCCACCTAAAATAAAATAAAAACGCGCAGCCTCTTGATTCTCATTCAAGAAGCTGCACGTTACCCACTGCGCGTCGGCAGCTGCAGGGACCGCATGATCTCATCCTTTCTCCTTTCGTTTAGGCAATATCCGTTTGACGATAGCGGACGCCTTTATACCGAACGCGAACTGGCACGCCTTTTTCTTGCTTATGCTTCACCAGAAGCCGTTGGGCTTTTGAAAAGGCTTCCATCATCCCAGATGCCGGAATGGCCTCTTCCCACACAATCGTTTTCCCTTGGACTGTGTAGAAGGAAAAGACATACTGTTTCACCGTCTTCACCTCCCTATTATTATTATAATCAAAGACTGTTTTTCCTAAACACAAAAACTGTTACAATTATGTTAACATTTTCTCTTCGGCGTTTCCGCAACAAATAAAGGTGTCCCAATCCTTTCTAAAAGAGATCGGAACACCTTTTTTCTTTTTGCGCATCTTTGTCCGAATGGTCAGCCGCCAGCCACCGAGTTCACTCCACCCATACCGAACGACCGTGCCGTCCACAGCGGCGGCATCATGATTCAATGCCGGTTTGTTGCTTGTATTGTTTGACGGCCGCTTTATAGTCGGCTTGAATGGCATCTTTGTCTCGTCCGAGCCGAACGCTTAAAAAGTCGAGCACAGCTGCATCATGGGCAAGGCCAGCGGCAAACTGCCGCTTCAGCCAGCGTTCGCCGGCGATTTCCTCTGGGAACGTATGGGTCTCTCCCCCATCGGCATACACGCTCCAACCTTGAGCGGTTTTGCGACTCAGCCACCATTGGCCATGGTGATTTGTCCAAAACACTCCTTCGACCTCGTCTTTTTTGTTCAATTGGTTTTGTTCCGCATCACCGTATACCGGCAGAAGCGGGAACGTCTCGACGACAAACAGCGGAAATGTTGTATCATCGATCAAACAGCCGGACGCCTTGGGATGGCCGCCGCCACCGAATTGCTGGGCAAACTCAGCGACGTTGACGTCATCATGAATGGTGCGAAAGCCAATATGTTTCGTCCCCATGTTGACTAAAGCGATCAAGTCAAGATGAGGATAACGCTTGGATAACGCATTGCCCAATTCCGACAAATGGCGCTCGGCAAAGACGACGCCGATGCAATAGTCACCAAGCCAGCGCTGAACAAGCTGTTTTTGCTTTTGCCGAATGTAACGCTGAATTTTCTTCTCTTCCATATCGAGAAGCAGCTCTTCCGTCTCGGTCAAGGAGAACGGTTCTCTGGAGGCGAGCCGCTCGCTCATCGTCTCCCAAAAGCCGTCAAGCCCGAAAATCGTCAACAAATCATTCAGCCGCTTCGCTTGCAAATTCCCATTCTCTTCCCATTCCCACGTGTCGTATTGGCGGACGAGCTCGACGAACCCATCTAGCGTTTCATTAGGTGCGAGTTTTCCCTCGCGGACGAGATAGTCGTAAAAGAGCGAGGTGGCGCACGTCTTTTTGCCATCATCCCTCACCGGCACCACCTGTCCCCACGGGTAGTCATTGAAATGAAGCGCCGTCACGTGGTGGTCGATCACTTGCACATGGCCGCCGCGCGCCGCCCGTTCAGCGAGTTGCTGTTCCACTTCCTTGCCGACGGCCAAGTCGGTGATAAACAACATGGCGCCGTTGGCCTCGTCGCTTTGCAAGAATTGGACGACCCGTTCATCCAAATTGCGATAGGAACAAAACGAAATGTTCACCTCGGCAAACGCCAGCTTCGCGAGCAATCCGCAGCCGATGCCGTCTAGATCGCTGTCAGTGAATAATTTGATCATGGGGTCCCACCTTTTTGTCACAAACTTTTTTGCAACCACGTTTTCAAGAGCGGCAACAGCCGATCCGGCAACTCGCTCACATGCGGAACAAAGACGCGGAAGCGACCATAGATGTTTTCAATCGTCCGCCGCGTTGACTCATCGTCGGCCCCGTGGCCTAAAAAGAGATTGACGACCTCAATGCCGCGGCGGCGCGCTTCGGCGACTGCTTCGTGCGTATCGATGATGCCGTTTTGTTCATATCCGTACGCGGCGGGTTCGCCGTCAGAGAAGACGAGCAGCACTTTTTGTGCTTCCGGGCGCTTGAGGAGCTGTTCGGTCATCCAGCGAATCGCCAATCCATCGCGATTATCTTCATGCGGCTCGAGCTGCAGGATCGCCGGGCCGCTCGACGGCTCAAGCGAGCGATGGAATGAGACCGCCATCTGCAAATAGTTCGGCTGACGCGAAGCGGTTGCTTCGTTCGCATCTTCCCAAAATCCGACAATTTGGTGCGGCACGCGCAACGTTTTCAGCACCTCATGGCAAAGAACGAGCCCGGTTTTCGTCTCTTCCATTTTGTCATGCATGGAAGCTGAGCAATCGACAAGCAGGCCGAAGACCGCATCAAACCGCCGCGTCGGCTCGCCTTTTTTGTAAAACAAGCGCGGCCGCTCATCCGTGAAAAACGACACCAATTGTTTGCGCAGCCGACCGACGGGCAAGTTCGTGCGCCAAGCGGAGCGCTTGTGTTCAAGCCATTGTTCCATGATGCGCACAAGCCGTTTTCGGTACGGCGCCACCGCCGCCTGTTTGGCGCGGTATTGCTCAAGATGCGCGAGGTTGGACGACGAAGGAAGAAGCACAAGATCGGCTTGGCGGTTGGCCTCGCCATACGGCGCACGGTTTCCAATCGGCGGCTGTTCGCTGAAGGATGCTTGCGCTTCCAGGCCATACTCGTTTCGCGCCGTCGGCCGAGACGTTCCTTTCACGACGGCCAGAGCCTGATCGCCGTCTTCACCCGGCCTCGCCTCATCGCTGATGATCTCGGTGCGGCTGCCTCGTTCGAGCTCAAAGCGGAGAAAGCTTCCACCCGCCCGGCTCGTTTCCCGATGCCATGTTGGCAGCACTTGCCGCTTGGCCTCTCCATCCGACTCTTGAAGGGCATCGCGGTTTTCCAATGGGTTGGTCCGTTTGAGATCTTGAAGCGTCATCGTTTTCTCGTCCGCACCATCCTCAACGATTGGCAGCGATGTATAGGCATTGACCATATCATGAGGCAGCACGTCCTCCATCAGTTCCACAACGGCGAACGCCCAGTCCGCCACCTCGGCTGTCGAGGAAGCATCAAAAAATTGCGGCCATAACGTTTCAAGGCGCGCCTGCACCGCTTCATCCGCCATCGGAGCCAGCGGCGCATCATCAAGCGGCGAATCGGCCGTGAGCCGCAAATACATCCCCGCCAAAAACTGATCAGCCCAAGCGCCGCGCGTCCTGTTTGCTTGCCATTGCTGAGTGAAGTAGCGGCGGTACATGCGGCGGCGCGTGCGGAACCATCGCTTCATCCCGGGACGTTCCCGCTCGCAGACGGCTTCCAAGCGAAGATCTTCAGCGAATGTAAACAGCTGTTTGGAAAGCTTGGAGAGCGGTCGGGATTCCACCGCATGTCGGAAGGCGCGAACCGCCAATCGGTCGGTGTGCCGATACGTGCCGATGATGCGCAAGCCGACGTCGCTTTTCATTGCCGTTTCTCGCTCCAATGGTGGATACCCATCCCAAAAATGGCTGACGTAAACGACCGGCTTGACACAATGCACGCCGGAATGGGCGGCGAACTGGATGGCAACGTCGCGGCGGCGCATGAGCGTTTGGGCGAGGTCAGAAAGCTGCATGACCAAACTCGAGTCGACCGTTCGGTCATTGAACATCATAAACCGCTCCATGCCGAGCCTCCTATTCGTCAAACCACGTTTCGGCGATGTTGCGCACCGCCGCCCGTTCCCGTTCATCGTCAAGCTTATCGACGATGCTTCGCTCAATGGCCCGCAATGGCGGCATGTATGCCGCCAAATCGCACGCATCCAACAAAGCGCGCACCGAAGCCGCTTCCTCGGCGATTTGTCCGTTTCGCACCTGCGCAAGCAGATCCGCCGACAGGGCGACGAAACGATCGATCAACGTTTCATCCGTTAATGTAGTTTGCGCCAACAATACCGATTTTAATGTTTCTCCTTGCACATACGGCACATTGATGACGACAAACCGGTTTTTGAGCGCCTCATTGAGCGGTACGGTGCCAATATAGCCTTCATTGATCGCGGCGATGACGCCAAATGTCGGTTTCGCCTGTACGACATCGCCAGTCAGCGGATTGGTGAGCCGCCGCCGGTAGTCAAGGACGCTGTTTAAAATCGGCAGCGTTTCCGGTTTCGCCATATTAATTTCGTCAATGTATAGCAAATGCCCTTTTGTCATCGCCTGGATGACGGGTCCGGGCACGTACTCGATCACCGCCTGGCTGTTTTTGTGCACGATCGTCTTAAAACCGAGCAATGCTTCGGCGTCTAAGTCCACGGAACAGTTGATGCTGTGCATCGGTTGACCAAACAAAGCGGACAACGTTTCAGCAAGCCGCGTTTTTCCCGATCCGGTCGGGCCTTTTAAGAGCACGTTTTTCCCAAGCGCGAGCGCAATGGCGGCATCGTGCACGATCGCCTCATCTGCCGCCTTGTACCCGCCCGCTCCAATCAACGCGCGATCCGGATCGCGGCGGAACAGTTCTTTTCGCTTTTCCATTTCTTTCGTGACCGTCAACGGCCATGTTCCCATCTTCTGACTTCCTCTCTGTGGCGATCTTCCCCTCTCATTCTACTAGATCGCCCGGCGGGACGCAAAACAAAAGAACTAGACCATAAATATATTATGTAAATATAACAAAGAAAAAACGAGGCGCTCTCAACCGAAGTTGTCCTCAATCGCCTTGCGAATGAGCGCCGCGCACCGATCAAGCTCCGCCTTGAGCTGGCGTTTGTACAGCTTCGCCTTTTCCTGTCCGCCCTCGGCGAACCGATAGTAGACGACTTCTTGGTACTTCATTCCCTCTTTTTTCTGTTTCACTTGTTTTAAAATGCCGTCTTCGATCAAATCGTGCAGCGCCTTATACACTTCGGAGTGGTTCGGCCGGTAGCCGAACGGCTTGAACTCTTGGCGCAATACATCAAGCAGCTTCAGCCCGTAGAGCCGCTCCTGTTCGGTGAGCGTAATCAAATACAATTTTAAAAACGCACGTTGTTTTAACAGAAAACCGCTGGGCGTCCGTTTTTCTCCCATAGGCAGGCTTTTTCCCTCCTTCCCTACGGATGAAATTTCGCTCTTTGGGCGGCGAAATCCTGCTTGTCTTCATTATACCATGCGGGAAAGGAAAAATCCTCTCCCGCTTGGTTTCAATAAAACACGATCGTTTTGTTTCCGTGGATGATGACCCGGTCTTCCAAATGCCACCGAAGCGCCCGGGCGAGCACCGTTTTTTCAATCAGTCGGCCGATCCGCTTTAAGTCGTCCGGATGGTGGCGGTGATCCACGCGGGCGACGTCCTGCTCAATGATCGGCCCTTCATCCAAATCGTCGGTGACGTAGTGCGATGTGGCGCCGATCAATTTGACGCCGCGCTCATACGCCCGCTCATACGGACGCGCGCCGATAAAGGCGGGCAAAAATGAGTGGTGGATGTTGATGATCCGTCCCGGGAATTCAGCGACAAACGCCGGCGACAAAATTTGCATGTAGCGGGCAAGCACGATGGTGTCGATCTGATAGTCACGAAGCAGACGGATTTGTTCGGCTTCGGCGTCCACTTTCGTTTCCTTCGTCACCGGAATATGCACATACGGGATGCCAAACGACTCGACCGTCTCGCGCAAGTCGGGGTGGTTGCTGATGACAAGGGCGATGTCGGCGATCAGCTCTCCCGCCTGCCATTGCCAAAGAAGTTCAAGCAGACAATGCTCGGCTTTGGAGACAAAAATCGCGATTCGCCGAATATCGTTGTGCAGCCGAAGCTGCCAACGCATCTGAAATTCAGCAGCGATCGGGGCGAACGCCGCTTCGATCTCTTCTTTTCGCTCGGCGATGTTCGGACAGTCGAACTCCAAGCGGAGAAAAAACGTCCCTCCCTCAGGGTCAGTCGAGTATTGGCTCGATTCAACGATATTCGCCCCTTGTTCGTACAGAAACGACGTCACCGCCGCGACGATGCCCGGGCGATCTGGGCAGGAAATAAGGATTCGAGCGCGTTGCTCGTAACCTTGCAAAAATGATTGCCAGCGATGTTGGCGAAATGTCGTCATGCGTTGTCTCTCCCTTTTCTTGCTTTTCCTTGCCATTCATCATACAAAAAATTCATGAACTTGCCAACAGGGAAGATAACAAAAGGAGGGTGTCCCAAAAGGATCGGGACACCCTTTCTTATTACCGTATATAGGTATAAAACAATCATTAAGAAACAATATGTTGTGTTTTGTTAAGGAAAATGACCCTTTGGGGTCAGCCCCCTGGCAAGCGAAAAACCTCTCTCAGTCTTTCGTCAAATCGCCGGCCGGGCCGAAAAATTCGTAATGGATGTGCTCCTCTGGCACACCCCATTGTTTTAGAGCGCGATAGACGGTTTTCATAAACGGCACCGGGCCGCAGAAATAAAAGTCTGCGTCTTTCGTCGGGATCACGGATTGCATCCATGCAAGGTCAATCCGCCCTTCTTTTCCAAAATGTGGATGGCGGCGGTCCTCGTCGGATGGCGACTCATAACAAATATGATAAGAAAATGACGGGCGTTCCGCCAACATCCGAAGCTCCTCGTCAAACGCGTGCACGCGGCCATTCAAAGCAGCATGCAAAAACGCCGCTGGGCGGGTCGGTTGGCGGATGGCCAACGTATGCGCCATGCTCAAAAGCGGAGTGATGCCGACGCCGCCGCTGATGAACACAACCGGCGTCGTTTTGGACAAATCAAGCGTAAAATCGCCGGCTGGAGCGCTAAGCTCGAGCACGTCGCCCTCTTGGACATGATCATGCAAATAGTTGGAAACAATGCCGGCCGGCTTGTCCGCTGTAGCTGCTTCCCGTTTGACGCTGATGCGGTAATACCCTTTTCCAGGTGCATCCGATAAGCTGTATTGGCGAATATGCGTATACGTCTCGCCCGGAATCGACAGTTTGACGCTCACGTATTGACCCGGCAAATAATCACTGATGGCCTTGCCGTCTTCCGGCTCCAAATAAAACGAAGTAATGACGCCGCTTTCTTTCACCTTTTTCACGACGACAAATCGGCGAAAGTCACGCCAGCCTCCGTGTTTGGCCGCTGCCTCATCGTAGAGCTCTTTTTCCACTTGAATGAAAACGGACGCAATGGCTTCATATGCTTCCGCCCAAGCCGTGATCACTTCGTCGGTGGCGGCGTCGCCGAGCACGTCTTTGATCGCCAGCAACAAATGCTTTCCGACGATCGGGTATTGTTCTGGTTTGATTCCTAAGCTGCGGTGTTTATGGCCGATTTGCCGCACAACCGGCAAAATCGCATCAAGCTGGTCGATATAGCGCGCTGCCGCATACACGGCTGCGGCCAAGGCGCGTTGCTGCCGCCCTTGCTTTTGGTTGGCGTGGTTGAAAATATGGAGCAGTTCCGGATGATTGGAAAACATGAGTTCATAAAACCGCTTCGTAATTTGTTCGCCATGTGTTTCCAAGACAGGCACCGTTGATTTCACAATTTCAATCGTTTTTGGATGCAATTTCGTTGTCGTTGTCATGATTTCATCCCCTTGTAAAACATGTATTTTTAATACATCTTTTATTCAACCATGAGCACTGCGAAAAAAGCAATATTTCAAATACATCTTTAATAAATTGTTCACAATTCTCCGTTCGAATCAGGTGTGGTACAATGGGATCAAGAATGTCGCTTAAAGGTTGTGAATCACGATGCAGTTGACGAACTATACGGAATACGCCTTGCGCGTCCTCTTGTTTTTAGGCGCGCTTGATGAAGAAGAAAAAACAAACATCAAAGACATTGCTGCTGCCTTTTCCATTTCAGAGCATCATTTAAGCAAAATCGTCTATGAGCTTGGCAAACTCGGCTACATTGAAACGATCCGTGGGCGCAACGGTGGAATCCGCCTTGCGAAACGCCCCGCGGAGATTGTCATCGGCGCGGTTGTTCGCGAAACGGAGGAAAACTTGTCGCTTGTCGAGTGTTTTGCCGCCCACGGCAATGAGTGCGTCTTAACGCCGGTATGTCGGCTTCGCTTCGCACTTCACGAGGCGTTAGAGGCGTTTTTGCGTGTGCTGGATGCGTATACGCTCGCCGACTTGCTTGAAGACCGAGCGTCGCTTCGTTCTTTATTGAAAGAGCGGCGCGGTTGAGGAAACTTTCTGGCTATAAGCTGGAGAGTTTTTTGGCGTTTGGCAGGCACACGATCACTAAGCATCGCTCTACGGAAGGAAGACGCGGGATGATGCGAAACCGATGGCGGCCTTTGCGGCGATTGGCACCTTGGCGCTCGGCCTTTGCGCGGGATGTGGCGGCAAGAACGATCATCAGTTGGAAAAACGAAACCAGTCGTCAAACATGGGCGGCGGGATGAATACGTCCGGCACCGGCCGATCACATCCCCTTTGTTTGCCACAAGACGAAGAATATATTAAGATTAGAAAGGTGTGAAAACATCTGCATGACTAAAGGAGGTCACAATGAAACACGAAGGAAACGCTTTGCCACCTTACTTGCATATGGACAATGGAGAGCTTTGGCTCACCGAAGATGATCGCGACAACTTAAAAATCAGCTATCGAATCAAAGAGGTGATTTTTGCCGAGCCGTCCGAGTACCAGCATGTGATGATTTTGGATTCGTACGATTTTGGCCGCATGCTCGTACTCGATGGCGTCGTGCAAACGACCTCGATTGACGGCCATATTTATAACGAAATGATTTCGCACGTGCCGCTGCAGTTTCATCCGGAAGCGAAGCGGGTGCTCATCATCGGCGGCGGCGACTGCGGCGCAGCTCGTGAGACGGCGAAATACGCTCATCTTGAAGCCATCGACATGGTGGAAATCGACGAAAAAGTCGTCCGGGCGTGCAAAGAGCATTTGCCAGCCGTCTCCGGCAACTTATCGGATCCGCGCGTGCGGTTTGTTTATGATGATGGCGTCAAGTTTGTGCAAGGGAAGGAAAGCGTCTACGACGTCATTATGATCGACTCGTCCGACCCAGTCGGCCCGGCGGAAGCCTTGTTTTCACCGGAGTTTTACGCCAACGTCCATCGCGCGTTGAAAGCGGATGGGCTGATGGTCTGCCAAAGCCAGTCGCCGATTTTCCATCTGGATATTTTGAAGCGGACGTACCGCAATATTCGCGAACTGTTCCCGCATGTGCTTGTGTACACCGCCGTGGTGCCGACGTATCCAGGAGGGTTGTGGAGCTTTACGATCGGCTCGAAACGGCCGCTCGATTTTCCGGTGCAGACTACCATTCCAAATGACACGAAATATGTGAACGATGGGATCTTTCGCCAATGTTTCGCGTTGCCGGCATTTTTGCGTTCGGCGCTTGAGGTGGAATAACCGCTTGGCATCAAAAAAGCTGTCCCCCACAAAGCAGGGACAGCTTTTTCGTGTTGCTTGAATCCGTTCTGTTTTATGGAGCAGGTGGGTTGTGAGACAATGCCCGCTTAGCAAGCCATTGAAGCGTCAAGTCGTCAGCAGGCGGGTTGTAGAGCCCAGCGCGGACGTCACGGTAATGCCGCTGAAGCGGATTGTCAGCAAACAAGCTTTGTCCGCCGACAATGCGCATCGCCCAATCGACGACTTCAAGCGCGGTATTGGTGGCGACCAATTTGGCTGTTGCCAACTCCTCTTTCATTTCCATCCGTTTTTCCGGATAGCGATCCCATAAATCGGCGACCGCGTACAGGAAATGGCGCGCATGGGTGAGGCGCCATTCCATTTCAGCGATTTTCCGCTGTACTTCGGGCGTCGAGGCGATTGGGTGAGGCAGGGTATTAGGCTGGTACGTCTTGGCAAAGCGAAGCGCCTCATTGCGCGCCGCAATGGCGATGCCTAAGTAACAAGCCGGCACGTGCAACAGCCATCCTTGCGCCGGAGCAGCTTCGTTCGCTTCTCCAAGCGTCTCTACGAGCGCCTCTTGGTCGACTTCGACTTCTTCAAGAACAAGATCATCGCTGCGCGTCGCCCGCATGCCAAGCGTGTTCCACGTCGGTTCGATGCGAATGCCTGAAGCAGACATCGGCACGAGAAATTCACCGACCCGACCGTCTTCCATCGTGGCGGAAATTAAGACGTAATCGAGCGCAGGGGCTAACGATGCAAATGTCTTTCGCCCCCGAAGCACAAAGCGGCCATGGCGAAAGACGGCCGTCGTTTCCGGTTTACCGCCGCGCGCCGGGCTGCCAGTTGTCCGTTCAGAGTGGGCGCTGTTGATGAGCACGTGGCGGCAAACGACTTCATTCGCCAAACGGGTGAGAACGGGCTCCGGCCAGCGGCGAAGCAAAAACAGCCGCATGAGAATGCTGGCGTGCCAACCAAACGACAATGCCGTTGCCCCAGAACCTTGGGCAATCGTCTCTTGCACGAGCACGAGCTCATAAAGCGACGCCCCTTGGCCGCCGTATTCAGTCGGGACGGTCAAGGAAAGGAATCCAGCCTCTTTTAAATCGGCAAAATCGGCAAATGGAAACGTTGCCTGTTCGTCATCATGCGCCGCCCTTTCCGCAAACCGTTCCGCAAGGCGACGCGCTTGGTTGTACAATTGTTGCTCCCGATCGGTCCGCACAAGCAAATGGTACAATTCGTTCATCGGTTCTCCCCTTCTTTTGGTCAAGATGCCTTTATTGTACCGAGTTCTGGCTAGGACTGAAAACAAAAACGCACGGGAAAATGACCGTCCTTGCTCTCGGAAGCTTAAAAGAGAAAGAAATGCCGAATGTACCGATCATCGTCACGGTGGACGAACTCATTTTTCCCAGCATCGTACTCGTATTCCTCCTGCCAGCGGCGGCCATAGCGGGCGATTTGACGGACGGCGCGGATGATCGCATACACTTCTTCGTTCGTCATCGTAGGATGGAGCGACAGACGCACCCATCCTGGTTTGGCGAGAGGATTGCCGTTTTTGACTTCTTGAAGCAACATAGCGGATTGTTCCTTGTCGATGCCAAGCAAATAGTGGCCGTATGGTCCGGCGCAGGAACAGCCGCCGCGCGCTTGAATGCCGAAGCGATCATTCAGCAGTTTGACAACAAGGTTGTAATGCAATCCATCTATGACAAATGAGATGATGCCAAGACGGTCGTCCCGATGTCCTTCAAGCACGCGAACGCCGGGAGTGCTTTTTAGCGCCGGCAAAAGAAGGGAAACAAGTTCCTTTTCGCGGGCGCGCATCTGTTTTACGTTCATTTGCTCTTTCAGCTGGATGGCCAACGCTGCCTTGATGGTTTGCCAAAACGGCGGTGTTCCGCCATCTTCGCGTTCCTCAATGGCTTGGATGTATTCATAGTTCCCCCACGGGTCAGTCCAGTACACCGTCCCGCCGCCGGGGTGATCCGGAGCGTGCTGATGATAAAGCCGGCTGTCAAAGATGAGCACGCCGGCGCTTCCCGGCCCCCCGAGAAACTTATGGGGGGAGAAATAAATGGCATCAAGCTGCTCCATTGGGTCGTCCGGATGCATATCGATGCGGACGTACGGAGCGGAAGCAGCAAAATCAACAAAGCAAAGGCCGCCATGCTCGTGCATGATTTTCGCCAGCTTATGATATGGGGTTTCCAACCCCGTGACGTTCGAGCAAGCAGTAAAGGCACCGATTTTTTGCGGTCGATCTCGGTAGCGCTCCAGCAGCTCGCGCAAATGGTCAAGATCGACATCCCCGTTTTCTGTCGGACGGACCGCCACGACTTCCGCGATGGTTTCCACCCATGGCAATAAATTTGAATGGTGCTCCATATGGGTGACAAAAACGACTGGCCGCTCCTCATCATGAAGGGACAAGCGGCGCTTCCACCGTTCCGGTACGCGCAAGCCAAGCAGACGCTGCAGCTTGTTGACGGCGCTTGTGGTCCCGGCGCCTTGCATAATCAAGACATCGTTTTTCCCGGCATGAACGTGCTGTTTGATGATTTCTTTTGCATAGCGATAGGCAAGCGTCGTTTTCGTTCCGGTCACATTCGATTCCGTATGCGTGTTGCCGACAAATGGACCGAGCTCATGCGTCAGCTTCTCTTCAATCGGCCGGTACAGCCGCCCGCTTGCTGTCCAGTCGGCGTAAATAAGCCGCTGTTTGCCAAACGGCGTAGAAAACGGATGAAAGCGGCCGATCGTTCCATCGCGAAACGGCTGAAAATACGTCTCAAGCTCCCCGCGGCATGTATACACCGCATTGCCGATCACAGCGTGAATGGCCATGTTGATTCCCCCTTTCCGCCATTTCGTCTATTTACAAAGTATGTCGCCTTCGGTGGTTCGGTCCAAAAAACGTGGGAAAGTTGAAAATGAAAAATCCGCCGTACAGGCGGATGGTATTCACTCCCTTTTTTTGCACGATAACGGTGAAATCGTTTCCCCCACGGACGGCACAAGGTATTCGGCAAGCATGGTCCGCAAGTCATCAGGCAACGGTTCGCTCGTTTGGGTTTGGAAATTGAAATGGACGACCGCTGCCTCTCCGATGGCGATCAGTCTTCCTGTTTCCTCTTCCATGATGCGATGAATGCATTGAAAGCTTTTATTGCCGATCCGGGAGACATTGGTTTCCACGCGCAATCGTCGTCCGAAGAATCCTTGGTTGATAAAATCGCACTTGGTGGAAGCTAAAATAAAATGCCAGTCCTCCGTTCGCCCGACGTAACGCAATTCATCAAACAGGCGGGTGCGCGCTTCTTCTAAATAAATAAAATAGCTAATGTTGCTTAAATGTCCGAGCGCATCAGTTTCACAAAAGCGTGGGTTGACGGTAATGATGTGCGTCTTCATTTCTCCCTCTTCCTTTCTTGCCTTTTTTTTTGCCCCTTTCGCCCACAATATTCGTTTGGGTGAGCATGGGGCGTGACTGAGTTCGATTTGTAGCTACCAACTAGTCAGTATGTTGTTTTTATCATACTCCGGTTGATTTAGATATGCAATTGTTTTGTTTTGGATTATTGATTATTTAGAACATTGTTTGTGATATAAAATGTTGTGACGAATCCAGTACGTCGCCGCGAAAGGATGAAAATCTCCTTCAATTAAGTTGAATTTTTGGTTTACACTTCGCCGATTGCCTAACACATTAGATTGCATCCGCATGTATCGAAGTGCAAATGGTAACGAACAAATTGGAAATTCTTTATTGGAACCTATATAGTTTTGACATTTTCAGGGTAGATAAAAAAAGCCCGGCGAGGGCAGACGGGGCGTCTGCGGTCAACCGGCCCAAAGCGGCAAAAGAACGTATCCAACGAGCGACACGCCGGCGCAAAGGAGAGAGATGCGCAGTTTATATTTCGCATAGCTCATCAAGTCCATATCCATAATGGCTGCGGTTGTAATCGTCGTATCGCCAAGCGGCGAAGCAAAGGCGCCAAACGTCCCGCTCGCAAACACAGCGCCGACTGTCACCTCGAGCGGCGCCCCGGTCGCATGGGAAAGCGTGACGCCAAGCGGCATCAAAATGCCCCACGTTCCCCATGAAGAACCGATAAAGTATGATAAAAACGATCCGACCAAAAACACGGCCGCTGGCACGAATGCCCCCGGCAGCCATGTGCCGAACGTCGACGACACGTACTCCGCAAATCCGAGTTCCCCTGCCACCGCCGAGACCGCCCATACGAGAACGAGCATGCCGATCGGCGCCATCATTTCGTTACCCCCAGCAAAAAAATGGTACGTCAGCTCTGAAAGTGATTGTCGGCGCCATAAATAAAACGCCATCGACAAAAGGATGGTCACAAACAACGCCAACAGCATCGCCCATGTCGCATCGGCCGCGGAAAACGCCTCCCACCAATTCTCTGCCCCGCGTTTCCTCCCGTCGTACACGAAAAAGGCAAACGTCAGCGCGATTAACAGCGCCAGCGGGACAAACAAGTGCAACGGCTCCCCGTTGATCAGCGCCAGCTCCTTGCGCAATCCGAGCCCGTGCAGTGTATTCGTTTCCCCTTCTCCTTTTTTCGCCCGCGGTTTGCCGATCCGGATGTTCAACATCGTCGTCAACACCCCGACGGCCAGAGCGACAATCGCAAACAAGTTGTACGGCAGGCTGCGCAAAAACACGTCATACGGCGATTCGTGAATGTCGTTTTGCTCAAGCGCCGCGGCGACAACAGAAGTCATAAAGCCGACGAACGCTGTCGCCGCTGGCAAAAGCACGATGATCGGCTCGGTCGAGACGTCGATCATGTACGCCATGCGGCGGCGGTCGATGCGAAACTGGCGAAGGACCGCTTTCATCACTGGTCCAAGGAGCATAATGCGAAACATCGGCATAAAAAACGTCACCGGCACCGTCAGCCAAACGAACAACAAAATCCCCCGCTTCGAGCGGATGCGGCCGGAAAGTCTCTCGACAAACCCTTTGATCCCACCGGTAATTTGCATCATGCCGACAAGCGAACCGAACAAATACAAAAACGCGGCCACCTTCATATGCTCCGGATCGGTCAGGGCGTGAAGAACAGCGGAAACAGCGCGCTCAATCGCGCCGACAGCCGACCACTCAAGGCAAAACGCTCCGACGAGCAATCCGGCCACGAGGCCGGGCAAAATTTCTTTCAGCCATACCGCCAACGGAATGATGAGCAGAAAAGGCAACAGCGACCACCATGTTCCTTCCACGTCGGCGCCTCCTTTGCGATGATGTTGTTACCAAGAAGGATAGCCATGATGTAGTTTTTTTATGATTTTCATTGATGATTTAGAACATAGTTTTACTTATAAAATTTATGTTGCCCGCGCAAACAAAAAAAGCCGCGCTGCAGTTTGCAGCGTGGCCCACACTTTCATCCGCCCCGGGCTGGCTCCCAAACAACCTGGGGCACAGAAGGCGTTGTCATTTCCGGCGCGCAAAATCGACAAATCGGAACTTGTCGAGCCGGTGACGCGATTCCGTGTATTGAAACAATGCAGCATCGCTTAAATACACGTAGTTTTTGACGACAACGACGCGGTCATCGCCATGCAAATCCAAATAGCGCCGGTCTTCGTCCGTCGCTTCGTCGACCGATATTTCTTTTTTCGCAAAGCTGATCGGCAAATGCAGCTTCGTTTCCAAGTATTCATAGATCGAGTCTTCACAAATCTCTTTCGTCAATAGCGGCACATGCTTTTTCAGAAAAAAGTCTTTATCCAAAATAATCCGCTCTCCGCCGATTTCACGGACGCGCACGACTTTCCAGACTTCGTCTTTGCTTGAGGCGCGCAGATGCTGCCTGAGCTCGCGATCCGGCTTGATGATCGCCAGTTCATGCACGATCGTCCGCACCGGCTGCTTCATCGTCTGCGCCAGTTCTTTAAAGCTGACCAATCCGGATACGGGAAAGTCATATTTGCCGACGTCAAGGACGATAGATCCTTTTCCTTTCATTTTTTGAATATAGCCGTGCTCGGACAACAAATGGAGCGCTTTGCGAATCGTCTCGCGCGATGTCTCATATCGGGCGGCCAGCTCGTGTTCCGATGGCAGCTTGTCGTACGCCTTCCATTCTCCGCGGCGGATGCGGGAAATGAGGTCATGGTAAATGGTTAAATATTTGTTTTCATGCATAAGAATCACCGCTTGTATTGTATCACGGCCGGCGCAAAAGATAAACAACCGATTCGTATGGGCGCAGTTGCATGCGGCGAAAATCGGCCGGCGCGTCCGAATAATTGGCAAGCAGCAGTTCTCCCGTATAGCCATCGGCTCCCGCTTCTTTCGGCAGCGTGAACGTCGTTTCGACTGGATAAAAATTGTTGACAACAAGCAGCTTTTCTCCATCGCCATGACGCATATAGGCGAAAATATGCGGATCGTCCGCAAGCAACAGCTCATAGCGCCCGGTCGTAATGAGATCATACTGTTTGCGCAGCTCAATCAGCCGCTTATAATGGTAGAAAATCGAGTCGCGGTCGGCGAGCGCCTGTTTCACGTTAATGCGCCGGTAGTTGTCGGCGACGCGAATCCACGGCGTCCCAGACGTGAAACCGGCATGCGGGCTGTCGTCCCATTGCATCGGCGTGCGGGAATTGTCGCGCGATTTTCGCTGCAAAATTTCCATCACTTCTTGCTCGCTTTTGCCTTGTTCTCGCAAAATCCGGTACATGTTGAGCGACTCAACGTCGCGGTAGTCGCGAATATCGGTGAATTTCGGGTCGGTCATGCCGATTTCTTCGCCTTGG
Organism: Geobacillus zalihae NBRC 101842; assembly: GCF_001544135.1. Taxonomy (GTDB): domain Bacteria; phylum Bacillota; class Bacilli; order Bacillales; family Anoxybacillaceae; genus Geobacillus; species Geobacillus zalihae. Next base: position 13,873 of record NZ_BCPV01000041.1, on the reverse strand, counting down.
TAAATGTATGGTGTCCCTTGCATTAAATGGATCGTCGTCGCCAACATTTTGGCTGATTCTTTCCAATACGTCCCGTCATCGCCATAGCGCGACACGATGCGCGGCTGATCGTGGTTGCACCAAAAGAGCGCATTCCAGCCCCCACCTTCATACATCCGGACTTGCCATTCGGACAAAATGCGTTTTAAAGCTAGAAAGTCAAACGGGGAGACCGCCCATTTTTCCCCATTCGGGTAATCGACCTTCAAGTGATGGAAGTTAAACGTCATATTGAGCTCGTGGTTTTCCGGGTTCGTGTAGCGGATGCAATGATCGATCGTCGTCGACGACATTTCCCCCACTGTCATGATGTCGTATTTTGAAAACACCTCTCGATTCATTTCCTGCAAAAACTCATGAATGCGCGGTCCGTCCGTATAAAAGCGGCGCCCGTCCCCCGGCGGCACTGAACCGTCGTCATCCGGGAAGCGCTGATCTTTTGACAACAAGTTGATGACGTCAAGCCGAAAGCCGTCCACTCCTTTTTGGAGCCAAAAATGCATCATGTCATAAATGCGGCGGCGCAGCTCTTCGTTTTCCCAGTTCAAGTCCGCTTGTGTCACATCGAACAAATGCAAGTAATATTGGCCGGTTTGTTCGTCGTATTCCCACGCCGAGCCGCCGAATTTCGATTGCCAGTTGTTCGGCGCTCCGCCGTCCGGCTTCGGGTCGCGCCAAATGTAAAACGAGCGGCATGGGTTCGTTTTCGAGGAGCGCGCCTGCTTGAACCATTCATGGTCGGTTGAGGTATGGTTGACGACCATGTCCATCACCAGCTTCATGCCGCGCGCATGCACTTCGTGAAGCAGACGGTCAAAATCGTCCATCGTTCCGTATTCGTGATGGATGCGGAAATAATCGCTGATGTCATAACCGTTGTCGCGCTGCGGCGACGCGTAGATCGGCGTCAGCCAAATGACATCGACGCCCAGTTCTTGTAGATAATCGAGCTTCTCGATCACGCCCGGCAAATCGCCGATGCCGTCTCCATTCGTGTCGTAGAAGCTTTTCGGATAAATTTGATAAACGACCGCTTTTTTCCACCAAGGGGTTGCTCGCATCTCTCTTCACCTCGTTCGTCAGGATAAAAACATACCATTGGCATCGGCGGCCAATGGTATGGTGGTAAATGGATGATTTCGCACATCGTTCTCTTGCGTCAACACACGGCAATCATGAGCGGGCGGCTTTACGCACTTTCCCAAAGACAAACGTCAGCGCAAACGGCACCACAATCGCGATCGCCATGCCGATAAAGAACGGCGTCCACTTTTGCGGTACGATCGACAAGAAACCCGGCAGGCCGCCGACACCGATCGACGGAGCGATGACTTTATTGAGCGTAATAAACATGCCGGCGATCGCCGCTCCGGTCATCGCTGCGATAAACGGGAAACGAAAGCGCAAGTTGACCCCGAACATCGCCGGTTCTGTGATGCCTAAATACGCGGAAACAGCCGACGTAAACGACAAACCGCGCAGCTTTTCCTCCTTCGCGACAAACATCATCGCCAACGCTGCCGAACCTTGGGCGATGTTGGACATGACCAAAATCGGCCATAAGAATGTGCCGCCGGTATTGGCAATCAGCTGCAAGTCAACCGGCAAGAACGTATGGTGCATCCCGGTGACGACAAGCGGCGCATACAGCGCTCCATACAACAATCCTCCAAGAGCCGGAACCGTGTCAAAAATCGTGACAAACAAGTGGGTAATGGCATTGCCGATCGCAAATGTGACCGGCCCAATAGCGATGAACGCCAAAAAGCCCGTAATGAGCAACGCAAGCGGCGCGACAAGCAACAGCTGAAACGCATCCGGAATGCGCTTGCGCAAAAACAGCTCAAGCTTCGCCAGCACGTAGGAAGCCACCAACACCGGCAGCACTTGCCCTTGGTAGCCGACTTTTTGCACTTCAAAGCCGAACAAGTTCCAAACCGGAATCTCTCCTTTTTCTTTCGCCGCTCCCCAGCCCCAAGCGTTGAGCAAATCTGGGTGGACGAGCATCAAACCAAGGACAATCCCTAAGAGCGGGCTGCCGCCGAATTTCGTCACTGCTGACCAGCCGATCAAACCGGGCAGGAAGACGAACGCCGTATTGGCGATCAAGTTGATCATGTTCGCCAAATCGGCCCATTCTTTGTGCACCTCGACAAACGATTTCCCTTCGTAAAAAATGCCTGGGCCTGTCAAGACGTTGTTAATCCCCATTAACAAACCGGCCGTCACGATCGCCGGCAAGATGGGAATGAAAATATCAGCCAGCGTCTTAATCGCGCGTTGCAGCGGATTGAGCTTCGCTTCCGCAGCGTCTTTCATCTCCTGCTTTGTCGCCCGGCCGATGCCCGTCAGCTCGATGAGGTCGTCATACACTTTATCGACAAGCCCTTGGCCGATGACGACTTGAAACTGGCCGTTTGCGGAAAACGACCCTTTGACGACATCGATGCGCTCAAGCGCTTCCTTATTGACTTTTCCTTCCTCTTTGAGCGCAAACCGAAGCCGGGTCACACAATGCGTGGCGGCGACGATGTTTTCTTTGCCGCCGATGGCTTCAACGATTTGCGCGGCTGCTTGTTGGTATGCCCCCATGATGAACGCCTCCCTTTTCTTTCCTTAACGACCGCTATAGCGTTAAATCGCTTTCAGCAACCGGTTGCAAACAAACTTGTATATACAACCTGAACTCATTTTATCTTGTATATACAAGTTTGTCAACATCTTTCGATGACCGCCTTCATTTTTCGACAATAGTTGTTGTTTTTTTTTGCTAACTTCCACTTCTTTTGTTATGTTTTGTCAAGCGGCAGGAAAATCAACGACCAAGTAGGAAAATAAAACATAACGCAAATCAATGCCAAAAGACGAGAAAGGATGAGGGAATGCGATGAAAACCTATACACTCCGCGAAGCAGCGAAAAAAATCGGGGTCACCGCCCGCGATTTGAAACAATGGGAAAAGCAGTTCGCCGGATCGATTGCCGTCCCACGCACAACCGAGGGGGCACGCATGTACACCGACGAGCTGATCGACCGGTTTCGCCATATCCGCACTTGGCTTGAGGACGGCCGCCATCCGCGCGAAGTGGCTGAAATGATCAGGCAAATGGACGGACAACCGGCAGAGCGAGCCAACGAGACAGCCGCTCAAGTGGAAACAGCCGTCATGGAAGGGGAAATCATCGATGTGCCCCGCCTGCTGCATCAAGGGATGCCATACATAGCCGAGCAGTTGGCGGCCCGCTTAAAAGACGATATCGTCGACGCCTTGAAACAGGAAACGACAGCCACGGTCCGGCAAGCGATGGATGAGGTGAAAGGCCGCCTTGACTACATCGAGGAGCAAACGACGGCAGCTGCCGAAACGGTGCGCCGTTCACTCCGCGATTACGAGGACGCATGGCAGCAAAAAACGGAACAGCTGCATGAACATTTGGAAACGGTCGTCGCGTTCTGTCACGAGGAAAAGGCAAGGCAGGAAGAGGAGCGAAAACAGCTCGAACTGCGCATTTTAGAACGGGAAAAAGCGTTTCGCGAGCTCGTGTTGTCGTTTCGGCAAACCGCTGCCAGCACCAGCGCTGCTCGAACACGGGCAAATAAATGGTGGAAGTTTTGGTGAAGACGATTTTGGCATCCATGTGACAAGGGCACCCGTTTTGGATGCGCCATACCTCCGTCAAAAATCAAAAAAGGGCCCCGCCAAAACTCGGGCCCCTTTTTGCGTCATATTCGGCGGCTCTCGGCCGCATGTCGTTTGATGGCTTCGATCAAGTGCGCTTCTTCTTGTTTGGTGACATGGAGGCGGACGCCATAATAGTAGGCGTGGACAAACGGTCTTTCCCAGACAAGCTGCCCCCGCAGCGTAAAGGGGGCAGCGTTTAGCCAAAACGAGATGTCAACCAGCGTTCCCCCTGTTGAAAAGGGAAGGCGGCCTTCCGTTTCGATTTTCATCCCGTGCGGACTTAGATCGTGAATGTAGACGCTGCGCTCACCATCGGCTGTGCGCAGTTCAGCCGGGAGCGGCCGGCCAAACTGATACCGGAACGGTTCTTGACGCTTAAACCTCATCCTTCCTCCCCTTTTCCAAGCAGCTTCGTCGGTTCTTTCCAGACATCCACCACCATCCCGGCTTCGTCAGTGTCAACGACAAACGAACCCGTGCTGTAGCGGTCGGAGAGACGAAGGGAAGCGGCTTCGATCGTCTCGACCACCCCTTTTTCCGTCCGCAATCCGACCATTTCCTCATCGTTGCTGACAAAGACGGCGCCGACAACTCGGTGCGGGTTGGATTTCACTTCACGTACGATCACAACGCCGCGCTTCGCTCGTGAGGACGGCTCAAACTCGCTCATCGCCACTTTTTTCACCGCTCCGCGCTGCGTCACGACGACGAACGAGCCCCCCTTTTCTAGGCGAACGGGGCACGCAGCGGCGACAAAGTCCCCTTCCTTCAATTGAATCCCTTTCACGCCAGCCGCGCGCACGCCAACAAGGCTGATCTCCTCCTCGGCAAACAAGAGCGCATGTCCATCATGCGTCGCAAGCCAAAGATGGCCGCATCCATCCGTCGCGTAGACGGCGATGACGTCATCATCCTCTTTCACATTGACGGCCACAAGCGGGCGGGTGTAGCGCTGCACTTGGTATTGAGCGAGCTCCGTTCGCTTTACGAGCCCTTGTTTCGTCACAAAGATGAGCTGCTCCCCGGTGTCAAAGGAAGAGACTGGAACAGCGGCGACGAGTTCATCGTCGCGTTCAAGCGGAATGAGATGGGAAATGTGCTGGCCGACCTCTTTCCAACGGATATCAGGGAGCGTATGCACCGGGCAGTATAAATAATAACCGCGGCGGGTGAAAAGCAAGAGCACATCGGTCGTATTCATCTCGAGCTGGGCGAGCAGCCGATCCGTTTCCTTCATGCCCATGTCTTGACCGTTTGAGGCGCTGTATGAACGATAGCTCGTCCTCTTCACATATCCTTCTTTTGTCACGGTGACGATCACGTCTTCCGCCGGAATGAGCGCCTCCACCTTCACTTTCAGCTCTTCAATCTCCTCTTCAATCACCGTCCGCCGCTCATCGGCATATTGCTTTTTCATCGCCTTCAGCTCTTTTTTGATGACGCCAAGCAGCTTCTTTTCATCTGCGAGAATCCCCGTAAGTTCCGCAATCGCTTGATCCAGTTCTTCCGCTTCTTGACGCAGCGCCGTGATGTCGGTGTTCGTCAACCGATACAGCTGGAGCGTCACGATCGCCTCGGCCTGCGCTTCGGTGAATCCGTAATGAGCCATCAGCCGTTCTTTGGCGTCGCGCTTGTCGCTTGAAGCACGAATCGTCGCAATCACCTCATCCAAAATGGAAAGCGCCCGAATCAAGCCGTCGACGATGTGCTTCCGCTCATTCGCTTTTTTCAGCTCAAAATGCGAGCGGTTGGTGACGACCTCTTTCCGGTGGGCGATGTAGGCATCCAACAGCTCCGGCAAACTCATCAGCTTCGGCCGGCGTTCATGGATCGCCACCATGTTGAAGCTGTATGGCACTTGCAAATCGGTGTTTTTGTATAAATAGTTAAGGATCGCCTCGGCATCGGCGTCTTTTTTCAGCTCGATGACGATCGACAGCCCGTTCCGGTCCGTTTCATCGCGGACGTCAGCAATGCCGTCGAGCTTTTTGTCGAGGCGAAGCTCGTCAATTTTTTTCACTAAATTCGCTTTGTTCACTTCATACGGCAGTTCCGTGATGACAATGTGCTTTTTCCCACCTTTTCCCTGCTCGATGGCGGCTTTGGCGCGGATGATGATTTTCCCGCGGCCGGTCTCATACGCCTTGCGGATGCCGTCTTTCCCTTGGATGATGCCGCCGGTCGGAAAATCGGGGCCAGGAAGAACCGTCATCAGCTCGTCAACAGTGCAATCCGGCCGGTCGATCCGCATCAAGACGGCGTCGATCACCTCGCCAAGCGCATGCGGCGGAATATCGGTCGCATAGCCGGCCGAAATCCCGGTCGAGCCGTTCACCAACAAATTCGGAAACATCGCCGGCAAGACGGTCGGCTCATCGGTCGTATCGTCAAAGTTCGGCACAAACGGAACCGTTTCTTTGTCAATATCGCGAAGCAACTCGGCGGCAATCGCCGACAGGCGCGCTTCCGTGTAGCGCATCGCCGCCGGCGGGTCGCCGTCGATGCTGCCGTTGTTGCCGTGCATCTCCACCAGCACGTTGCGCAGCTTCCACTCTTGGCTCATCCGCACCATCGCTTCATACACCGATGAGTCGCCGTGCGGATGAAAGTTGCCGATCACGTTTCCAACCGTTTTCGCCGCCTTGCGAAACGGTTTATCAGCCGTGTTGCCATCCATGTACATCGCATACAAAATGCGGCGCTGCACGGGCTTCAGCCCGTCGCGCGCATCCGGGAGCGCCCGGTCTTGGATAATGTATTTGCTGTAGCGGCCAAAGCGGTCGCCAAGCACGTCCTCTAACGGCATTTCCAGCAATCGTTCTGCCATCGTCATTCTCCTTTCCTAACACATCAGCGCCAAAAAGGCGGCGCCTTTTCACGCCGCCATCAGCCGATCCATCCCGGTTCCTCTTCGAGCCCGAAGGCGACGTGCGTTTCGATCCATTTGCGGCGCGGCTCGACTTTGTCGCCCATGAGCGTCGTCACCCTCCGTTCGGCGCGGGCCGCATCTTCAATGCGCACGCGGATGAGCGTACGCGTCTGTGGGTTCATCGTCGTTTCCCATAATTGATCGGCGTTCATTTCGCCGAGCCCTTTATAGCGCTGAATCGTATAGCCGCGGCCCATTTTTTTCGTAATTTCTTTCAGCTGCTCGTCCGTCCACGCATATTCGACGATTTCGTTTTTGCCGCTTTTTTTGCTGATTTTGTAAAGCGGCGGCAAGGCGATGTACACTTTTCCCGCTTCAATCAGCGGACGCATGTAGCGGTAAAAAAACGTCAAAAGCAGCACTTGAATATGGGCGCCGTCCGTGTCGGCATCGGTCATAATGATCACTTTGTCGTAGTTGACATCATCGAGCGAAAAATCAGCCCCGACGCCGCCGCCGATGGCGTGGATGATCGTATTGATTTCCTCGTTTTTCAAAATATCGCCAAGTTTCGCCTTTTCCGTGTTGATGACTTTTCCGCGCAGCGGAAGCACCGCCTGGAAGCGGCGGTCGCGCCCTTGTTTCGCCGAACCGCCCGCCGAATCGCCTTCAACGAGATAGAGCTCATTTTTTTGCGGATTGCGCCCTTGCGCCGGCGTCAGCTTGCCGCTTAAGAGCGCCTCTTTCCCTTTCCGCTTTTTGCCGCTTCTCGCCTCTTCGCGCGCTTTGCGGGCCGCTTCACGCGCCTGATAGGCCCGGATCGCTTTCTTAATGAGCATCGCGCTTACGTCCGGGTTTTCTTGCAGAAAGTACATGAGCTGCTCGGACACCACCGCATCGACGGCCGAACGCGCTTCGCTCGTTCCGAGCTTTCCTTTCGTCTGCCCTTCAAACTGCAGCAAGTGCTCTGGGATGCGCACCGAAACGACCGCGGACAATCCTTCGCGAATATCGGTTCCTTCCAAATTTTTATCTTTTTCCTTGAGCAAACCGACACGGCGGGCGTATTCGTTAAAAACGCGCGTCATCGCCGTTTTCGCACCCGCCTCATGCGTGCCGCCGTCTTTTGTGCGCACGTTGTTGACAAACGACAGCACGTTTTCCGAATAACCGTCATGAAACTGGAACGCAAACTCGACTTCAATGCCGTTTTGCTCGCCAGCAAAATAAACGACCGGGTGGAGCACATCTTTCTCCTCATTCAAATAGGCGACAAACGCTTCAATTCCGTTTTCATAGTGGAACACCTCGCGCATGCCGGTCCGTTCGTCAACGAGTTCGATTTTCAGCCCTTTTAACAAAAACGCCGATTCGCGCAGCCGTTCACTCAATGTTTCATAATCGAAGACTGTCGTGCTGAAAATCGTTGGGTCCGGCTTAAATTGAATGATGGTTCCGGTTTTGTTCGTTGTGCCGATTTTCTCTAGCGTCGTCACCGGTTTGCCTCCATGCTCAAACCGCTGCCGGTAAATGAAGCCGTCGCGATGAATCGTGACGACCAGCCATTCTGATAAGGCGTTGACAACCGACGCCCCGACTCCGTGCAGGCCGCCGCTCGTTTTATAGCCGCCTTGGCCGAATTTGCCGCCGGCATGAAGCACGGTCAAAATGACTTCCGGCGTCGGCTTGCCAAGCTTATGCATCCCGACCGGCATGCCGCGCCCTTCATCAAGGACGGTGATGCTGTTGTCTTTATGTATTTGCACCAAAATGTAATTTCCATATCCGGCCAACGCTTCATCGACCGAGTTGTCGACGATTTCATAAACAAGATGATGCAAACCGCGGCTGTCGGTGCTGCCAATGTACATCCCCGGCCGCTTCCTCACCGCCTCAAGTCCTTCTAACACTTGAATGGCATCTTCGTTATATTCGTATGCCGCTCGCTTTGCCACAAGGCCACCCCTTTCTGCCAAAACAAGAACATCTGTTTCTGTTTTATTGTATCATAAAATGACCAGCTGTCCATTGTCTTTTGACACCGCTTGACAAAATCGGACAACAGCGCCTGAAAAACGAAAGGACCATCTTAGAGAAGATGGCCGTTTCGTCAATGACGCGCTTCGCCTGTTACGGGCGTTTTGTAAGCGCATGTTCTACTTTAATGCAGCGATCCATAATCACCGTATAGCCTTTTTCTTTTAAAAACGCGTATGCTTCTTCATTGACGACGCCAAGCTGCGCCCAAAATACGTCCGCGTCGATTTGCACAAACTCGCGGGCGAGCTCCGGCAAATGTTCGGAACGGCGAAACACATCGACGATATCGACATGCCCTTCGATATCCGTCAGTTTGTCGACCGCTGGAATGCCTTCCCATTCATCGATCATCGGGTTAACCGGAATGATTTCGTATCCGGCGTCTTTCATCGCCTTCGCCACCATATACGACTCGCGCTCTGGATTGTTGGACAAGCCGACAACGGCAATCCGCTTCGCCTTGCGCAAAATGTCGCCGATTTCTTCGCGGCTTGGGTTGACAATGGGCATCGGGTTCTCTCCTTCCTTCCCTCTTTGGTTTTGCAGTACTTGTTTCGCGATCGAGAAAGAAAAATCCTTCTATGGGACGGAAAATGTTTTAGCCCCTTTTCAGAACAGCCCCTCTTCAGTTTTGGCTACAAGCTGCTTATGCGCAGTCCCCATCCCGCATACACGCCCGCTAAAAAAACAGTCGTCATGGCAATGAGGTGGACGACAATCCATCCCCATCGCCCGTAGCGGAACGAGGAAGCCGCAAGCGGGGAGCGCGCTTTTTGGGGGACGATTTTTCCGCCCATCCACTCAAAGAAAAGCAAATACAGCCACCAGGCGGTGTATGAATCCCATACATCCCACTTCTTATAATCAATCAGAGAGAGCGGCGACACAAGAGCAACCAACTCGAACAACATAATCAACTGCACCATCGCAAAGTAAAACGGCAACTTCCATGCCCAGCTTTCCGGACTGTACTTGACTCCAAACAAAACGAAAAACGGAATGACGGTTGCCATTTCAACGAGCGGAATCGGTGTATAAGGAACGAGCTTAACAGGGAAGGAGTAAAAGCCTGCATAGACAAACGCAAGGCAAAGAACGATGCCTGTCACCGCACTGAATGCATACAAAACCGCATATCTCCGTATATGCCGTTTGGCGATCCAAAAACTTCCCGCTATACTCAACATGACCGCTGAGAGTTCCACCGTCCAAACAACAGGAAGAGAAAACGTCATCATCGATCCTCCCTAACCCATTTCCCACTCCCTAAACGCTGTCTCAGACAGCACTGTTAGTATAATCCAAAGCATAGAATTTATTCCGGCGCCCTCACCGGCTTTCCACTCCATCAGGCTGCCTAGCATGGCTTAACAAACGTGCTTCGTGCAAATTTAATTATTGATGAAGAAAAGGTGTCCCGCTGTGTTTTTGGGACACCTTCCATGGATCGGACTGCATCAAACTTTCAAGAATTTCCGAAAAAAGAAATCATTGTGCAACAAACACTAAAATTTTCCCGAACGAAAAATCGAGTAAAGCAGCCAACCAAATAGAAAAGCGGACGCGCCTAATCCGATTTCAACAGCAGGAATCTTCCACAGCAGCGTCGACGGACGCCCCAATGATGAAGCGATCATCAGGCCGACGAGGACGATGCTCAGCGAAAGAAGAACGATGCTAAACGACAGCCGGTTCGTCATCTGGTCGAGCTTCTTTAGCAGCGCTTCCAAATCAGGAGCCGTGATTTCCAATCGAAGCTTGCCATGCCGCATCATTTTCGTCCATTCCTTTACGCCCTCCGGCAGTCGGAGCAGCCATTCACCATAATCAAAAATCCGCTTCCACGCTGTTTCTGCCACGCGATCAGGCCGAAGACGCTCTTTCATCAGCTTTCTCCCAAACGGTTCGGCAACGTCCATGATGCGAAACTGCGGGTCAAGCGTCTCCACAACCCCTTCGACCGTCAACAGCGCTTTTCCTAACAGCGTCAAATCGCTTGGGATGCGAATGCCATGGCGAAATGCCACCGAAAGCAAATCCTCGACGGCTTCCCCAAGACTGATCTCACCGAGCGGGACGCCGTAGTATTTCTCCCGCAGCTCGTCAAGATCATCGCGCAATTTTCCTTCATCGACTCCGTCAGGAACAATCCCTAAGCCGTAGATCGCACCCAACACCCCATCCGTGTTTTGCCGCATTAAGGCGATGATGAGTGAAGAAAGATGATGTTTGACATGGGGGCGAAGGCGGCCCATCAAGCCAAAGTCAATGAAGGAAAGCGTTCCATCGTCAAGAACAAATACATTGCCAGGATGAGGGTCGCCATGAAAAAATCCATGCTCAAACATTTGTTTAAAGGTTGCTTCAGCCAAACGCTCGGCGATCGTTTTTAAGGAGTGGCCGTTCGCTTTCAGCCGCTCGAGCTCCCCAAGTTTCATTCCTTCGACATATTCCATCGTGAGCACGGTTTTCGTCGTATAATCCCAAAACACCTTCGGGACATACACCGACGAATCGTCGGCAAACTGCTGTGCAAACCGTTCCGCATGGCGCGCCTCGACGGTATAATCCAGCTCCTGCCGTAATGAACGCGCCAGTTCATCGACAATTTCAGACAATTGGTAGGTTGCCGCCCAATCGAGACGACGTTCCGCCAGCACGGCCAAATCTTGCAAAATTTCCAGATCCGTCTCCACCCGCGCAGCGATGTGCGGACGCTGCACTTTCACCGCCACGGCTTGTCCGGAAGGAAGAACCGCCCGGTGCACTTGTCCGAGCGAAGCGGCAGCGAGCGGCGTTTCGTCAAATGAACGAAACAAGGTTTCAAGCGAGCCCCCAAGTTCTGTTTCCACCCTCCGGCGAACGTCGGCAAACGGAAACGGCGGAACTTGGTCTTGCAGTTTTTCGAGCTCGCTGATGATCGGAGCGGGAATCAAATCCGGCCGTGTGCTGGCAATTTGCCCGAGCTTCACGAACGTCGGGCCGAGCTCCTCGAGCACAAGGCGGAGCCGCTCCCCAACCGTTTTTCCTTCCTTTTTCCCTTGCTCCGCTCTCCATCGCGGCGGCAAAGAAAGAAAAGACGAAAAGCCGAGCTCATCGACGATCATCCCGAATCCGTGCCGAAGCAAGGAGACGGCGATTTCGTGATACCTTCCGATATGGCGCATCCGTTTTCCGATCATCGGGACATCTCTCCTAAGGCGGCAAAAAGCGAGCGGACAGGCCGCATCGGTTTACTGCCCGCTTTGTTCTTTTTCCTCCAGACGGCGGATTCGCTCTTCAAGCTGCCGCACGTCTTCTTTTGTTGCCAATTCAAGCTTGTCGATCACCTGCTTGATTTGCTCGCGTACAAGCCGCTGCACTTCCGTTTTCCGCGCTTCGGTCTGCTGCTTCCATTGATCGATCACTTCCTTCGATTCGTCAAGCGACAATTCGCCTTTTTTGACAAGCTCGTCAATGATCTTTTCCACTTGTTCTTTGCTTGCAATCGCCAATCCCAGCCCGAATGCCAATCCTTTTTTCAAAATGCTCATTCGTTTGCAGCCTCCTTGTGCCATTGTATTTTCCTTATTGTACCATTCTTTGGCGATCCATGTCGAGCTAGACGGCAGCTCTTTTGTATAGGAGACAGGTCGATGCGGCATGCTATCGTTGGACAACGATGCAAAGGAGGGGGATTTTAATGGCTGATGAACCGTTGCATTACGGAGAAGACTATCATGTTATTCCCGCGACGTCTTTGGCAAGCGGCGTCGGCGTCAGCGTGCTGCCCGATTTGTACTGCCATACGATCCAAATCGTCAACATTTGCCTCGTCGGCCGCCCTGGCGACGGCGCATTCGTCTTGATCGATGCGGGAATGCCGGGGTCAGCGGACGATATTATTTCCGCTGTTGAAGACCGCTTTGGCAGCGGCAGCCGCCCGCAAGCCATTATTTTAACCCACGGCCACTTTGACCACGTCGGAGCCTTAATTGAACTCGTCCGGGAATGGAATGTGCCGGTGTACGCCCACAAAGACGAACTGCCGTATTTAACCGGCAAAGCGCGTTATCCCGAACCGGACGCGTCCGTTGAAGGCGGACTTCTCGCCAAAATCTCGCCGTTTTTCCCAAACGAACCGATCCAGCTTGGCAGCCGCGTCCAACCTCTACCTGAGGACGGCACTGTCCCGCATTTGCCGGAGTTCCGCTGGCTGCACACCCCCGGGCACACACCGGGCCACATCTCCTTGTTCCGTCCGCGCGATGCGGCCTTGATCGCTGGCGATGCGTTTGTCACGGTCCGCCAAGACTCACTGTACAAAGTATTGACCCAGCAAACCGAAATTACCGGCCCGCCGCGCTACTATACGATCGACTGGACGGCCGCCCGCGAATCGGTGCGCAAATTGGCCGCCCTCTTCCCATCGGTCGCTGTCACGGGACACGGCGCCCCAGTAGCGGGAGACGAGTTGCGCGATGGGCTGACGAAGCTCGCTTGTGATTTTGACCGCATCGCTGTCCCAGATTACGGAAAGTACGTCCATTAACGGAGCGATCCCGCCGGCGCTTACAATGGGAAATGAAAGGCTTCCCGGTTTGAAATGATCAGCGGCAGGCCGTGGCTAAGAAAAAAGGGTGTCCCAATCGGACACCCTTACACTGTCGACAACAGCCGCCAATTTGCTACTGAAAGCGGAATCCGTGCTGCTGCAACGTCAAGACGATGCGTTCCTTCGAAATCTTTTTTTCATCAAATTGAACCTTCACTTCCCCATCTTCCGTGTCGACGAGCGAGCGCTCCACGCCGTCGAGCCCACTAAGAAGATGTTCAATGCGCGCAATGGGCTGCGGCGACGTCGCCCCATCGATATAAAAGGTAGCTTCAGCCATCCTCTTCCCTCCTTCCGCAAAAACATGCCGTTCCCCGCCGCTTATTTTGCCCGATTCCCGCCCGCATAAACGGGCCTATCGCTCCGTTAGCGATGGCATAAAAAAAGATGGCAAGAATTGCTCTTGCCATCTGTCATAAAAAATGGGCCTAAGTGGACTTGAACCACCGACCTCACGCTTATCAGGCGTGCGCTCTGACCAGCTGAGCTATAGGCCCGTTTATGAATGGAGGGGGACGGATTCGAACCGCCGAACCCAAAGGGAGCGGATTTACAGTCCGCCGCGTTTAGCCACTTCGCTACCCCTCCATAAATAAAAAATGCCGACTGCAGGACTCGAACCCGCAACCTACTGATTACGATTCAGTTG
>NZ_BCPV01000040.1 GCF_001544135.1 Geobacillus zalihae NBRC 101842 | reverse complement strand
AATAGAAACGTCAGTACAAATGACAGCTTTATGGCGGAGGAGGAGGGATTCGAACCCCCGCGGGCTGTGACACCCCTATCGGTTTTCGAAACCGACCCCTTCAGCCAGACTTGGGTACTCCTCCATAACTGTTTGGAGCGATGCGGTCGAGAGGACTTGAACCTCCACGGGGTTGCCCCCACTAGGCCCTCAACCTAGCGCGTCTGCCATTCCGCCACGACCGCGTAGAAGTGGAGCGTAGGGGATTTGAACCCCTGACCTCTTCGCTGCCAGCGAAGCGTTCTCCCCCTGAACTAACGCCCCATCATGGTGGAGTATACTGGGATCGAACCAGTGACCCCCACGCTGTCAACGTGGTGCTCTCCCGCTGAGCTAATACTCCACGTTGTTTGCCTAGCAGCGACCTACTCTTGCAGGGGCGCTGGCCCCAACTACCATCGGCGCTGGAGGGCTTAACTTCCGTGTTCGGGATGGGAACGGGTGTTTCCCCTCCGCTATCACCACTAGGCAATGGCGACGATATTTATTATAAAACAATAAAACAGTTTGTCAAGGATTTTTTATTGTCGTTCCTTCAGAATCGGAACGACAATGTAAAATTTACTATAAAAAAACGAAAGAGTCAACCCTCTTTTTCATTTTTTTCGATCTTCACTGTCCCTTTCTCGAAAATTCTTGTCATCCCCTTCTTTATACGCGTATAATAAAGGAAGAAGGAACGTATAATAAAGCAGGGCATTGGCGGCCACCAATGCCCTGTCCATACACAGCCGCTGCAAGAAGTGCAGTGGCCCAAGCCTCGGGCATCGTAACCTACCCTCGCCTCGGCCTAGCAGGGTGGGTTACTTTTTGTCTTTGGATACGGCGATCACCGCGACGATGAGTGACGCAAACGCAATCATGAGCGTCAGCGCGTCGGCAATCGACATCATCAGCACCACCCCCTTTCGTTCAGGGAGTGGCCACTGCCCACCCTGCATATGGCTGTGCATGTTTCATTATACCATCAAATCAAACAAATGCGAATATACATTCGCATCCTCGTTGAAAATTAGGAATGTTTCCCTACCCGAGGGGGACAAACGCCACTTTTCCTGTTGCTTCGTATCGCCGCTTCCACAGTCCTTCTCCCCTGCTTCCTATAACCGCTGAAACTCCGACGTTTTCATCAAGCGCTCGAAAAAATGATTTGTATAAAATCAGCGTTTTTCCGAATAATGACCATAGACGAATCTCGCTGTTCCAAGGAGGAAAGGCATCGAAAGATTTTTTGGGCACGCAAGGCGATATTTGGGACACCCAATGGGATATGGTATGCACATTGATTGGGACACTGATTGCCCTATGGCTGCTCTCAAGGTGGCACGACCGGCAGCTTGCGCAGTTGAATGAGCGCTAAATCAAGAAAACAGCGGTTCCCCCTTTCAAAAGGGAGCCGCTGTTTCTATTTCACCTTGTACAAGTAAATCGTCCACGCCGACTCATCGGACGTAAATCTTTTCTCAAGCGTGAGGCCGTTTTCCGCCGCGTTATCGATCGGAACGGCCGAGAAAACGTAGCGGCCGCCCATTTTTTTCAACTGTTCTGTATTCAGCAGCAAGTTCTTCAGCCGCTTTTTCGAGTGTTTCGTGAACATGTACCGTTTTCCAAGTTCCGCTGTAAAAATATAGCAGCGCCCGCCCCATTCGTCAAAATATGTGCGGATCGTTTTGCTTTTTTCCAGTTCACGTTCAATGATTTTGCGGAACTCGTATTTATATGACAGCGGATAAAAGTTGTTGTACGTATCGAGCGTATAAAACCCGTTGTATTGCGCGATGGCGGGGTGAATGCCGATGCTGACGACGCGGTAGTCGGACACCGGGAGCCCGATGTATTGCTTGATTTCTTGGAACTGTTTTTCCGCGTAAAATTGTTTTACCGTCGGCTCGTAGCGGAAGACGATTTCTTCGTTAATCAAAAACACCAAGATCACTTGGGCCGCTAGCAGCCGCTTCGCCCACTTTTCTCCTTTTTCGCTGTATTGCCATACGATTTTCAGCGCCAGCGCAAACTGCACATAAATGACAAGCGGGCGCAAAAAATGAAAGCGGGCAAAG